>NZ_JBZEEN010000003.1:0-359583 GCF_058309975.1 Flavobacterium sp. ST-158 | reverse complement strand
CGGTACAATTGTTGGTTTTCCTGATAGCGTTTGTTGTTTTCTTCCACTGCATCGGCATACTGGCTGCGGTCTATTTCTCCCACTGGCGCTCGTTTACAACGAGTGCCTACCTACTTCAACAAACAAATCAAAGCGTTTGCAACGCGGTTAAAAAAACTATTATCACAAAATACCCAATTTACAAACGCTAAATTATATCTTAATAATTTAATTAGATACTCGCCGCAGACAAGCACCAGAATTATGGAAAAGCCATCCACTGTCAGTTCGAGAGCAGTCGAGAACCTTTACTTAAAACAAAACATCTCGACTGCGCTCGATGTGACAAAGCACTAAATAAAGTCTGCTGCGATTTGCAAATACTGTAAAATCCCTTTTTTATTCCTATTTTCGTTCCCCGAAATACTCGTTTTCTGGAAAGAACGATTTACAATAAAAAACAATACGATGAATACATTTACGAGAGAGGTAGACAACGAAAATATATGGTTGTCACAAAATAAGCAACAAGAATCTAATTTTATCGATTACGGCATAAACCCTATTGTTCTTAGTAGTGAGGCTGAAGTGGGACAAGCCATGTTACAAGAACTTTACAACACTGCCCAATCCAAAGAAGGTGCTATTAATATTGCTTTACTAGGCGGTAGAGGAGCTCAGGAATTACACCGTTTGCTAGGTGAGTTGGCTAAAACATCAGAAGCAGATGAGCTACTGGCTAGGCTAAATGTGTTTACCCAAGATGCATTGGCTCCTTTAAGCATGGACAATTGTTTTAGTTTTGTTAGGGATTTTGAGCGTATTTTAGGCGATGCTTTTTTCAAAAAAATAAAGAGCTTTACCCCTATGCGCACGGATTCCAAAGATATCGAGTCGGCACTTATTGAATACTTGACTAAATTAGAAGAATTAGGTGGTTTGGATATCTTTTTTATTGGTCATGGTCCAGAAGAAAATCAAGCTTCTCACCTAGCCTACATCAAACCTTTTTCGGGAGCAAAAAGTCATCATATTGCAGGCATAATCCCAATATCCAGCAGTATTTTAGAACACCACATTAGCAAGTTTAAAGCTGGTGGAAGCCTAGTGAATGAAAGTGATGAAAAAGAATGTCGCGCTGCTGAATACATCCTCACTTTAGGGCCTGCTGCAATTTTACAAGCCAAGAAGATTGTTCAATCCGTTGTCGATGCCGACTCTGCTCCTGCTAAAGTCAAAACCTATGCTAACGTGCTTCACACAAAGCTGAGTTCTAATAAAGAGGAAGCAGCACAGCAGTTAAACACCAATCCTGGCTTATGGATAAGATTACACTCTAATACTAAATCATTCGTATTGCCTAATTTAGGTTTGTAATTTCTATCATAATATATAAAAATTCCTAAGCGGATTTGAGATTAAAATACTTATTTAATCCCAAGTCCGCTTTACTATTTGAAATTTAGATAAGCTTGCTTTTTAATTTAGTCAATTAAGAACGTTCGCCCCACAATAAAAACTCTTGACGCATATTCCCTTTTTTTTGACACAATTATACCTTATGTATGTTATAGTTAAATGCTAGCTTTGAATTAACAAATTAAATCTTTAAAATTATGGCACTTATCAATCCTCACATTAACTTCAACGGTAATGCCGAAGAAGCGTTTCATTTTTACAAATCAGTATTTGGTGGAGAATTTGCAAGGATAATACGTTTGAAAGATCTTTCCAGCGATGAATTTCCTGTAGCCGAAAAAGAAGCCAATAAAATCATGCACATTGCTTTACCAATTGGCAAAAACATGTTAATAGGCAATGATGTCCCAGAAAGCATGGGAGTTGTAAATGAAAACGAAAACCGATCTAAAATAGCTATCAGCACCGAAAGTCGTGAAGAAGCAGAAAAATTATTCAATGGTCTTTCAGCTGGCGGAAATATTGAAGTTCCTCTTTGCGACAGTCCTTGGGATTCTTATTTTGGGATGTTTAGAGATAAATTCGGTATCGAATGGATAGTAGATTTTGACACAAAAAACAACGGATAAATCGATTTCAAAAACAACGAATGGTTACCAAATCAGCTCTTGAAGTATTTATTTTTTTATTAGAAATAGCATTTTTTTGTATTTTAGTTTAGCCTAAAAACTCGTTTTAGAAGTTGGAAAATTTAGTATTCAGCGTATACTAAGTATTCTAACTTATACCATATCAATAAAATAATTAAAATATAAATATGATAACAAAAGAAAAGATAGAACTAGCAGTAACCAATTTTGTAAAAGGTGGCGACAATAGCGATGTAGCTGTGTTAGACAAAGTGCTGCACAACGACTTTAGAGTAACCAATAATGGCTTTATGGGGACTTCGGGCGTAACCCTTATTGATAAACAAAAATACCTGTTAAATATTAGAGAAGGTATTTTTGGTGGATTAGCTCGAAAAATGACAATAGAAAGTATCGATTATAGTGAAACAATTGCTATGGTTAAACTTCGCTTAGAAAGTTCCGAAAATCATTTTGTCTCTTATAATTCCTTCGTTTTAGACATTGACAACGAATGGAAACTTATAAATAATCTTGCTGTAGTTGAAGCTAAAAATACTGCTTCAAAAAATTAAAAATGCATCTTAAAGTTTCATGGTTTGGGACCAAGTTCTATTCCAAAGTTAAAAGAAGAATTATCTAAAGTAGATTTGGCATTTAGGAATTAACTAAAAAACGAATATTCTTTATTTTTTATAAAACAGAAAAAAATTAATTTGAAACTAAAAGCTTATGGAAAATAATATTGTAAAGCTGCATCGAGTTTTTGCGGCGCCAGTAGAAAAAGTATATCGAGCATTTACAGATGCTGATGCAATGGCATCTTGGCTACCTCCTTATGGTTTTGTATGTAAGGTACATAACATGGATTTTAAAATTGGTGGTTCATACAAAATGTCATTTCTAAATTTCACAACAGCAAACAGTCATTCTTTTGGCGGTGAATATTTAGAAATTATACCTAATGAACTGCTAAAATATACTGATACATTTGACGATCCAAATTTACCAGGCGAAATGATTACTACAATAACATTTAAAAAAGTCTTATGCGGAACAGAAATATTTGTTTCTCAAGAAGGAATTCCTGAAGCAATACCTACTGAAATGTGTTATTTAGGTTGGCAAGAATCATTAGAAAAACTAAAACGTTTAGTGGAACCTAACATTCCTGATGCATAATTCAAATTAAACACATAACAAAATGGCAAAACAAATATTTATCAATTTAGCAGTTAAAGATCTCCAAAAATCAATGGATTTCTATACTGCATTAGGTTTTACTAATAATCCTCAATTTTCAGATGATCAAGGAAAGTGTATGGTTTGGAGCGAGAATATTTTTGTAATGATTTTGTCTCATGAAAAATTTAAATCTTTTGCAACTAAGCCTATCGCTGACACAAAAACAAAATTGGCTGCACTATACTCTTTATCAGTAGATAGCGTTGAGGAAATAAACCAAATAGTAAATAACGGACTTAATGCAGGCGGTATTGAACCAACCGAAATGAAAGATTATGGTTTTATGCAACAACGAACCATAGAAGATTTAGACGGTCACAGCTGGGAAATTTTTTATATGGACATCACTAAATTCCCTACTGAATAAGCAGCGGATAAAATTCTTTTATCTTTGCTCAATTCAAAAATGATTTTTCAAAAGCCTAAAAGTTAAAGTTTCTTGCACTATTTTTACTAAAACGCTACTTTTTCATTTGAATTTGATTTCTTTTGTTGCAAAAAAAATTATTTTGCATAACTTCGTTTTTTAAGACCTAAATAAGGATTAAACCCAAAAAGATGATAGAAAAAGAAGAAGAATTTAAACGCACCATTGGCGTATTTGGCTTATCGGCTAATATTATGAATGTAATTATTGGTGCAGGAATCTTTGCCTTGCCCGCCATTGTAGCCTCCTCTATGGGAGCATCTAGTATTATTGCTTATGCTTTTTGTGGTATCTTATTGGCACTTATCATGCTGTGTTTTGCCGAAGCTTCGAGCAAAGTTACCCAAACCGGAGGTGTCTATTCTTATATAGAAACGGCTTTTGGACCTTATGCTGGTTTCATAGCTGGAGTTTTTACCGTTATGGGAACCCTGCTTGCCGATGCAGCTGTCTCTAATGCCTTAGTCAATGTTTTGGGTTCAGCACATCCTATATTTGAATTGACATGGATGCGCATATTATTTTTAACTATTGTTTTTTCTGGTTTGGCCTTTGTCAATGTTATTGGGATAAAACAAGGAATTGGATTGGTAAAAATCAATACAATAGCTAAATTAATTCCGTTATTACTATTGGTTATTTTTGGCTGGGAAGCCGTTTCTTTAAACAATTTAACAATTGAAAGCTTTCCTTCTATTCAAGAATTAGGAAAAACCTCTCTGGTTTTATTTTTTGCTTTCCAAGGCTGTGAATCGGGAATTGTGGTTTCGGGTGAAGTAATCAATCCCAAACGCACTATTCCTAAAGCTATTTTCATCAGTATAACTGCTATTGTTATCCTTTATATGTTGATACAAACTGTAGCTCAAGGCGTTTTAGGCAATCAATTACCTCAATTTACAGCTACTCCACTCGCTTCAACGGCTAATGTTATTTTTGGGCCAATTGGTTTTATCATTCTAACGGTAGGAGCTGCTATATCAATGTTTGGTTTTTTGAGTGGCGATATTTTAAACAATCCAAGAACACTTTACGCCTTAGCTCGTGACCGAGTAGTACCAATAAGTGCTTTAGCTAAAATCCATCCAAAGTTTGCTACTCCTTACTTATCCATTATTGTTTATGCTTTGATTGGTTTTTTAATTGCAGCAACTGGTAGTTTTGAAAGCTTAGTTGTTATTGCCAGTAGCTCCATATTAATGGTGTATTTGGGAGTTGTTCTTGCTGTAATTAAATTGCGTTATACGCAGAAATCAAAACCCGATGAATTTACCATTCCAGGTGGCTTAACCGTTCCTATTCTATCCATAGGAATTATTCTTTATTTTTTATCCAATTTATCTCAAAACGAAATCATTGGGACAGTTATTTCAATTGGAATACTAACTGTGATTTATACTTTAATTCGTTTTACGAAAAACAAAAAATAAGTAAAACAATCCCACTTAAAGAACAACAAATTAGGCTAATTAGCCTAATTTGAAGCTAATTATTTTCCATCATCAAGGGTATCCTGCATCAGGTACAGGATGATTATTTGCTCTTAGTTTTCTTATCTTCGTTTATTCCAAAATTTAAACGTTTTGGCTAAACTCAAGATTGAAATAGGCATCCATTTTGAATGACCTAGCATTATATTAACCTTTATTAAACAAAATGAAAAAAATCTATTTATTCATTCTTGCTTTATTAGCAATTACTCCAAAATCATTTTCGCAAAAAAACAATAGCAATCTTTTCCCTGATGGAACAAAAATTCCAACTTGGTTTTTAGATGCTTCTAAAGTCAATCCAAGTGATTTAGGCAAATTCTTTTCTATCACTGATTATGGAGCGGTAAACGACAGCACTCTTGTACAAACAGCAGCTATCCAAAAAACCATTGATGAAGCGTACCGCAATGGCGGTGGAGTGGTTGTGATACCAAAAGGTACTTTTATGAGTGGGGCTTTGTTTTTTAAACCCAACACTCATTTACATGTGTCTGAAGGAGCTGTTTTAAAAGGTTCTGACAACATTAACGATTATCCTTTTATACCATCTCGAATTGAAGGACAAAGTATTGAATATTTTTCTGCTTTAGTAAATGCCTATGGAATAAATGGTTTTACCATTACTGGAAAAGGTACTATTGATGGAAACGGATTGAAATACTGGGAAGCGTTTTGGCAGAGAAGAAAAGAAAACCCTAAATGTACCAATCTTGAAGTATCTAGACCACGTTTAGTATTCATTTGGAAATGTGATAATGTCCAAGTTCAAGATGTAAAACTAAAAAATTCAGGTTTTTGGTCTAGCCACTATTACCAATGCAACAATGTTAAAGTCCTTGATGTACATATTACTTCGCCGCATGCACCTGTAAAAGCACCTAGTACGGATGCTATTGACATTGATGTATGTACTAATATGTTAATTAAAGGTTGCTACATGGCTGTAAATGATGATGCCATTGCTCTAAAAGGAGGAAAAGGACCTTGGGCTGATAAAGATGCTAGCAATGGAGGAAACCAAAACATCATTATTGAAGATTGTGATTTTGGATTCTGTCATGGTGCCTTAACTGTTGGTAGTGAATCCATCTATGATAAAAACATCTTATTACGCAACTGTACTGTTGACAATGCTATTAGACTTTTATGGTTGAAAATGCGTCCAGATACGCCTCAAAAATACGAGTACATTACCGTTGAAAACATAAAAGGTTATGCTAAAAGCATGATTTATGTAAAACCTTGGACACAATTTTTTGATTTGAAAGGTAGAAAAGAAACACCAATATCGTACAGCGATAATATTACTATGAGAAATATTGATATCAAATGCGATATTTTCTACGATATGAAAATTACAGAATACGATAAACTAACAAATTTTACTTTTGAAAACTTAAAAATTGAAGCTAAAGATGATTCTATGGATAAAAGTATTATTACAGGTTTCAAACTTAAAAACGTTGTAGTTAACAACAAAGCAATCAAATAATTACTAGATTCTATTTACATTAGCAATACTAATCAACAAAGGGTATAATATGAATCGTATTATACCCTTTGTAATTTTAATCTTTTAGCATGAAATTAATTTTCTCTTTTATTTTATTTATTGGCTTATGGACTTCAAATGCTATCGCTCAAAACAGTCCGGCTCCTATCAAACTAGTGGATGTGGTATTAACGGCAAACCATCCAGACTGGAACTATAAACTAAATGAAGATGCAACTATAAAAATTAGTGTATTACGTTACGGCTCTCCTATTGAAAATGCGGAAATTGAATACCAATACGGACCAGAACAATTAGCTCCTGAAAAAAAAGGAGTACTTCAATTGAACAATGGAATTGGTGAAATCAATATCGGAACGATGAGTATACCTGGTTTTCGTCAACTGAAAATCCAAACCAAAATTGATGGTTATGTGTATAAAAATGAAATCAAAGCGGCTTATGCTCCTTTTGAAATTAAACCTACAGTAAATTTGCCTAAAGATTTTGAAGCTTTTTGGGATAAAGCCAAAGCTGAAAACAATAAAATCCCCATGGATGCTGTAGTCACGCATAAACCAGAGTTATCAACCGCTACCGTAGATGTATATTTGGTTCGATTGCAGAATTATAAATTAGGACATTATTTTTACGGCTATTTGAGTAAACCAAAAGACAATGAGAAACATCCCGTATTATTCAATCCTCCAGGAGCTGGTGTCAAAAAAATAGTTCCACTACCCTCTTACGCCGATCAAGGATTTATTAGTTTTACAACTGAAATTCACGGAGTTTCTCCTGAAATTACTGAAAACGATTTCCAAGAAGTAAAATCGAAATTAAACGATTATTGGGCTATCAATCTAGAAGATAAAAACAACTATTATTACAAAAGTGTCTATTTAGGTTGTGTTCGCGCGATTGATTTTTTGACCAGTCTTCCAGAATTTGACCAAAAAAACGTAGCAGTAACCGGCGGAAGCCAAGGCGGCGCACTTACAATGGTAACGGCAGGAATCGATGAAAGAGTCAATTATATTGCTGCCTTTTATCCTGCACTTTGTGATAATAGCGGTTATTTATACCATCGTGCGGGTGGATGGCCTTCTATGTTTAGCGATAAGTACCAAAATAACAGTCCTCAAAAAATTAAAACGATGGAATATTATGATGTGGTCAATTTTGCTAAAAAAATCAAAGTTCCGGGTTTTTATTCTGCTGGTTATAATGATAATACCTGCTCGCCTACATCAACGCTTTCGGCATTCAATTCGGTAACTGCTGCTAAAGAAATTGTTATTACGCCTATTTCAGGACATTGGCGATTTGGTGAAACCAATGACAAATCCATCAAATGGATGCAGGAGAAATGTGGGATTGAATAGTTAAATTAGTATTTCTACATCTCATACAAAATTGTTTTACTACTTTTGCAGTTCCAAAATTTATAAATATGTCAACAGCAAAAAAAGACTATAAAAAAATCACTACAAAGTCCTTAATCGATATGAAAGCGCAAGGAGAAAAAATCTCCATGTTAACCGCTTACGATTTTACTATGGCTAAAATTGTAGATTCGGCTGGAATCGATGTGATTTTGGTGGGAGATTCTGCTTCAAATGTAATGGCGGGACACGAAACAACCTTGCCTATTACCTTAGACCAAATGATTTATCATGCTTCTTCAGTAGTAAGAGGAGCTAATAGGGCTTTGGTAGTAGTTGATTTGCCTTTTGGAAGTTATCAGTCGGATTCAAAAGAAGCTTTGCGTTCAGCTATCAGAATCATGAAAGAAAGTGGCGGTCACGCAGTAAAATTAGAAGGTGGAAAAGAAATCAAAGAATCCATCAAAAAAATTCTAAACGCAGGAATTCCGGTAATGGGACACTTAGGATTAACCCCTCAGTCTATATATAAATTTGGTACTTATACCGTAAGAGCTAAAGAAGAAGAAGAAGCTCTTAAATTAATTGAAGATGCTAAACTCTTAGAAAAAATAGGTTGTTTTGCCTTAGTTTTAGAAAAGATTCCTGCCAAATTAGCCCAACAAATTGCCGAAAGTATTTCTATTCCCGTTATTGGAATTGGAGCTGGTTCGGGTGTAGACGGACAAGTTTTAGTAATTCATGATATGCTAGGTATGAATAACGAATTCAGTCCACGATTTTTACGTCGTTATATGAATCTTTACGAAGGAATGACTAATGCGGTAAGTCAATACGTAGAAGATGTAAAGTCGAAAGACTTCCCTAACGAGAAAGAACAATATTAACTTTTTCTTAAACTCTATATAAAGTAGTAGTTCTTAGGTAAATCTATATTTACCAAAAAAAAGAAATGCTCGAAATATCAAAAACCTTTATTGTCATTCCTTGTTATAATGAAGAAAATGCTATTTCGAGCATTGAATATTCGCTTTTTTTAAAATCTTATCCCGAAGCTTCCGTTTGTTTTGTAAATGATGGTTCTAAGGATAACACTTTAGAGGTTTTAAAAAAACTCCAACAACAATTTCCGGAACAAATAGAATTACTTTCCTTATCCAAAAACAGCGGTAAAGCCGAAGCTGTAAGAAAAGGGATTTTACATTGTACTTCTAAAAGCAAGTTTAAATATATCGGTTACCTTGATGCCGATTTAGCAACAACTTTAGAAGAATTTATGCTTGTAAAAAACAATTTAGAAAATGATATTGTTTTTTGTTTTGGTTCCCGAATTCGAAAAATAGGTTCTACCATTAGTCGTGAAAACAGTCGTTTTCTTATTGGAAGGGTTATAGCTACTTTTATATCTAATATTTTGGATCTAAAAGTATATGATACCCAATGTGGCTGTAAAGTGTTTACCAAAGAAATAGCTAAATTATTATTCCAAAAAGAATTTATATCCAAATGGCTTTTTGATGTCGAACTATTTTTTAGAATGATTAAATATTTTGGTAAAGAAAGTGCCTTAAAAAAAATGAATGAAATTCCGTTGAAATCATGGATTGAAAAAGGAAATTCAAAAGTTAAACCAGCTTATTTTTTCAAACTTTGGCTGGATTTATACGCAATTAAAAAAGAATACCGTCAAAAAACGCACAGCTATCAAAACTTTGGCAGCAAAATTCAATCCCACTCATTTGAATAAACAGTTGTTTTTTTTTGTTACGAATTAATTATTTGAAATTATTCTCAACTTTTACTGTCTTTAGTGCATTAGCATCAAATAACAATTTTAAAACTGTTATTTTTGCATTCAAATAAAGCAATTAATGAAAGAAGTTTCTAATAAAAATAATCTTCAGGTTTTACACGAAGACAATCATATTATTGTAGTAAACAAACGTGTAGGTGATATTGTTCAGGGTGATAAAACAGGTGACAAACCACTTAGCGAAGTCGTAAAAGAATACATCAAAGACAAATACAATAAACCCGGCGAAGTGTTTCTTGGTGTGGTTCACCGTCTGGACAGGCCAACAACAGGAATTGTAGTTTTTGCACGAACTTCTAAAGCTTTAACAAGACTAAATGATTTGTTTAAAAATAGAGAAACTCAAAAAACCTATTGGGCTATTGTAAAAAACAAACCTGCACAAAAAGAAGGGAAACTGGTTCATTACATTAAAAGAAATGAAAAAAACAATACTTCAAAAGCACATCTTAAAGAAGTTCCTGATAGTAAATTAGCTAGTTTAGATTATACGGTTATTAAAGAACTTAATAATTACAGTGCTTTAGAAATTAATTTACACACTGGAAGACATCATCAAATCAGAGCGCAGCTGGCCGCTATTGGTTCCCCAATAAAAGGCGATTTGAAATATGGTTTTGACAGAAGCAATCCTGATGGCGGAATTCATTTACATGCTAGAAAATTAGTTTTTATTCATCCAGTTACTAAAGAATCATTAACTATTACTGCACCTACTCCCAATGATGTTATTTGGAATGCTATTTAATTAGTATTTTGGATTCCTTTACAAAACATTAAATTTACATTTTTAAAACACAAAAACTTTCTTTTATAAACTTATGAAATCAAATAGAGAACAAATTCAAGAATTAAAATCCAACGGTTATTCATTAAATTTTGAAACGGTTTTCAACCTTGCTTTCGAAAACTATAAAAAAATTGTCGTATATGCCGGATTATTACTTTTGGTTTCAACCATATTATTCGGAATAATAGCCACTATAATTATAGCTTCTACTTATGGGATTCAAAATTTTCAAGAGTTTATGAAACCTGAAAATTTAAATACTAAAAAATTTTCTGATGAGTTTTTGCTTATTTATATTTCAAGCATAACCTTATTTAGTTGTATTATAACTCCCTTTTTTGCTGGACTAATTAAAATGGCTCATTGTGCCGAAATTGATGAAGAATTTCATGTTTCAACTGCTTTTCAATATTATAAGTTTAAGTATTTTAAAGAATTGTTTTTAGCAACTTTTATAGTGTCACTATTTAACATAGGAGTATCTTCAATTCTAAATACTACGGGATTACCACAATTAGGATTTATAGCTTCAATGACAGTTTCTTTCTTCAGTATTCTTTACATCCCCTTAATTATATTTAGTGATTTTAAAGCTATAGAAGCCATTAACACCAGTATTAGTCTTGTGTCCAAACAACCATTATTACTTTTAGGACTTATGATTATTACTTATTTATTTGTTGCTGTAGGCTTTTTTATGTTTTTAATTGGGCTCTTTTTTACCGTTCCTTTTTTATACTCTATGTATTATGCAATATATAGCTCTATAATTGATTTTAAATAAGTTGCTTTTTTATTAGCTTTAGCTTTTTATTGCTGTTTTTTGTAATTACTGTGCGTTTTTCCTTCAAATATTGCTATTTTTAACATAATTTCACAGTCTGAAATTTTTTAAAAAAAATTAGCTTTTAACCCCTGGAAAAATGATACTAATCCGTAGTTTTTTGTTGCAAATGCTCATAAATAATAATTTTGGAGGTACAGCAAATTTTTCGTCTATTAACATGTTTGACATCATGGATCAATTGCCCATCGATAAAAACCTTTATCGAACCATTGTTCCTTTTATATTTTTGGGTATTTTTTTATTGATTTATAAGTTCCATAAAATAAAATATACTATTGGTAATAAATTCATTAAAAATTATACCCCTGAAAACTCAGAGAAAAAAGAATTTCAGCTCTATTTTTTATTTCTAGGACTCATTGTCTTTATCTTAGAATTAACTTTTGAGTTTTTTAAGTTAAGACCCAAAAGCATGTTAATAACCAATTTAAGCATTTCTTTTGTTCTGATGGCTATTGCTTATATTAGTACAAAATCTGATTTTGTTTTTCAAAATATTAAAAAAATATTCCGAGTTGTATTCTTTGTTGCCTTTCTCAATGTGTGTAGAAATGTTGTTCAATTAAGTAGCGATAATATTCCTTTTTTAAGTTTTTTACTCTTTATTTATTTTTCTTACACCACCTTAAAACCACACAAACTATATTGGTTCTTTATCTTTTTTGTATTTGCATTTCTTATTAGTATTTCTCTATTAAAACTGGCACCCCTAAACAGAGTAACCGTAATTTTCAATTACACTTTAATAGTTGTTTTTATCAATTACATTCGGCATATGTCTCTTCAGGATTTGAATGATAAATTTCAGTTTAACAACCAAATCATCAATAAAGGTAATTCGCTGATTATGGCAAAAAACAGAAACAATAAAATTGTTTTTTGCAGTGAAAATGTCAAATCTATTTTGGGCTATTCAGTCGAAGAAGTTATGGGTTTTGGTTATTATCAATTAACCGATAATCCTGAAAAAACAGCAACTGAATCATTTGAAAGTCAAATAAACGACAAAATATTTGTTAGAAAACTAAAATGCAAAAACGGAGAATTCAAATTCATTCAATGGAAAAACAAACAATTTTCTGAGGATTTAATTATTGGTATTGGTCAGGATATTACCAATGAGATCCAAATACAAAATCAATACAAAAACCTAATTCAAAATGCACAGGATTTTATTTATGAAATTGATTTAAAAGGTAACATTGTTTTTGTTAACAATTACACGCTAATGACTTTAGGTTATACAGAAAAGGAAATTTTAAACCACCATTTTGCTAGCTTTATTCGAAAAGATTACATCGCTATTCTAGATACATTTTACAAAAACAATCCCGAAAACACATTAGAGTTCCCTGAATTAGAAATCCCTTACCTAAAAAAAAATGGAGAAACGATCTGGGTAGCTCAAAAGGTAATGATTAGCCGCAATGATTTAGGAAAAACAACTGGTTATTCCAGCATTGCCCGCGATATTACTTTTATTAAAAACATTGATTTTGAAAAACAAAAAAGAAATGAAAAGAACAAAAAATATACGGAAAGTTTAAAAAACTTAAATGCCAAAAGTTATTCTACAGACGAAACATTAGAAAACAAGTTAAAATCAATTCTAGAAAATACTACCACAACTATAGAAGCTAACAGGGCTAGTTATTGGGAATATATGGAGGATAAAATTAGTTGTCTTCAAGCCTATGATTTGAAAAAAAATGAATTTGCAAGTGGCATGGTTTTATCCAAAGAGCAATATCCAAACTTCTTTTTATCAATTGAAAACAAAACCCCTTTAGTCGCTTCCAATGTCAAAAACAACTCCATAGCCAGGGAATTATATCCTGATTCCACTCCGGAAGAAAACCAAATCTATTCTGTTATAAAAACACCTGTTTTTATCAATGGTGAATTAGTTGGATTGGTTTGTATAGAAACTACCGATACTATTAAGCAATGGGACAATGAAGACATTAACTTTTCAAGGGCAATTTCCGATAGTATTGCTATAGCATTCGAGTCTAAAAAAAGACTTGAAGTAGAACAAAAACTAACCTATAAAAGTGATTTGCTTACAGCAATGAACTTATGTACCGAACGCTTTTTGAATGTAAAAAATATCGATCAGGTTTTTACAGATGTACTTATTATTATTGGAAAAGCCACCAAATCCTATCGCAGTTTTTATTACCAAAATAATCCTGACAACGAAACGATTAGTCAAAAATACCGCTGGACTGATGGTTTTGAAGAATTAACTCCAATAAATCCTGCCTATCAAAACCTCCCTTACCCCTTTTTTGAAGAATTATTACCCCCATTAGTCGAAAATAAAATCTATTGTAATACGCTTTCAAAAATAAAAAGTGATAGTTTAAAACAAAAATTGAAAGCCTTAAAAACAGGCTCAATTATTCTTTTACCCATATTTGTCAAAAATAAATTTCATGGTTTTTTAGGTTTAAATGATTTAGATGAAGATCGTATTTGGGCCGAGGATGAAGTTCGAATTTTACAAACATTAACTATGAATATTGGCTCTTCAATCGAACGAATTGAAACTGAAATTGCCGTATTTGAAAGTGAAGAAAAATTTCGATTATTAGCCAACAACATCCCTGGAACAGTTTATCTTTCAGAAAATGACGAAAATTACAGCAAAATATATCTAAACGATGAAATTGAAAAACTAACCGGATATCCAAAAGAAGATTTCTTAGAAAAAAGAATCCGATTTAAAGATTTAATACACCCAGAAGATGTAGAAAAAACGCTAAACAAATCGGCTCAAAAATTATCCCAGCAAAAAGCTTTTCATCTTAGTTATCGCATTATCAACAAAAACAAAGAAATTGTTTGGATTGATGAATTTATTGATACGGTAGTTAAAAACGGGGAAATTAAATACATTGAAGGTATTATGCTTGACATCAGTAAACGTAAAGATGTTGAGAAAGCAATAAAGGAAAAAGAATATGCTGAAACAGCTAACAAAGCTAAATCGGAATTCTTAGCCAATATGAGTCACGAAATAAGAACACCTCTAAATGGAATTATTGGTTTTACTGATTTATTAATGAAAACAAAACTGGATGATATTCAGGAAAAACACATGATTACCGTTAACCAATCAGCTCATACTCTACTAGAAATTGTAAATGATATTTTGGATTTTTCAAAAATTGAAGCCGGTAAACTCGAACTCCACATAGAAAAACAAGCTGTTAATGAATTAATGACTCAAGTTATCGATTTAATTCAATATGAAGCTAATCAAAAAAACTTAGCATTAGCATTGAATATTCATAAAAATGTGCCTCATTATTTTTGGATAGACATTGTTAGAATCAAACAAGTATTGATGAACCTTTTGTCTAATGCCGTTAAATTCACCGAAATAGGGAGTGTGAAATTAGAAATAAGTGTAAAAGAAATTTTAAACGATTCGCAAACAAAAATTCGTTTTTCAGTAATTGATACAGGAATCGGTATAGCAGAACATAATCAGAAAAAAATATTTAAAGCTTTTTCACAGGAAGATAGTTCAACCACCAAAAAATTTGGTGGAACAGGATTAGGGTTAACTATTTCGAATAAACTTTTAAATCTAATGGACAGCCGTTTAAAACTTAAAAGTGAAATAGGAAAAGGAAGTTGCTTTTATTTTGATATCGATTTAAAAACAAACAACCAATTAATAGAAGATAAACTTCAAGAAAAAAATACTTTTATTTCGGATAATATTAATTTAGTAAACATCAATCCTAAGTTAGAAAACATAAAAATATTACTGGTTGAGGATAATAAAATAAATATGTTATTACTCAAAACCATATTAAAAAACTGTCTGCCTGGTGCTATCATTTTTGAAGCTTCAAACGGACTTGAAGCAACAGAACAGTTTGAAGAAATTCTTCCGGATATTATTTTTATGGATATTCAAATGCCGATAATGAATGGTTATGAAGCTAGTCAAATTATTAGAAAATTAAAGTCTGGTAAAGATGTACCAATCATAGCAATTACTGCTGGTACGGAAAAAGAAGAAAAAAACAAATGTCTCGAAATGGAAATGAATGACTATATTTCGAAACCTATCGTAAAAGGAATTATTGAAAAAACCCTGAGAAAATGGGTAAACTAAAGAGTAACTAAAAACACACTATTATGAAATGGAAAGGTAGAAGACAAAGTAACAATGTTGACGATCGCAGAGGAATGTCCTCCGGAGGAAAAACAATTGTAGGCGGTGGAATCCTTGGAATTATCATTTTATTATTAAATGTCTTTGGAGGTGAAAATGGACAAATGATAGCTCCTGTATTAGAACAATTTAACCAAGGGCAAAACCAAGCAACTACAGAACAAAGAGACTTAACAAAAGAAGAATTAGAAGAACAAGCCTTTGTAAAAACAATTCTAGCCGATAATGAAGATGTATGGTCTAAAATATTTGAAGAAAACAATTTACAATACAAAAAACCAACTATTGTCTTATTTAGTGGTGCAGTTCAAACAGCTTGTGGAAACGCAACTTCAGATTCAGGCCCTTTTTATTGTCCAGGAGACCAAAAAGTCTATATGGATTTGACCTTTTTTGAAGAACTAAAAACAAGGTTTGGAGCAAAAGGAGGAGATTTTGCTACCGCTTATGTTATTGCACATGAAATAGGTCATCATGTACAAACCTTACTGGGAACATCAGCTAAAATGAGAAAAATGCAACAAGGAAAATCTAAGGCTGAAGCCAATAAATTATCTGTTGCGCTAGAACTTCAAGCCGATTTTTATGCGGGAGTTTGGACACATTACAATCAAGAAATGAATAATATGCTTGAAGAAGGTGATATTGACGAAGCTTTAAGTGCTGCTCATGCCGTGGGTGATGATGCTATTCAAGCCAAAATGCAAGGGCACATTGTTCCTGAATCTTTTACTCATGGAACTTCTGAACAACGTAAATATTGGTTTATGAAAGGATATAAATCAGGTGACATCAAACAAGGAACTACTTTTGAAGAATTAGGATTGTATTAATTGTTTTTTTATAAAACAAAAAAAAGCTTAGTTGACTCCAACTAAGCTTTTTTGTTTTATTCTTATTTCTAAAGTAGTAATTACAAATACTCTCCGTGTTGAGAGATATCTAATCCTAATTCTTCTTTGTCTTCAGTAACTCTTAAAGGAGTGATTTTATTTACGATGAAAAATAAAGCATAAGAACTCACAAAAGCAAATACTGATACAATAATCAATGCTGTAAATTGATGAATAAATAAAGTCGATTCTCCAAAGATAAGTCCTTGATCAGTAACCGCTGGATTTACTTCTTTAGAAGCAAAAACTCCAGTTAACAACATACCTACCATACCACCAACACCGTGACACGCAAATACATCTAAAGCATCATCAATTCTTCCTTTTGGAAATTTGCTAACCATAAAATTACTTACAAGACTACTAAATAATCCGATAAAGATAGCATGTGGTAAACTTACAAATCCAGCAGCAGGAGTAATAGCTACTAAACCTACAACTGTACCAATACAAGCACCCATAGCCGATAATTTATGACCTAAAATTTTATCCATAAATACCCAAGCCATACCAGCAGCAGCAGCAGCAACAGTAGTTGTTCCTAAGGCTTGAACTGCTAAGTCATTAGATCCCAAAGCTGAACCAGCGTTGAAACCAAACCATCCAAACCATAATAAACCTGTTCCTAATAAAACATAAGTAATACGAGCTGGATTTACTTTTTGAACTTTTCTTTTTCCTAAGAACATTGCTCCAGCAAGAGCAGCCCATCCTGCACTCATGTGCACTACAGTACCTCCTGCAAAATCTAATACTCCCATTTGGAAAAACAATCCATCAGGATGCCAAGTCATGTGACACAATGGAGCATATATCAATAAAATAAACAATACCATGAATAACATATAAGCCCAAAAACGAATTCTTTCGGCAAAAGCTCCTGTAATTAAAGCAGGGGTAATGATTGCGAACTTAGCTTGAAACAAAGCAAATAACATAAATGGAATTGTAGGTGCTAAGCTCCAGGCAGTGTGAGTTCCTACTCCTTGAAACATAGGGTAAGTTGTTGGATCTCCAATAATTCCACCAATACTAGTTCCAAAAGACAAACTAAATCCAATTACAATCCATAACACTGTTACAATAATCATTGCCATAAAACTTTGCAACATCGTACTGATGACATTTTTTTTACCAACCATACCTCCGTAAAAGAAACCTAATCCAGGAGTCATGATTAAAACTAATGCTGTAGCAACAATCATCCAAGCTGTATCACCGGTATCAAATGCAACAGTTTCAGAAGGAACTGGATTTCCAGTTAAAATAAAACTAGAAAATAGTGTAACGATTAACAATGCAATCATAATTACACTTAAACTTATTTTTCTCATTCTTTTTGTGGGTTTAAATTTTTTGACAAAAATATAAAACTAAGAATACCCCCCATTAAAAATACCCCTAAATATTTTCATTTTTATCATTTATATAGTTTACCCCCTAAAATTTTAAGGTTAAGAATCATTATAAGTTCAAAAAATAACGATTTATTAAATTTCAATTAATAAAAAACTACTTTTTATACGATTTCATTAATTTAATTTACAGAAAAAACCTATAAACCTTGCTATTTCGCAATTCAAAAAAGCTTTAACCAATCGTTTTTTCAATATAATCCGAATTTAATAAATAAAGAGCTCCCATATATTTTAAATTAAAAGAAACCAAATCACCAATTTTATACTTCTTTTTAGAATGACTAATATCGATGACTAACATATCCGAACTGGCATCAATAATAGTAATATCCTCATCTTCGGGACTAATGTACTGAGGCTGCATATCTAACAGACCAATATCTAATATAGCCCTCAATGAAGTACTACTAAAATCCTCCGTTTGCTCCATCGAAAAGGTATTACCAGATACATTTTCACCCAATTCTCCAGTTGGTGTATCCGGTTTTTCGGTAATCTCAATAATTTCAGTGTACAATTTAAAAACATCATTGTGCATGCCTTCAATGGTTTCACCAGTAAATAAGTCTTTTCCAAAAAATAAGGCTTCTCCAATTCTAAAATGATTTACCGCCATAGGTCGTGCATTCTTTAAAATCAAAGGCACAGCTACAGAAGTTCCTCCTGATACCCACGGAATCTCAATATTAAATTTGGCTTCAATCAATTGTTTGTACAAACTCAATTGTATCAATTTATCCTGAGTTGGCATAACCCCGCTCAAACAATTCAAATTGGTTCCAATACCACGAATCTCAATATTTGGTAACCTTAGTACATTTCCATAAAATTCTACTAACTCCTCTCCCATGACACCTTCACGCAAATCTCCCATTTCAATCATAATAATGATTTTATGAACCTTATTTTGCTTTTGAGCTTCTTTAGAAAGTAATTGAATCGTATATATTTCAGTATTAAAACTTACATCGGCATAACGAACAATGCTTTCAATACTTCTTTTAGCTGGTGGTTTTATATATACAGTTTGGATATCAGGATTTAGCGATTTTATTTTTTTTAGATTACTCGCTCTCGAATCGTGAATTTCATTGACTCCTAAAGCAATAATTTCTTTAAGGTAAATTTCGTTTCCACACAACATCTTAGAGACTACTCCCCATTGAATATTTCTGGATTTAAAAATAGCATCTAAGAATTGATAATTCTCTTTTAATTTTTCTCTATATAATTTTACAAATGCCATTAGTCTATAATTTTTCTTGGAATTGTTTTTGAAATCCTGGTTAATAATTCATAATTCAATTGATTACTATAATCACTAAAAGAGGCAATAGATATAGCTAGTTGTTCTTGGTTTCCTATCAACACCACTTCGTCATTTTTTTTAACATTTTCAATATCAGTCACATCAACTGCTACCATATTCATTGTTACCAAACCTACAACCATACAGCGTTGTCCTTGAATAAGTACCCGACCATGATTACTCAACGACCTACTATATCCGTGAGCATAACCAATAGGAATTACAGCAATTTTCATATTTTTCTTAGCCATAAAACTCGTTCCATAACCTATAAATTCAGCAGTTTTTACCTTTTTAATACTCATTATTGCACTCTTCCAAGTAATAATGCGATGCAAAGGATCTGTTTTTATTTTTTTAGAATTCAAATAAGTGATAAAAACCTCCTGACTGGGCCATAAACCATATTGCATAATTCCAATTCGTACTAAATTCATTCTGGTTTCAGGAAACATTATCGAAGCCGCTGAACAAGCCGAATGTATTATTTCTGGTTTCAATTCTTTTTCGGATAAATACTGGCGTATTTCTTCAAAACGTTTAATTTGATTTGCTACTCTATAATAATTAGCAATACTTTCGGCTCCGGCATAATGTGTACAAAGTCCTTTAAAAACAAGTTGTTCATTTTCTTTTTTCAAAATAGCAATTACATCATTCAATTCGCTTTTTCCAAAACCGGTTCTATTCATTCCGGTTTCAATTTCAACATGAATAATTGCTTTCTTTTTAAGTTTTCGAGCCATTTTACAAGCACTCATCAGCCTTTTTTTATCAAAAACAAAAAACTCAATCTCGTTATTGATAATCCATTCTAAATCTTCGTCAGATACAAATCCCATAATCATAATAGGAACTTTACGTTCTAATGCCGCTTTAACTTGTCGGGCTTCATCTGCGTCAAAAACAGAAAAATGATTGACTCCACATGCTGATGCCATAACAACAAATTCGGCAATTCCATGCCCATAAGCATTTCCTTTGACAACAGAAGAAAGTATAATTTTCTTTCCAAAAAGCTGTTTTAGAAAATCTATATTTTTTTGATAAGCCGCACGGCTCAACTCTATAATGGAATTAGTTTGCATTTGTAATTTGTTTACTTATATTATAAAATACACGGATTCCTGTAGGTATTATATCATCTGGAAAATCGTAATCAGGATGATGAAGCGCAGCGGTTTCTGTACCGGAACCAATACCAAACATAGCGCCCGGATATTTTTGGGTAAACAAGCCAAAATCTTCTCCCCAAGTAAAAGGAGTCTCTTTTTCTTGTAACTCTAAATGATAATTTTGAGCTGCTTTTCGAACACAATCAACCATCTTTGGATTATTCTCATTGGCTTGAAAGGTTTGAATCCAGTCTATAGTACATTCTAATTGGTTGGTAGCAGCTATATTTTTTACTTTTTCTTCTAATAGTTTGGAAATGTGCTTCATTCTTGCATTACTATCACTTCTAACAGTAAAATGGACTTCGCCTGCACCAGCCGAAACGCCATAAGCCTTTTCTCCCATTTGAATATAAATTGGAGTAATCAAACAATAATCTTTTTGAACTATTTGAGGTTGAATGTATTGATTGAACTCTGAAACAATAGAGGCTATTGCTAATGCTGGATTTACACCGTTTTCAGGTTCAGCAGCATGAGCTACAATCCCTTTAAATTGAATAATCATACTGCTAACGGCGCAACTAAATGTATTGTTTTTAACTACAATTTGATTGCTGGTATATCCGGGTAAGTTGTGTAAGGCAAAAACATAATCGGGTTTTAGTATTGAAAATTTTTCGTCTGCAATCACTTTTTGTGCACCACTTCCATCTTCTTCTGCCGGTTGAAACAACAAAATTACCGTCCCCGTTTTTGGTCTTTCATAATGCAATTGGATTGCCAAACCGCATAAAATAGTCATATGTCCGTCATGCCCACATTTATGCGAAACTCCTTCATTGAGCGAATGATGTGTTCTTTTTTTATCTTCCTCTATGGCTAAAGCATCTAATTCGGCTCTAAACAACACTTTTTTACCTGATTTTTTAGCTTTGTAAAAAGCTGCAATTCCAGTATTTCCTAAATTGCTAATTATTTCATCAGGAGGAAATTGTTCTAAAAAAGACAAAATTCGCTGTGCGGTGGTTACTTCTTTTCCTGAAATCTCAGGATATTGATGCAACTCTTTACGCAACGAGACCAGTCGATCCAAATATTGATTAAAATATTCCATTTTGAACTATTTGATGAGACGCATTTCCAAGTATTTATTGGTAAATCCAAGTTTTTCATACAGCTTTTTAGCCGGATTATCGGGTTCTACATGCAATGCAATATCTCCATCGGCAATCGAAATCGCTTTTTGCATCAAACTTTTTCCATAGCCTTTTCCACGTTGACTATTATCAACGGCAATATAAACCAATATGTTTTCAGGTATAAAACCTTTCATACCTGTATTATTCAAAATCACTACTCCTACAATTTTTTTATCATCTATACCAACAATAATATTTCCTCCTTTGTGTGGATTCATGACATAAGCAATACATTTTAAAATATCTTCAACCTTATCCCCATATTCTTCTAAATGTGTATAAAGAAATTCAGCAATAACTTGATTGCTATAGATTGTATCTTCTCCTGTGCTATGATTAATTTGTTTGAAGTCCATTTTTTAGTTGTTTGTTATTATGATAAATTGATATGAAAACAAATAGAAGAAGTGAAACACTTATTCCATATATATTAGCGTCCAAATTCTCTGAAAGTTGTATGCCAAAAGGCAATTTATTTTGAGAAACGATTAAAAAAATCGTGGTTCCACCACCCAAAAGCATACTCCAAAAAGCCGCTTTAGGATGACTTTTTTTCCAAAACAATGCCCCCAAAACAGGGATAAACAACCCTGAAACCATAAAGGCATAAGAATACAGCATCAGTTCTAATACATTTTGCATTTGGGATGCTAATAAAATAGCAAATAAACCTACAAGTAAAGTTACTATTTGTGATAACTGCAACTCTTTTTTATGTGTCAATTTGTTTTTAGCAAATTTGCTTATAATGTCAGTTACAATATTTCCCGAAGCCGCCATCAAACAGCTATCGGCAGTAGAAAGTATCGCCGAAAAATAAGAAGACAACATCAACCCCATTAAACCAACAGGAAGAATTGTAGCTAGCAAAACAGGCAATCCCATCTCACTATCCATGCTGGCTGCATCGGTAATACCTACAAACATTCCTTGATTTGCAGCAACTTTAGCAAGCATTCCAAGAATTACCCCCATAAATGCCATTATTGGCCATTCAAAAACACCTGCAATCAGCCAAGCTTTTTTAGCTTCTTTTTCACCTTTACTGGCATAAATTCTTTGGTATAAAGTCATCCCCACAAACCAAATGGGAATAATGGTTATGGACCAATTTATAATTTGATATCCAGAAACATTCGTTAGCGATAAATACTCTGGAGCTAAACTACTTTTTATAGCATCATAACCACCTACCGCATGGTAAGCCACTGGGATTCCGATAAAAACCAAACCGCTAATCAATACCAACCATTGAATAGTATCGGTATAAATAACTGCTTTTAAACCTCCAATTGAAGTATAAGCCACCGCAATTACTCCCATAACAATCAATGCTGTTTGAATATCCAACCCTTTAATAGTTGCTGAAGCTAATTTGGCTCCAGCCAAAACCTGCGAACTGGTGAATCCTATATAACCAATTGCAGAAATAATTCCAGCTAAAAAAGCCACTTTAGCATTGTAAAAATGACTAAATATTTGAGGAAACGTGAAAAATTTATAGTGATGCCCTAACCTACTAATCGTTGGAATCAAAAAAACTGCACTCAACCAGGCACCTAAAACCCCAGTAAAAAGCATCCAGGAACCCGATAATCCCATTGTAAATCCAAGACCTCCCAATCCTATTGAAAATCCTCCCCCAACATCAGTTGCTACAACAGACAATCCAATATGCCAGGAACTCATGCTTCTCCCACTTACATAAAAATCTTCGGCGGTTTTGTTTTTATTAAAGAAATAAAGTCCAACTCCTAGCATAGCTAGCATATAAACAAAAAAGATTGCATAATCAATTATGTGCATTTTTTTTAATTTTCAAGATTATTTAATGCCTGATAATGGAATTTTTCCAAGAGGCCAAAAGATGCAGCGAACTGCAAAAAAGAATGATTTTATCGTTGATTCCAAGAATTTGAAATCGGAAACAGCTAAGCTTTTTTTGGACAAAAATTTATTTTTTTATCCCTAAAATCAAATAAATATTGGCAAATATAAGAAAAAGTAGCTAAAAACCAGTACTTTTTTGATAATTCTATTTCTACAAGATTTACAACAACTCTAAAAAAGTTTCAAAATAAATACATTCTTCTAGTACTAGACTTTACTTTCAAATGTTGTATTGTCATAAAAATAATACAACAAAAATAGTTTTGTAACTAAAATTTAATTATTTTTAAAAATTAACTCTCAACTAAATTAAGAGTATACTTAAAGCCACTTTTATCATGACAAACAACAATACTATCAAATGGGGAATTATTGGACTTGGAAGAATTGCACATCAATTTGCCAAAGAATTAAAAATGGTTGAAGGTGCTGAACTTGTAGCTGTTGCCTCTAGAAACAAAGACAATGCGACATCTTTTGCTCAAACACATCAATGCCCTAAGGCTTATGATAGCTACGAAGCTATTATTCATGACAATACAATTGACATTCTATATATAGCAACACCCCATAATTCTCACGCTGAACTATCTCTATTGGCTTTAGAAAATAACAAACATGTATTGTGCGAAAAGCCAATTGCTTTGCACTATCAAGATGCCGAAAAAATGATTGCCGCTTCAAAAAAGTATAATAAATTTTTCATGGAAGCTTTTTGGACAAGATTCAACCCTTCTTTTAGAGCGGCTTTCGCCAAAATAAAACAGGGAGAAATTGGCGAAGTGCGCTACCTCAATGCTGATTTTGCTTTTAACGCCAATGAAAAAGAAAAAAACCGATTGTTTGATTTAAAACTAGGAGGCGGTGCCTTAATGGACATCGGTGTTTATCCGTTGTTTTTAGCCTATACAATTTTGGGAGTTCCAGATAGTATTTTGGCAAAATCAAATTTTCATACTTCTGGTGTAGATAGCCAAACAGCTATGATTTTGAATTACAAAAATGCGCAGGCAGTTCTGTATACTGGAATTACAACTAATTCTGAAATGAAAGCAACAATAAGCGGTACAGAAGGGCAAATTAATTTGAATCCCACTTGGCACATGGCCGAATCCTATACATTAATAAAAGATAATACCGAAATCAAATACGATTTACCAACCAAAGGCATGGGATACACTTATGAAATTGAAGAATGCCATGAATGCCTTAGAAACAACAACATAGAAAGCCAACTATGGTCTCACAAAAATAGTTTGGAGTTAATTCAAATAGTTGAAGATGTTAAAAATAAAATTGGATTGCAATTCCCTATTTGACATCTAAAAAGACAATACCCCTAAGTTCATTGTAGTACCTAACACTATTTTATTATGTTAATAAAAGTATATGGAAGTGCTGTTTTTGGAGTAGAAGCTACTACAATTACTGTTGAAGTCAATATAGACAAAGGAATTGGTTATCATTTAGTAGGCTTACCTGACAACGCCATCAAAGAAAGTAGTTACAGAATTGCCGCAGCCTTAAAAAATAATGGCTATATGTTGCCTGGAAAGAAAATAACCATCAACATGGCTCCTGCCGATTTACGCAAAGAAGGTTCAGCTTATGACCTAACTCTGGCTCTAGGAATTCTTGTGGCTTCCGGTCAAATAAAAGGCGATGATATAGAGAAATACATCATCATGGGTGAATTGTCACTTGACGGAAGTTTACAACCTATAAAAGGAGCTTTACCCATTGCTATTAAAGCCAAAGAAGAAGGTTTCAAAGGCTTTTTTCTTCCAAAACACAATGTTAAAGAAGCCGCCATTGTAAAAGATTTAGATGTTTACGGAATTGAAAACGTTCAAGAAGTGATTGATTTCTTTGAAGGAAAAGGAAATCTAGAACCCACAAAAATTGATACAAGAGCTGAATTTTACAAAGATTTAGACTTTCCTGAATTTGATTTTTCCGATGTCAAAGGACAAGAAAGTATTAAAAGATGTATGGAAATTGCTGCTGCTGGCGGACATAATATTATTCTCATTGGTCCTCCCGGAGCAGGAAAAACAATGCTTGCCAAGCGTTTACCAAGTATCCTTCCTCCTATGACCTTGCACGAAGCCTTAGAAACTACCAAAATTCATAGTGTTGCCGGAAAATTAAAAGAAGTAGGATTAATGAATCAACGTCCTTTTAGATCTCCACATCACACCATTTCAAATGTGGCATTAGTCGGCGGTGGCAGTTACCCACAACCGGGAGAAATTTCAATGGCACACAATGGAGTCTTATTTTTGGATGAGTTACCCGAATTCAAACGCGATGTGCTCGAAGTGATGCGCCAACCTCTGGAAGACCGAGAAGTTACTATTTCCAGAGCTAAATTCACCGTAACCTATCCTTCTTCGTTTATGTTGGTAGCCAGTATGAATCCGAGTCCGAGTGGTTTTTTCAACGATCCCAATGGAGCACAAACCGCTTCACCTTATGAAATGCAACGCTATTTGAGCAAGATTTCCGGGCCATTATTAGACCGAATTGACATCCATATTGAAGTAACCCCTGTTCCTTTCGAAAAATTATCCGACAATCAAAAAGCAGAAAACAGCGTAACCATCCGAAAAAGAGTGACTGCTGCACGCGAAATCCAATCGGAAAGATTTGAGAAAATGGACAACATTCATTATAATGCACAAATGAATACCAAACACATTCGGGAATATTGCGCTCTTGACGAAGCTTCTAAAAACTTATTAAAAAACGCTATGGAACGCTTGAATCTTTCTGCCCGAGCTTATGATAGAATTTTAAAAGTAGCACGCACTATTGCTGATTTAGAAGCATCCGAAGAAGTTGTTTCCAATCACATTGCCGAAGCCATTCAATACCGAAGTTTAGACCGTGATGGCTGGCTGGGGTGATTATATAGATTTTTGAATACAGATTAACCAATAATGCTCCGCAAAGTCTCTTACTTTGAGGTAATGATTTTCGACTTCCAACCGATTTTATTTTGGATTGTTTAATTTATATGTCAGTCACAGACTGACAAAAGCATCCACAAAGTCAGAGACTTTGCGGAGCATGCCAAAATAAATCTTATTTAAAATTTGCAATTCCAGTTTTTAACCAATTATAGTATTCATCAACACCAACATAACTAATAGTTGGTTTTTCGGCATTTAAACTATTTCCTTCTAAATCCGTTAAAACATACAACGGCTGTGTATTGGTTTTATATTTAGAAATCATAAAATCAGTCCACTTATCGCCTATCGTTACAATTTCCGATCCTGTACTTGGCGAAACAAATTGTTGTTCTTTGGGTAATTTTCTTTTATCATCTACATAAAGTGAGATTAAAACAATCTGATCATTCAAAATAGGCAACACCTTCGCATCCGACCAAACGTTATTTTCCATTTTGCGACAGTTTACACAAGCATATCCTGTAAAATCAAGCATAATGGGTTTGTTTACTTTTTTGGCGTAAGCCAAACCATTTTGATAATTATCAAAAACTACCAAACCATGAGGTCCCAGTTTTGCGCCTTCTGGTAAATCAACATTAGCCACTTTTCTTCCAGAAACACTCAATCCCATTGGACTTTCGCTATATTCCATAGGAGGCGGAAAAGCATTGATGATTTTCAAAGGAGCACCCCAAAGTCCTGGAATTAAATAAATCGTAAAAGTAAGTACTAACAATCCTAACAGCAGTCTTCCAACTGAAATATGTGGTAGCGGACTATCGTGTGGCAACGTAATTTTACCAAATAAATACAATGCTAAGGCTCCAAAAATAGCAATCCAAATGGCGATAAAAACTTCTCTTTCTAACAGATGTAATTGTAAAACCAAATCGGCATTCGATAAAAATTTAAAAGCCAAAGCCAATTCTAAAAACCCTAAAAATACCTTAACAGTATTCAGCCAACCGCCCGATTTTGGTAATGAATTTAACCAACCTGGAAATAGTGCAAAAAGCATAAATGGTAAGGCTAAGGCCAATGAAAAACCAAACATTCCTATAATTGGTGCTATTCCACCATTAGAAGCTGCTTCCACTAATAAAGTTCCAACGATAGGTCCTGTACAAGAAAACGAAACAATTGCTAAAGCCAAAGCCATAAACAAAATCCCAACAATCCCGCCTCTATCGGCCTGACTATCTACTTTATTTGCCCAAGAATTAGGCAGCATAATTTCGAAAGCTCCCAAAAATGAAGCTGCAAAAACAACTAGTAATACAAAGAACAATAGATTGAACCAAATGTTAGTAGACAAAGCATTCAAGGCATCTGCACCAAAAATCCATGTTACTAGAATCCCTAATAACACATAAATTACAATTATAGAAATACCATAAATAATTGCATTTCTAATTCCTTTGGAGCGGGTTTTACTTTGCTTGGTAAAAAAACTAACCGTCATTGGTATCATAGGAAAAACACAAGGAGTCAATAAAGCTGCAAAACCAGATAAAAAAGCAATGATAAAAATAGACCAAATACTTCTTGGTGCTTTTTCTGGAGTAGTTTCTAAAGCTGTTTTTTCATCTACTTCAACAACATTACTTGCACCTAAAGTTGGAGCAACTGAGTCGGTTTTTATAGTATCAACAACCACTTTATTTTCAATCTGCTTTGTTGGAACACTATCTTTCTTAACAGTTGCAACAGCTATTTTAGCCGAAGTTGGTATTTGAAAAATAAATTTCTTTACTAAATTGAGGCACACTTCCTTACAGGCTTGATAATTAAGTTCTACTTCAACCTTATTTAACTTAGGATTCGTCAATTTAATTTCTTGCTGAATCTGAGCTTTCCCTTCAAAAAAAGTTTCGTTTACCTCAAAAATATCATTATATGCCGTTCTGGTTTTACTTTCTTTGGCTTTGCCAATTAAACTATAATTCCCAGCCTGATTTTTAAAAATAACCTCCATTGGCAGCGGTCCTCCATCTGGTGTAAACTGCGAATACATGTGCCACTCTTTTTCAATTACTGCATTAAATGTCAATACAAAAACGCCTTCTGACTTTTGTTCGATTTTAGTAGTCCACTTAACTGGATCTAAAATTTGAGAATTCACATTGGTAAAGACCAAAAAAGCGGTAAGAATAAATAGTAATTTTTTCATTATTGCAATGCTATTTTTAAAATATTTTTTGTTGAATGATCGATCCTAAATCGTTCGTCTTGTCGGATACCAACAACCCATACAATTTGATTTCCAGACCAAAGAACCCAACAATTTTCTTTTTCTAATAAAGATAATTTCTCGTCTTTAAAAAGTTTACTCAGCTTTTTAGATTTCCCATTCATTCCAAAAGGCTGAAAAGAATCGCCTTCATCCCAGCGTTTTAAAACTAATGGATACGCTAACTTATCTTCATCAACAAATATAATTGAATTTGAAGCATCTAAAATGTCGTCTGCTTTACAAAAAGCAAGATTTAAGGGAATATTAACTTCTCTAACATCCTTTTTAATAAAATACTGCTCATTAGCGGTTTCACCAATTATCGGACTTAAAATCAATACTTCTCTGTCTTTCAACAAACGGTATTCTGATGAATAAATCTTTTTTCCTGATTGACTTTCTACCAAAGCATAGACATCATCCCAAGCCGTAAAACCAAATTCATGCAACCATTGGTACAAATAGGACTTATAATTAGGTAATCTTAGTAGTTCCTTTAAGTCGAAAATAATGGTTCCATCAATTTCTTTTGCTACTTGCTGATACACCATTATGGCAGCATCATCAACTAATTCCTGAGATTCTCTTAAATACGACTGTGTTTTTTGAAAAGAATCCATAAACTGCGGATTCAAATCTTTCAACAATGGAACCAGATGATGTCTGATTTTATTGCGCAAATATTTATCCGAAGCATTGCTGCTATCTTCCCGCCATTGAATGTTATTTTCTTTAGCATATTCCAGAATTTCTTCTCTTGTAAAAGGCAAAAGCGGACGAATAATTTTATCATTTTGAGCCGGAATCCCAATCAAACCTTCTAATCCAGTCCCACGACTCAAGTTGATTAAAAAGGTTTCTATATTATCATCGGCATGATGTGCGGTTAAAACATAATCGTAATGCTCCGTTTCCAGCAATTCGTAAAACCAATTGTAACGCAATTCTCGAGCAGCAATTTGAGTTGAGAGTTTAAAATCATTTGCAAAAGCTTCGGTATCAAACTGCGTAAAAAACAACGGAATTTCATTAGCATTTGCATAATCTTGTATAAAATTTTGATCTCCAAAACTCTCCAAACCTCTTAGTTGAAAATTACAATGTACCAAAGCAATAGAATAATTCATTTGATGTAATAAATGAACCATAACCATGCTATCAATTCCTCCGCTTGTAGCCAAAAGCAATTTACTTTTTTCTAAAAAAGGAAAATTTTGATCAATATGTTTTTTGAGTTTTTCGAGCATGGACTAAGAATTAGAATTATTTTAAAACTTCAAACATCGCTTTGGCTTTTAGCAAACATTCCTGATATTCATTTTCAGGAACAGAAAGCGAAGTAATGGCACTTCCTACCGAAAAAGACAAATACTTATTTTCCTGATTGTACAAAATACTTCGGATAACCACATTAAAATCAAAATCGCCTTCTGGTGTAAAATAACCTACTGCTCCACTGTACAAACCTCTTTTGGTTTCTTCGAGTTCTTCAATAATTTTCATTACCGAAATCTTTGGTGCGCCAGTCATACTTCCCATTGGAAAAGTATGTCTTAAAGCATCAATGGCAGTATATTGTGAGTCTAATTTTGAAGTAACAGTTGAAATCATTTGATGCACTTGCAAGAACGAATAAATGCCGCACAACTCCGTAACTTGCACCGAACCCTTTTGAGCTGTATGCGACAAATCGTTTCGAACCAAATCGGTTATCATAATATTTTCGGATCGTTCTTTTGCATTAGTTGCTAACTCGTTTTTAGACTTTTCATCTTCAACCGAATTCGAAAAACGTTTAGCAGTTCCTTTTATTGGTTGCGATATAAGCACATCTCCTTCTTTCTTTAAATAGCGTTCTGGAGATGCTGACAATAAAAATTGCTTGTGATTTTTAAAATAAACGGCAAAAGGCGGTTTAGAAATTTTATTGAGTTTTAAAAAAGTTTCTAAAGGATCAATTTGAGCATTTTCAGCATAAAATTCCATACAAAAATTAGCTTCATACAAATTTCCATGATGAATATGTTCCAACATTTTAGAGACCTTTTCCAGATAGGATTCTGCTGAAATACGTTGTTTAACAGCAACATTTGGAGTCTGCGTTTCAAAGTCCGTAATGATTGATTGAATTTCCTGCCAATCGACTTCGAATTCATCATCGCAAAAATGCAAATAACGAATTTCCATCTCATTTCCTTTGGATAAAAAAAGCTTTTTAGGTTGGTAAAAAAACAAATCTGGAAAACCTAAGCCATCGTAATTCTTTGAGGTCAGTGCTTCTGTATCGTTTTTTAAATCATAAGACAAATAGCCAAAAATCCAATCTTGAATAGATTGCTGGTATTGTTTTAAATCTTCAAAAGCATTAAAATAATCGGTTTTTATTGAAGTAAAAGCGTCAACAGCCAAAATCCAATCGTAGCTAGAATACTCCTGATGGTACTGATTGCTGTCCATAAAAGTCACTTCTCGAAATTGCTGCGACCACAATAAAAGTTGTTTCTTGATATCGACGAGATGCGTTGTATCTTGTTTAAAGGATGTTCTCAAAGTAAAATTTTAAAGGGTAAAATTACAATAAAAATAGGACTTATTTTTTATTGGTTTTTGAGAATTATAATTTATTAAATAAGAGAAAACAACAACAACGCTTTCAGTATTATTTAGAAACTGAACAACAAACTGATTATTAAATTAACAATTTAATGAATAATTTTTCTTTAATATAAGAAAAATCAGTTCAATTTTTTGTAAATTTACAATACAACAGAAGAGAAATACAACATTACCAATAGTTTTTTAATATAGAAATGTTTCTTTATTTGTTTGAAACGGTTACTAGGGAGAGTTTTTACTAACAATGAAAGTGCTGAACCGCTAGAATTTTTTTGATTTGTTAACCCATAAAACCTAATATATCATGAAAATCGCAACCCTAATTATTCGTACGTTAATGGGAGCCACATTCCTTTGCACTTCTATTAGCTATTTTGTACTCTCCAATCCAGAACCTACTTCTACAGGTGATTTTAAAGCTTTTCAAGTAGGTCTAATTGCTTCAACCTATTTAATGCCATTAGCTAAAACTGTGGAATTTTTATGTGGTTTATCCTTTATTTCAGGAAAATTTACTACACTAGCCAATATCATGATTTTTCCGGTAATCATCAATATTCTACTAATTAATTACTTCTTAAATCCGCACGACTTACCAATAGCCATTGCTGTTTTTCTAGGTAACATATTTTTAATTTATAGCCACTGGCAAAACTATAAAGGATTATTTAAAATGAATGGCTAAACAAAGTATAAAAAAACCGTTTCATTAAACTGAACGCAAGAGTTTGGAAAAATTTACAACTAATTTTATAATGATGAGTTCGATATTTTATCGGGCTCATTTTATTTAAATTAGACTTTATTCGATCATTTATTACAACAAAATAAACATTGATTTTGAACTATTTTTATATCTAATTGTTCTGCTTTATTTTAAGTGCTAAAAAAAGCTAACTTATAAACTAAATCCATAAGCTACGCGAACCATTATTTGACCTAAAACTTCTTTTTCATCATTATTTTTAATAACTGAAAAATCTTTTAAAAATTCATATCGCAAACTAATATCTAAATTTTTGGCTGCATAACCAAGACTCGGAGAGAACAACATCGAATTTTGTTTATAATCTTTAGTAGTAGAAAAGGCTCCTCCTATTTCACTCATTACGTAAAATTCATTATTAAAAATAAATGATTTATATCCCACTTTTACAGGAATATATCCAAAACTGGGCGCATTCTCTTTTACAAATAAATTGTTGTAACCTGTTGTAAAGCTTATAGAATAGGTTTCTGAAATATTATACTGAACTCTAAAATCTCCACCAACATTAAAACTGTAAGGTTTACTAAATGGCAAACCGACATTGAGCCCCACTCCATATTTAAAATTGCGTTCATAATCATTGGAAATCATTTGAGCGCTGACAGTTGAAAATATCAAAATACAGCATACAGTTAAAATTTTAGTGCATTTATTCATAGTAGTTTATTGATTAGAGTTTACTTTTTTAGAAATAAAATTGGTTATACCGTATTGCACTAGAGAACCTAAAATTTTCTTGAAAGTAGATTTAGATTTACCAAATACTATTTTTTTAGACAAATAACCTCCTGCAAAACTTAAAGCAAGTTGGAGTAAATTAGACTTTACCTCTGGAAATTCTTTAATATCTTCTAACACTCCGTTTAATAAATGAATTGGTTTCATACTTTGAAAAGTAACATCCAATTGATTTTTTAATTCATTCCATTTTATGTCTCTTTCCAACTCTAAGCGAGCAATAGCTTCATCTAACACTATATTTTGATTTTTATAGGATGTCATCTTGTTCATCTTTATTTTTTTTAGACATTGATTTTGTTTTTAATAATTTTGCTATAACCAAATTAGTCAATGGCATTTTTATTAATTTATCTCTGTAATAATTAATCACTATAATTAATATCAGATACATAACCGCTACTACTGCGTAACCTAAATAATCTTTACCAAACAACTCTCCCAAATACAAGCTTAATGCAATGTTTACAAGTAAAATGAACATTACAATAAACATGAATATGACTATTCTTGATACCAGTGAAGACAAAACATCTGCAATTTTATCAATTGAATTCAGTTTTATTAATTCAATATTAGTATCTGCATAATCTTTAGCTTTTTCATACAGTAATTCTATGTCTTTTGTAATGTCCATTTTTAATTAATTTAATTATTAACTTTTTTCTTTACCGTATTCAAATCATCTTTAGTTTCTGTAACTAATTCATCAGCTTTATTGAGCATAGATTCACATTTTTCAACTACATTTCCCAAAACATCACTTATATAGTTTTTAATTGATTCCTTTGTATCACCGCTTTTTTTGGCTATTTTTTTTCGAGTATTTTCTCCTTTGTCTGGAGCAAATAAAATTCCTAAAGCTGTACCTACAGCAACTCCACCTAACATTCCGATAATTGCATTACTTGTTTTCATATTTCTTAATTTTTAAATTGATAATTTATATTAATCGTTTTTTATAATATCCAGCTGGTATCATTCTTTACTCATAAGCTAAGAGTTTTTACTTTAATAAATGAATAGATTATATAGTGGACTGAAGCGCTGAATAGCCATGAATAACATTACAAATAAGTAGGTAATAAATGATTCGATTTTATTTTTCATAACAATTGAATTTTTTATTATTTCTATATAACAAAGATGCAATTGATTCGTATTTAACTCATTATAATATATTTTAGAATGCTTACATAATTACCATTGCTTATTTAAAATTGGAATAAAATCTAAAATAATTAGTAGCTAAAATGATCCTTTTATACAGGAATTATTTATGATTCTGATTTTTTACCATTCCCTGTAAGGGTACTTATTATACCGCTTTTTAGATTAATCCATAAGTAATTAAAAAAAGATTTAGTAGCATCCCTTTCTGCTTTTATATCTCCAGAGCGAAAATCTTTTGGATCGGTTTTAGAATGACTGCGTACAAAAATATTTCCTACGGCAGTTAAAAATTTGTTTATTTTATTAGTATTCTTGCGTAGTATTATGAAATTAAAATCCTCATATTTCATTTTTATTTCTCCTTGAGACTTTCTATTATCACCATAAAAACTAAAATACATTTGCTGTAATGTTCCTTCTGCCAGTGCATTTAAATTAGGTTTAAAAAAGGGATTTAAAACCGTGGCTTCTAAATTACTTAGCGAACCTGTAACACTAAACGCATCGGTACTATTATTTACATTAAAATTCCAATTTAATGTTAATGGTGCTGTTCCCATAAGTTTCGATTGGACTTCAATTTCGGTTTTTTTAGCATTTTTCAAATTAGAAATATGATATACAGTTGCATCGACCTCATCAAAAAACAACTTGCCCGCCTTCTTATCTTGTTCCACTAATTCCGCATAAGAAATGTAGCCCTTTTTAATTTTTATCTGATTTACATCGATATCAAATGATATATTTCTCAAAGACTTGCTGTACAGTGATTTTATACTCAAATCATCTGTTATTAATTTATCTCTATAAATTTCAAGATTAGGTTTTACTAATTCAACCGAATTTGTTGAAATTGCTAATCGTGGTTTTTCTAAACTAAAACCTATTTTTTTAAAAATAATATGTGGAATTTTCAAACTAATATAATCGCGTTCTTTCTTTAAATGCGTTGAAAGTTCTTTTTTAGAATACTTAGGAATAATTTGAAAATTAGTCAAGTTTGCCGTCTCATTATTTGCCGAAAGAGAATCGACTTTAAGCCTGTCATAATAACTATTGTCTACCACTATTTTTTGAACATTGAGTTGAAAACGACCATAAACCAGCGGTAATTTCTGTGTAGATTTCAAATCTATTTTGCTCTCCAAGACAGTCAAATTAAAAGAAGAAACAGCCATTTTAATGCTATCGGTACTTTTTCTCATAACCTCTAGACTTCCTTTTTTAACAACTATTTTTCGAATATTTAGCGTTTGTAATTGGCTATCTTCGGTATTCTTTTTTATTTGTTTTGATGCTTTATGTTTGTAGGGGTAGTAATGAAGTTTTGAATTTTGTACTAAAACAGTCTTTATCGAAAGTGTTTTATGAAAAACTAAATCCCAATAACCAATACCGTTTAATGCTAAGGTTTGGGTTTTTAAATCGGCATAGTCTTGAAAATTTTCTTTGTTTTTTATCTTCAATACTACATCATGCAAACTTAAATTACCCAATGCAATATTAATATCTAAATCAGAATACTTCAACACATAATTTGAAGGGATTTTTTCTGCAATCAAATCCTTTGCGTATTTTTTTGCATACAATTGTAAGACTGTTAAAACAATAATTATAAAAATTAAAATTAAGGATATGCTAATCAGTATTTTTTTGCTACTCTTCATAACTTTTTCTTTTAAAATCTAACTTTAAAAAAGTTATCAAAGTCAGACAGTATAACTATTCTTTCATTTTTAAATTCTTGAGCAAGTCTCTATTGATTGTGATTGATGTTTTCTAATTATTGGTGTCTTTTGGTAAATCTGAAGATTTTTGTCCAAATTCTATTGTATGAATTGGGTAAGGAATTTTGATTCCTTCAGCATCAAAATGACTCTTTATCAGTTTTATTGCTTTATGTCTGGCATGGTGTTCTTCTTTAATTTTTACCATATCAATCCAAAATCGACACATAAATTTGATAGCATAATCGCCAAATTCCGTAAAGAAAAACTCGACATTTTCGCCTTCATTTCTTTTAAAATTTTCACTTATAATTTGTACTACTAAATCTTCTACTTTTTGAAGATCACTATCATAGCTTACACAGCATTTTACCACAATTCTGCTTCGGGTACTTATAGAATAATTGGTAAAATAATTGTCTACAAATTTTGAATTAGGAACAATTACATAATTATTATCTGTTTGTCTTAATACCACATTTCGCAATGTTATTTCCGAAACAAATCCTTTCACTTCTCCCGTTTCGATATAATCGTTTATTCTAATTTTATGCATAAATGATAAAACTACCCCGCCAAAAGTATTACTCAATGTTCCCTGCAATGCTAATCCAATAGCTAATCCTAAAACCCCTGCTCCTGCTAATACACTGGTTAAAACTTTATTGAGTCCTAACACACTGAGAGAGATAAAAAAACCTATTAACAGTATCGCTATAAAAGCAATTTTTGCTGTAATACTCTGTATGGATTTTTGCGCAATACGATGCAGTAAAAATTTCCTTAAAAATCTTTTAATACTTTGAGCCATAAAATAAAACAGCAACATGATCACAATTGCCATCACAAAATTGGGTAACTTTAAGATGAAGGCATTCAACCAACCTCCTACTTTATCCCATAATTGATTTAAAGTTTCTTCTATTTGAAAATTAGCTTCCATAATTTCTTTTATATCATCCTTGTTAATAAAAAAGTTGCCAATACCCATAACATAACACTCAATATTCCTCCAATTAGCAAAAAGTGTTTAAAATTATAATTCCCAATACCATAAATAATAGTGTTGGTTTGATAGCCCATTGGAGTATAAAAACTAAAATTGGCCGCAAACATAATAGTTAGAATAAAAGGCTTGAATTCCAAATTCATATCATGCGCTACAGACATTGCAATGGGAGTCATAATAATAGCCGTAGCATTATTACTTACTACTCCACTCAATAACATAGTGACTAAAAACAATGTCCCGATAATGATATAAGTAGGTTGACCGCCTAGAAAGCCTAATAATTTTTCGGAAATCCAAATATCAGTTCCTGTATTGTGCATGGCAAAGCCCAAAGGCATCATACCTGCCAACAAGAAAAAAATTTGCCAATTTATTTTTTTATAAACCGAATTTAAATCTAGATTTTTAGTCAACAACAAAATGCAAACTCCAGTTAATGCACTAACCATAATAGACAACAATCCTGATGCAGCTAAGGCAATTACTCCGATTAATACTGCTAATGAAAAATATTTTTCAAAATTTGATTTTTTATCAACTGTATCATATTCTTGCAATACCACTATATTTTCCATGGATTGAAGAACTGGAAGTTGTGCTTTAGCTATTTCAACTAAAAGTTGATCGCCAGCATCTAAAACCAAATGATTTTTAGTGCTTCCAACTAATTTTTCTTTTATATTTATAAAATTCTTTCTTTTTTTAATGGCCAATGGAATAATATCTTGCATCATAAAACGGCTTAGATTACCTAATGTTTTACCTAGCAAAGTGGCTCCAGGAAGCATTAAAAGTTCCACAAAAACAGTAGTTTCCATTTCAGTTGGCAACTGCTCTCTATCGCTGCTTTTTTCTTCTTCTTGATTTGAGTTTTCCAGACTACGTTCATCACATACAGACAAGTCTTTCGAATTTTTTATAAATGTCAGGCTTTTAATATTACACATCAAAAGTAATTCGTCTCCTTCTTTTAAAGTGATATACTTTCCTGGCGTATTATGGACCAGATTTTTTCTAATAATCTGTAATAATGAAACATTCTCATTTTCAAATAAAAAACTATCCTGAATTTTTTTTCCAATTAATGGCGACTCTGGATTGATACGAACCTTAGTAAAGTATTCGTTTATTTGATAATCTTTCTGAAGACTTTTTGTATTATCCCATGGAAGCCAACGCAATATTAGCGTCAAAAAAACAATTGCTACAACCAAGAATACAATTCCCAATCCCGAGAACTCGAAAAATGTTATTCTTTCTGCACCTAGATTTTTGGCAACCGAATTAACAATTAAATTAGTCGATGTTCCCATCAAAGTACAAGAACCTCCTAGTATACCTGCAAAGGAAATAGGTAAAAGTAATTTAGATTGTGAAATATTGTATTTTTCAGAAAGTTGATTGACAATTTTGATAAATACAATCACTACAGCAGTTGTACTAATAAAAGCCGAAATACCTGCCGTAACAAACATAAAAATAGGTGCCATAACATAAATGGGCATTGACTTTACTTTTCCCATGCTGGAAGTTAACCAATGTATAACACCATTTTCTTCCATAGCAATGGCTAAAATCATTAAAGCCAATACAGCAATTGTAGCACTATTTGAAAAACCACTCACCCCCTCTTCTGGTGTAACTAATCCCAATAAAATTAAGGACACAATAATGAAAAATGCTATTTTGTCAATAGAAAATATCTCAAAGACAAACAACACTATTGTTGTCAATAGTACTAAAAACATTAAAATAACATTCCAATCCATTTTGTAAACTATTATAATTTTGAAAACTATATTTATTAAAAAATCATTCCATATTTTTTACTTTTTTTGAAAATTCTTTCTTGTAAATATGTACTACTAATAAGAACAAACTAATCAATAGCGGACCAAAAACTAAACCGATAAAACCAAAAAGAGGAATCCCTATTATAACTCCGATTAGCGTAATTAAAGGATGTACATCGTCCATTTTTTTTAATACATATAGACGAATAATATTATCTGTAGTCCCAACAATCACTATCCCATATAACAAAACACCCCAAGCTTGAAATTCATTTCCATTGGACATTGCCAGTATAAAAACAGGAATGGTGCCTAAAAAACTTCCAATAAAAGGAATCATGGAGCCAATAGTTACCACAACTGCCCAAAAAAAGGGACTTTCGACACCAAATAACAAAAACCCTATTAAGGCTACAAAACCCTGAGCAATAGCGACCAATGGAATTCCTAAAGAATTGGAACGCACCATAGCATCTATTGTCGTTCCCAGTGTTTCTATATTTTCATTTTTCAATGGAATGTATGCTACCAAACCTTCCCGCAGTTGCTTTTTATTAATAAGCATATAAAATAATATGAAATACATTATAGAAATAGCTATAAATGTATCCAGTGTACCTCCCAAAATATTACTAACACTATTGGTTATTCCGCTAGAAATAGAAGCAGTATCGATTTGATCCGTGATGCTAAACCCTAAAGAATGCTCCCAATCTTTTAGATGTGTTTTAACCACTTTTATAAGCTTTTCAGAATTCTGAGTTGCCTTTCCAATTTTATTCCCCAGCATAAGTAAAGCCCCCACAACAGGAAGTAAAATTGAAATAAAAGAGAAAAGCATAAGAGAACCTGCTGCTGCATTAGGATTCCATCCCCTTTTTACTAATTTGGTCATACTCCCTTTTAGCAAAACATATAAGGTAATTGCTCCGAGTACACCTGAAGAATAAGGAATCATTTTCCAAAAAATCATTCCTCCCAACAAAATAATTAATAAAAGGATGAAGATTTGACTGATTACTTTTGAATTAATACTATTACTCATAGCAATGGAAAATTTTAAGGTTTAACAAAATTGCTTACAGCTTACTTTTAGCTTCTTTAGCCTGTTTTTCTGCTTCTTTTTGAGCTTCTTTTTCTTGTTTTTCTTTCTCTCTTTCTTTTTTATTAAAATAACCTCTTAGCAAAAAATTATGTTTTGCCGCTTCCATATTTTCATTTAAACCTTTGGAACTTTTTCTTAAATTTTCCATTGTTTTGTCTAAATCTTTAGCCATTTCCTTATCAGTCATCAGTTTCCCGATAGTTCCCTTTCCATTATTAATATTATTAAACAAAAGAGCCAATTCGCCAGTGATTACCTCTGCATTTTCGGCCGTTATTTTAACCGAAGACATAATGTCATCAAATTCTAAAGGTTCAAACGAAGTAATTGTAGCACCATCTTTAACTTGAGGTAAATTGGTACTTCCTTGTGAAATAGTTAGAATTTTATTCCCAATCACTCCTTCTGAAGTAATGGAAGCTTTACTATCCTTTTTTATAAATTTCTGAACGTCTTTGTCCATTACCGCTCCAACATTAACTGTAGAATCGTTGACAATGGCAATATTTTCCACAGTACCTACCGAAATTCCAGAGAAACGAACCTGTGCCCCAACTTGTAATCCACTTACATTACTGAAATTAGTGTAAATTTTAAATTTGGGACTAAATAAATTTTGATTACTTCCAATAAAAAAAATAATTAGAAATAATATCGCTATTCCTAAAGATACAAAAATCCCCAGTTTAATTTTATATGTTTGAGTAGTTGTTTCCATGATTTTTTATTTAAAAAATGATTGTATGTATTGATCCTTGTCATTAATAAATTCTTGCAAATTGCCTTCTTTATAAACTTTTCCGTCTTTTATCATTATAATTCTGTCTGCTACCGTTTTAACACAATTTATATCATGCGTAATAATTATGGAGGCGTTATTGAATTTTTCTTTGGTTTCGTTTATCAAATCGCTTATTTCATTAGAAGTAATTGGATCCAAACCAGTGGTGGGTTCATCATATAAAATAATGTCAGGATGTACCACTAATGTTCTGGCTAAACCTATTCTTTTTTTCATACCTCCTGATAATTCAGATGGCATTTTATCAATAGCATCGGGTAAACTTACATTTTCCAATGCTTCAATAATTTTATCATCAATTTCTTGTTTCGAAAATTTTTCTTTGAGTCTTGAAAGAGCAAATGTCAAATTTTCTCGTACTGTCATCGAATCATAAAGTGCGGCACCTTGAAAAAGAAAACCTATTTTTCGGCGTACTTTAATTAATTCCTCATCACTAATATCCGTCAATTCATGTTTCCCAACAGTAATACTCCCTTTATCATGTTGTAAAAGACTCACAATGCATTTAATCAAAACTGATTTCCCTGAACCCGATTTTCCTAAAACTACTAAGTTTTCTTTCTCGTGAAGTTGCAGTGTGATTCCATCAAGCACTTTCAAATCTCCAAAACTCTTTTCCAGATTTTGAATCTCAACAACCACTTTGTTTTCTAGCTTTTCCATTATAATAAATCGGTTATTTGTACAGCAATTAAGTCTACAATGATTAATAATAAGGAAGCCGTTACCACAGCCGAATTAGCTGCAACTCCAACACTTTCAGTACCACGACCAGCATTATAGCCTTTGTAACAACCTACCAAACCAATAACAGCTCCAAAAAAGAAAGATTTAATTACGGCAGGAATAATATCCATAAAATCCAAGTCGGTAAAAGCTTGATTAATAAACAATCGCAAACTCATGTCTTCTTTGATATTAATTCCTAACCAACTACCAAAAATCCCAATAGCATCGGCATACAACGTCAGTAACGGAATCATTACAATGGCAGCAAAAACTCTGGGAATAACTAAAAAATTAATGGGATAAGTATTAGACACTTCCATAGCATCTATCTGTTCATTTACTCGCATAGAACCCAATTCTGCTCCTATACTAGAACCTATTTTCCCAGCACAAATTAACGCTGTAATTACAGGCCCCATTTCTCTAACAATTGAAATAGCAACCATACCCGGTAACATGGCTACAGCGCCAAATTGAACCAAAGGCGGTCGGGATTGAATGGTTAAAACTAACCCAATGATAATACCTGTAACCGAAATTAACCCAACCGATTTGTTACCCATTTGGTAACATTGTTTTAGAAATTCTTGAAACTCAAATCTCTTAGTAAAGAAATTTTTAAATACCAATTTTAAGTATTCGGTAGCATTAGCCATATGCATAAAAAAGCCAATACTTTCTTCTTTTATACTATTTATAAAAGAAGGAGCTCCTAAAGAGATTTCGTCTCGTTTATGTATTTTTTTAAGCATAACTTTATATTTAAGGTGTACAATAAAGTTATGTTTTTTTATCTTTTTTTAAATTATAATATTTTAGATTTATCTTACATAATAACGATTAATATAATTACCTAAAAACACATAATCATTTGATTTTAAAACGGGTAACCAATAGCCAGATTGAATATTAAATTCTCTTTTCGCCAAGAGCCACTTGAAAAGTTAATATCGTCAATAACCCATTCCGTGCCTTTTGGTAAATACGGTTTTCGCAACGGAAATGCTAAATCAGTTCTAAGTACTAAAAAATTAAAGTCAAAACGCAAACCTAAACCAGCACCTACAGCCAATTGATTTAAAAATTGCCCAGTAAATTCGGCTCCAGGTTTTTCAGTGTTTTTATTCAACAACCAAATATTCCCTGCATCAACAAAAACGGCTCCTTTTACTAATTTGTAAATTTGAGTTCGCAATTCTGTACTAAGTTCTAATTTTAAATCGCCCGATTGATCTGGTAAAAAGGAATTATCGGTTACCGTACTTCCATCAAAAGTTCCTGGACCAATAGATCTTGCTCTAAAAGCACGAATACTGCTGGTTCCTCCAATGAAAAATTGTTTGATAAAAGGCAACTCTTTAGAATTTCCATAAGGTATTCCAGCACCAACAATAATTCTACTAGCCAATGTAGTTTCTTTATTAAAATTATAATAATGACGAAATTCAGCTTCTAATTTAGAATATTGACTAAAAGGAACACCTAATAAACTTTTAGGATTGTTATAATCCTTAGCTCCCAAAATTAAACCCAATGAATTCCCCGACAAATCAATTCCGCCTTTAAAATAAATGTTGTTTTTTTTGTTTTTCAACATCGTATTGGTGTAGGTATAGGAATAATTTGTTCCAAAAATAAGTTGCTTATCTATCACTTTTTGTAATGATGGATTGGCATCAATTTGAGATTGATACAAGTCTGTTACATTATTTGGGGAAGTATAAGCTATATTTAGCAAACTAAGATTATGTTCTTTTCTTTCATTTTCTTTCCATAAATAACCAAACGATCCATTGAAGGTTTTTAAGGAATATAATTGGGTTCTTAGTTGGTATTCATAACTTAAAGACACTTTGGTTTTAGGAACATACCCACTACCCGAACTCATTTGGATTGGTGCAATAAATCGAGGAAAAACCAAACTGGCTTCTCCACCAAAACGATACACATTAAACCCGTTATTTTGACCCGAAACCTGAACTTCTATTCCCGTAAATGCTGATATATTTAATAGTTCAGCTCCTTTTAATAAATTTCGATTGCTCCAATTAATATTTAATTCCGTTCCTGAATAATTAGCCGAATTGGTTTTAGCTAAAGCTTCTACTTGAATTGATTTTTTAGGCAATGGCGTTAAATAATAGTACACATCCAATTGATTTTTGTCGGAAACACTTTCTTTAAATTCGTTTTTTACAAACTTAAATGTCCCCAGAGTAATCAATCTATTCAATGATAAATTATGTGTTGTTCTATTGTAAAAATCTCCTTTATGAAACAATAGAGTCTTATCAAAAATAAAAGGTTTAAAAACAGGTTTGTTGTCTATTATAGTAATATCCTTGTAACTAACAGTATCCTGTTTTCTGTTTGCAATAGTATCTCTCCTTAAATTATAACTTGGATAAACATTGATATTGTTTATTTTATATTGGTTTTTAGCTTTTGCTGGTATATTATTTTTTATGGTCAAGCGCAAATCGACTTCATGATTCGCCACGGTGCTATCTACTTTAATCAAAAGATAATCTTCATTAAAATAATAAAAACCACGTTCTTTTAATCTAGCATCTATTCGTGAACGTTCGTTTTTTATATCCTCTAAATTATAGGCATTCCCTACTTTTAAAATACTATTTTCTTGAAGCATATTAATTTCTTTTGCTAAAAGAATAGAATCCTTCGGAAAATGAACTGATTTGATTTTATATTGGGTGTTCAATTTAACGGAGTAATTGGCTTTTGCTTTTTTGCCTTTTTTAATAGAATCTGATTTAGAAACGGCATTAAAAAAACCTTTATTCTCGACATAATTTTGAATCAGTTTTTCATTATATGCTAAATTGACCTTACTCATTAATACAGGTTCGGCACCTAATTTATATTTAATCCAATATTTAAAACCTTTGTCTTTCTTTACTTCACCAGCTAAGTTGTAAAAAAAAATACCCGGACGCATGCCAAAAATGGATTTGTTTGGTTTCGGACGAATCAATTCATCTAATTCGGATTTAATTGCTTTTCTACTTTTTTTGCTTTCTTGCCCTTTTTCAATTTTTAGAGTATGTCCAATATACAATAAATCTCCTTCTGGAATTTTACTGGTTCCACTACAACCCAAGAGTAAGCTTGCTGAAAAAAGTAGTTTTATGTAATTCTTAATTCTCATCTTTTCTTTGTTTTTTTCTATAGCCTTTGCCCTTTTTCTGGAACAACTCTTTAAATTTATTATAATTCATGGTAATTATAAAAGCGACCCCTGTTTCAATTACTTGACCTTGTAATGCCACCTGATAATTATTTTTTCTATAAGCTCTAAATTTATAACGACCATCTTTAGTAATTAAATAATCGGCTGTAACATCTCCTGCAATATTAGTCGCTTGTTCGTTTTGTTGCTGTGCTCCTTCCACGCCAAAACTACTTCCCACAGTAACCTTTAATCTGTCGTTGAATAATTGTTTGGAAAGCCCCACATTCAAATCAGTTCTTTCCTGTCTTTGACCAGAAGTAAAATCTTCCGAAGCCTGCAAATCAAAATCCAACTCAAAACCTTTGATTAAATCTCCAGCTAAATTATTCAGCTGTTGCGACAAAATTTTGCTCACACTTTGTTTTGCTAAATAACTTCCGCTTGTACCTCCAGCTTCACTTTCAAAAGGATTATCACCTATAAAACGATTCAATAACAACAACGCAAAAACTTGTTTATTAAGAGCATCTTCATCACGTCTTATTTGTTCTAATTTAGCTTGAGTAGTATTGATAATTTCGGTAGAAACACTATTATTACCTTCTGGTAAAACAATATCAAAACTAATTTCGGGTTGCAACAATTCCCCTTTCATGATCAAATTAGTTTCAAAGGGAATTCTTTGTTTGTAGGTATTTCTTGCTTCTGCTGTTATTCCTGCCAATTGATCATCTACCAAATCTAACGGAGAAGCATCTACTTTGTACACTGCCGTTATGTTGATATTGGCTGTTGTAGGTTCACCTGTCCAAAGAATATAACTTTCAGGTTGAATTTCGAATTTTCGTTTAATTAAATTAAAATTCATTTCATAGGAACCGCCTGTAAACTCATATTTTCCTGTCAATGTTGTTTTTCCCGAAGGATCAATTCCCCCTGTTAATTGGGCATCACCCTGTAATTTTAAATAATCACCATTAGATTCATCTATAATAATAGAAATTTCAGCTTTTTTATCGACTACAATATTTACTGAAGCATCAATTCCTTTTATTTCCGTTTGTGTGAGTTCCTTAGTTGGATCTTCAACAGCAATTAAAACAGGTTGATCTTCATCTACAAATTCTACTATTCCTTCTCTATCAGCAATAGAAGGATCACTTTGTGGCAAAACAATTGTGAATTTGGTATCTTCATTAATCTTTACATTACCATTTACAATGGGATTATTTAAGGTTCCTTTGATGGCTAAATTATTATCCAAATACAATTCTCCATAGAACAAATGATTGTCTTTGGCTTTTGAATTTACCGCTCTGAAATTTTTAGCAACCAAGTTCAAATCAAAACCTACATTAGTATAATCTTGCGTATTTATAGTCCCATTTATGGTTAAAGGATTTTCTTTTTCATCCTGAAGTTTAAAGTCTTTAAAAATGATTTTATCTGTATTGAAAACGATAGCGTCGTTACTTAATTTAAATTTTGAATTTAATTTAGTAACCTTAAAAGCAACCGAATTAAAATTCATACTTCCATCTATATTGGGATTAGAAGCCTGCCCCTTGATATTTAATTTACCGTTTAAATAACCTTCACTTTCTTTTAAATTATCCAACGAAAATGCCTGTACTGACTTCATTTGGAGTTTTTCTACATCTGCAATAAAGTCCAAGCTTTCACCACTAACATTATAGTTCCCTGTAATATTTACTTGATTACCAAAACCAGTTAATGCTACATTGGCGCTGTATAAATTGGTCGTTTTATTATCTACTTTTACAACTAAATTCCCAATAGTATCATTTTTGACTCTAAAATCATCAATATTCAAATCGGCAATAAACAATGGATTATTAGTTACATCAGTAAGCGTTGTTTTTCCGTTTATGACACCACCCACTTCAAAATTGGATTTGGCTATATTACTTAAGGTTTCTAATTTGAAATTTTTAAAATCAACAGCAATTGGTGCGTTAGCCACTTCTTTTTCGGATTGAATGGCAAAAACTTGTCCTCCATTTTGAATTTCAAATTTGGAAATCAAAAGTCCTTTTTCTTCTAATTTAATGGCGTTCTCTGGAGCAATTGTCCAATTTTCATAATTTAAAAGAAGCTTTTCTGGATTGAAATGAATCACCGAAGCTCCCAAACTATCTTTGAAAACTCCATTAATGACATACTTATCTTTATTTTCTAAATCTTTTATATTCAATTCATAATCAACCGTATTCTTTTCTATTTTACCAATTAATGACGTTTTAGGAATCTCAAATTGACTGTTTTTTATAGTACCTAAAGACAAATTATAAAGCAAAGCATCGTCTTGGGTATTCATTTTCAAAACACCATTTGAAATTTGATTATTGGCATAAATTAATTGAGGAATGGAAGCATTTACTACAATAGTATCATTGGCTGAATTGTATTTCCCATCAATCGTGATTTCAGACAATTCTTGGATTTCAGGTACTATTTTTTTTGTAATTGCATGGTCTTTAATCACGAATTGGAAATCCAAATGTTGATTCTCTTTACTCTTCGCGTATTTTTTATCTATTTGATAATATCTAGAAATAGAATTCATCAATTGCTCCCCAATTGTGGAAAGTTTATAATTTCCTGAAACCAATCCTTTTACAAATTGCGACTTTAGAATAATAGAATCTTTCTCAGCGGTAGAAATTGCTTTAAGACTGATGGTGTCTAGTGAAAATTGTTCTTTTTCTAAAGCAATAGTAAAATTATTAGCATCGATTGTTCCGTTGAGATTATCGGGATTCAAATCATCAAAATTAGCCACAACATCACCTCTCAATTTTAATGGACCAGCATGAAGATTCAATTTATTTAAATCTATAATATCCAAATTCAGTTTTAAATCTAAGCTTGGTTTCTCAGGTTTTGATGATCCTTTGGCCGCTAAATTAAAAGTCAAATTAGGATCAGTAGCATTGGCATTTGCTTCAAAAATTCCGTTCATAATGTTTCCGCTAAGATTGATGTTCTTATAATCGTAATCGCTAAAATGTACTTTTATAATTTTAGAAGTCAGTGTTGCTGTAGCCGTTGCTGGATCTAAATTTCTTCCATTTACTTTAGCATTGGCTGTTACTTTCCCTACTTTCTTGTTTTTAATTAATTTTCCAACATCAAAATTCACCACGCTAGCATCTGCAATGTATTTCTCGTTGTTTTTTCTGCTTTGGTCAAATGTAGCTTCTACAACAGCATTTCCAAAAGAACTTTTTAAATCTAAATTCGTTTGAAATACAGCAATACTTCCTTTAAAATCTCCTTTTACATTGAATTTTTCAGGTAACTGAAGCGTATTTGGAATCGTATTTTTAGGTGTAAAAGCATAAACATCTTTTGATGTGCTTTCCAAATTCAGAATCTTTAAGTCAAAGAAACTTTTATCCACATTCGGTAAACCTTTGATAGTTCCTTTCACATCTATTTTGGTATTTCCTAATCCAGCAGCATGGAATTGGTCAATTTTTAAATTGTTCATTTTTCCTTGTACAACAGCGTTGAAATCAACAATTGCATTGGGATAATTTTTAAAAATGTCATTTGATTTTAATTGTGGAACAAATAATAAAACATCTTTAAAACTTATTTTACTATCTTTTAAATTAGTGTCTAAAGTTAAATTTTCTGGATTTTTACTAATCGATTCAATAGAAGGATAAGAAACTGAAACCCTGTTTTGCAAAGTAGTTTGAGGTGTTTTTAGTAATAATTCTTTCAACGAAACTCCTTTGTCTGTATAATGGAATGTGGTAGATAATTCGTCCAATTGAAAACCACTTTTTTCTTTGAAATTAAAGGAATCAATAGTTCCATTATACCCATTTTCATTAACCGCAATTGAATTTCCTTTAAAAAACAAATCACTCAATTTCAAGTGATTGTAATCTATTCCGCTAGTGATTTTTATAGCATTGTTATTATCGAACGTAAAATTCAGGTTATCAATTAGAATTTTATCGGCATTTATTTTCCAAGCTAAACCTGAAGATTTCTCTTCCGTTTTCACTTCCTTCTTTTCTGATTGTACTAAAGTAAAATAACCGTTTGTTTTGTTTAATTCAACCGATTTCACATCCACAATTTGTTTTTCCAAATCGATTGTTTTGACTTCAGTTTGTAATTTTTCGAACTGGATTTTGGTATCCAACTTAGTTATAGCGTCTTTATAAGTGACATCAATATTTTCTAAATTAATGTCTTTTAAGTTTAATTTTAAGCTAGTTGTTTGAGCTTGTTTTTGAATCTTGTCTGTTGCAATTTTACTTGCTTCAACATGACCTTGATTGAAGTTGACTTTCAATCCTTTTAAATTGATTTCAGGAATATCAAAAGCTAAATTATCCAAATCAAATTGGTCCATTTTAGTATCAAAATGATTAAGAAACAACTTGATTCTATTATTGGCAACGGCATCTTCATAAGAAAATCGAATCGCATCTAGATTGATTTCTTTAATAGAAATTTCCATCGCTTTATCATCTGTTTTCGGTTTGTCTGGACTTGCAAAAGCTTTAATGATATAATCAAAATTATAAACCGAATCTTTATTGATTTTAATGTTAGCCGTGATTTTTTCTAAATCAATCGAATTAATTTGGACCTTGTTATTTAGCAATTCAAAAAGGCTAATATCTATTTTCAACGATTTACCAGCCAGCAAAGTGTCCTTGGCTTGATCTTCAAAATAAAAATCATTCAGAATAATTTTTTTTGGCAGACCAATTTCAATAGTTCCTATTACTACTTTGGTCTTAATCTTGCCTTCTAAATAGGTAACAGCCTTATCTTTTACAAAATTTTGTACAAAAGAGAGTTGTAACGCAATAACAAGTATAAAAAAAAGCGCTATTAAAAACAGTATAACTCTTAAAATAATTTTAGCTCCCTTTTTCAAATTTCAATAATTAAATTTCTAATCGTCATTTACACCGTGAAGATATTGATTTTAGATAAAAAACATTTATATAATTACCGAGATTTTTTTTACAATTTCAACATTAATATCAAAAATCTGTCTGCTACTAAAAATGATTTTCAAATAAAAATTGAAAAAAATCAATTCTGAAACGCTTGTTTCAAAAAAAGTTTTTACATTTGCAAAGTGAAATTAAAATCTTATGGCTCGCTGTGTAGAATTTAACGAAGTTGAAAAAATTGAAAAAGCAATGAATGTCTTTTCTGAAAAAGGATATAATGCTACTTCAATGCAAGACCTTGTGGATGCTATGCAGATCAACAGAAGTAGCTTATACAACACAATTGGTGATAAGCATCAACTGTTTATGAAATGTATTGGTAATTATTTTGATAATGCAATGATCGAAATAAAAGAAAAAGTTGCCAAACATAAATCGGCCAAAGAAGCGTTGATTACTATTATAAACGACAAAGCAGACTGGATAATTTCTAGCGATAAAGGATGTCTAGGAATGAAAACCAGTTTTGAAGTAGCTACAGATGATTGCACCGTTAGAAATCAAATGAGCAAAAACAACGATATTTTTATCGCATTTTTAGCCACAGTAGTACAAAGAGCTATGGATGATGGCGAAATGGATGACTCAGAAGATGCGGCTTTGATGGCTGAATACATTGCTACTTCTTTTACAGGATGGAAGCAATCGTACATTCTTCATGAAAATCCAATCAAAATAAAAAAAATGTCAGAATTTCTGATTAAAAACATATTTAAATAAGCCTTTTTTTTAAACTTAATTCTGAAACGTTTATTTCAGATAAAAATATATAATACGCATACCTATTTTTAAATTACAGCATTGATTCTGAAACGTTTATTTCAGAATTAACGCTATCGCAAAACCATTAACTTTAATTATAAACAGCATGAATTCTGAAACGATTATTCCAAAAACAAATACAATAGCAAACATCCATTTAAATCAAAACCCAATTATGAAAAAAGTTACACTATTAAGTTTAATAGCTATTTTTTTAATTAGCTGTGCTGATAAACAACAAGCTCCAATAGCTGCAGCCCCACTCCTTCCAGTGCTTACTATACAAAACACAAATGCCGTTACAGATGTTGAATATCCGGCTTCGATACAAGGAACAGTAGATGTTGAAATTCGCCCACAAGTAAGTGGTAATCTTGAAAAAGTATATGTTGACGAAGGAGCCTATGTTACTAAAGGACAAACACTTTTTAAAATTAACGAGCGTCCTTTTCGTGAGCAATTAAACAATGCTTTAGCTAATCTTCATGCTGCTGAAGCGGCTTTAATTAACGCCCAATTAGAAGTAGACAAACTAACTCCTTTAGTACAAAACAAAGTAGTTTCTGATTATCAATTACAAACAGCTAAAGCATCAAAAAAAATTGCAGCTGCCAATATTGAACAAGCCAAAGCAATGGTAGCTTCGGCAAGAATTAATTTAGGATATACTAACGTAACAGCGCCAGTTAGCGGTTACATAGGAAGATTACCTAAAAAACAAGGAAGTTTAGTTTCAGCATCTGACATCGAACCTTTAACAAACCTTTCCGATGTGCACGAAGTATTTGCTTATTTTTCCTTAAGCGAAACAGATTTCATCAACTTCAAAGCGCAATATGTGGGAAGCACTATTGGAGACAAAATCAAAAATCTACCACCAGTTTCTTTAATCCTAGCCGATAACAATCCGTATACACAACTTGGAAAAATTGATATGATTGATGGTCAATTTGATAAAAACACTGGTGCTATCACTTTAAGAGCGACTTTCCCAAACAAAAATGGAGCGCTTCGTTCTGGTAACACAGGAAAAATTCACTTAGGGATTCAACACGACGATGCCATTTTAATTCCGCAATCAGCAACTATTGAAATGCAGGATAAAGTTTTTGTTTTCACGGTTAGTAAAGACAATAAAGTAAGTAAGATGCCTATCAGCATTATTGGAAAAACCGGAACTAATTACCTAATCAAAGATGGTGTACAATCGGGAGACCAAATTGTCTTGAGTGGAATTGACAAACTTCAAGAAGGTCAGGAAATTCAACCTGAAAAAACCAAACCAGCAGTGGCACAATTAATTAACAAAAAATAATTTCTCAGAAAATGTTCAAAATATTTATACAAAGGCCTGTACTGGCAACCGTAATCTCCATTTTATTGGTGATATTAGGTGTACTTGGACTTAGCAAATTGCCTTTACAACAGTTCCCTGACATTGCTCCGCCATCGGTTTTGGTAACAGCAGTTTATCCAGGAGCAAATGCAGAAACGGTTTTACGTTCAGTTGCTCCATCACTAGAAGAATCCATAAATGGAGTAGAAAACATGACTTACATGAGTTCTACCGCCAGTAATGATGGAACTTTAGCAATTACCGTTTTCTTTAAACTAGGCACTGATGCCGACCAAGCAGCAGTTAACGTTCAAAATAGAGTCGCACAAGCTACCAGTCAATTGCCTACCGAAGTAGTGCAACAAGGTGTTATCACCGCCAAACAACAAAATAGTTTCATCATGGCGATTGGTATGTATACCGATGACGAAGCCAAATACGATCAGACTTTTGTTGCCAATTATGCTCAGATTAATATTATCCCTGAAATCAAACGTATTCCGGGAGTTGGTTCTGCCAGTATTTTTGGAGGTGTAAAAGATTATTCGATGCGAGTTTGGTTGAATCCAACGCAAATGGCTACTCATAATGTGACGCCAAATGAAGTGATGGCAGCTATTCAAGACAAAAGTTTGGAAGCTGCTCCTGGGAAATTTGGAGAACGCAGCAAAGAAGTTTTTGAATACGTAATCAAATACAAAGGAAAATTAACCAAACCTGAAGACTATCAAAATATTGCCATTCGTTCCAATGCTGATGGTTCTATCCTTCGCTTAAAAGATGTTGCCAGAGTAGAACTTGGTGCTTACTCTTATAACAGTTTAACGCGTTTGAATGGTAAAAAGGGAGTGGTTATTGGTGTTATTCAGTTGGCAGGTTCTAATTCAAATGATATTCAGATTGCTATTAATCAATTGATGGAAAAACAAGCCAAAAACTTTCCGGCTGGCATCAAAAAGAATATTTTTTATAGTACAAAAGTTTCTCTAGACCAATCTATTGATCAGGTAAAACATACTTTGCTAGAAGCTTTTATATTGGTATTTATCGTGGTATTTATCTTCTTGCAAGATTTTAGATCTACTTTAATTCCAGCCATTGCTGTCCCGGTAGCTATTTTAGGAACCTTCTTTTTCATGCAGTTATTCGGATTTTCGATTAACTTATTAACCTTATTCGCTCTAATCTTAGCCATTGGTATTGTGGTCGATGATGCGATTGTGGTAGTCGAAGCCGTGCATGCCAAGATGGAACACAAACATTTGTCTCCAAAAGTAGCTACTCACGAAGCGATGCACGAGATTACAGGTGCTATTATTTCGATTACGTTAGTAATGGCAGCGGTATTCTTGCCTGTTGGTTTTATGGAAGGTTCTACGGGAGTTTTCTACCGTCAGTTTGCTTTTACTATGGCTATTGCCATTGTAATTTCGGCAGTTAACGCTTTGACTTTAAGTCCTGCCCTAGCCGCTTTGTTCTTAAAAGACAATCATACAGCCCAAGGTGAAGATGCTCCATACGAGAAAAAAGGATTTAAAGAAAAATTCTTTAGTGCTTTTAATAGCAGTTTTAATTCCTTAACTAATAGATATGTTGGCGGTTTAAAATTCCTAATTCGTAGAAAATGGTTGAGTTTAGGAGGTTTGGCTTTAATTACTGTTGCAACAATCATAATGGTAAAAACCACTCCTGCAGGATTTATCCCAACAGAAGATCAAGGTTTTATTGCCATTGCCGTAAATACGCCATCTGGGACTTCATTAGACGGAACACAAAAAGTAATGACTGAGGCTGAAAATATTTTAAGCAAATTAGATGCTTCCAGAGACGTTACTGCTATTTCAGGTTTCAACTTATTGACTAATTCTACCAGTCCGTCTTCGGCAGTTGTTTTTGTATTGTTGAAACCAAACGAAGAGCGTGGCGAAGTCAAAAACATTGACGATATCATGAATCAAGTTCGTGGCAAATTAGGCGCTATTTCTGGCGGAAGTTTCTTTGTATTTAGTTTCCCAACGGTACCTGGTTTTAGTAACGTAGAAGCTTTGGACTTAGTGTTGCAAGATAAAACAGGTGGAAAACTGGATAAATTCAGTGGAATTTCTCAAACCTTTATTGGGGAATTAATGAAACGTCCAGAAGTTGCTGTTGCCTTTACCAGTTTCAAAGCCGATTATCCGCAATTGCAATTGGATATTAATGATGAAAAAGCCGATCAATTGGGTGTAAAAGTCAAAGATATTTTGCAAACCATGCAGGCTTATTTTGGTAGCGCTCAAGCATCTGACTTTAACCGTTTTGGTAAATACTACCGTGTAGTGGTTCAAGCTGATATTGATGACAGAGCCGATCCTTCGTCTATTGACCGTGTTTTTGTAAAAAACAATCGTGGCGAAATGGTTCCTATCAATACTTTGGTTAAACTAAGTCGTATTTATGGTTCAGAAACCGCTTCGAGATACAATTTGTTTAACTCTATTTCTATCAATGCTATTCCTGCTCCTGGATTTAGTTCTGGTGATGCGATTAAGGCCATCGAAGAAGTAGCTGCACAACAATTGCCAGCAGGTTATGCCTTTGAATTTTCGGGACAAACTAGAGAAGAAATTTCTTCAGGCGGTCAATCAGCAACCATATTCCTGCTGTGTTTGATATTCATTTATTTCTTGCTAGCAGCGCAATACGAAAGTTACATTTTGCCATTAGCCGTAATTTTCTCTATACCAGCTGGAATCTTTGGTGTTTTTGCTGCCATCGGATTAACAGGAATTGAAAACAACATTTACGTTCAAGTAGCTCTTGTAATGCTTATTGGATTATTGGCTAAAAACGCCATCTTGATTGTGGAATTTGCCGTGCAAAAACGAAAATCAGGTCAGGCATTAATCAAAGCAGCAATAGACGCAGCCAAATTGCGTTTGCGACCAATTATCATGACCTCATTAGCCTTTGTCGTTGGGCTTGTGCCTATGATGAGTGCCAAAGGTCCATCGGCTCAAGGAAATCATTCCATTAGTATTGGAGCTGCGGGTGGAATGCTATCAGGAGTAATTCTAGGATTGTTTATCATCCCTGTTTTATTCATCATATTCCAACATTTACAAGAAAAAGTTTCTGGAAAACCAGTAGCCGTAATTCACAACGAAGAAAAAAAATAATATGGAGAATTATATCACCCTAATACTGATGGGAATCATCATCAGTATTGGATTCTTATCCTATCAAGTTTGGAAAGATCTCGAAAATAAAGATGATTTCTGTTCAGAAAAATAAACTATAAAAATGAAAAAATATATAAGCAAAATTGTGATGGTCAGTATTTTGATTAGCACATTGATATCTTGTAAAGTTTCTAAAGATATTGAAACACCAACCAATGCATTTCCTGAGAATTTCAGGAATGCATCGGTTTCAAATGACACAACAAGTATTGGAGACTTAGAATGGAAAAACTTCTTTACCGAAAAAGATATCATTCAATTAATAGATAGTGCGGTTGCTAAAAACAACGATTTACAAATTGCTACTAAGAACATTGAAATAGCACAATATCGTTTTACGCAATCCAAATGGGGAAATATTCCTCAGGTTAATTTGGCTGTAAATGCAAGTACCAGCAATCCCTCTGACAATAGTTTTACGGGAATGAATTTGAATCAAGCCTTAGGTCAAAAACACATTAATGACTTTTCGGCTGCTGCTTCACTTTCATGGGAAGCTGATATTTGGGGAAAAATCCGCAATCAGAAAAAAGGTGCTTTTGCCAGTTATTTGCAATCCGAAGAAGTAAAAAAAGCATTGCAAACTACTATTGTAGCTAATGTTTCCAAAGGATATTACAACCTTTTGATGTTAGACGCACAATTAGAAATTGCCAAACAAAATCTGAAATTGAATGATAGCACCAACAAAATTATCCAATTAAAATACGATTCTGGTCAAGTAAGTTCATTAGCCATTCAGCAAGCACAAGCACAGCAATTAATTGCTTCTCAATTGATTCCGCAATTGGAACAAAATATTGCCATTCAGGAAAATGCTTTAAGTGTTTTGACGGGTTCTTTCCCAAATTCGAAAGAAAGAACGGCTCTTTTGAGTGAAATTGCATTAAAAAACACCACTGCAATAGGGATTCCATCTTCGTTAGTAAGCAGAAGACCGGATGTAAAAAGTGCCGAATTAGCGTTGAAAGTAGCCAATGCCAATGTGGGAATTACCAAAGCCGATTTGTATCCTTCACTAAAAATAACAGCGCAAGGGGGCGTAAATTCGTTCGAAACCAGCAGTTGGTTCAACATTCCTGCTTCCTTATTTGGAACTGTTGCAGGCGGTTTAACCCAACCTTTATTGAACAATAAAAAAGTAAGAACGCAATACAATATTGCAAAAGTAGAAAGAGAAAAAGCGGTTTTAAGTTTCAGACAATCAGTTTTAGTAGCCATTAGCGAAGTAGCAGATGCTTTGGTAAAAGTGGAAAAATTAGAACAACAAGAATCGTTTTTGCAACAGCGCGTTAAAACCTTGCAACAAGCCATTAAAAATTCTAATTTGTTGTTCAAAAACGGAATGGCAGAATACCTGGAAGTGTTGACGGCTCAGTCTAATTTATTACAAAGTGAACTGGAATTAGCCAACATGAAAAGAGAGCAATTAGCTGCTAATATCGAGTTGTATAGAGCTTTGGGCGGTGGTTGGAAATAAGAAACTCTGTTCTTAAAAAAATCACACTAGCTACTGCCCTTATGTGATTTCTCCTTTGTCGAAATGACACAAAATTCGCTTAACTTAATAACATTGCACCTACCACAGCAATAAGTTGCTGAGTATTTTTCCTGCCCCATTGAACAAATGGGGCTTTTTTATATCTAAAAAGAACTTTTTAGGTTCGCTATAAGTACTTTTTTTTGTTCCATAAAGCAGTTTTTAGGTTCGGTATAGGTACTTTTTTGGTATAAAAAAGGCGTTTTTAGGTTCGTTATAAGTACTTTATTAGTATTAAAAAGAACTTTTTAGGTAGGCTATAGATACTTTTTTAGTACTAAAAGGGAGTTTTAAGGTTTTATATAGGGATTATTTTAAGAAAGATTCGCTGCAATTAGTCGTTTTGTGGAAACTAAGTCTGGTGCTGAAACACAATTTTCTAGCACAGCTGGGCGAATACCTACCCTACCGCTTTGAAACCCTACAGGATAAGCTCTAAAAAAGAACTGCAACGGAAAAACGACTATATCCAGAAACTGGAAATACAGCTTGAAACCTTAAGAGAAATGATGGGAAATAAATTATTTTGTAAGATATTTTTATATATTTGAGAAAAAAATAATACGCTATAAACTAGCGACAATCTACCCAATTTTGGGTGTATAGGCGCTACTTTATAGCGAGTATATGTAAGTTAGGCGTTATATACTCGAAATGCAATCAAAAAGCTTCAAGAGAAATGGATTTAATGCATAATTATGGAAGGAAATTAAAAAGTATAAATACAATGGATGAGCAATATGAAATAACTGAAACATATGAACTTTAAAAAAATAGCTTTCTTGATTATCATATCTTTTTTTCTTAAAAGTTGTTTTTACTTTGAAGGAGAAAAAATTGAAATAAACTATAAAAATAAAACTATTAAGGTTTTGTCTAATGATTATATTATTGAATCAATTAGAATAGAAAATTATCAGTCAAGATTACTACATTTAGATTTAAAAGATTATTCAAAAGGGAAAAGTTTGATTAATTTTAAAACACCTCCAAAAGGATACCTAGTAAGTATTGACAGTATTGATTACTATTGTTCAAGAATATTTGATATTGATTCTCCAGAAGTTAATTTTACTATTAGAAAGAAAGGTTTTAAGGGTAAGGAAAATGGAAATGATTATAAAGAAATTCAATATTTCAGCTATAATAAATTACCTTGTAATTCATCAGTAATAGATACAATAGTAGCAATTAATCCCTATAAATAATTTTATGAGTAAAAATACAACGCCTAACACACGTTACAAGCAATTTGGGCAATTGGCTTAATTTAAAATTGGTTTTGTATTTGGAAGATTTGGCAAATCCGAAAATTAGGTCTTAATTTAATCCCAAACTGCTTGTAGCGCGAGAACGTTGGGTGAGATTTTAACGACGAAAAACCGAAAATGAAGACTATGAATGTTTATAAAAAAGTCATTTTAATATTTACTTTATTTTTGCTAATATCCTGCGATAAATTTTATGTCGCGTCAATTGTAAATAATTCGAAAAATACAATTACTGTTAAAATAAAAATCGATAATGATGCCGTTGATAAAAAACGAAAAGAATATTTAGAAAAGGTTTTTTTATTTGACAAACAAAATCCAAAAGATTACGAAATCAAAATTGATTCCTCTGAATCATATGATCTTGAAGGAAGTATGCATGTTAAACCTGATTTTTACGAAATTAAAGAAATGGAAATTTATTCCGGAGACACATTAATTTTAAAATGCAGAAAAGACCAAATGAAAAAACTCTTTTCATCTGACGGTCCTCGCTCTCCTGGTTTCTTGGAGTTAATAATTAATTAAAATAGGTTTGACAAAGTAAAGTAGACATAAATTTAAAATATAATAGTTGAAGCTTGAAAAGCTAATCCGACGAAATGAAAATGAAAACCGATTAAACCAAAAAGAAATTTAAAAACCTCATCCAACACACGCTACAAGCAAGCTGGGGATTTGGCTTAATGGAAAGATGGTTTTGTATTTGGGATGATTTGGCAAATCCGAATAATGGGCTTAATTTAGGCTCAAATGCTGTATAGTACCAGAACTTTGATAGTAATTTTGAACAAATACTCCTGAAAGTACTTCTATGAAAAAAATTATACAATTATTTCTTGCATTAATCATTACATCGAGTTGTAATCATAGAAAATATGAAAATTTAAATAGCTTACCGTTTAATGAACTTGTAGCAGAAAGTGATCAAATAATTATTAAACTTTATGATTCAACTGTTGAGAAACAAATAACGAGCACAGAATCGAACCCGAAGAAAATATTTAAGGTTTCTGAAGAAAAAATAAGAGATTTCAAAAGCATTTTTGAAAATGCAGAAAAAACAGGCTATTGTTGTTGTCCAATATCAAACTATTCAATATCACTTTTAGATAATAATGAAGAGTTTGGTTTATTTTACGTTGACACTACAGAATTTAAGGGCAAAGTAAGAATTTATGACTGTGGTTATCAATATTCATATATTTTAGAAGAACAAAAATGGAAAAGATTCCTCTATGAAACGGAAAAATAAAACTACTGCCAACAGCTACTACAACGTTTTTGGGCAATTGGGCTTAATGGAAAATTGGGTTTGTATTTGGAAGTTTTGGCTTGTCCGAAAATTAACGCTAATTTAGTCTCAAACCGCCCCAGGCTAGCGCAAGCGTCCCGCTTGTGCCCTAAAGAAAAAATAGTTAAACAAAATTTTCATATACAAATTATTTAAAAGACATGATTCCAACTTGGATAAATAATATTAAGTGTTTACCATTTTAAACATTAATTAGATTGTGGGCACAAGCGGGACGCTTGCGCTAGCTACAGAAACTTAGTTCCAATTTCCGCAACAGTCGCAAAGCCACAGGACGTTATACCACATTTTAAACACTAAACTGCAAATGGAAGAACTAGCAGAACAACAATTAATAATTGATATCGACCTTGCTCCAAATGTAGACGATGTTTACACCGGAAAATGTTTAGTGGCAAACTCTGAAATAGTTATGCTCTTAAACTTTGATGAAGAAAATGGAGAGTTTGACGGCTTTACTATTGTGAAAAATAGCGACGTTGAAAAATATAGAACTTGGGAAGAAGAAGATTACGCAGAATTGAAAAATGACAATTCAGAAAAACTAATCGCTAATATTGATTTAAACAATTTTATAGATTTAGAAAGCTCATTGAAAAGCTTAATTTCCGAAATCGTTGCAATATTTGCCTACGACGATGAAGATTCATTTTTTGTTGGCAAAATATTATGGGCAACAGACGAAGCTGTTGAATTACATTTGATTGACGAAGATTCAAAATGGAGTGATACGGAAATTGTAAAACTAAGTGATATAAGCTATCTTGGTTTTGACACAGAATACGAAAGAGAAATAAAAAAAAACGTGGTCTAACCGCTATTAAGCGCAAGTTGGGTTTTGGTGCTTATGGAAAGTTAGTTTTGTACTTGCCAGATTTGTGTTTAACGGAAAAAAATTGCATTTTTAATCCCAACCTACGCCTACTAGCCAAACGTTAAATTAATTTCTTTTCAATACAACTACAAAACCTGCGTAGTTTTATACACCTGAACAGGAGCAGCCAATAAGGTTTCGCTTTTAGCAATAAAATCAATTAAATACGGTTGACTGTTGTGAATGTCCAATCCGGCTTGGTCTGTCCATTCTTCCCAAATGATAAAAACGTTCTCGGTACAATGCAAGTCATAACGAATACAGGCGGCTTCTTTTCTAGTATTCGCAACCAGACTGTGAACCATTTCTTGAACTGTTTCAAGTGTTTCTTTCTTACTTTTTATAATGGCTGTAATCGAAATCATAATGCTATTCTATTTTAAAATCTTGCTTAAAGATAGTATTATTTTCTTTTTTGCTTGGTTAAAAAACAAACTAAAGATAGAAAAGCAAAGACCAATCTTTATTAAATAAAAAAAGAGCATTGAATCTTTAATCCAATGCTCCTTTTAAAAATTTATTTGGTACCTATTCCTTATTTAGAATAAGCTACAGCAAGTTGTTTACTAGATCCTAAACCTTCAATACCTAATTCGATAACATCTCCTGCTTTTACATAAATTGGATCTGGTTTAATTCCTAAACCTACACCTGGAGGCGTTCCTGTACTAATAATATCGCCAGGAAGCAATGTCATAAACTGGCTTAAATAGTGTACTAAAAATGGAATTTTAAACACTAGATTAGAAGTGTTGCTGTTTTGGAATTTTTTACCATTTACAGTCAACCACATCGATAAATTATTCACATCAGCAATTTCATCCTGAGTAGCTAAAACGGGTCCTAGAGGCGCAAAAGTATCACAACCTTTTCCTTTAGCCCATTGTCCACCCATTTCAATTTGGAATGCTCTTTCGCTATAATCATTTAACAAAGCATATCCAGCTACATAATCTAAAGCTTCCGCTTCTTCTACATAACTTGCTTTTTTACCTATTACAAAAGCCAATTCTACTTCCCAATCTGTTTTTTCACTTCCTTTAGGGATAATTACATTATCATTAGGTCCACACAAAGAAGTAGTTGATTTAAAAAAGATGATAGGCTCTGTTGGAATTGGAGCACCAGTTTCGTGGCAGTGGTCTACATAATTTAAACCAATACAAATAATTTTTGAAGGTCTTGCAACAGGAGAACCCAAACGAACATCAGCAGCTACTTCTGGAAAAGAAGTTCCGCTTTCTATTGCTCCTTTTAATTTTTCTAAACCATTATTTTCAAAAAATGATTCGTTATAATCAGTTACAATGGAAGAAACATCGTATCTTTTTTCTCCAACTACAATTCCTGGTTTCTCGTTGCCTTCGGCTCCAAAACGTATTAATTTCATTTCTTTATTTTTTTTGTTAAGTTTATTAGTTACTGAGTTGCTAAGGTACTGAGCTTTTTTTAAAAACTTAGAATCTTAGAATCCTAGCAACTCTTTTTTAATTATTTAATTTGATAAAACCTCCGTCAATTGGATAATCTGATCCAGTGATAAATCCTGCTTCGTCACTTGCTAAAAACAAGGCTAAAGTAGCAATTTCTTCTGGTTTTCCCATTCTTCCAATAGGTTGCGATTTTGATAATTTATCAAAAATTTCAGCCTCATTTCCTGGATAATTTTTAGCAATAAATCCATCTACAAATGGTGTATGCACACGCGCTGGCGAAATAGAATTACAACGAATCCCCTCGTTGATATAATCTTTAGCCACTGATAAAGTCATAGACATAACCGCACCTTTAGCCGTAGAATAAGCAAAACGATCTGGAATTCCTACCCATGAAGCAATAGAAGCTAAATTTACAATAGCACCTCCACCCGACTTGCGAAATTGAGGGATAGCAGCAAACAAACAATTGTAAACTCCTTTTACATTCACATCCATAATTCGGTCAAAATCAGCTTCTGGAGTCGTATCCACCTTACCTACATGTGCAATTCCAGCATTATTGACTAAAACATGAATGTTGCCAATTTTTTCAAAAGTAGCTACTACATCAGCGTGTTTAGCCACATTACAAGCATGAGCAAATACTTTACCACCTGCAGCAGTAATTTCATCCACTGTAGATTGCGCGCTTTCGGCAGTTAATTCTATGATATGAACCTCAGCTCCTTGTTTAGCAAATAAAACAGAAATAGCTTTTCCAATTCCGCTTCCTCCTCCTGTAATGATTGCCTTTTTGTCTTTTAATGAGAACATAAATTTTATTTTTTAGATAATATATTTTTAATGATAGAATAAATTCAATGCAAGATAATAATTAATTTTTCTTTGTTTTTTTAAAATGTAAATATTGATTATTAAAATAAATTTATCTCCACTTTTTATCAAACAAATAGTAACTTTAATTATTACAAATCACTGCTTTTTTTATAAAGATACGCCACGTTTCCATGGAATAAAATCATCTTGATTTAGTAATACTGCTTTAGGAGTAATTTCGCCACTCGCTGCTTTGATACAATATTCCAAAATAGCTTCTCCCATTTCTTCAATAGTTTTTTCTCCACTAATAACGGGACCACAATCAATATCAATAATATCACTCATTTTTTGGGCCAACACAGAATTAGTCGCTACCTTAATTACGGGGCAAACTGGGTTTCCAGTAGGTGTTCCTAAACCTGTGGTAAACAAAATTAATGTAGCTCCTGAAGCTGCTTGCCCAGTCGTAGCTTCAACATCATTACCAGGAGTACACACAAGATTTAATCCTGATTGAGTAGCTATTTCAGTATAATCGAGTACATCTATCACTGGTGCTGTCCCTCCTTTTTTAGCCGCACCAGCACTCTTAATGGCATCTGTAATTAATCCGTCTTTAATATTTCCTGGCGATGGATTCATATGAAACCCAGACCCCACTTGGTGAGCCAAAGCATCGTAAGACTGCATCAAGTCGATGAATTTTTTTGCAGAAGCTTCAGTTGTACAACGATCAATCAAATTTTGCTCAACACCGCATAATTCAGGAAATTCAGCTAATAAAACTTTTCCGCCTAAACCTATCAACAAATCAGACGTATATCCTACTGCTGGATTAGCCGAAACACCACTAAATCCATCACTTCCCCCACATTTCACACCAATGCATAATTCGCTTAATGGAGCATCTGTTCTTTCATTTTTATTGATTTCAATTAACCCTTCAAAAGTCTTTTTGATAGCATCAGCCACTAATTGTTCCTCACTTTGAGCGGATTGCTGTTCGAAAACATACATCGGTTTATCAAAAGATGGATTTTGTCTTTTAACATCGTCCATAAAATTTTGAACTTGTAAATGCTGACATCCCAAACTCAAAACAGTAATTCCTGCCACATTAGGATGATTGGCGTAAGAAGCTAATAAAGCACTTAGTGTATCTGAGTCCTGACGTGTTCCTCCACAACCTCCTTGATGATTCAAAAATTTAATACCATCAACATTTTGAAATACACGATTCGTTTTAGGACTTGGATTCAATTGTATTGAAGCCGAATTTAAATCCTCTCCATCTTGGTAGGCTTTCAATAACTGATGGGTAAACTGCGTATACTTATCACCAACAGAATATCCTAATTCGTTGTGTAATGCTTCCTTTATAACATTAAGATTTCGGTTTTCACAAAATACCGTAGGCACAAAAAGCCAATAATTAGCAGTACCTACTCTGCCATCACTCCTTTTATAACCTTTAAAGGTTCTTTCTTTGTATTTAGAAACATCTGGTGCTTGCCAACTAAAATCTACATGACGGTATCCATAAGGTTCCGCAGCGTGCTTAAGATTAGCCGTTGTCATCAAACTCCCCTGAGCTACATCATTCTGAACTTTCCCTACTAAAACCCCATACATGATCACTTCATCTCCTGTACTTAAATCTGAGGTATAGAATTTATGTTTGGCCTTAATGGTATCCTGAAGAACATATGTTTGTTCTTCAAAAACCACACTTTCTCCTTTTGTTAAATCTGTTAATGCCACCAAAACATTATCGTTAGGATGCATTTTAACTACTAATCTTTTTATTTCCATTATATTTAGCAGAATTTATATTTTTTACTTTATTAAAAACAGCACTAGATTATTCGTATCAATTCTTCCTCTGATTATAGAATAATTATTTATGAATCAAAACTTTACCCCCTCAACTATTTAGCCCAAGTTGTTATAATTTCTATTTTATCTTTCTAATGAAGCCTATTTCAAATAATATCTTGTCATAAAAAAGATAATTTTCAAACAATTACTTCATTTTAAAAGATAAAATAGTCTTAATTTTTATTTTTTTTACTAAGAAATAATTCAATCATTCTTCACAAAAAACACAACAAAACACTAACTATCAATTCATTAGAATTTAATATTTTGTCACAATACAAAAAAATAAAGATACTATGCAACATCATTATATAGTAACTCTATTTTATCCTTATCTAATTATTATTTATCTTTGAGCCCTTATGAAACTTGAAAAAACAAAAATATCATCTTATCTCAATAACGCCATTTCAGTACTCTCAAGAGAGGAAGCTTTTTTTCAGGCACCTTTTCATTCCCATCCTGAACTAGAATTAGTATATGTAAAAGAAAGTTTTGGCAAACGAATAATAGGCAATTCGGTTGATAGTTTTGAATCGGGAGATATGGTTTTTCTGGGTTCAGACATTCCACATGTTTGGCTAAATGACGAAATATATTACCATAATCTCAACAAATTAAAAGCGAGATCTATTGTGGTTTATTTCAACAAAGATATTTTTGGACCTGCTTTTTATGAGCTAAAAGAAGCTAAAAAAATTAATTCCCTATTTGAAAAAGCTAAAAAAGGTTTATCAATTACAGGAAAAACAAACCAATTGATTGCTCAGAAGTTAGAACAATTAGTACTTAAAAAAGATTTTGAAGTCATCATTGGACTTTTTGAAATTCTATCTGTTCTATCTGAATCTACTGATATTGAATTTATAAATCCCGAAAGCTATTTTCCTGCTAATGATTCTTTTAAAAAAGACCGTCTTAGTGAGGTTTATCAATATGTAAAAGAAAATTACAAAAAAGAAATCTCATTAGATGAAGTCGCTCAAATTGCCAGCCTGACACCAACTTCCTTTTGCAGAATGTTCAAATCTAAAACCAAAAAGAATTTTATTGAATACCTCAACGAAATACGCATTTCCAATGCCTGCAAACTCCTAATTGAAACCGATATGAGTGTTTCGGAAATTGCATACGAATGCGGTTATAAAACGGTGTCCAACTTCAATAAGCTATTCAAAAAAAACACCAAAAATACACCTAAAGAATACAAAAATAAAATAGCGCGGTAAATTGGTCAAAACACATATACTACATTAAAACCACCATAATAATTAACCGGATTTCCGGGATAATAATAACGGGCTGGAGCTATACCAAAACCTACTGCATTTGGTAAAATACTGGCTGCATATTTTTCATTCAGAGCATTTTGAATCCCCAGATTGAGTTCCATTTTTACGTTTTTAAGAATAAAAAAAGTATATCCAGCTTTAATATCTAAAAGTTCATATCCCGTAGTTTCTTTCAAATTGGCATCATCAAGATACATCTTGCCTGTTAATCGATAAGAAGCATTAAAACTGAATCCTCTGTCACTAACAAAATCAAATCCGAAATTAAATTGTGTATCAGGCACGGCCGGCAATAAATTACCCGAATAATCACTATCATTATCTACAAAATCTTTAAACTCAAAACGGTTAATAGTTGCCGAAAAATAAGGATTCAATTGAATACTTGAATGGGGTTGAAATTTATAATTCAGTAAAAATTCCAATCCTTTATGCGAACTTTCCCCTGCATTAATACCCACATACTGATCTTCGGCAATACGGCGTGCTACCAATAAATTAGTAATCTGAGTAGAATAAAAAACCAATTCTGTATAAAACTTTTTCTCTAAGAAATTTGCTTTAAAACCCACTTCATAATTACCCCCTTTTTCGGATTGTAAATCTGTATTAAGTCGGCCTTCGGGAGTTAATGTTTCGGCCACAAAAGGAACTGAGAAACCTTTACTAAAGGAAACATAAACATTCTTAGCTTCACCTACTGTATATGAAAGTGCCAATCTGGGAGACCAAACTGAGCCAAAAGTGTATTGCTCTTCCGGATTTTTACCACTTAAAAAAATATCTTGCTGACTGTAATTTGTGGTATTAAAAGCCAAACCGGATTCTAAATTCAACTTATTAGAAAGTTTCGTTTCCATTTGGATAAATCCATTCCAATATCTTCTTTTTTGTTCCATCTCACTAAATTGATCTCCCCTAATACTGCCTTGTCCTGGATAAGACTGATATAAGTTTCTAAAAAGGGAGAAAGCATAATTTTCGGTCATCCATTCTGTCCCCAGACTTATGGTGTTAGGCAAAGAAAATAAAGAAGCTTCATAATTTATTTTAGCTCTAAAGCCGAGCATTTTTGTTTTTTCTTTCAATATATCAAAAGGACGAGGTTCATAAGCATTTTTAAAATTAGAAAAAAGACTAACGTCAGCCGACCAGTTTTTTGAAAACTGATGTTCAAATCCAACTCCTGCCAGCAATTTATCATAAGATTCAAATCCTCGGGCAGCCAGCCAGGTGGACGCAGCCGACTCAGGTTTGGTATTAAAAGCAGTTTCACTTATCGAACTCGGGATATACGCTTTTAAACGGGTGGCAATTCCAAAAAATGAAAGTGTAGATTTTTCAGATATTTTTTGTTTTCCAAATAGATTTACAGATTGCCGGTTATAATCACTATTATCACGAAAACCGTCTTGTTGTAAATTGCTGTAATTTGCAAAAATACCACTTTGCGAATCACTATATCCTGCAGATACAATTTGTTTTGTTAAACCAAAACTTCCAAAAGTAGTGCCTGTTTTTGCAAAAGAAATCCCTGAATCTAATTGTTTTGCCCTCAAACTGATGACACCTCCTAATCCTGCGCCAAAACTGCTTGAATTAGGTCCTTTTATAATTTCAACTCCGCCTAAAACCTCTAAATCAATATCTTCTAATGCAGTTTCTCCTTCGGCATTAGAAAGAGGAATTCCTTCAAAATAAGCTTTAATCTTCGCTGTACCATATTGTGTTCTCGCTCCTATCCCGCGAATAGTAATCCTATTGGTATTCAAAGCTCCTTGCTGCATAAAAACTCCTGGAACTTTATTAAGAACAGGAGTCAGGATTACACCATCAGTTTGATTGATTTCTTTCTCGGTAATAATAGAAATAGCTGCTGCTGAATACTGAATTGAATTCCGTATAGGAACATTCATTACTGTCAATTCTGATAATGAAACAGTATCTGTTTTTACTTGTCCAAAAACAGTAGTACAAAAAAATAAAATTAGACAAAAAAGAAACTTAGAAAATGTATTTACGTTTAAGGTCATTAGCATATTGATAATTCTAACCATTTTGAATAGAGCATTTCAAATTTATTGTTTTATTCCCAATCGACTTTTATAAAACCTGATTTTCATGTAAAATTTAAAAAACTACAAGAAGTTAGTTTAATAAAATCTTACTTTTTATTTTTCTTAATCTCTTAATAGTAAAACTTATGTGCAAAAAAAAACTCTAGATTGCTCTAGAGTTTTTATATAATAGAAAATAGAAAACCTATTTTATCATTTCAATTTTTTGTACTTCTTCTTCGTTTATACTGTCGAAGAATCCTTGTTCATTCATCCAGTCATCGCTGAATACTTTACTCATGTAACGGGAACCGTGATCAGGAAAAATAGCAATTACGTTACTATTTTTATCAAATTCACCTTCTTCAGCATATTGTTTAATCGCTTGTAAAACTGCTCCAGAGGTATACCCAACAAACAAACCTTCTTTTCTAGTAATTTCTCTGGCAGAATGTGCACTTTCTTCATCGGTTACTTTCATGAATTTGTCAATAACGTCAAAATCGGTAGCAGATGGAATTAAGTTTTTACCCAAACCTTCTATACGATAAGGATAAATTTCTTCAGAATCAAATTCTCTAGTTTCGTGGTACTTTTTCAATACTGAACCAAAAGCATCAACACCTAAAACTTTGATATTTGGATTTTGCTCTTTTAAGAATTTTGCTGTTCCAGAGATTGTTCCTCCTGTACCACTACAAGCTATTAAGTGCGTAATTTTACCATTGGTTTGCTTCCAAATTTCCGGCCCTGTTGTGTTATAATGTGCATCAATATTTAGTTGATTAAAATACTGATTAATATAAACAGAACCTTTTGTTTCTTCGTGCAATCTTTTAGCAACACTATAGTAAGAACGCTCATCATCAGCAGAAACATGTGCTGGACACACATAAACCTTAGCTCCTAAACTACGAAGCATATCGATTTTATCTTTAGAGGATTTAGAGCTTACTGCTAATATGCAATTATATCCTTTAATAATACTTACCATAGCTAAACTAAAACCAGTATTACCTGAAGTAGTTTCAATTATAGTATCGCCAGGAGATAATATACCTTTTTTTTCTGCTTCTTCAATAATGTATAAAGCAATCCTATCTTTTGAGGAATGTCCCGGATTAAAAGCTTCTACCTTAGCATAGAAATTACCTTCTAAATTTTCGGTGACTTTGTTTATCTTGATAAGAGGTGTATTTCCTATCAGTTCTAAAACATTATTATAAGCATTTATTTCTTCTTTCATAAAAAAATAGTTAATCAAGATTAATTTTATTTAACCTGGATACGCAGCAAATTTAACAAAAAAAAACTAATTACTTTTCAATTTTTTCTAAATCTAGTAAAAAACTAAATTCTTTTGCTAATTCTTTTAGCGCTTCAAACCTCCCAGAAGCGCCGCCATGCCCTGCGTCCATGTTAGTATCCAAATACAAAACAGTACCCTCTTTTTTATTTACTCTTAGCTTAGCCACCCATTTAGCTGGTTCCCAATACTGCACTTGCGAATCATGCAAACCAGTTGAAACATACATATTGGGGTATTTTTGACTTTTTATATTATCATACGGAGAATAGGATCTCATATACTGATAATATTTTTTAACATTTGGATTTCCCCATTCGTCATATTCCCCTGTCGTTAATGGGATGCTATCGTCTAACATCGTAGTCATAACATCAACAAAAGGAACTTGAGCAATAACCCCATTATACAATTCCGGAGCTTCATTAATAATCACGCCCATTAACAATCCGCCGGCAGAACCTCCTTCGGCGTATAAATGTTCTGGGGATGTATATTTTCGCTCAATCAAATATTTAGAACAATCAATAAAATCAGTAAAAGTGTTTTTCTTATGAAGCAATTTACCGTCTTCATACCATTGTCTTCCTAAATCTTCTCCTCCGCGAATATGCGCAATGGCATAAATAAAACCTCGGTCTAATAATGACAAACGTGTTGAAGAAAAATATGCATCCATAGAATGCCCGTAAGAACCATAAGCGTATAACAGTAGTGGATTCTTTCCGTTTTTCTCTACTTCTTTGCGACACACCATCGAAATTGGCACTTTAGTTCCGTCCTTAGCAGTAGCCCAAACACGCTCTTCTTTGTAATTATTTTTATCAAATGCACCTCCTAAAACCTCTTGTTCTTTCTTGATTTCTTTTTCTTTAGTACGCATATTGAAATCAATAATCGAAGAAGGTGTAGCCATCGATTGATAACTATACCGCAAAATTTCGGTTTCAAAATCAACGTTTGTAGAAGTATAAGCGGTATAGGTTTCGCTACCAAAAGGCAAGTAATACTCTTCGTTTCCATCCCAGGACATAATTCGGATTTTATTCAAACCTCCTGTACGTTCTTCAAGGACTAAATAGTTAGAAAAAATCTCAATATCTTCTAATAAAACATCTTCACGATGTGCTATAATTTCAACCCAATTTTCTACTGAAGTAGTATCTTCATGGGTTTTCATCAGTTTAAAATTCTCGGCATCGTCTTTATTTGTTAAGATATAAAAACTATCCTGATAATGATTGATACTGTATTCTACGCCTCTTTTTCGCTTTTGAAAAATCTTAAATTTCCCATCAGGATTATCAGCATTCAAAATACGATACTCAGTAGTTAAGGTACTTCCCGACTCTATTGCTAAATATTTTCTGGATTTTGATTTAGAAATATCAACACTAAACGTATCGTCTTTTTCAAAATAAACCAAGATATCTTCTTCTTGAGTTGTTCCTAATTGATGCTTAAAAATCTTATCCGAACGCAGAGTCACTTCGTCTTGGCTTGAATAAAAAATAGTTTTATTATCATTAGCCCAAACTGCCGAACCCGTTACTTTTTCTATTTTATCTTCTAGAATTTCATTCGTTTCTAAATTCTTAACCTGAATAGTATAAATCCTTCTTCCAATAACATCTGTACTAAAAATAGCCAGCTTATTGTCTGGACTAATACTCATTCCTCCTAGTTTAAAATAGGCTTGCCCTTCAGCCAACACATTACAGTCAAAAAGAATTTCTTCCGGAGCAGACAGACTTCCTTTTTTTCGAGAATAAATAGGGTAATTTTTAGCAGTTTCAAATCGGGTAATGTAGTAATAGCCATTGTATAAATACGGAACCGACTCATCTTGCTCTTTAATTCTGGCTTTCATTTCCTCAAACAACACGCCCTGAAAATCCTTCGTGTGAGCTGTCATCTGCTGATAATATTCATTTTCTTTGTTCAGATAATCAATAACCTCCGGATTTTCTCGGTCTTTTAACCAAAAATAATTATCGATTCTAAGATCTCCAAACTTTTCTAATTCGGTAGGTATAATTTTAGCAACAGGCGGTTGTAATTTTTCTATCATTTAGTAATTCTTGATATTTTTTAAAATAGCTCGGACAAAAATAGGCGAAACAATTGCTAAAACGAACCTATATTTCATCAATTTTAACATTGTATTAGCCGTAAAAATAGTAATTTCGTGGACTAATTTTTAAAAAAAGTAAAAATGGATTTAATGGGAATGATGGGTAAATTAAAAGAAACCCAAAATAAAATTGAGGAAACAAAAAAACGTTTGGATACTGTTCTTGTTGATGAGCAAAGTACAGATGGTTTATTGAAAGTTACCATTACTGCTAACAGAAAAATAAAATCCATCACTATTGCTGATGAATTATTAGAAGACAAAGAACAACTAGAAGATTATATGATTTTAGTACTTAACAAAGCTATTGAAAAAGCTACTAAAGTAAATGAGGCAGAACTAGATGCTGTAGCAAAAATGGATATGCCAATGATTCCAGGAATGGATAATTTGTTTAAATAGTTTTATGAAAATCACTAGACCTTTTTTAGGCTTAACTATTGTTGCTATATGCTTCTTTTTTTCATGTAGCAACGATAGTTCTAGCCTAACTGATACAGAAACTATTACTGATGATTTTAGCTACACTACCGTAAATGATAATGGTGAAATTAATTCTATTGGCAACAATTCAGGAAAGATTACTTTATCTGCTAAGTTTAACGGACTAACTGCTACGCCTATAAACCTAAATACTATTTGTTCTAATACCAATAGTATATTCTTAATAGAACATAAGTCTCCACTAGATAAACTTTATATTTTTGATAAAAGTTCTAAAACTACTACTTCAAAAACCCTTTCTTATCCAGATGAAATAACTGGTTTTGAACCTCTGATGTTTGTTTTAGAGTGGAACGAATCAAAAAGTATGTTATATGGAATAATAGCATCTAATCCGTATAATGAAACTGATAATATAAATTATTTTGTTACTATAAATCCATCCTCTTACGAAGTACAATACTCTGGAATTTCTTTTTCACAAAAAAATATTTATTCTACATTTAGTAACGGGTCTAAACTTTATTGCACAAGTTATACCGATACTGTTTTTGAAATTAATCCTGACGAAAACACAGCTACTGCAATACCATTAAATGGTACAAAAATCCCACTAATTAGTACTGTAATGTATTCCAATTCTATTGCTTATGGTTTAAAAGTAAACACATCAACATTTACATTTAATCCAGTAAGTATCAACACTACAACTAATACTTATCTCGATTTGTTGCTAAATGAAAATTACAAGGCAGTTAATTACAAAGGAAAAGGTTTTATAGACAAAATAAACAATCAATATATTAATTTAGTATCTAAAAATAACCAATTGGGGATTTTAAAATACAACCTACTTTCTAATACCTCAGAATTTATTCCAGCAACAACAAACATAACAAGCTACAATATAAACACTGTAATTATAGAATAACAAAAAAAGCATGAATTAAAATTCATGCTTTTTTTGTTATAACTCATCCTTACATCTTTGCCAAGGTTTCAATCACATAAGTGTGCATAACCTCACGATAATCCAAGTGTGTCACCATGCGTAACTTTTGACTTCCAATGGCACTGATAGAGATATTTTTCTGTTTTAATTTCTCAATAAAAATCTCATTTTTAAATTCGGGAACTAAGGTAAAGACCAAAATATTGGTTTCTACGGGTTCAATGCTGGCTACCCAGCTTTTCTTCTTCAAAGCATTCGCTAATTCCTTAGCCCTTCTGTGGTCTTCGGTCAATAATTTAATGTTATTTTCTAAAGCATAAATAGCGCCAGCCGCTAAATAACCTGATTGACGCATAGCTCCACCCAATACTTTTCTGATTCGCACTGCACGCTGAATGGTCTTTTTATCTCCCAATAAAACCGAACCTACTGGCGCACCTAATCCTTTAGAAAAACAAACCGAAATCGTATCAAACAGTTTCCCGAAATCTTTTGGATTCTGTCTTTTAGCCACTAGAGCATTCCAAATTCGGGCGCCGTCCAAATGCAATTTTAAATTATTAGCATCGCACACTGCTTTTATTTTTTGCAATTCCTCCATTTCATAACAAGCACCTCCACCTACATTAGTAGTGTTTTCCAGACATACTAAACTGGTTAACGGACTGTGAAAAAAAGCAGGATCGTTTATTGCTCCTGCTACTTGCTCCGCCGTAATCATCCCGCGGTTTCCTTCCAGTAAGCAGCAAGAAACGCCACTATTAAAAGAAACACCACCACCTTCAAAATGAAAAATATGCGAATGTTTATCGGCTATTAATTGTTCCCCGGGTTGGGTATGCAATTTTACTGCGGTTTGATTAGCCATTGTACCCGTAGGGAAAAACAAACCAGCTTCCATCCCAAAGATAGCAGCCACTCTGTCTTCAAGTTCATTAACGCTTGGGTCTTGCTTGTAAACATCGTCCCCCACATCAGCATTAAACATATATTGTAGCATTTCGTAGGACGGTTTCGTCACCGTATCACTAACTAAATTTATTTGCATTTTTATATTTTTTATAGAGAAACATAAGCCGTAGTCCCTACGTGATTTTTTTTACTATTTTTGCGCAACAAAATTACATAATTTATGACAACTACCGAACAAATTAAAGGTATTGTAGAACGCCTTGGTGCGTTGAGGAGGTATCTTTGACGTTGATGCCAAACTTATCGAAATTTCTAACGAAGAAGAGAAAACCTTTGCTCCAGATTTTTGGAACAACGCTAAAGAAGCCGAACTTATTGTAAAGAACCTTCGAAACAAAAAAAAGTGGATTGAAGACTACGATAAAGCAGTGGCTTTAACCGAAGAATTACAACTCGCTTATGAGTTTTACAAAGAAGGCGAACTCACAGCAGAAGAGCTTGACGAACAATACCAACTGACTCAAAATCATATTGAAGGCATCGAATTTAAAAACATGCTTTCGGATGAAGGAGACACCCTAAGCGCTGTTTTGCAAATTACAGCCGGAGCCGGTGGAACCGAAAGTTGCGATTGGGCTTCGATGCTCATGCGTATGTACATGATGTGGGGCGAAAAATACGGTTTCAAAATCAAAGAGCTGAACTATCAGGAAGGCGATGTGGCGGGGATTAAAACTGTTACTTTAGAATTTGAAGGTGATTATTCTTTTGGTTACCTCAAAGGCGAAAACGGAGTACATCGTTTGGTGCGTATTTCTCCTTTTGACAGTAATGCTAAGAGACATACTTCCTTTGCTTCCGTTTATGTGTATCCGTTAGTAGATGACAGTATCGAAATTGACATTAACCCTGCCGATATCGAAATTACTACTTCGCGCTCCAGTGGTGCCGGAGGACAGAACGTAAATAAGGTAGAAACTAAAGTACAGCTGTATCACAAACCAACAGGAATCCAAATTCAATGTTCTGAAACTCGTTCGCAACAAGACAACAGACAGCGTGCCATGCAGATGTTACGTTCGCAGTTGTACGAAATCGAATTAAAAAAGAAACAAGCACAACGTGCCGATATTGAAGCAGGGAAAATGAAAATCGAATGGGGTTCGCAAATCCGAAATTACGTAATGCAACCTTATAAATTAGTCAAAGACGTCCGCACAGGTTATGAAACCAGCAACGTAGATGGCGTAATGAACGGCGAAATAGACGAATTCCTGAAAGCCTATCTAATGATGATGGGACAGAAAGAAGAGGAATAGTTCTCAGATTGCTGATTTTAGAATTTAGATTTCAGAAAGCAGTGTTCAGAAAACAGAAGGCAGATTTTAGAAATAAGAACGCAATCTAGCTTTCATTTTTTTCTCAGACTTAACCGTCCTTAGCTTTCGCAGTCGAGTGTCAAATGTTTGAAGAATGCGTAAAAAGAAAAGCTGTTTGAGCGTTAGCGAGTTCTTTTCTTTTAGCATTCAAAAACTTATTTGACCGACGAGAAAGTGCAAGACTTGATTTTTTTTGTTTCTTTTTTGATCAAGCAAAAAAGAAAATAATAAATTCATATATCAAAAAATCTTGATTAAATACAATATCCAAACCCGACAACTTTAAAACACTGTCGGGTTTAAACAACAAAAAAATGACCGAGTATTTCTTTGACCAACATTACCACAACATCCACTACGGTCTGGAAACCCTCAACCTAAAAGAATTTGAATCCTGCACCTTTAGCAATTGCAATTTTTCTGCATGCAATTTTATAGGCATTACTTTTATTGATTGCCAATTCAACCATTGCGTTTTTAACAACGCCAAAATCAACCACACCGCTTTTAGAACCGTCTATTTTAATGATTGCCAAATCAAGGACGTTAATTTTGCCATGAGTGACAAACTCATCTTCGAGATCCACTTTAACAATTGCGCCTTAGATTTCTCTAAATTCTACGCCCTGAAACTAAAAGGTATTAGTTTCAATAATTCCAGCCTGATTGCCGTAGACTTTATGGCCGCTGATTTAACAGCCGCACAATTCTATAACTGCGATTTGTACCGCGCCGAATTTGAAAAAGCCGTAGCCAACAAAGTCGACTTTAGAAGCAGCTACAACTACACCATCGACCCCACTACAACCAAACTCAAAAAAGCCATTTTTGCTTTGGAAGGATTAAAAGGATTGCTTTACAAACATGGGATTATGGTGGAATAAAGTTTCAAGAACAATTTATTTGTAGGATTTTTTATTCTTACTAAGTATTAAGTAAGAATAATTTTAATATATTTGAAATAAAATCAAATATTTTGAAATGAAAAAAGCAACCTTATTCTTCCTTCTTAATTTAATACCTACTCATAATTATTCACAGGAGATAAAAAACAATACAGATTTCATTAAAAAAAACATACAAATTGACCAACCAAGCACCTCTTTGACTGTAGTTCTGGATAAAACTGTGCAAGGTGTAGGTCCAAACGGAATCTCAAGTTTTGGCATTGCTTCCAGAGATATGATTAATTCCGAAGAACTTAAAGCATATCCTAAAATGAAAAACATACCCGATTCTTTGAGCAATATCAAAGAATATCTTTTCATTTTGAATGACTTTCAATTTTATTACCAAAATTATAAGCAAGGTATTTATAGTAAAGATTACTTTATGCAAAAAGCACTCAATAATAAGAAGAATCTAAAGGATACTATTTTTCTAACAGATAAAAAAGTAAAAAACACTATTTCTGTTATGGCTGGCTATACTCCAAACAATTCTATCGTATATATAGTTGACACCAATAATAACGATGACTTTTCAGATGAAGAACCCAAGGTATTAGTATCTAAATTAAACAAACAAGACGATATCACTGAACATGCCTTAGCAGTTGACATAGAATATTTTGATGGAACATCAATAAAAAAAGACAAACAACTAATTACTGTTGAAAAAAGTCGTTCAGATAAAGATTTAGCTTTAATGTTTAAATTTCCTCAATTTAGATATGGAAAAGTACAATTAGGAAATGATTCCTACTTAATCATTTCTGAATCTTTCAATAGAGATCAATCAATTTTCCTTGTAAAAGACCAACCTTATTTTGACAGACTTGACAAAAAACACAAAATTACAGCTAATCAATACTTAAAAATAGATGATAATTATATCCAATATAATCCATTAACACAAAACTTAAGCAAAATAAAATTAACCATAAGTCCAAATGAACAGGACAATAAAACAACTCCCACAGCCAACCAGGTTGGTATGATTGCACCTAATATTAGCGGTGTAAATGCCCTTAACAACATAGAAATATCTTTAAAAAAATACAGAGGAAAATATGTTTTTCTTGATTTTTGGAGTACTTCATGTCCTCCTTGTATAAAAGAGTTCCCAAAAATAAAAGAGGTTTATGATAAATTCAGTCATAAAGATATTGAAATTATAGGAATTGCCGATGTAAGAGGAAAAATTGACATTAATAAATTCATTATTGATCAAAATGTAACTTGGCCAACTATTGATGAAAAACATCCAAAAACAATCAACAAAGGTTATCAAATCAATTCTTATCCTACCTCTTATTTAATTGATCCAAATGGAAAAATTATCGCAACTGATTTGAGAGGTGATGATTTAAATAACAAATTAGAGTTATTTAAATTAGAGAAAAAATAGTTTAATAACCAGCAAACCTCTACCTATGAAAAAACTACTTATTCCCCCTGTCTCGTCCCAGGCTAGCGCAAGCGTCCCGCTTGTGCCCGCAAAGAAAAAATAGTTAAACAAAATTTCATATCTAAATTATTTAAAAGACATGATTCCAACTTGGATAAATAATAAATAGGCGTTTACCTTTTTAAACATTACTTAGATTGTAGGCACAAGCGGGACGCTTGCGCTAGCCTAGAGATTTTAACCTACAACATATAATGAAATTTAAACCTCAAATATTAGAACTAAAAAATCTTAAACTTGTTACAATTAGACAAGCTGAAATTAACGATGCCGAAAAATTACTTAAATGTATAAAAACTTATGTTCCTCAAAGTGATTACATTCCAAAACTTGAACAAGAAATCAAACTGACAATTGAACAAGAAAAGGAATGGATAAATTCTTTCTTGACAAATGATAATTCTTTACTTCTAGTGGCAGAATATGACAATGAAATAATTGGAAATATTGACTTAACTGGAAATCGAAGAAAAATTATGGAACATACAGCTGTTATTGGAATGGGCTTGTTAAAAGAATGGAGAAATTCTGGACTTGGAACTGGATTATTAAAAATGGCAATTGAATGGGCAAAACAAAATTCAATTTTAGAATTAATTTGGCTACAAGTTTATACTGAAAATGAATTAGGACTAAATTTATATCGAAAAATGGGATTTAAAGAAACTGGAATAATGCAAAACTTTTTCAAGCAAGACAACAAATATTTTGACAATTTAACAATGACAATGAACGTGAAATAAAAAACCCAAGCTAGAGCAAGCATCCCCAGGCTAGCGCAAGCGTCCCGCTTGTGCCCGTAAAGAAAAAATAGTTAAACAAAATTTTTATATACAAATTATTTAAAAGACATGATTCCAACTTGGATACATAATATTAGGTGTTTACCTTTTTTAAACATTACTTAGATTGTCAAGAATCCTTTCGTGTACTACATGATAGAAAACAAAAAAACTCCGCAAACAGCGGAGTTTTCTAGTAATAACCATCTAACAAAGCGGCAATTTTTTTACACCAGTATAAAACTTACAAAAAAGAATAAATTTTTGAAAGATTTTTTTGACTATTCAATAAAATGTACTACTTTTCGGTAACTAATATAACCCATTATCAACCTTTAAAACTTAAATTATGGCAAGTACCACCGAACAAGGACACAACCGCAATGCAGCCAACTTTGACAAGCTCATTACCCACTGCATTGCTTATGGCACAGCTTACAACCCTAGCAAAGCAGCCCTAAAAACCGCAGCCATTCAGGCACAGGCAACCGCAGCTAAAAACAGTCTTAGCGCTATCAACAGCCTCACTCCTGCTTACAAAAACGCAGTAGCGGCAAGAGTAACTGCCTTTAGCCCCTTAGACAAGCTCGTAACCCGATTGAGCAACGCCCTAAAAGCATCCGACACTACAGCAGAGGTAAACGATGCCGCCAAAACCATAGTACGCAAACTACAAGGCCGACGTGCCACACCCAAAAAAACAGAAGAAGAAAAGAAAATCGCAGCCGATGCTGGCGTAGAAATAGTCGAAATATCGACCTCTCAGCTTAGTTATGACAACCGCTTAGACAACTTTGACAAACTCATAAAACTACTGGCATCCATTCCGCAGTACACCCCTAACGAGGCCGAATTAAAAATTACCGCCCTAACCACACTCTACAATAATTTAAAAGCCAAAAATGCAGCCGTAATCAATGCCGAAGTGCCACTAAACAATGCCCGCATAGCCCGAAACAACCTCTTGTATAAAGACAGCGTAGGACTGGTTGACACCGCTACCAACATCAAAACCTATATCAAGTCGGTATACGGTACATCAAGCCCGCAATACAAAGCAGTGAGCAAATTACAATTTGTAAAATATGCCAATTAAGCTACAAACAACTATTTAATTTTTACAAAGACTACCAAAAAAGTTGCAGAAGCCTTTGAGCATTTTGCAGAAGCCTTTGAGTAAATTGCAAAGAACACCAAAAAAATTGCAGAAACCTTTGAGCATTTTACAAAAGCCTTTGAGTAAATTGCAGAGAACACCAAAAAAATTGCAGAAGCCTTTGAGCATTTTACAAAAGCCTTTGAATAAATTGCATAGAACACCAAAAAAGTTGCAGAAGCTCTTGAGCATTTTGCAGAAACCTTTGAGTAAATTGCAGAAAACAACTGAAAAGTTGGAAAAACCCTTGAGAAAGTTGCATCTAGCTGTCAGGCTATTGCAACTTTTTTTATAGAAATACCAAAAACTAATAGTGCCGGTACAAATACAAACCCTAAAAAAAGAACCCGATACAATAATTTAAAAACAAACCAACACTTTAATAAAAACCAAGCCAAGAATAAATCAATGAACCATCGTTACAGCATCATCACCGCTGTTAACAACCGTCTTTTTAATCCTACGTTTGCCAATTAGCAAAATAAACAATGCAATAAGAGTAGTTGAAGTCATAATCATCACCATAGGCGCAATAGAATCTTTTACAAAAAGCCCTACACCAAAAGAAGCCAGTGCTCCAAGTCCTAATTGTGTGGCACCCATTAAGGCCGAGGCGCTTCCTGTGTTTTTAGAAAAAGGAGCAAGCGATAATCCCGCCGTATTGGGATTTGAAATTCCCAAACAAGCCAGAAACAAGAAAAGCATTCCAATCGTTTCATACAATCCTAACAGATTATTAATTGCTAAAATCAAGAAAATAAAACTAATAATAGATTGCGAAATTAATGCGGTAAAAATAAGTTGCTCACTGCTAAAGCGTTTCAATAAAACGGAATTCAATTGGCTAGAACCAATAAAACTTACTGACATTAAGGCAAAAATCCATCCGTAAACTTCGGCATCAACTTTTAAGATATTCATAAACAATATAGGCGATGCTGCCACATAAGTAAACAAACCAGAGAAAGCTATGGCACCCGTAAAAGCATAGGTGTGAAATTGCGGTACTTTTAAAATGGAAATAAAATTGCTAAGGATTGGTTTGGGTTTCAACGAAATGGAAGTATCGGGTTTGTGCGTAACAGGCAAACCCAGTTGAGAAGCCAAAAGTACCAAAGCTCCCATAGCAGTCAAGATTAAAAACACCATGTGCCAGCTGTAATAAGTGGTTACATAACCACCTGCTGTGGGTGCTAACATAGGCGAAAGCCCTACTACTAGCATCAGTTTAGACAAAACATTTGGCGTTTCTTTAACCTGAAACAAATCGCGCACCATTGCTAGCGAAGCTACCGTAGCGGCGCAACTTCCTACGGCTTGTACAAATCGGAGACCAATAAAAGTATGGATATCATTGACAAAAACACAACCTAAGGAAGCTAGAATATAAACTAGCAACCCAACAAACAACGGTTTTTTTCGTCCAAAACGGTCTAATAATGGTCCATAAAGCAACTGTCCTGCCGAAATTCCAATAAAATAACTAGATAAACTCATAGAAACTTTAGCTACAGTGGTATTCAGGTCGGCGGCTATTCCGGAGAAACCAGGCAAATACATATCTATTGAAAAAGGACCAAGTGCCGTCATGGAACCTAGTATTAAAATGAGTTGAAAGTGTTTTGCCTTAGTCATATTCTATAAAATCCTCTTGTTTGTTTTTTTGCAAAAGTAAGCCATAAAAACGGCTATAAAGAATGAAACCTTTTAAATTAGGAGTAGATAATTAGTATTTAACATTGTATTAGGAAGTTGAAATCTAAAAAACATCTTACTATTTGTAAGATTTATTTATATATTTGATTAGGATGTAAAACACAACTCAACTCCTACAAGTATGCTTTTACCTAAAGACCCAAATGAAATTATCAAAGGCGAAATTGCCGATTATTGGCTTGACCAAGACGGAATCTTATATTCCTATTCAAAAAGTCCAAAACGAACCATTGCTAACATTAGCCAAAACATAGCCTTAGTCAAACAAATAACCAATAACAAAACTGTTCCTCTATTAATTTATTTGTGCGACTCCCCAGTACCTGACAAAGCCACTAGAAAATTTTCATCAGAACAATTAGCTGCTGTTTATAAAGCCATGGCTATGGTTGCTAAACCTGGACTTTCTAAATTAATTATGAATCTTTTATTCAAATTAAAACAACCTCCTATCCCCATGAAATCCTTTACTAATGATGAGGAAGCAAGAGAGTGGTTAAAACAATTTTGCTAAAAGCAACAACAACTAAGATTGATCATTTATAAAATAGCCAACATGAAAAATTATACATTCCTTTTATTTGCCATACTATTTGGTTTTTCGACAAACGCTCAAGAAATTGTAGGACAGTGGAACGGTGTGCTTAAAGTGCCAGGAGCCCAATTAAGTCTTGTTTTTCATGTTAGCAAAACCGCTAATGGTTATACAACTACTATGGATAGTCCTGACCAAGGAGCCAATGGAATTCCGGTAACAAAAACTACTTTTGAAAGTCCTAAAATTAAATTCGAAATTAACAATGCCCGTATTGAATACAACGGCGAATTAAAAGGAAGTGAAATTGTTGGTGTTTTTAAACAAAATGGTCAAGAATTCCCTTTGAATTTAAGCCCAAAAGCGATTGTAAAAAGACCTCAAGAACCTACAAAACCTTATCCTTATTATGAAGAAGAGGTTCGGTTTGAGAATTCAAAAGCGAATAGTTCCTTAGCAGGAACTTTAACATTACCTAAAAAAGATGGCGTGTTTCCTGCTGTGATTTTAATTTCAGGAAGTGGCCCACAAAACAGAGATGAAGAATTACTGGGGCACAAACCTTTTTTAGTAATTTCCGATTATTTAACGCGCAATGGAATTGCTGTTTTGAGATATGATGACAGAGGCTTTGGACAATCTAAAGGTGATTTTAAAGCTGCTACCACAGCTGATTTTGCAACAGATGTAGAAAGTGCTTTAGCTTATTTAAAAACCAGAAAAGAGATCAATCCTAAAAAAATAGGTTTAATAGGCCATAGTGAAGGTGGCATCATCGCTCCTATGGTTGCTTCCCAATCAAAAGATGTAAAATTTATCGTGTTGTTAGCAGGAACCGGAATTCCGGGGAATGAATTATTGCTGCTACAACAGGAAAAAATAGCCCAAGTTTCCGGCATTGTGGATGCTGACATAAAAAAAGCACTAGCTTACAACAAAAGCCTTTTTGATATAATTATACATTCGACCGACACCGAAAAATTAAAATCAGATTTGAGAGCTGAATTAAGCAAAATAATCGACAATGATGCTTCTGCCAAAATTCCAAACCGAATGAACAAAGAACAATATATCGATGAAAAACTTAATCAACTGGTCTCCCCTTGGATGTTATATTTTCTAAAACTAAACCCTGCCACTGCATTAGAAAAAGTAAAATGTCCGGTGTTAGCACTTAATGGCGAAAAAGATACGCAAGTCCCTCCTAAGGAAAACCTAGCAGCCGTCAAACAAGCTTTAGCAAAAGCAGGAAATAAAAAAATAACCACCAAAGAATTCCCCAACCTGAATCATTTATTTCAAGAATCAAAAACAGGTTCTCCAGATGAGTATGCAAAAATTGAACAAACATTCTCTCCTGTTGTGTTAAACGAAATGCTAAAGTGGATTAAAGAACAATTACAATGACCACAAATTGTACAAATTGGCACTAATTAATTTGTGCAATTCGTGGTTTATAAAACCCTATTTCCATTACTTAATTTTGGATTAAATTAACAATTGCTCGGCTTTAGAACTCAACATTTTTGAGTACTTTTGTCGCACTTTTATAAAACGCAATCCCTCAAAAATGGATAAAAAAATATACTCTTTTTTATTTTCTACTCGCTTAATGGCTTTTCTTTTTCTGGCTTTTGCAGTAGCAATGGCAACAGGAACTTTCATAGAAAGTAAATACAATACCGATACAGCTCGAATTTGGGTCTATAACACTTGGTGGTTTGAGGGAATTATGGTGTTTTTTATGATTAATTTCATTGGAAACATCAAACGTTACCAATTATTAAAAAAAGAAAAATGGGCTACTTTATTACTGCATTTGGCTTTTATTTTAATCCTTTTGGGAGCATTCATCACGCGTTATATTAGTTATGAAGGGGTAATGCCCATTCGCGAAGGTGCCGCCGAAAATCAATTTTATTCAGACAAAACCTTTCTTACCGTTTTTGTTGACGGAGAATACAAAGGCGAAATGAAACGTCGTGTTTTTGAAAAACATGTACTTTTTTCTCCTGTAACCAATAATAATTTTTCTGTTTCTGGACAGTTTGCCGACACTCCTTTTAAAGTTGAATACAAAAACTTCATTATGGGTGCTAAGGAATATGTAAAACCGGACGCTAACGGAACCTTATACATGAAATTAGTAGAAGCAGGTTCAGGCGGACGTGAAGAACATTTCTTAAAAGAAGGCGAAGTCCAAAACATCCACAACGTACTTTTTGCTTTAAACAAACATACTGATGGTGCTATCAACATTACTTTTGATGGCAAAGATTACACTATAGAAACGCCGTTTGAAGGAAACTTTATGCGCATGGCAGATAAGTTGCAAGGTGCTGTTACAAAAGACAATGTGCAACCATTAATGATGCGTTCGTTGTATAGTATTGGCGATATTAGAATTGTTTTTCCTGACCCTGCGGTTAGAGGAACTATTGATTATGAATCCAATAACGATTTTAAAGCAAAGAACCACGAAGACGCTTTAGTCTTAACGGTTAAAGCCGAAGGACAAGAAAAAGAACTAACTATCTTAGGTTCTAAAGGTAAAGTAGGAGAAGCTAAAACCGTAAAAATTGGAAATATGGAATACTCTTTATTCTACGGAAGTAAAGCTTATATCTTGCCATTTAAAATCAAATTGAACGATTTTATTGCTCAAAAATACCCTGGAACTGAGAAAAGTTATTCTTCATTTGAAAGCAAAGTAACCGTTCAAGATTCGGCAGAAAAATCCTTTGATGCCCGCATTTATATGAACCACGTATTAGACCATAAAGGCTATCGTTTTTTCCAATCGTCTTTTGACCCAGATGAAAAAGGAACCGTGCTGTCTGTAAATCATGATTTCTGGGGAACAAATATTACCTATGCTGGTTATTTTATTTTATTCATCTCGCTAGTGGCTATTATGTTTACCAAGCATTCTCGTTTTGCTGATTTGAAACGAAAACTAGATGTAGTAAAAGAAAAAAAAGAAAAACTAATTACCATTCTAGTATTATTCATAAGCTTTAGTGGTTTTTCTCAGGTACACGATCATGAACATGATCACGATCACGACCATGATCAGGTGCAAACGGAACAAGAACACAATCATAACCATGCTGACCAAACTCAAGCAGGAACAACGGCACATATTAGAGTTGCTCCTACCGAAAAAGAATTGGATTCTTTGATTAACAAATACAAGGTTTCTGAAAAACATGCAGCCCAATTTGGAAGATTGATTATTCAGGATGCAGGAGGAAGAATGAAGCCAATTAATACTTTTTCATCAGAATTGTTGCGAAAAGTAAGCCATGCTAACGAATACAAAGGCATGAATTCTGACCAAGTATTCTTGTCCATGTCGCAATATGCTAAATTATGGATTGAAGTGCCGCTAATTTACATCAAAAGTGGGAATGACAGCATCCGTAAAATTATTGGTATTGATGTTAAAGCTAAGTATGCTCCTTTTATTGCTTTTTTTGACGAACAGGGAAATTACAAATTATCACCTTATTTAGAAGCAGCTTACCAAGCGGCAAATCCTAATCAGTTTGAAAAAGATTTTGTAGAAACGGATAAAAAAGTCAACTTAATGGAATCGGCTTTGAGCGGAAACATTTTGAAAATCTTCCCTATTCCACACGATGCAAACAACAAATGGATCTCTTTTAACGAGTTAGAAACTGCTGGTTTAAAAGGCATGGATTCTACTTATACTAAGAGTGTATTGCCATTGTATTTTGGTACTTTAACTAATGCAGCGGTATCTGGTGATTATAAAAATGCCGATGAATTACTAGAAAGTATTCATGGTTTCCAAAAGAAATTTGGTGCTAAAGTAATGCCTTCTGAGAGAAAAGTTGATTTAGAAATACTTTACAATAAATACGATGTATTCCAAAAACTACCATATTGGTATTTAACAGCAGCTATCTTAATGCTTTTGTTTACCATTTTAAAAATATTCAAAGAAACTAAAGTGTTGAATTATTTGGTTAATGGTATACACATCATTATCGGATTATTGTTTGCGTTGCATACCGCTGGATTAATTGCTCGTTGGTACATTTCAGGTCACGCACCTTGGAGTAATGCTTATGAATCTATTGTTTATGTATCTTGGGCAACCATGTTCTTTGGCCTAGCTTTCGATATTAAATCCAAGCTAACTGTGGCTTCTTCAGCCTTTGTAACTGCAATGATTTTGATGGCGGCCTACATGAACTGGATTGACCCAGAAATTGCTAATCTACAACCGGTATTAAATTCGTATTGGTTAATGATTCACGTTGCAGTAATTGTAGCGAGTTATGGACCATTTGCATTAGGAATGATTTTAGGTTTTGTATCGTTGTTGTTAATCTTTTTTACCAACGAAAAGAACAAAGCCAAAATGGATTTAAACATCCAGGAAATCACTTATATCAACGAAATGGCATTAACCATTGGCTTAATTATGTTGACTATTGGAAACTTCCTTGGAGGGCAATGGGCTAACGAAAGCTGGGGACGTTACTGGGGATGGGACCCAAAAGAAACTTGGGCATTAATCAGTATTATGGTCTATGCATTTGTAATTCACGCTCGTTTTGTACCTTCATTAAGAGGAAAATGGGTTTTTAATTTAATGAGTATGTTTGCTTTTGTATCTATTTTGTTTACTTACTATGGGGTAAACTTTCACTTAGTAGGATTGCATTCTTATGCTAGCGGTGAAGCACATTCACTAAACTGGATTTATTATTCGTTAGGTGGAATTGCCTTAATTGGAGCCCTTACGTATCCAAAATATAGAAAGTATTACAAGAAATAATATCCGTTTGATTTAGCCTTTTAAATCAAACTCCAAAAAAACCACAGATTAGATTGATTTAGACAATACAAATTCTTGTCATTCATTATAATCTGTGGTTCTTTTTTTTGTTAATTTTACCCTTATGATTAAAGTAAGTATTATTGGCTCTGGAAATGTAGCCCAACACCTTATTACTACATTTCAAAACCTGGAAAAATCAGGAAGCGAAATCGTGTTGGTTCAGGCATTTGCCAGAAAAAAAGAAAGTCTGATCTCGTTGCTCCCGTTAGAAAAAATCACAGATGATTTTAATGCTTTGCAAGAAGCCGATTTGTATATCATTTCTGTTTCTGACGATGCAATTGCTAAAGTTTCCGAAGCTCTACCATTTAAAAATCGTTTGGTGGTACACACTTCAGGAAGTACTGCTTTTAGTGTTTTAAGTGACACCAATAGAAAAGGTGTTTTTTATCCGCTACAAACATTCAGCAAAAGAAAAACAGTCAATTTTAAAAGTATTCCTATTTGTTTAGAAAGCGAAAATAGAACAGATTATAAAGTATTAGATAAAGTTGCTAAAAGCATTTCGGATAAGGTATACGCCATTAATTCTGAACAGCGAAAAGCCTTGCATGTGGCCGCTGTTTTTGTCAATAATTTTACCAATCACCTGTACGCACTTGGGAATGACATTTGCCAAGAAAACCAAATCCCGTTTGACATTCTAAAACCCTTAATGGAAGAAACAGTACAAAAGCTACAAAGTCTTTCACCAAAAGAAGCACAAACAGGACCTGCAATTCGCAACGACCAAAAAACCATTGCAGCACACGAAGCCTTTTTAAAAAATAAAAATCAATTAAAAATATATAAAACTCTAACACAATCAATTCAAGAGAATGGCAAAAAGTTATAAAGAAATAATGAACGACATCACTACCTTTATTTTTGATGTAGATGGCGTTCTAACTGATGGTTCTGTATTTGTAAACAACGAAGGCGAGATGCTTAGAACCATGAATATCCGCGATGGTTATGCTTTGAAAGCGGCTGTAGAAAGCGGCTATAATGTATGTATCATTTCTGGAGGAAGCAACGAAGGTGTTCGTGTACGCTTACGCAATCTAGGCATTACCAATATCCATTTAGGAACTCCGGATAAAGTAGAAACTTTTGACGAATACATTGATATCAACGAAATCAAACCTGAACAGGTACTCTACATGGGCGATGATATCCCTGATTATCAAGTGATGAAAATAGTAGGTTTACCAACATGTCCTCAGGATGCCAGCCCTGAAATTAAAGGAATTTCAAAATACATTTCGCATAAAAATGGTGGAAAAGGAGCCGTTCGTGACGTAATTGAACAAGTTATGAAAGTTCAAGGCAAATGGATGGAAAATTTTAATGGGAAACACGATTAGATTGCAGATTTAGAATTCAGATTTTAAAATAAATGTGGTTTTTCAACTATCACCTGACAACCAACAATAGACAACTCATAACTCATAACCTATAACTCAAGAATGAACTTCCTCAACCTCATTCGATATAAAAACCTGTCGATGCTTGCTTTTATGCAGCTTGTATTTAGGTATGGCTTTTTGAAATTGCAAAAAATTGATTTGGCTCTTGCTGATTGGCAATATGGATTACTGGTTTTAAGTACGCTGTTAATTGCAGCTGGGGGTTATGTAATCAATGATATATTTGATCAGTCGACGGATACTATTAATAAACCTAACAAAGTGATTGTAGGTAAATTGATTTCGGAAGCTAAGGCATACAACATATATGCTTTTTTAAATGTTAGTGGTGTAGCAATTGGGTTTTATTTAGCCAATGTGATTATGAGACCTAATTTTGCCGCTATTTTTATTTTTATTGCAGCTACTTTATACATCTATGCCACGAGTTTAAAACAAATGCCTGTAATTGGCAATCTGGTTGTGGCTTTATTGTTATCGGCCAGCGTACTAATAATTGGTGTTTTCGATATTTTTCCAGCAACCGATGCAGGAAATCAAGAAGTGATGGCTCGTTTATTCTCGATACTTTTAGACTATGCTATTTTTGCCTTTATGATCAATTTACTACGCGAAATTACTAAAGATGCTGAGGATTTAGAAGGAGACAGCAAAGCTGGAATGCGAACCTTAGCTGTAGTTTTAGGAGCTAAAAAAACAGCTAAACTACTTTTTGTATTGAGCCTTGCTCCTATTCTGTCCTTACTTTTTTATACTAATCATTATTTAGTGCCTAATCAATTAATTGTTGCTACCATTTACAGTTTACTTTTTGTTCTTGGGCCTTTGCTGTATTTTAGTATCAAAATCTGGAACGCAACCACTAAAACCGACTTTAGCCTTTTAAGCAAAGTCCTAAAATGGATATTATTTTTCGGAATTTTATCCCTTCTAATTATTACTTTAAACATACAATACCATGCTTCGAAATAAACTCAAACAATACCAAATTATATTAGCTTCAGGCTCACCAAGAAGACAGCAATTTTTCAAAGATTTGGATTTGGATTTTGAAATTCGATTAAAAGAAATTGAAGAAATTTTTCCCGATGATTTAAAAAGAGAAGAAATAACCAACTATTTAGCCGAACTAAAAGCAGCGGCCTTTGATGGAGAATTAAAAGAAAATGATATTCTAATTACCAGTGATACCCTTGTTTGGCACAACGAAAAAGCATTAGGAAAACCAAAAGACAAACAAGATGCTTTTGCTATTTTAAAATCATTATCAAATGCTACTCATGAAGTTATCACTTCCGTTTGCTTTAAAACCCAAACAAAAACAGAGGTTATCTATGAAATTACCAAAGTAACTTTCAATGTATTATCAGACGAAGCTATAGAGTATTACATTGAAAACTACCAACCTTTTGACAAAGCAGGAGCTTATGGAATTCAGGAATGGATTGGTTTTATAGGTGTTGTAAAAATAGAAGGCTCTTATCCTAATGTAATTGGACTTCCAGTGGATAAAGTATACCAATATTTGAGTAATTTAGCCTAAAACCGAAAGAATGACTTTTTTTAATGACTTTTCAAACGAAATAATTATCAGTGGCGTATTAGTTGCGGTAATTATCATTTTGCGACTGATTTCTACCAAATTAGTACGACGTTTTGCTAAAACTTCACACCGTATTGAATACCGCACTAACCTGGTCATCAAATACATTCACCTACTCATCAATATCCTAGCGCTCATTGCTCTAATTATTATTTGGGGAGTAAGACCTAAGGATATTGTTTTGGCTGTTTCGTCCGTTACTACAGTGGTAGGAGTTGCTATGGTAGCGCAGTGGTCTATTTTAAGTAATATTACTTCGGGGGTAATTTTGTTTTTTTCTTTTCCTTTCAAAATTGGTGATACTATCAAAATACACGATAAAGATTTCCCTATTATGGGTGAAATAGAAGATATTTCGGCATTTCACATTATTCTAAAAACTACTGATGGCGAACAAGTCATTTACCCAAACAACTTATTGTTTCAAAAAGGAATTTCCATCTTTCAAAATGAATATGAGGAAAAAGAATTTACCGATTAATTCTTACAACAAAAAGGCATTTATTGGACGTTTAATTGTAACTTTATAAAAAAGCCTTTATTTTAAAATTCATAAACAATTCTTAATGCTGTGTAATCCTAAAATATGGGGGCTTGTTACTATGCTTTTCTGTTGTCAGCTTTCATATTCGCAAAGCAAAACAACATCTAAAGACAGCATTCCATTACCTTCTATTCTTAGTACAACGCCAAAAAATAAAACAGCAAAATTTTTTCACCGCTTAGTGTTTAAACCCACAAACAATAAGAAAGTTAAAAAACGGATTCTAGTTTCAAAACATCTGAATGTTGAAGGTAAAACAATACGAGATATTCATATTCTTACACTAGATCCTTTTGGATATTCAGAAACTGATACCGCTAAAATTCCTAAACATTGGTCAGAAAAAGCAGGTAACTGGCTGCATCTTAAATCTAAAAAAATAGCCATAAAAAATATTTTACTTTTTTCTAAAAACAAGCCGTACAACTTATTCGAAATCAGAGAATCTGAACGTCTATTGAGAAGTCAAAACTTCATTAATAGAGTTTATATTACCGAAAAACTAAGCGCACCAAAATCGGATTCTGTAGATGTGTATATTCGTGTTTTGGATTCCTGGAGTTCCATACCTAAATTTTCAGTTTCGAGTTCTAAAACGGGTATTGGACTCAAGGAGCGTAATTTTTTTGGCATTGGACATCAATTGGATTATTATCATTCTAATAGGAAAAGTGATGGAAAAGAGGCCAACACTGTAAGTTATTTAATTCCTAACATCAAAAATTCATTCGTTAAAACCGAATTAAAATACAAAGTCGATTTTGAAAATTATTATTCCAAAGGCATAACCGTAGAACGTCCTTTTTACTCGCCTTTAGCCAAATGGGCAGCAGGAATTGCAATCAATCAGGATTATTTAAAAGACAGCATACAAGATGCAAATGAATTGTATCGTTCACAGGATTTTAAATACAACACTCAAGAATTATGGTTAGCTAAAGCTTTTCATATTATAAAATCGGATGTTATTACCGAAAGAACTACTAATCTAATTGTTGCAGCAGGTTTTACCAATAAAAACTATACAATAAGCCCTGAAACAAACTTAGACCCAATAGACTTTTATACTTCAGAAAAACTACTCTTGAGCGGCATAGGAATAAATACCAGACAGTTTATTCAAGACCGTTATATTTTTAAAAATGGACAAACAGAAGATGTCCCTGTTGGTCGAATCTACGGAATAACGGGAGGATATCAATACAAAAATTCGCAATGGAGGCCTTATTTAGCAGCCCAAATCGCTTTTGGAAACTACCATAGCTGGGGATTTTTAAGTAGTAATTTTGAAATTGGTAGTTTTTTTAAACAATCTAAAACTGAACAAACCGCTATCCGTTTTCAGGCCAATTATTTTACTAATCTATTAGAAATTGGCAATTGGAAAATACGTCAATTTATAAAACCCCAAATGATTATTGGTATAAACCGACAAAATAGTCTCGGTGATTTATTAACAATTAACGAAGACTACGGGATACCAGGCTTTAATAGTCCTGTTTATGGAACACAAAAGATAGTTCTAACCTTTCAAACTCAATCGTACTCACCAACACAAATCTGGGGCTTCCGCATCAATCCGTATTTCAACTATACTATTGCGTCAATAGGCAATAAAAATAATAGTACGAACAACAAAACCTATTCTAAAATTGGAATAGGATTGCTTATTCAAAATGACTATTTGGTTTTTAGTTCTTTTCAACTCTCTCTTTCTTATTATCCAAGCATACCTTTTTCAGGGGATAATATATTTAAAACAAATGCTTTTGAAACTTCTGATTTTGGTTTACAAAACTTTGAATTAGCTAAACCTAGAATTATTTCTTTTAAATAAAAAAAAGCCTATAATTAGTTATTAATCAGTATATTTATAGGAAATAATCTAATTTTTAATTTAAATTTTTCGAGTATGAGAAAACTAAGCTTTTATTTGATGGTTATGGTACTATCATTAGTTGTACTGCCTACGAACACTTATGCGGCAGAAAAAAATGCGGCAGAAAATCCTAAAGAAATGCCTGCCGAAGTTAAAACAATGCTCAATCGATTAGAGGAAATTAAAGAAATGGACAAATCTAATTTAAGTTCTACTGAAAAAAAAGAGTTGAGAAAAGAAGTCAAAACCATTAAAAAGAATTTAAAATCTTCAGGACAAGGTATTTATTTATCTGTTGGTGCCATCATCATCATTGTACTTTTACTGATATTACTACTTTAAAATCAAAAACTTACACACAAAAACAGCTCATCAAATTTGAATGAGCTGTTTTTTTTTAAGTTTTATTTAAACAGCAACTTATTTTTTTGGCACAATAATTGGCTTTTGAATAATACAAACAAATTAAAACACCCCAAAAAAATAGAAATCATGAAAACATTAAAATTAATCGTAGCTGGAATTGTTTTATTAGCTACCAGTGCAACACAAGCTCAAGTATCCGTAAATGTAAATATAGGAACTCCTCCCGCTTGGGGTCCTGCTGGATATTCTAACATTGATTATTACTATATTCCAGACATCCAGACGTATTATGATATTCGTCTTTCGCAATTTATTTATTTTGGAAATGGAAAATGGATTCGTTCAAGACATTTACCAAGACAGTATAGAAACTATGACTTATACCATGGTTACAAAGTAGTCTTAAACGATTACCATGGAAGAACTCCTTATGTATATTATAAAACGCATAAAGCAAAATACTATAAAGGATACAAAGGAGCTCCACAAAGAACTATAGGTAACAAAAACAGTTATAAAGGCAAGTCATATAAAGGAAATAACAAACACAAATATGAAAATAAAAAATCCGATCATGGACATAAAAAACATTAAATTTTAATTCCTAGATACTAAAGAAACGCTATTAGCGTTTCTTTTTTTTTTTACTCCTATTACAGAAGTTAAAATTATGTTAACAAAAATAATACTGGCACGCAAATTGGATTAAGTATTAAAAAACAAACAACATAATTTAAAAGATAGAAATCATGAAAAACATACAATTAATTATAGCTGGATTTGTTCTATTTTTTGGTTCTTCTACACAAGCACAAGTAAACGTTAATGTAAATATTGGCGCTCATCCTGCTTGGGGTCCTGTTGGATTTTCTACTGCTGAATATTATTATATTCCAGACATTGAATCGTATTATGACATTCGTTTATCACAATTTATTTATTTCAATAATGGAAAATGGGTTCGCTCAAAAAACTTACCTAAAGCCTATAAAAACTAAGATTTATATCATGCACACAAAGTTATACTGAATGATTATCATGGAAAAACACCTTATGTGAATTTTAAAAATAACACAGTAAAATATTACAAAGAATATAAAAGACAACCACAAAAATTAATTGGTCAAAAACAAGAAAACCATAAATATGTTAAAAATTACAAGTACACTAAAAGCAAAAAAAATCGATTCTAACAACGAATAAAAAAATAGTAAGACTTAAAGTAGATAAGTGCTTCTGAACTAAAAAAAAAATACACTATCTACTAAAAATAGTTAATAAAAAGTTAATAAAATATTTTTGGCACGCTAATTGAAATAAACCAAATACAAACAAAAACCCCAAAGTAACTTTAAAATATAGAAATCATGAAAACATTAAAATTAATCGCAACAGGAATTATATTATTTGCAGCTGCTAGCACTACGCAAGCACAAGTTTCAATAAATGTAAACATAGGTGCACCAGCAGTTGTAGTTAGACCAGCATGGATACCTCAAAATCATGTAAACGTAGATTTTTATTACATCCCTGAAATCCAATCATATTATGATGTTAGTGCCGGATTTTATGTTTATTTAAACAACGGAAACTGGTGTCGTACAAGATACGTACCAGTACAATACAGAAATTACAATCTAAATCACGCACACAGAATTGCATTGAGCGGATACCACGGAAGTCGTCCTTATGCTTATTACAACAATCACAATGTGAGATATGCTAATAATCATAATCACAACACTAGATATGTAACAACCAGACGTTATACTAACGACCATCGTTATGCTTCTAACTATAAACGAAATGATGATAGAAGACACGACAACAGAGGCCATAACAACGGACACAGAAAACACTAATAGTTTACTATAAAACTTTAAAAAAGCCATCTCTAAGAACATTCTTGGGATGGTTTTTTGTTTGAACCAAAAAAAAATTGATTTTCTTTTCTTCCTAAAAAAATTACAATTTATCTCTAATAAGTCAGATTTATTAAAAGTTTAGCCATACAACTACTAAAAGATTAGGATAATCTATATAGAATCCCTTTATTTGAAACTTCTATTAAAAACAAACCTCCATAATAAACCATGAAATCCTATTCCATTGAAGAAATAAATAATGTTTTAAAAGGCGTTATTTCCGGTACGAGCTTACAAAATATTACTGCTGCAGAACAACTTGAAGTTGCTTCAGATTCAGAAATTTCATTTATTGGAAACAAAAAATATGAAAAACTTTGGGCTACTTCAAAAGCTTGTGTTGCCGTAGTTAATGAAGACATCTCCATTGAACCTGGAGAAAACAGGGCTTTTATCAAAGTTAAGAATGCCGATTTAGCAATGTCTCAAATTTTAGAGCTCTTTGCTCCGCCCGCTCCTAAATTCCATGTAGACATACACCCTACTGCGGTAGTTGATGAAACAGCTAAAATTGGTGCAGGAACTAAAATTGGCGCAGGAAGTTATATTGGCCCTAAAGTTAGCATTGGAGAAAACAGTATTATTTATCCTAACACCACCATACTTGACGAATGTACCATTGGAAAAAACACTGTTATTTGGTCAGGAGCTGTAGTTAGAGAGCGTTGTCACATAGGGAATAATTGCATCATTCATCCCAATGCTACTATTGGAGCAGATGGCTTTGGATTCCGTCCTTGTCCCCAACAGGGCTTGGTAAAAATTCCACAAATTGGGAATGTCATTATTGGAAACAATGTCGAAATTGGCGCCAACAGCTGTATCGACAGAGGAAAATTCAGCTCAACTGTTTTAGGAAACGGTTGTAAAATTGACAATTTAGTCCAAATAGGACACAATAGTAAACTGGGACAATTTTGCATTATGGCTGGAAACAGTGGACTTGCAGGCTCAGTAACCTTAGGAAACGGCGTAATCATTGGCGGAAGCGCTTCTATAAAAGATCATACTACTATTGGCGATGGTGCTATAGTGGGTGCAGGATCGGGAGTAACTTGTGATATTCCTGCAGGGAAAACCATGTTAGGTTACCCAGCTGTGGAAGCTCGAGATGCCTTAAAACAATGGGCAATCTTAAAAAGACTCGTAAACGATTCCAAAAAATAATTTTTTTTTATTTTTTTTACCGCAGTTTCACAAATTTAAAACTTTGCGAAGCTGCGGTTCTTTTTTGCAACAAAAAAACTTAATTTTTTTAAAGCCTTAAATTAGATAAGCTAAGTCTAAAAAACCAAACCATTAAGGAATTAAGCCCCATTAAGTTATAATTCTCTTACATCATCATATTTAATATCTGAATAAAACTTATATAGACTTAAATTATTCTAGTTGGTTTCCAATTCTATAAAACCAAAAACTTAAATGACTTATATGTTAAAAAAAATCTTTGTAAACTTCACAAAAAAACTTCCAACCTTTGCGGTTAGAAAGCCATAAATTAAAAAAATTCAACGGATTTTTCTTTGAGTCACCTAAAAAAACCTTGTATACTTTGTGTTTAAATTAACCTCCACTCTTAAAAAACAAAAAAACTTCAAGTTGGTTTTGTATTTTAGCCTTAAATTTTGCAAAACACAATACAACCATGGATTTGAACTTCAACAAAAACGAAGACCACAATAAACTTTTGCTTTCTGATTTAAGACAAAGATTCTCTAAAATTAAATTAGGAGGAGGCGAAAAACGCATTCAAAAATTACATTCCGAAGGCAAAATGACCGCTCGCGAACGTATTGACTATTTGCTGGATGCCAAAGCCGAAAGTATTGAAATCGGAGCATTTGTTGGAGACGGAATGTACAAAGAACATGGTGGTTGTCCTTCGGGAGGTGTGATTATAAAAATAGGTTACATCAAAGGCAAACAATGTATTGTAGTAGCCAATGACGCCACTGTCAAAGCGGGTGCCTGGTTTCCTATTACTGCAAAAAAAAACCTGCGTGCGCAAGAAATTGCCATGGAAAACAAAATTCCGATTATCTATTTAGTCGATAGCGCCGGAGTTTATTTACCAATGCAGGACGAAATTTTTCCGGATAAAGAACATTTTGGACGCATTTTCAGAAACAATGCCATCATGAGCAGCATGGGAATTACACAAATTTCGGCCATCATGGGAAGTTGCGTTGCCGGTGGTGCTTACTTACCAATTATGAGTGACGAGGCAATTATTGTAGATAAAACAGCCAGCATCTTTTTGGCGGGAAGTTATTTGGTTAAAGCCGCCATCGGCGAAACCATTGATAATGAAACGCTGGGTGGTGCCACTACGCATTGCGAAATTTCAGGCGTTACTGATTACAAAGCCAAAGACGACAAAGACGCCTTAGACAAAATAAAAAACATAGTTGACAAAATAGGTGATTATGATAAAGCGGGTTTCAGTCGCATCAAAGCTGAAAAACCAACTTTAAACGAAAAAGAAATTTATGGTATTCTGCCTAAAGCCCGAACAGAACAATACGATATGATGGAAATTATCCTTCGTATGGTAGACAATTCAGAGTTTGAAGCTTATAAAGACGGTTACGGTCAAACCATCATTACTGGTTATGCCCGTATTGACGGCTGGGCGGTAGGAATTGTGGCCAACCAACGTAAGGTAATCAAAACCAAGAAAGGCGAAATGCAATTTGGCGGAGTCATTTATTCCGATAGTGCCGACAAAGCGACTCGTTTTATAGCCAATTGCAATCAGAAAAAAATCCCGTTGGTTTTTCTTCAGGATGTGACCGGATTTATGGTGGGTTCCAAGTCGGAACACGGAGGCATCATTAAGGATGGCGCTAAAATGGTGAATGCGGTAAGTAATTCTGTAGTTCCCAAATTCACCGTGGTGGTAGGAAACTCTTATGGTGCCGGAAACTACGCCATGTGCGGAAAAGCATACGATCCCCGATTAATCGTTGCCTGGCCAAGTGCTGAACTGGCCGTTATGGGCGGAACTCAGGCAGCAAAAGTTTTGGCACAAATTGAAGCTTCTTCATTGAAAGCCAAAGGCGAAGCCGTTGACGAAGCTAAAGAAGCCGAATTATTTGCCAAAATTAAGGCGCGTTATGACGAGCAGGTTTCACCCTATTATGCCGCTTCCCGTTTGTGGACAGATGCCATCATTGACCCGCTGGAAACCCGAAAATGGATTTCAATGGGTATCGAAGCCGCCAACCACGCTCCTATCGAAAAAGCATTTAATTTAGGTGTTATTCAAGTATAATTAACGCTATGAGATATCATTTTAGAAAAGCCACCACTGCCGAAATTTCTCAAATTTGGGATATTCTGCAAAAGGCGATTCAACGTCGAAAAGCAGATGGCAGCAACCAATGGCAAGATGGCTACCCTAACCCGGAAGTCATCCAAAAAGACATTGAAAAACAGGCCGCTTTTGTTTTAATTGAAAATGAAAAAATCATTGGCTATACTGCGGTTTTAATCAATGACGAACCGGAATATGCTAATATTATTGGCAAATGGCTGAGCAATGAAGATTTTATCGTTTTTCACCGGGTGGCGATTTCAGAAGAACATTTGGGAAAAGGATTGTCTAAAATTATTTTGAATTTCATTGAAGAATTTGCCTTGAGCAATCAAATCTACAGCATCAAAGCCGATACCAATTTTGACAATTTGGCTATGCTACGCATTTTTGACAAACTAGGTTATCAATATTGTGGAGAAGTTTATTTCAGAGGTAGCGCCAGAAAAGCTTTTGAAAAAGTTCTGGGTAAAAAGAAATAACTATAAAAAACTACAATATTCCACAGCAACCGCCATCAAATGAAAAGTGTAAAAAACAACGAAAAAGCAAAGTGGCAGCACTCCACAAGTTGAGCCTGAAAGGCGAACGGCTTGGGGTGCGGAACGAAGCTTTGAGGTAGTTTTTTAGCTTTTTATTTGCCAGGCTTGATTTTTTTGTTTCTTTTTTGATCAAGCAAAAAAGAAAAACAGAAAAACATCCTGATTCTCTCTATTAATTCGTGTTTCTTTAAACATAAAATTTATATAGCTACGAATTACCGCAACAACAGCCCTCAAATAAAAAGCGTACAAAAAAAACGAAAAAGCAAAGTGGCAGCACTCCACAAATTGAGCCTGAAAGGCGAACGGCTTGGGGTGCGGAACGGAGCTTTGAGATAGTTTTTACCCTTTTTATTTGCCAGGCTTGATTTTTTTATTTCTTTTTTGATCAAGCAAAAAAGAAAAAACAGAAAAACATCCTGATTCTCTCTATTAATTCGTGTTTCTTTAAACATAAAATTTATATAGCTACGAATTTCCGCAACAACCGCCCTCAAATAAAAAACGTACAAAAACAACGAAAAAGCAAAGTGGCAGCACTCCACAAGTTGAGCCTGAAAGGCGAACGGCTTGGGGTGCGGAACGACGCTTTGAGGTAGTTTTTAAGCTTTTTATTTGCCCGGCTTGATTTTTTTGTTTCTTTTTTGATCAAGCAAAAAAGAAAAAACACATTCTTTCAACTTAATTTCAGAACTTTAGCATTCTTAACAATCTATTTCAAAAAAAGACGGCTATGTCAACAGAAATCATCACCCCCACTCCTGAATCTGAAATTGTAAGTTCCAGAATATTCAATTTTTCCAAAGAATTAGTATTCAAAGCCTGGTCTGAACCCGATCATCTCAAAAAATGGTGGGGACCTGCAGGATTCACCAACACTTTCAACGAATTTGATTTTAGAGTGGGCGGAAAATGGTCTTTTATCATGCATGGTCCGGACAAAGGAAATTACGCCAACGAATGTGAATTCATAAAAATAGAAAGTCCTTCTCTCATCGCCTGGAAGCGCTATTCTAAACCGCTGTTTCAGGTGGTAGCAACATTTGAATCAATAGCCGAAAATAAAACTTTACTAGTTTTCAAAATGCTTTTTCATACTGCCGAAGAATGCCAAAAACTCAGACCTTTTGTAACAGACAAGAACGAAGAAAATTTCGACAGACTTGAAGTAGAATTGACTAAAATGATTTAAAGACACTTCTTTTTACAAAAAGATAGCATCCCCTTTTTATTGACTTTCTGCATTATTTATAGTACTTTTAAAAGCTTCCTTCTGTAAAGCACTTATTCAATCTTTTTCAAATTAAAAAAATTAGTATGGAAATAAAGGATTTGGAAAGTATTTCCATCAAAAACAAGCTGATACAAAAAGTCAATGGAACTCAAATTTCAGTCCAAGAAGATGTACTCTCCATAGAAGAACCACTTGAAATCAGACTAAAATACTATCAAAATCAGCAAGTTGTTAGCCAAAACATTTCGGTAACTATGCGCACTCCCGGAAACGATTTTGATTTAGCCATCGGATTTTTATTTACCGAAGGAATTATAACGACTTATGAAGCCATCCAAAGTGTTTTTCACGTTGAAAAAAACTGCGCATTCCAAAAAAAGAACATTGCACAAGTAGTTTTAAAAGAAGGTTATGCGCCCCATCTTATGCAGTCTGACCGAAATTTCTATACCACTTCCAGCTGTGGGGTTTGCGGAAAAAGTTCTATTGAAGCCATAAAAACAGTAAGTCCTTTTAAACAATTGGCTAAGCCAAAATACTTTATTTCTGCAAGCATTTTATACCTATTGCCTCAAAAATTACGAGAAGCCCAAAGTGATTTTGCCACAACTGGCGGCATCCACGCTTCGGGCTTGTTTTCAATGGACGGAGAACTGCTGTTACTCCGGGAAGACGTAGGACGACACAATGCCTTGGACAAATTAATTGGGAGCGCTTTCGCAAAAAACCTCCTGCCCTTAAACCAACACATCTTGTTATTAAGCGGAAGAATTAGTTTCGAACTAGTACAAAAAGCAGCTATGGCCGGAATAGGCATTGTGGCTGCAATGGGAGCCCCTTCGAGCCTGGCGGTAGAATTAGCCCAAGAATTTGACATGACCTTAATTGGTTTTCTCAACGAAAATCGATTCAACATTTACCATTCTGCAACAACAATTACTCTATTAACAGAAAAAGAGCAGGCTCTGATTTCCAATTAAAAGTTAGCATCATGAAAGAAGATAAAAATCCAAAAGAACCCAATCCCGAAAACCCCTATAAAACTTTAGATTTAAAACAAAGCAAACCAAAAGATTGGGCAGCAGGTATCTCGGGTGTAAAAGCTGCTTTTACTGATTTGATTGAAGAAAAAACATTGGTTCGAGGTACCAAAGCCTTGTTCAAAATGAACCAAGTAGGAGGTTTTGATTGTCCAAGTTGCGCTTGGCCCGATCCTGATGACGACCGTTCACCTTTGGGAGAATATTGCGAAAATGGCGTGAAAGCACTCGCCGAAGAAGCCACCACTAAAAAAATTACCGCGGAATTTTTCAGGGAAAATTCAGTGTTGGCGCTTTCTCAACTTAGCGATTATGAAATTGGGAAAATGGGCCGACTAACTGAGCCTATGTATTTACCTAAAAACGGAACACATTACGAGCCGATTTCCTGGGATAACGTCTTTAGCAAAATTGCGGAATCTTTAAACGAACTAGATTCGCCAAACGAAGCGGTGTTTTATACTTCGGGACGAACCAGTAATGAGGCTTCTTTTTTATACCAACTTTTTGCAAAAGAATTTGGAACCAACAACATGCCCGACTGCTCCAACATGTGCCACGAAACCTCCGGAGCAGCCTTACGCCCTACCATCGGGATTGGGAAAGGGACTGTAAGACTCGATGATTTTTATGATACCGATTTGATCATTATCATCGGTCAAAATCCGGGAACCAATGCTCCAAGAATGCTAACCGCACTTGAAAAAGGCAAAAAAAATGGCGCGAAAATCATTGCCATTAATCCTTTGCCAGAAGCCGGACTCATGGGATTTAAAAATCCGCAGGAAATAAAAGGTATCATTGGCAACCGCGTAAAACTCGCTGATTTATACCTTCCGGTAAAAATAAATGGAGATATGGCTTTGCTTAAAGCGATAGAAATACTCCTGCTGAAATTGGAGCAACAAAATCCCGGAAAGGTTTTTAATCATGAATTTATTCAGGAGAAAACCACGGGTTACGAGGCCTATATCAATCAATTTGAAAACTATTATTTTGACGAACTTGCGGCGCAATCCGGCGTTGCAAAGGAAGCTATTGAGGAAGCAGCCCAGATGATTGCGTTCAAAAACCGTATTATTGTATGCTGGGGAATGGGACTTACCCAACAGCCAAACGGCGTCGATATGATTCGCGAAATCCTGAATATCTTACTCTTAAAAGGAAGTATTGGAAAGCCTGGAGCAGGTGTTTGTCCGGTGCGTGGCCATAGCAATGTGCAAGGCAACAGAACCATGCTTATTGACGAAAAACCGACTCCCGAACAATTGGACCGATTGCAAAATTATTTTGGTTTCAATCCGCCACGGGAAAAAGGCTACGATGTGGTTCGGGCTATTAAAGCCATGCACGAAGAAAAGGCCAAAGTACTCTTTTGTATGGGGGGCAACTTTCTATCGGCGACACCTGATACCACATTTACGGCTAATGCTTTGCGAAAGTTACAACTCACCGTCAGTGTTTCGACCAAATTGAATCGGACGCATTTGATTCACGGCAAAGAATCATTGATTCTGCCAACTTTGTCACGCAGTGATATGGATATTGTGAATGGCGAACTGCAAATTGTGACTACCGAAAATTCCATGGGCGTAGTACAGGATTCTAAAGGAATTTTGAAACCCGTTTCGGACCAACTCATCAACGAAACCCAAATTGTTTGTCGCATGGCTATGGCAACCTTAGGCGATAAATCGGTAGTGGATTGGGCAAAATACCACAATGATTATGATGCTGTGCGAGATGCCATTGAACAATGCATTCCGGGATTTGAGAACTACAATATCCGAGTGCGACAAAAAGGAGGTTTTTATTTGCCTAATGCCGCAAGGGATGGAAAGTTTAATACGAAACAATTTGGCAATCGGGCGCCTTTTACTTTAACCACAGTTCCCGAAAACAAATTGGAAGCCGATGAATACATGATGGCTACCACCCGCACCCACGACCAGTTTAACACTACCATTTATGGATTGGATGACCGCTATAGAGGAGTTAAAAACGAACGCCGAGTGGTTTTTATGAATCCCAAAGACATTGAAAAAGCTGGATTCAAAGATGGTGATAAAGTAGACTTGTTTAATTATGATGATGGCATCGAACGCATTGCACCCTTATTTATCATTGTGTCCTACCCTATTCCTGAAAAAAACACGGTAACCTATTTCCCGGAAACCAATGTATTGGTATCCGTAAATAATGTGGTCAAAGAAAGTAATATGCCTGCTTCTAAATATGTCAAAATCAAGATTAAAAAACATGAAGAAACCATTTACGAGATGATAAAAAGCTAATCCATTTGAATAAATTTTGACAACTTATTTTAAGACTAGACAAAGATGTTTGCACTAGCTAAAGTTAATTATACAATAATTAAAAATAAATGTTTAAAAATGGAAATACCTAAGATAAAACTAATTACAACTCCTGAAACAGAAGAAGCTAAATCTGTTGTTGGTTATAAATGGAATGATATTGGAAGAAAAGCCATTGCTGCTTTAATTGATTATTCAATAATCATTACAATAAATGTCTATTTGATTTATACATTTGGAAAACCTGTTAATGGACAATCTGAAAGTTATGAACTGACAGGATTCTCTGCTTTGATTACAATTATTCCTTGGCTGATTTTTACTACTTGTTTAGAATATTTTCTTGGCTCAACTCTTGGAAATGGAATCGTAGGTTTGAAACCTGTTGCTCAAGAAAATGAGAATAGAAAAATATCTTTTATTCAATCTTTACAAAGACATTTATTAGACCCTCTAGACATGTTCTTTTTTGGACTTGTTGGATATTTAGTAATGAAAAGTAATCCAAATAGACAAAGATTGGGTGACATTTGGGCTAAAACTGTTGTTATAAAATATAGAAATTAAATAAAAACAACTAACTGTTTTTGACAGGATTGTCATTTGACTTTGCTCAAGATAACTGAACAAGAAAATTTGGAATAAAAAAACGTCCTCACATCGGGACGTTTTGAATTTTATACCGTTTTTAAAGCTTCGATTAAACCATCAATATCTTCTTTGGTATTGAAATGGCTGAACGAAATACGTAAACTGGGTTTTCGAACCAAATCATACGAAAGAATTTCAGCCAAAACATGCGAAGGTTTTATACTACCACTCTGGCAAGCACTTCCACGCGAAACAGCAATGCCTCGCATGTCCAAATGAAATAAAATCATGGCTGTCTTTTTTTCTGAAAAAGGCAATAATACATTTAGAATATTATAAAAAGAATCTTTCGTTCCATTGAAAGCTACGTCTGGAAAAGTGATTTCTAATTGTTCAACCAGGTAGTTTTTGAGTGCGCTAATATGTTCTCTTTCCTGTTCCAAATGCATATAAGAAAGTTCCAAAGCTTTTGCCATTCCTGCTATTTGATGTAAGGCTTCGGTTCCGGCGCGCAAGCCTTTTTCCTGCTCACCTCCAAAAAACAAAGGTTGTAATCCTGAATTTTTTCGAACAAAAGCAAAACCAACACCTTTAGGTCCGTGAAATTTATGCGCACTAGCCAACACAAAATCGACTGGCAGCGCTTGCAAATTCAAAGGCATTTTCCCCATCGACTGTACCGTATCCGAATGAAATAAAGCACCGAATTGCTTACAAATTAAGCCTACACGCTCTAAATCCAAAACTGTTCCTATTTCGTTATTCACGTGCATTAAACTTACCAAAGTTTCACCTTCTTGAGACAATAAATCAGCCAAATGCGTCAAATCGATGCTTCCATCAGCCAATAGATTTACATAATCTACCTGAATACCAAACTCTCTTTGCAAAGCGGTTACAGTCAATAAAACAGCATGATGTTCTATTTTGCTACTAATAATGCGTTGTACACCTAAATCCTGAACAGCAGAACGCAAAATCCAATTGTTAGCCTCTGTTCCACCAGAAGTAAAAATAATTTCTTGCGCATTTACATTCAGCTGCTTGGCAATTGATTTTCTAGAAAGTTCAAGAATATTTTTAGCATTGCGACCAAAACTATGAGTAGACGATGGATTTCCATAATCTTCTGTTAAAACTTTAGTCATTTCTTGTACCACTTCTGGCCGAATTGCTGTAGTTGAGGCGTTATCGAGATATATTTTTTTCATTGCCGCAAAGTTATAAAATAATCAATTATCAAAAGAGGATTCTCATTTGTCATTTTTTGCCTATTTTTGTCAAAATTTTTAAAATGAAAAAAGCCCTAAGCCTTTTGGTTTTATTAGCATTTATCAATGCCTGTGACGACGGAAACTTAACCCAAGAAGATATTACTTTTGAGGATGTAAATACGCAAAGTTGCACCAACAGTAGTACCAATACATTAATCTACAAACTGAAAGAAAAGGAAGCTCTAATTATGGAGATTCCTACAACTACTTTCACTAACGAACCTACTCCTGAAGGTGACCCTATTCAATTAAACATTGGTACTTCATCTAACAGAGTAGTATATCGTTTCTATAATGGAACGGTAGCTACTGATAACATCTGCGAAACTATTGCGCCTGCAACCCCAGTTATTACAGAACAATGGACAGCTACCAGCGGTATCATACAAATTGTAACTACTCCAAAAATAGACAAAAATGAAACCACAAATGCAACCAAAATTACCGGATACAATCACAACATTGTATTCGTAAATGTAAATTTTAAAAAACCCGACGGTACTGATCAAAAATACGACAGCTTTCCTTTTGGAAATTACACAACATCAGCAACTAATTTGCCTTTTAATTTTGACCAAACTCTAGAAAAATGTACTACTTCTAATGAGGTGTACAATTACAATACGAGTGAAGCTTTAATTCTAAATATTGATCCTAACTTAATCCTAAACGAAGTTACGCCACTTAATAGTCCTAGAACAGGACTCATAGGTACAACAACTAATAGTTTTACCTATCGCTTGTTTACCGGTGGTGGTTTATTAACCGGAGATTATTTTTGTCAGAGTCCAGTTCCTACTACTCCCGTGCTTAATCAAGAATGGAATGGTGAAGCTGGTGTGGCAGGTCAAACTGGAATTATCGAGGTAACCACAACAACAAGTGGAGCAAGCTTTATACATACTATTGTACTTAAAAAAGTTTCCTTAAAAAAAGGAAATAGCAGTTTTTCTCTTGGAGACAGCTATACTTTAGGAGAATTATTTACTACTCCCTAAACTTAAAAAAACATAAAAAAAAGCTCATTTGAATGATACAAATGAGCTTTTTTTTTTATGATTGAACTTTTCTTTATTTTTTACTTTGTTTGATGTAAACTTCAGTAGCGCCTTGTCCGTATTTTTGATAATTGGCTTCTTGAAAATCAATATTGTCATAACGCCCTAATAAAAAATCCAATTCGGCTTTCAGCACGCCTTCTCCTACTCCGTGAATAAAAACAATTTTAGGAATTCTATTTTTTATAGCAAATTCAATATGGCGTTGTGCTGTTTCCGCCTGGAGTGTCAAAATATCATAATTAGACATACCGTGTTTGTTTTTTACCAATTTTTCAATGTGTAAATCAAATTCAGGCACTCCTACTTCTCGCTTTTCTTTTTTCTCCTTAACAAAGCTTCTTGGTTTAGGAATGGATTTTTCTTTTTTAATCTCTTCTACATTAATTCGTCTAATTGAATCCATCAAATTACCCGAATCACTCGTTTTAACCAATTCATTAGCAGCAAAATTCATTACAAAACCTTCATCGGTTTCAATAGTAACTTCCTGAGCATTAACGCTCAATACCGTTCCATTAATAGCCTCATCGAGTACCGAAACTTTATCTCCTTTAGTCAACATCTTCTTCTTTTTCTGGATTCTTACTTGGTGTTTTTGCACTTAATCGCATCATTCCAAACATAAAAACAGCCATTGCAATGACGCTTACATATACATTTTTGTCGGCTGTAGTTTGCTCATAAAAGGCTACTACAATAGCAATAAGCATGATAGGAATAACTAATTTTTTCATTTTTATACTTTGAGTTTTCAAAAGTAATAAATTTAAAATTGCCGTTTTAAAGAAAGCTACTTTCCCTTGCATAAAAATGGAATCAAAAAGCCAAAGAATACATTGAAATAAAAAATAACTTAGAAGCAAGAAAGCCTCTTAGTTCTTATCTGTTTATTCAAAATAGTTCAATATATTTGTTTTATATTATGCAATAGCATTAAAAAACAAAAAAGAGTGCTTTCTCCAAAATACAATCCAAAAGTCATGACAAAGGATCTTATTATAAAAAACATCGCTGAGCTAAAAAGCCACACCTCTATAAATTATGGCATTAAAACAAAGGTAGAAGCATTTACAGAAAAAATATTTTACACCTTATTTGATGCTAATGCTCCATTGAGTGAAAGTATTGATGAATTAGAAAAACAATTCAAAGAAATTGCTGTTTTAGCCTGCAAAAAACCCAATGCATTATGCGATGCTACTTGGGATCAATTTGTTGCCAAATTACCTTCGGTATTAGAAAAACTCAATCAAGATGCGTCATACATTTTAGAAAATGATCCCGCTTCCAACAGTATTGAAGAAGTGTATCTGGGCTATCCAGGATTTTATGCTATTGCTATTTACCGCATTAGCCATGAATTATACGCCCTAGATTTATTGTTGTTTTCTCGCTTAATGAGTGAATATGCCCACCGCATTACTGGAACTGACATCCATGCAGGTGCTCAGATCGATTCGCCATTTTTCATTGACCATGCAACCGGAATTGTTATTGGAGAAACAGCCGTGATTGAAAAACATGTTAAAATTTACCAAGGAGTTACGCTGGGTGCACTAAGTGTAAGCAAAGAAATGAAAAATGCCAAAAGACATCCTACTGTAGAAAAAAATGTCTGTATTTATGCCAATGCAACCATTTTAGGAGGCGAAACAACCATTGGAAAAAACAGTATTATTGGTGGAAATGCTTGGATAACCAAATCAACCCCAGAACGATCAATAGTAACCAACACCACTACTACAGAAGTAAAAATAAAAGAATTAAAATAAATGGATCCACAAAAAATATTAAACTTAATTGGTAATACTCCCTTAGTAGAAACAACCAATTTGGTAAAAAATAAAAACGTAAAATTATTATTAAAATTAGAAGGCAATAATCCAGGAGGTAGTGTAAAAGACAGGGCAGCTTACTTTATGATTAAAGGGGCCATGGATCGTGGCGAAATCAAAAAAGGGGATAAATTAATTGAAGCTACCAGCGGAAATACAGGAATTGCTCTAGCCATGATTGCCCAGTTATTAGGCATTGAAATTGAATTAATCCTTCCGGAAGACTCCACCAAAGAACGTACTCAAACCATGCGTGCTTATGGCGCAACTGTAATCCTTACTTCTGCCAAAGAAGGAATTATTGGTTCCAGAGATTATGCCGATAAAAAAGTAGCCGATGGGGGTTATTTAATGCTGAATCAATTTGCCAATGATGACAACTGGAAAGCACATTACAACACTACAGGTCCTGAAATATGGAATGATACTCATGGTACAGTGACTCATTTTGTGTCGGCTATGGGGACTACCGGAACCATTATTGGAACTTCCACTTATTTGAAAGAACAAAATCCAGCAATACAAATTATAGGAGCACAACCATCTGAAGGTTCTCAGATTCCTGGAATTAGAAAATGGCCCGTAGAATATTTGCCTAAAATTTTTGATCCTTCAAAAGTGGACCGTACTATTGATGTGAGTGAAAAAGAAGCACGCGAAATGACCAAACGTCTTGCTCTGGAAGAAGGTGTTTTTGCAGGAATGAGCAGTGGTGGTGCTGTAGCCGTAGCTGTAAAATTAGCCGAAGAACTAGAATCTGGAGTAATTGTAGCTATTATTTGCGACAGAGGCGACCGTTATTTATCTTCTGATTTATTTGATTAATAACTTCATTGAAAACATAAAAAAAAGACTCGTTTTTTAAACGAGTCTTTTCATTTATAAAAATTTTTCTTTTAAACTAAAGTAGCTGAAGTACTTATTGTAGTATTAAACAATTTGGAAATTGGACAATTCTGTTCAGCTTTTGTTACTAATTCCTGAAACGTCGTATCCTGAATTCCTTTTATTTTAGCAATTACGGTTAAATTGGATTCTTTAATTGTCCCTTCCAATAAATTAATAACACATTTGGTTTCGATACTCTCAATTTCAAATCCGGCTTCGGTAATATATGCCGATAATTGCATGGTAAAGCAGCCCGAGTGAGCAGCAGCAACTAACTCTTCTGGGTTAGTTCCTACACCTTCTTCAAAACGAGAATGAAAGGAATATTGTGTATTTTCTAATGTTTTACTTTGAGTAGTAAGGACTCCTTTTCCTTCTTTTAGAGAACCTTTCCAGACTGCGGTAGCATTTCTTTTCATAACTTACTATTTATTGTTAAATTATTATTGCTCTTAAAAATCTATTATCACTACTAATTTAAGTCTTTTTGACACAACTCATTGAACCGCTCTTTTATTTAACATTAAATTAAAATTTATTGATGAAACCAAATAAATCAAACCATAACTAATTGATTTAAAATGCTATTGTAAAAGTAGCTCCTTTATTTTTTCCTTCGCTAGTTGCCTTCAAAAAACCTCCATTACGCTCAACAATTTGTTTACACAAATACAAACCTATCCCGGTAGAAGATTCTTTTAAAGTACCTAATCTACTCATTTTAGTAAACTTATGAAATATTCTATCCGACTCATTGGCATCAAAACCCACTCCATAATCAATAACTTTTATATAAATATTTTTCTTATCGCTAAAAATATTCAATTGAATTTCAGCATCAGAAAAAGAAAATTTAATCGCATTGTTTAGCAAATTAAACAAAACTCTAATCAATAATTCCTGATCAATTTTTAGAGAAATGCTTTCTAATTCGATTTGTTTGATTAATTTAAGTTTTTTAGCAGTCAAAGATTGCCTTACTTGATTTTCAATTTTTTCAACCAACACTATCAGATCAATTGTTTTTACCTCTTGACTTGTTTTTACAATTTCATCCTGTTCTTTTAGCATTCGTATAAAACTCTCTATATATCTAAATTGGTCATCTGAAGATTCACAAATCAACTCGGCCAATTCTTTTACTTCTGTTGAAGGATTAGTTTCTAATATCATAGTTGCCAATGATTTTGGATTTCCGGCGAAGTTTTTTAAATCATGCGAAAGCAAATAAATCAAATCTTGTTTTTCTGTTTTAAATTCTTCGCTTTCTAAAATCGATTTTTGAATATTGGATAACAATAAACCAGCTTCGTCTGTGAAATGAAGTGGCAAATTGGCAATTTTTCTGTCCAATTGGTACTCATTCAGCGCTTTTGAAGCCAACTCAATAGGCTGAATTAATTTTTTCAATACCCATAAAGTTACCCCTGTTGCTATTAAAGTCATGATTAATGAAAAAAGAAGTAAATTGATAGGGGAAAAATTAGCTTTGGCATAAAGCACAAAAAATAAGATTCCGATTAAAGGAATATGAATCCCTATAAAAGCAACAAAAAGAAACTTAAAAACATAGCTATTTTTAAGAAAACCTATGGATGATAATTTTTCGTAGAACTTCATAAATGTAGTAGTTTTGGATAAAATCAAATGTACGAAAAAACCACTTAAAATTATCTAAAATTTTATTTTTAAACAAAAAAAGTCCAAATAAACTTCAAAATAAATTCATTAGTTTTGTTTTAAGTAATAAATTAGTGACCGATGAATGGAAGTTTACCAATGCAAGACTGGCCTTATTTAGAAAAATACATGCAAGAAAACGCTAGACTTCCTCACTCTCAGGCCAATGAAAACAGAGTGGTATTCTTGGGCGATTCAATAACTGAATTTTGGAGTAAGGAACATTCTTTTTTCACTGAAAATAAATCCTTCATCAATCGGGGTATTAGTGGGCAAACCACACCACAAATGTTAGTTCGTTTTAGAGCCGATGTGATCGATTTAAAACCTAAAATAGTAGTTATTTTAGCAGGGGGAAATGATATTGCAGGAAATACAGGCCCTTCAACTACTAAAATGATTTGTGATAATATCTTTTCGATGATTGAATTGGCTCAACTACATCATATCAAAGTTATTCTTTGCACTGTTTTGCCTGCTAATTTTTTTTATTGGAATCCAAAAGAACAACCGGCAGACCGAATTATTGAATTAAATACACAACTTAAAAATTATACTAACACTAATGGAATTCCGTTTGTAGATTATTATTCGGAAATGGTAGATGATGAAAAAGGGCTAAAAACAATTTTGTCCGAAGACCGTGTACATCCTAATACTGCTGGTTACGAAATCATGAGTCCACTAATAGAAAAAGCTATTAAATCAACTTTAAATAACAACTAAAAAAAAATAACATGAACTATAGAAAACTAGGGAAAACCAATTTTGAAATATCCGAAATTGCACTAGGAACTTGGCAAGTTGGCGGAAAATGGGGTTCACCATTTAACGACCAATCAGCCGATACTCTTTTAAATACTGCCATCGACCAAGGAGTTAATTTCATTGACACAGCCGATGTTTATGAAAATGGCTTGAGTGAAAAAGCCGTTGGGAGAGTCATTCGTTCCCGTTCTGAACGTATTTATGTGGCGACTAAATGTGGTCGACATATTAATCCGCATGTCAATGAAGGCTACCAACCGAAAGTGTTGCAAAAATATGTTGAAGACAGTTTGCAAAGATTAGGCTTAGAAACACTGGATTTAATTCAGTTGCACTGCCCTCCTACGGAAGTTTTTTATCGTCCGGAAATTTTTGAACTTTTTGACAAATTAAAAAAAGAAGGAAAAATTCAAAATCTAGGTGTGAGTGTAGAAAAAGTAGAAGAAGGACTAAAAGCAATGGAATTTGAAAATGTGACCTCTATTCAAATTATTTTCAATCTTTTCAGACAACGTCCGTCTGAATTACTTTTTGAACAGGCAAGAAAAAAAGATGTGGGAATTATTGCTCGCGTTCCTTTAGCCAGCGGATTATTGACAGGTAAATTCTCTGAAAAATCAATTTTTGACAGCAAAGACCATCGTTTTTTTAATCGCGAAGGCGCTGCATTTGACAAAGGAGAAACTTTCTCAGGAATTAATTACGAATTGGGTTTAATTGCGGTAAACGAACTAAAAAAATTATTCCCTGAAGTTTCAAATTTGGCTCCAATTGCCCTGCAATGGATTTTAAGTTTTAAAGAAGTAAGTTGTATTATTCCAGGTGCTTCAACAGAAAGTCATGTATTATCTAATCTTTCCACATTAGAATTACCAGCCCTAACTCCAGAAAAAATTGCTGCGATGAACGAAATCTACGAGCACTACATCAAAAAAGAAGTACATAATTTGTGGTAGAAAAATAAAAATCAACATAGACAACTGTATTGTCTATGTTGATTTTACAACATCACTTTCTTAAACAAATCTTTTATTAAATCGAGCTCTTTCTCGTAAGCAGTATTTTTTCTGTTCGCAAAATAAAGCGTGTTTTTCAACTTTTTATGTCCTTCCCAAAGCAATTTTACAGTGCCACTTTCTACTTCTTTTTTACATAAAAAATTAGGAATAACAGCTAATCCGTTGGCACCATTTAAACATCGCACAATAGAATGGATATTGGGAACAATATAATTGGGTCTGAAATCCGGAAAATTATCAAAATTGAGTTGCCAAAAACGAAAAAGATGTTCCATATCTCCCGTTGTTCCATACCATTTTTGACTTTTCAAGTAATTCTCAGCTGCTTTATATTTTTTTTGTTTGACCAATTGCTGTAACTCCGAATCATCAACTTCACTTCCTCCAACCAAAACAATGGTTTCTGACGAAAATGCTTCATAGGAAATATTAACTGAATCTACTTTTTGTGGAGAAATTACCAAATCTAAAATTCCCTTATCTAAATTTTCGAGCATTTCAGGATATTCACCAAAACGAATAATCACATTAAAGGGTAAGGTCGAAATGTATTGTTCTAAAGTAATTTGGAAAGTCTCAAAACACATTCCGATACTAATTGTTGGCGTGTGCTTTTCAGTACTGCGTTGAAAATTTTTCTCGGCATCTTCCAGAATTTTCAAACCTTCAGCAATGGCGTTGTATAAAATTTTGCCTCTTTCAGTTGGAATCATTTTACGTCCTGTCCTATCAAAAAGTTTATAGCCTACATAACTTTCTAAGGAACTCAGATGCAAACTCACGCCGGGCTGCGAAATAAAAAGTGCATCGGCAGCTTTTGTTAATGTTCCTGTTTTATAAATCGCTTTAAAAGTACGATACCATTCTAAATTGACCATAACTATTATATTTATAATACAAATGTATAAATTATACTATTTTAACAATACCAATATCTACTCTAACTTTGTACCAACATAAAAATAAAACATACATGAAAAAGATATTTATCATAAATGCAGGTCAACGTTTTGAACATTCTGGTGGATTGTTCAACAACACTATTACGGAAGCTACTCAGCAATTTTTCGAACAATTAGAAGATATCGTCGTTCAAACTACAACTATAGAAAACGGATATATACCTATGGATGAAGTAAGTAAATTTGTTTGGGCAGATGTTATTATTTACCACACACCCGTATGGTGGTTCCAACTTCCGTTTAATTTTAAAAAGTACATTGACGAAGTTTTTAGTGCAGGATACAATAAAGGAATTTATCGCAGTGACGGCAGAAAATCAAGCAATCCAGAGATCAATTACGGAACGGGCGGAATGATGCATGGCAAAAAATACATGCTTACTACCACCTGGAATGCACCAGCGACTGCTTTTACACTTCCTGGCGAATTTTTTGATCAAAAATCAGTGGACGAAGGTGCTTTTTTTGGTTTTCATAGAATGAATGCTTTTACAGGAATGACTCCATTAAAAAGTTATCACTTTCATGATGTGGAAAAAAATGCCAATATTGAAAAGGATATGAAAACCTACAGCCAACATTTAAAAGAAACATTTTTTGATTGTTTAATAGCTTTGAACTAAAACTAAAAATCCGTCTCATTCTAAAAACGAGACGGATTTTTGCTATTGGTAAACTTATTTCTTAATTTCTTCAAATACAAATTCAGGATTACTATAATCTATGGTATCCCCTTTTAAAAAAGAAGGAATTCCCATATAAACTGAAATAACTCCTTTGCCCAAAATCAATTTATTATTTCTTTTTAACAACGCAACAGGATAGCGCTTCAAAACGCCTCCGCCATAGGGCGAATAATAAAAACTCCCTTTAATAGTATCTCCGGAAATAATTCCTCTCACCTCACCCGAATCTTTATGAAAACCTTCGTAACGAATTTCGTATTGCCCAAAAAAACGATTATCTTCTAATTTTGTAAAAGAAAGCAAAGCCGTATCTGCATTATTTACAGCACGATAATAAAAATATTTACCTTCCTTAGTAGCATCTCCACAATTATAAAGCATGGTACAAACAACAGCACAAAAACTAATAAATACTACTTTTCTTTTTGATATAAAATTCATTTTTTAAAATAATTTAGAAACAAAGATAAAATAGCACCTTTATTAATAATACCAGAATTCATTAAAACTTTATTTCTATAATCTGTTTTAACGTAATATTATCAATGCTTTTCTAAATACAACAAAGATTAAATCTAAAGATTACTTATCTTTGCCGCCGAAAAAAAATAATCATACAAATTACAAAAAGTATATAAAAACTTAAGTTTATTATGAGAAGTGATGAAGTAAAAAAAGGGCATCAAAGAACCCCGCACAGATCATTGTTTAGAGCAACAGGCTTAGTCGATGAAGATTTTGACAAACCATTTATTGGTGTTGCCAATTCTTATATTGAAATTATCCCTGGACACTTTTTCCTGGACAGAGTTTCAAGAGTGATCAAAGAAGAAATTAAAGCCAATGGTTGTGTGCCTTTTGAATTCAACACTATTGGAGTGGATGATGGGATTGCTATGGGACATGACGGAATGCTTTTCTCGTTACCATCAAGAGAACTTATTGCAAACTCTATTGAAACTGTAATGAACGCTCACAAACTGGATGCTATGATTGCCATTCCTAACTGTGATAAAATTGTTCCGGGAATGATTATGGGGGCTTTACGTGTAGATGTTCCTACTATTTTTGTGAGTGGTGGACCAATGAAAAAAGGACATACTAAAGATGGTGTTCCTATCGATTTGGCTACGGCTTTTGAGGCGGTTGGAAAACACGAATTAGGTGAAATTACCGATGAAGAATTAAAAGACATTGAGTGTAATGCCTGTCCAAGTGGAGGAAGTTGCTCGGGAATGTTTACCGCTAACTCTATGAATACTTTGATGGAAGCTATGGGAATTGCACTTCCTGGAAACGGAACCATCTTAGCTTTAACCAAAGAACGTGAAGAATTATACCGTCAGGCGGCAAGAAGAATTTGCGAAATTGCCAAAGACGCTGCACAAACCGAAAAATTCAAACTAAAAAACATCCTTAATGAAAATGCCGTAAGAAATGCTTTTGCTGTAGACATGGCAATGGGCGGAAGTTCGAATACGGTTTTACACATGTTAGCTATTGCTAAAGAAGCGAATGTTAATTTTAATTTGGAAGACATCAATAAAATTTCAAAAAGAGTTTCTCACATTGCTAAAATCTCTCCAAGTTTATCAACCGTTCACATGGAAGACATTAACACTGCGGGTGGTGTAAATGCCGTAATGAAAGAAATGACCAAACGTGGTGATGACATCCTTTTAAACAACCTTACTATTACAGGAGAAACGATTTTAGAAAAAATCAAAGATGCTTATATCAAGGATACAAACATTATCCACACCATTCACAACCCTTATTCTGAAGTGGGTGGTTTAGCGGTTTTGTACGGAAATCTAGCCGAACAAGGTGCCGTTATTAAAACTGCCGGAATTACCGGAGACCGTGTTTTCACAGGAACAGCCGTTTGTTTTGACGGACAGGCTGAAGCTATTGAAGGAATTCTTGGCGGAAAAGTCAAAGCAGGAAATGTTGTTGTTATTCGTTACGAAGGTCCTAAAGGCGGTCCAGGAATGCAGGAAATGCTGGCTCCTACATCCTTAATTATGGGAATGGGACTTGGAAAGTCGGTTGCTTTAATTACCGATGGTCGTTTCAGTGGAGCAACTCGTGGGGCTTCTATCGGTCACGTTTCTCCGGAAGCTGCCGAAGGCGGAATGATTGGTTTGTTAAAAGATGGAGACGAAATCCATATCGACGTAGATCAATACATTTTATCGGTAAACTTATCTGATGAAGAAATTGCAAAAAGAAAAGCGGAATTTGTTCCTCTAAAAAAAGAATTAACATCAAGATGGTTAGGACAATACCGTTCGTTAGTAACCAATGCTAGTAACGGTGCGGTTTTAAAATCGGATTTGTAATTTTTTAGATTGAAAGATTGAAATAACAATCTTTTAAAAAATATGAAACCTTGTTTTCCTCATTTTATAGTGAGTGAGAACAAGGTTTTTTTATTGAATTTAATCTTTCAATCCAAATTCTTATTTTAGCAAACAGATAAAATCCTTCTTTATGGCAGTAGAAACAAGCTATACTTTTTTGGCAACCATTGAAATTATTGGTATCAATCCGTTTGTTTTTGTTCCCGAAGAAATTTTAAATGCTATTTTTGAACAAGCTGGAAAATCCAAAGGTCCTATTCCAATTAAAGGAACTGTTAATTCACTTCCTTACATCCAAACTTTAATGAAATTTAAAGGAGAATGGCGTTTGTACATCAATACTAAAATGCTTAAAAATTCACCTAAAAGAATTGGAGAACAAATAGAAATTAGCATAAGTTATGATGCTGAAAAAAGAGAAATCCCCATTCATCCCAAACTGTTACAAGCTTTAACAGAAAATGTCGCAGCAAATACTGTTTTCCAAAATTTACGTCCTTCATTACAACATGAAATCATTCGATACATTTCGCATTTAAAAACAGAAGAAAGTGTCGATAAAAATATTCTCAAAGCAATTGCCTTTCTATTAGGTAAAGGAAGTTTTGTGGGAAGAGAAAAGCCTTGATTTTGAAGTAGAAAAATGCACTTACAAATTGCAACTGCGATAAAATTCGCCACTTTTCAAAAATATTTCCCAATTTGAATTTATAAAAGCGAACAAACACTTATTTTTGCGCCATGGGTAGAAAAAATACAGACAAAGTTGTCTTTCATCAGATAAAAGTCCTTGATGCAGGTGCAAAAGGCGTTTCGGTAGCAAAGGCTCCCGATGGAAAAGTAGTGTTTATTCCAAATGTGGTTCCGGGTGATGTGGTGGATGTGCAAACTTTCAAAAAGCGCAAGGCGTATTATGAAGGAAAAGCGGTTAAATTCCATGAATTTTCGGAGCATCGTGTAGATCCTATCTGCGAGCATTTTGGTGTTTGTGGTGGTTGCAAATGGCAAAATATGAACTACGACCAACAATTATTTTTCAAGCACAACGAAGTAAAAAATCACCTCCAACGCATTGGAAAAATTGAACTTCCTGAGTTCGAACCTATTTTAGGCTCGGAGAAAAAGTTTTTTTACAGAAATAAAATGGAATTTTCATTTTCCAACAGCCGTTGGTTAACCGAAGCTGAAATTGGAAGCGATGAAGATTTAGGAAACAGAAATGCCCTTGGTTTTCATATCCCAAAAATGTGGGACAAAATCCTGGACATCAAAAAATGTCATTTGCAGGAAGATCCTTCAAACGCAATTCGAAATGAAATTCGTGATTTTGCTAACGCAAATGATTTAACTTTCTTTAATCCGAGAGAACATTCGGGTTTGTTGAGAACCGTTATGTTGCGTACCGCTTCGACTGGCGAAATCATGCTTTTGATTCAGTTTTTCGAAGATGATAAAGCCAACAGGGAATTATTATTAGATCACATGTATGCCAAATTTCCGCAAATCACTTCGTTGCAATATGTAGTGAACAATAAAGCAAATGATACGCTTTACGATCAGGATATTAAACTGTACAAAGGACGTGATTACATCTTGGAAGAAATGGAAGGTTTAAAATTTAGCATTAATGCCAAGTCATTTTACCAGACCAATTCGGATCAGGCTTACGAATTATACAAAATAACGAGGGATTTTGCTGGATTGACCGGAAAAGAAACCGTTTATGATTTATATACCGGAACAGGAACTATTGCACAATTTGTTTCTAAAAAAGCAAAAAAAGTAATTGGTGTAGAAAGTGTTCCGGATGCAATTAAAGATGCTAAAGCCAATGCCGAACGCAATAACATTGACAATTGCGAGTTCTTTGTAGGTGACATGAAAGTGGTTTTCAACGATGCTTTTATTGCACAACACGGTCAGCCGGATGTTATTATTACGGATCCACCACGTGATGGAATGCACAAAGACGTGATTGAACAAATCATGAAAATTACTCCTGAAAAAGTGGTTTATGTAAGTTGTAACTCGGCTACACAAGCCCGCGATTTAGCTTTAATGGACGAGAAATACAAAGTAACTCGCGTGCGTCCAGTAGATATGTTTCCACAAACACATCACGTAGAAAATGTGGTGTTGTTAGAAAGAAGATAGCAATTAGTACATAGTACCTAGTCCTTAGTTTTAAAAAATAACCAAAGACTAAGGACTAAGGACTAATAACTAGGGACTAAGACTAAAAAATATGAAAAAAACGATATTACTTTTATTAATACTCTGCTTTACCTTCTCCGGCTGTGAGAAAGACGACATTTGTGATGCTAATACCATTACTACTCCCCGACTAGTAATTACGTTTTATGATTTTAACAATTCATCTGTAGAAAAGAATGTAACAAATCTAAGTATCTTTGGAGACGGAAAGGATGAACCTATTACATTTAATGGGACTAACTTAATAAACGGCAGTACTGTTTCTATTCCTTTAAAAGTAGACGCTGATACAGTTACTTTTCATTTTTTCTTGAATTATGGAAGTACCAATCCAGCTGCACTTCCTAACGAAGATATCCTTCAATTCAATTATACTAGAGATAATATTTTTGTGTCTCGTGCCTGCGGATTTAAAACCAACTATATTTTAGATGCGTTTAACCCATTTGTACAAACGGAGCCAACAACTCCAGACACCAAATGGATGCGATATATTTTTGTACGCAACAGTAATATAACCAACGAAAATGAGACACACCTTGAAATATATTTATAGCAGCTTTCTTTTTTTGTCTTTGCTTTTCGCAAATGCACAAGAAACACAAGTTCCGATAAACAGTACTACAAAGGATACTATCTCCAAAGGAGTTATTCCTAAAAAAGCTGCTGTAACTACAAAGGCTAATGCAGTTCTAATAAAGGATTCTATTGCGGTAGCTCCAGTTAAAAAAGACCGCTATGGTGTGCGTGTAGGAGTCGATTTATTTAAACTAAGCCGTAGTTTTTATGATAAAGATTATACCGGTTTGGAATTAGTGGGTGATTACCGACTAACTAAAAAACACTTTCTGGCAGCCGAAGTTGGAAACGAAAATAAAACTACCGATGACGAACGTTTGAATTTCACTACCAAAGGTTCTTACCTAAAAGTAGGTTTTGATTACAACGGCTACGAAAACTGGCTCGATATGGAAAATGTAATTTCTATTGGGTTGCGATATGGTTTTAGTACTTTTAACCAACAATTGAATAGCTACAGAATTTACAATACCAATCAGTACTTTGGAGAAACAGCTGCATTGACTTCTGGTCAAAAATACAATGGTTTAACAGCAAGTTGGATTGAAGTAGTAGCCGGAATGAAAGCCAAAGTATTCAATAATGTATTTGTTGGTTTCAGTCTGCGATTTAACCGATTAATAAGCAACAAGCAACCTTCAGGTTTTGAAAATTTATACATTCCAGGATTCAACCGCACTTACAATGGCGATTTTGGAGTAGGATTTAACTATACCGTTACCTATTTTGTTCCTATTTTCAAAAAGGTGGTAAAACCAGAACAAACTAAGAAAACAGATAAAAAGAAATAAAACAGTTTTATAGATGTCTAAATACAGGGAACAGATTTGATATCAGCAAAAACCGCAAATTCATTAATTTAATAAATGAATTTGCGGTTTTTTATTTCTGATTACTGCTTTCTGAATAGTAAATTTATCCTATTTCTTTCACATTTTTAGAAAAAACCCATTTCATATATAATTTTTCTCCATCATTGGTCTTTACCGCTTGAAATTTAGGCCCAACAAATGTTGCTATCACAAATGCTGCAAAAGGCTCCCAAAAACCAGTAAGCCCAGCATATTGATGGATTAAATAACGTGATAATATAAACAAACTAGCAAAAGTTCCTAGTTGGTATAAAAATGCTCTTAATTGTAATTTACTCATTGTATTGATTTTTTTTATTCTATTTCCTTTTTCTAAATACAGTAATCTGTCCAGTATAAACTTCCCAATGACTACTGAACACTACTCTTTCTCCACTTGAAACTTCGTTCTCTTACTTCCTTCATACATTTCGTATTTCACCAACCTTGCTTCGAGTCCGGCATTGAACAATTTTATTTTTCGAGAAGGTCGCAAGCCAACAAACTTCAATGCATCCAAATTTCCTGTAATAAACCAGGCGTTCGTTCCTGGATAACTTTTCTTTAAAGTGTCCCCAATATTTTTATAAAACCCTTCCATTTGAATATCCAAACGCTCATCATAAGGCGGATTAAAAACGATGTGCAATTTGCCTTCTGAAGTTTTTTCGCTGTCGAAAAAATTATTTTCTGAGATTGTTACATATTCCTCCAAATTTGCATTTCGGATATTTTCCTTCGCTTTATTTACTGCCGAAGGCGCTTTGTCATATCCTTTAATCGTATGATGGAACTCACGTACTTTTCCTAACAAACTATCGGTGATTTTATCAAACAAATCATTATCCCAATCTTTCCATTTTTCGAAAGCAAATTCTTTACGGTTGATGTTTGCCGGAATATTACACGCAATCATGGCTGCCTCAGCAAGAAAAGTTCCCGAACCACACATAGGATCCAAGAAATCCGTTTGTCCGTCCCAACCTGATAGTAATAAAATACCCGCTGCTAATACTTCGTTTATTGGAGCAATATTAGTAGAAGTTCTGTAGCCACGCTGATTTAATGGTTTCCCTGAAGTATCTAATGCAACCGAAACTTGGTCTTTATCAATGTGAATATTAATGCGTAAATCGGGATAGGCTTTATCAATACTAGGACGCTGTCCTGTTCTTTCTCTAAATTGATCCACAATAGCATCTTTACATTTTTGAGAAACAAATTCGGTATGATTGAAATATTCTGAATGTACTGTAGCGTCAATTACAAAAGTCTGATTAGCATTGATAAACTTAGACCAGTTTACACCCGAAACACCTTTGTACAATGCTTTTTCGTTATTAGCTCTAAAAGAATAAATAGGTTTTAGGATTTTTAATGCAGTACGCAAAGACAAATTAGCCTTGTACATAAACCCTTTATCGCCTTTAAAACTCACCATTCTTACTCCTTGCTCTACGTCTTGCGCTCCTAAATTTTTCAATTCAGTAGCTAATATTTCTTCAAAACCAAAAAAGGTTTTGGCAATCATTTTAAAATTTTCTTCCATTTTGTATATCGATTATAACAAAGCTAATTTCAAAAAAATCCGATTTGTAATAAAATTTATTATTTTTTTAGCAATTGCCTGCTGTTGAATCCACTTCCTTTGGCAATTTTTCAGCAAAAATACACTAAATTTGCGGGATAGAATTAATTGAAAAGAATAAATGTCTGAAGTTCAAAATCCAACACATCCAAATCAAGATCAAGCTGGTGAAGCTTGGTTCAGTTCTTGGTTTGATACACCTTATTACCACATCCTTTATAAAGACCGTAACGACCGTGAAGCTCAGCTTTTCATGGACAATTTAACACATTATTTAAATCTTCCGGAAAATGCCAAAGTTTTGGATTTATGCTGTGGCAAAGGCCGTCATGCCATTTACTTGAACCAATTAGGCTTTGATGTCATTGGTGCTGATTTATCTGAAAACAGTATAGCCGAAGCCAGCAAAAGTTCCAATGAAAGCCTGCATTTTAAAGTACACGACATGCGCGAAGCATTCGAAGAAAAATACGATGCTATCTTTAATTTGTTTACCAGTTTTGGATATTTTGAAAATGACGATGACAATTTAACGACTTTAAAAGCCATTAAAGACAGTTTGTCTGACTATGGTTTTGCAGTAATTGACTTTATGAATGTCAATCAGGTAATAGAAAGTCTTGTTCCTGAAGAAGTAAAAACAGTAGACGGAATCGATTTTCATCTAAAACGTTACCTAAAAGACGGACATATTTTTAAAGAAATTGATTTTGAAGACCAAGGTCGAAAATACCATTTTACCGAAAAAGTAAAAGCCTTAACGCTACAAGATTTTGAAGCAATGATGGAAGAAGCCGGTATTTATCTTTTAGATATCTTTGGTGATTACAAATTGAAAAAATTCCACAAAACAGAAAGCGAACGACTCATTCTTATTTTCAAATAATGAACTACCTTTTACCTTTACTTTCGGTACTCCTTGGATACATTATTGCATTGGTTATTAAACCAAAAAACAAAACCAACCTCAAACTCCTATTGGCGTTTAGTGGTTCGTTTTTGCTTTCTTTAACCGTGATGCACTTATTACCGGATGTTTATGAAAGTCACAATAGCAATATTGGAATTTGCATTATGCTGGGAATTTTGTTCCAAATCATCTTAGAATTTTTCTCAAAAGGCGCTGAGCATGGTCACGTACACGGACATCCTAATATGACTCATATTCCTTGGTTGTTGTTCATTAGTCTTTGCATTCACGCCTTTCTGGAAGGATTTCCCGTAGGACATCATCATGATAATTTAGCCATCGGGATTGCTATTCACCACCTTCCTATTGCCATTATTTTGACAACATTTTTTATCAATTCACATCTGAATAAAAAAGCCATTTTTGCCTTCATGCTCAGCTTTGCATTAATGACTCCTTTAGGTACTTTTGCCTCTGATTATCTAACCAGCCTAAGCCATTTTCATAACGAAATTACTGCTGTAGTCATTGGGATATTATTTCATATTTCCTCCACTATTATTTTCGAAAGTAGCGAAGGACACAAGTTTAATATTGCCAAAGTTTCCATGATTGTTTTAGGAATTGTATTAGCTTATTTTTTATAGATTTTGATTTGTGCATTTGGTTATTCATGAATGTTTTTTAGATAGCCAAATAAACAGAAAACCAAATACCCCCAAGATTATGACCTTCATAAAAACCACCGAACAATCTTCCAAATACGAGCATTTAGAAAAAATGTCTGTTCTAGAATTGTTAACGAACATCAATAACGAAGATAAAACTGTTCCACTTGCTGTAGAAAAAGCGCTGCCTCAAATAGAAATTTTAGTTAACCAAATTGTTACTAAAATGAAATTAGGCGGACGTTTGTTTTACATAGGTGCAGGAACTTCGGGACGTTTAGGTGTGGTGGATGCTTCCGAATGTCCTCCTACTTTTGGAGTTCCTTTTGATTTGGTTGTGGGAATCATTGCAGGTGGTGACAAAGCTATCCGTAAAGCTGTAGAAAATGCCGAAGACAATGCTACACAAGCTTGGATTGATTTGCAAGAATTTAATATTAATGAAAATGATGTCGTCATTGGGATTGCTGCATCTGGAACAACGCCATATGTTATTGGCGGTTTAGAAACTTGTAACCAAAATAATATCATCACAGGAAGTATTTCCTGCAATGCCGGGAGTCCGCTTTCGCAAATGGCACAATTTCCTATTGATGTAGTTGTAGGTCCAGAATTTGTTACAGGAAGTTCCAGAATGAAAGCCGGAACAGCTCAAAAACTGGTTTTAAACATGATTTCGACCGCAACGATGATCCAGTTAGGAAAAGTAAAAGGCAATAAAATGGTCGACATGCAATTGAGCAATAACAAACTGGTGGATCGCGGAACCAAAATGATTATGAGCGAAATTCCCGTAAACTATGACGAAGCTGCTCAATTACTAAAAATTCACGGCAGTGTGCGTAAAGCGGTTGATTTCTTTAATGCAAATAAGCTATAAGTTAGGTGTTATGCGTTGCTAACAACCGCTACCCCTATAACTTAACCCATAATTCATAACCTTTCCAAAATGGCAACAAACAAAGAATTATTATCCAAAGGTGTAAAATATTTATCTGGCGCATTACCTTTGCTTTTTATTGGTCCATCGTTGATTTACAATGCATTTATGAATCAAAAAAACGTATGGCATTATTTAGTTCTTGGAATTGGAATCCTTGCTTGTTTGACATCAATGTACTTAATTTTTCTAGGATTAAAAACCATTATGAAAGCCTTATTTAACGACTAATGGAAGACTTAATTCACATCCAAAAAACTTTTGAAAAAGTAGTTTTTATCAATAAAAAAGTGAGTCATCGCGAATTTGAAGATTGTGTTTTTAAAAACTGTGACTTTTCCAATAGTGATTTCTCGAACAATACTTTTATGGATTGCGAATTCATCAACTGCAATCTTTCGATGACTGATCTGGGCAATACCAGCTTAAAAACCGTGCATTTTTCAAACTGTAAATTATTGGGAATTCAATTTAACCATTGTGCCGATTTTATGTTTGCCGTGAGTTTTAATGATTGTATTTTGGATTATGCTTCTTTTTCGAATAAAAAAATGCCAAAATCCAGATTCAATTCTTGCTCTATGAAAGAAGTCAGTTTCATTGGAAGCAATCTTTCTAACTCGGTTTTTGACAATTGCAATCTGGAAAATGCTGTTTTTAACGACACCGAATTGAAAGAAGTGAATTTCCTGACGGCTTACAATTATAAAATTGATCCAGAATTCAACCCGATGAGAAAAGCCAAATTTTCGATGCAAGGAATTCCGGGGCTTTTAGACAAATACGATATTAAAATTCAATAAACCTTTTTAAGAACTGAAAAACAAAAATTATGAGATTTCAACTTTTATCTGATATTGGTGGATTTATATATTGGATAATTATTAAATTTTGTAAATCTGATTTAGAAATTGAACTAGCACAAGACAATTGGGCGAGAAACATTTTAATTTCTTTAATTCTCTTTGTTATTCTCATGTTCATTTCGGTAAAATTTAATTAAAATTACAATCATGAAAAAACTTATTCTACTGCCCTTACTCCTTATTTTTGCTTCATGCTACAATGCCGAACACAATTGTGCCGCTTTCAAAACAGGAAAATTCAAATTTGAATATGAGGTAAACGGTGTAAAAAAAGTCACGCTTTTTCAACGTAATGACAGCATCGAGATTGAAACTTTTGATGGAAAAACAGATACTGCTACGATTCGCTGGGTTAGTGATTGCGAATACATTTTAAAAAAAATACATCCTAAAAACATGGCCGAAGAAAAAGCTATTGATATGAAAATTTTGACGACTTCGGGAAATTCATATACCTTTGAATTCGGTATGGTTGGCTCTGACAAAAAACAAAGAGGTACTGTAACTAAAATTTCAGATTAAATAAAAACTTTGGACTAAAATCCTATTTTAATCAGTGCATTTTTTGAAACAAAAGATAATGCTCTGAAAGTACATAGTTTTAACTATTTTTGAGAACAAGTAACTCATAACTCATAACTCACAACTCAAAATGGAAGTATTTTTAAATGCTGATGCTTGGATTGCTTTATTGACACTAACTTTTCTGGAAATTGTTCTGGGAATCGACAATATCATTTTCATCTCGATTGCCACTGGAAAACTACCGCAAGAAAGTCGTAAAAAAGCAACCAAAATAGGTATGTTTTTAGCGATGTTTATGCGAATAGCATTACTGATGGGAATATCATACCTCATTGCGATGAAAGAACCTTGGTTTACTATAGATTTAAGCTGGATAAAAGCACAAATTTCGGGGCAGAGTATCATTCTGCTTTTAGGCGGACTGTTCTTAATTTATAAAAGTACAAATGAGATTAGAGAAAAAGTAGACCATAAAGGAGAAGAAGAAAAAGAAGCTGGCAAATCGGCAGCTAAATCCTTTAGTAGTGTGATTCTTCAAATTATTTTGATTGATTTAGTATTTTCATTTGATAGTATTTTAACGGCTGTGGGAATGACTAATGGTGTAACAGGTGCGCTGTACATTATGATTGCCGCCGTAATTATTTCGGTTTTAATCATGATGCAATTTGCTGTTCCGGTAGGAACTTTTGTGAACAACCACCCCTCTATTCAAATTTTAGGATTATCTTTTTTAATTCTAATTGGGCTAATGTTATTGACAGAAAGTGCTCATTTATCTAATGCTTTAATTTTTGGCAGTCATGTTACACCGATACCAAAAGGCTATTTGTATTTTGCCATTTCATTCTCTTTATTAGTAGAAGTATTAAATATGAAAGTCTCGAAAAAAAAGTAAAACTTAAAACTTATATCCACATAAAAGCTCCTTAATTTGGAGCTTTTTTTATTATAGAACATAAAAATTAATAAATTAGCATACTAAACTAATTCAGCCAGCAAACTAATACTAAATGAAAAATACCATATCACAAAGGGTTGCCGATTTTTTAAAAAACTTCCCTCCTTTCAGCTTTTTGGACCAATTTGATATTGAAAAACTTTCCGAAAAAGTTTCTATTATTTACAAAGAAAAAGGAAGCGTAATTTTTGAAGAAAATGAAGAAACCCACGACTGCTTTTACGTAGTGCACAAAGGAGCTGTTGAACTTCGCAAGAAATCCAAAAACAATATTCTGGATATGTGCGACGAAGGAGATATTTTTGGTTTGCGTCCTTTGATTGCGCATGAGAATTATAAAATGGAAGCCCTTGCACATGAAGAATGCATTCTATATGCTATCCCGATTGACATATTTAAACCTTATGCTATCAAAAATCATAATGTAGGTGGTTTTATCATCGATAGTTTTGCATCAAATACTCAAAATCCATTTTCAAAAAGCCATAGCGACAAGCTTTATGGTAATCAGTTTGAAGATGAAAACATGGAGACCGAAATAATTGACACAGATGCCAAAATATTAGATTTACAACCCATTAAATATTCTAAAAAAATCATTACCTGCTCCCGTGCAGCAACGGCTAGAGAAATAGCCTTAACAATGACTAAGAAAAATGTGGGAGCTATGCTGGTTGTAGAAGATATGCTGCCAATAGGTATTATTACCGATAAAGATTTAAGAAATAAAATTGTTACGGGAGAATATTCAATCAACACTACAGCTGATGTAATTATGAATTCACCCGTAATTACTTATTCTAAAAAAATGACCATTACACAAGCACAAATGGCCATGATGAAAAGCAACATTAGCCATTTATGTTTAACAAAAGATGGAACTGCCAACACCAAAGCCATTGGGATTTTATCCAAACATGATGTTATGGTTGCATTAGGAAATAATCCTGCGGTATTAATTAAAGCTTTAAAACGTGTCAAAAAAGCAAAAGCTATCAAACCGATTCGTGCCAAAATAATGCATTTATTACAAGGTTATTTAGACCAAAATATACCTATTACACTCACCTCAAAAATCATTACAGAATTAAACGACGCCTGTATCCAGAGGGTAATTGAATTATCTTTAGCCAAAATGAGTACTCCTCCTCCAGTGCGTTTTTCTTGGCTTGCTATGGGCAGTCAGGGACGCAGTGAACAGTTATTGCATACCGATCAGGATAATGCCTTAATTTATGAAGATGTTCCTAAAGAGAAGGAAGAAAAAACCAGAAAATACTTTTTAGAATTGGCCACTATTGTCAACAAAGGGCTTTTTGAAATTGGATATGAGTATTGTCCTGCCGAAATGATGGCTTCAAATCCTAAATGGTGTTTGAGTTTGAACCAATGGAAAGAATTAGTTCATGACTGGATTAGTAAACCTGGAAAAGACGAAGTTTTACTTTCTTTTATCTTTTTCGATTACAGCTTATCCTACGGAGATCGAGAACTAGCCAATGAGTTAGCCGATTATATTTTTGGTGATATTGAAGCTAATCCTATTTTTTATGTTCATTTAGTAAGTGGTGCTTTGCAAAGCCCTTCTCCAACAGGTTTCTTTAGACAGTTTTTAGTAGAACAGGATGGTGCTCATAAAGATTTCTTCGACATCAAAAGAAGAGCACTTATGCCACTTGCCGATGCTGCCCGTGTTTTAATTTTATCACATAAAATAAAAGGCATCAGCAATACTCCGGAACGTTTTGAAAAATTAGCCGAATTAGAACCTCAAAATAAAGAACTGTATTTATCATGTGCTTACTCCTATAAAGCCTTGCTTAAATTCAGAACCAAACAAGGATTGCTGCACCATGATTCGGGACAATTTATTGAGTTGGAAGCACTTTCTAAATTAGAAAAGGTAAAACTCAAAGCTACTTTTAAAACCATCAAAGAATTACAAGAAGTAATTTCAATTCGTTTTAATCCTGGAAAAATTACCATATAATGACTTTTAAAGAAAAAATTATAGAAGTACTTCAAATATTAGGTATTGTTAAAGTTCCTATTGATGAACGTTTAAATATTCCTATCGAATCCGCACGTTTTGTGGTTTTAGATACAGAAACTACTGGTTTTGATTATACAAATGACCGTATTCTTTGTATAGGTGCAGTCGTTTTACAAAAAGGAACAATCAATTTGCAAGATGGATTTGAACATTATATAGATCAGGAACATTTTGACAAATCCAGTGTTCAAATACATGGAATCATCAGGCGTGATGTATTAAATCACAAATCTGAAATTCAGGTACTGCAAATGTTTTTAGACTATTTAGGTGATTCAATAATTGTAGCACATCATACCAAATTTGATGTTACCATGATTAATAATGCCCTGGAAAGAAACGGATTACCTATATTGACAAACAAAAGTTTAGACACAGCTGTTTTATACAAAAAAACATTAATTCAGTCTAATTTATTAGAACGCAAAGACCATTATACTTTAGATGATTTAGCCGATAAATTTGATATATCTAAAAAAGACCGTCACACAGCAATGGGTGATGCTTATATTACCGCTATAGCTTTCCTGAAAATTGTCAAAAAACTCAAAGAGAATAAAAAAACTTTGGTATATCAGCTTTTCTAGATAAAATTAAAAAGCTTCCACCGAATAGTGGAAGCTTTTGATTATTCTAAAACCAAACCAATCTGACCATCATCATCCAATTGAACTGCTGTACCATCGGCATTCAATTCGCCTTTTACTTCCAAGTTTTCGGCTATTACTTCCTCTGGTGCTTCATAAGGCAATGGTTCCAAATTGTTGACCTGCTTTAGCTTATCGGTAGTTAATTGATTTCCGAGTGCTTTAAAGCCTTTTACAGCAATAAAATTCTCTACGTCAATTGTGATATTTTCTTTTTGAACTCCTTTTATTTTAGGAAACACTAATTCCACAACCGGACGATAATCCGTAGAAACTAATTCTAATTGGGATTTAGGGTGTTCTGTAATAAAACTGTCTTCTTTCCCTTCATTTTCCACTAAAAAGCGTTTCAGATAATAACGTTCTTTTTCACCATCATAATAAATTGCTGAAATTGGTTTCTTAGGAATCCATTTTTCCAGTACAATCATATCTTCTTCAAAGTGTGTTGTCAATTCAGGAATAATAACCTTCAATTTTCCTGATTGTTGAATGGTCAAGATTTTATCACTTGGTCTAAATTCCCCTAATAATTCGCCTCTTCCATCTACATTCAAACGCTGAACGGTATCATCGTACCAAATTTTTCTTGGTAGTAAAGTAGAAATTCCTTTCTCTTTAATTTCGATTTTCTTTATTGGATATTTGGTTACCAAATTCCCTTTAGAAGCACGACCTTTGATTGCCAATTTAGCAAAATCCAAATCAAATTTTAATTTCTTAATGCTACTTATTTGACGCAATAATATTGTAATTACCTCAGCTTCACCATTTGGATTACAGGTAAAATACAACACCATAGAACCTTTCGTTCCATTAGTCAAATCGTATAATTTATCTCTGGTAACACCGGAAACATTAAAACGTTTGATATAGGAAGGTCCTGATTTTCCATCGCGGTACACTAAGTTGTAAATGGTACGTTTATCACTTTTGTCAAAAACAGCCACATGAATAATATCTTTCCCTACAAAAGTCTTGGCATCCACTTTAGTTACCATCATACTTCCGTCACGCAGAAAAACAATTACATCATCAATATCGGAACAATCTGTAACATATTCGTCTTTTTTCAAGCTGGTTCCCACAAAACCTTCGGCTCTGTCCACATACAATTTCGTATTTCTTAAGACTACTTTAGTCGCTTCAATATCGTCAAAAATACGCAACTCGGTTTGGCGTTCGCGGCCTTTTCCGTATTTCTCTTTTAATTTGGCAAAATAAGAAACAGCAAAATCAATGATGTGTTCTAAATTGTATTCGACCTCTTTCATTTCTTCTTCTAATCTAGAAATGAAATCATCTGCTTTATCAGAGTCAAAACGGGTAATACGAATCATCGGAATTTGTGTCAATCGCTGTAAATCATCGTCATTGATTGCTCTGACAAATGATTTTTTGAAAGGTTCAAATCGGTCGTACATGTACTTAAATAAAGCTTCTTTGTCTGAATACAATTTGAAATCAATATACATTTCTTCACGAATGAAGATTTTTTCCAGTGTGGCAAAATGCCATTTATTTTTTAATTCCTCTAACTGAATTTCTAACTCTTGTCGCAATAAATCAACTGTTCTGTTGGTAGAAATTTTCAACATTTCCGAAACCCCGATAAACAAAGGTTTATTATCCTCAATCACACAACCTAAAGGCGCTACCGAAGTTTCACAGGCCGTAAAGGCAAACAGCGCATCAATTGTTTTATCAGGAGAAACGCCCGGATACAGATGAATTAAAATTTCAACCTCAGCAGCGGTATTATCTTCAATTTTCTTGATTTTGATTTTACCTTTATCATTGGCTTTCAAAATACTGTCAATCAAAGTAGTCGTATTGGTCGAAAAAGGGATTTGGGTAATCGCCAGAGTATTCTTGTCTATTTGCGCAATTTTAGCGCGCACACGCACACGTCCACCACGCATACCATCATTATAATTAGACACGTCGGCAATACCGGCTGTCATAAAATCAGGATACAGCGTAAACGATTTTCCTTTTAAGATTTTAATAGAAGCATCAATTAATTCATTGAAATTGTGCGGCAACACTTTAGTAGAAAGCCCCACTGCAATTCCTTCTGCTCCTTGTGCTAAAAGCAATGGAAACTTTACCGGAAGATTGTTGGGTTCCGCACGACGACCGTCATAAGAAACACCCCAATCGGTAATTTTAGGCGAATACAAAACCTCCAAAGCAAACTTAGATAAACGCGCCTCGATGTAACGGGAAGCCGCAGCACCGTCACCTGTTAAAATATTTCCCCAGTTTCCCTGGCAATCAATCAATAAATCTTTCTGACCTATTTGAACCATAGCATCACCAATACTCGCATCTCCGTGCGGATGATACTGCATCGTGTGTCCTACTACATTGGCCACTTTGTTGTAACGACCATCGTCCAATTCTTTCAGCGAATGCATAATTCGGCGCTGAACAGGTTTAAAACCATCCTCAATAGCCGGAACTGCACGTTCTAAGATTACATAAGAAGCATAATCCAGAAACCAGTCTTTGTACATACCGGTAACTTTGGTTATGGTATCACTGCCGTCACTTTCTTCCTGATGATCATAAAAATGCTCTCCTTCAAAAGAATGAGCTTCTACTTTAATAATTTCTTCGCTGTCTTCTCCTTCTTGATTCGCATCAATAGAATTTTCTTCTGAATTATTTTCTTCGTTATCAGGAATGATGTTATCGTCTTCTTCGTCTTTCATTTATGCTGAATTTATTTCAGTTCTTAACTTAGTAATTTTTATAACCTCTACTTTTCAAAAATGCAATTTCTTCTTGCTCATTTCCATCCTCAATAAAAAGTTTGATTCCAAATTTCTTCAATAATTCTTCCATGTCTGAATAACAATATTTTTGAAAACCGTTCAAATTACTTGAATTTCTCGAGCCAATACAGTTTATGCAAAATTCGTCATAACCAATAATATGATCTTTATTATCTCTAAACAATATCATATGTCTTGGCATATAACAGCCTGATTCCATTTCACTAGGAATACAAGTGTCACATACAATCAAATTTAAAAGTTCTTTCTCTTGATATTTATTTAAAATAACTCTTTCTCGAATCATTGTACTATCAAAAGTCAATTTATAATTATCTACCAATATTTTATTAAAAGGTTGTTTACCTTTATACGGTAAAGTATCCCATAATATCCGGTCATAATAAGAAACCAATTCAATTTTTGAAAAATTCTTTATCGGAAATTCTCTTTTTTCAATTATTTTACTAACTGATCTAGCCATCGGAATACCTTCTGTTACAGTTGACCTCTTAGTTTTCTCATTTTTGCAAGAAACTAAAACTATAATAACAACCAAAAAAAAATTCTTCATTTATTATAAATAATGGTTCAAGTTAGTTTGAAAAACAAAATCAACAATTGCGTTTTTTGAGTTTTAAATTTCGCAGACACTGTGTTTTTTTCAATATTAAAAAATACTAGACACTGTCTCGTATTTTTATTCTATTTTTAAGCTTCCTCAAGAGTATCTAATTCCACTTTCAAATTTTTGATGATAAATTCTTGTCGGTCTGGGGTATTTTTTCCCATATAAAAAGACAACAATTGCTCTACCGAAGTATTCTTGTCCATCATGATAGGATCCAAACGAATGTCTTCTCCAATAAAAAACTGAAACTCATTAGGAGAAATTTCTCCCAAACCTTTAAATCGGGTAATTTCTGGTTTTGGTTTTAATTTTTCTATAGCTGCTTTTCGCTCTTCTTCAGAATAGCAATAAATAGTTTCTTTTTTATTTCGAACCCTAAACAATGGTGTTTGCAAAATATACAAATGTCCTTCCTTGATTAATTCGGGGAAAAATTGCAAAAAGAAAGTTATCAGCAATAAGCGAATGTGCATTCCATCGACATCGGCATCGGTTGCGATTACAATGTTGTTGTAACGCAGATTTTCCATGTCGTCTTCAATGTCTAAAGCAGCTTGCAAAAGGTTAAACTCTTCGTTCTCGTACACAATTTTTTTGCTCATACCATAAGAGTTCAAAGGCTTACCACGTAAACTAAAAACCGCCTGTGTATTCACATCTCGTGATTTGGTAATCGAACCTGAAGCCGAATCTCCCTCAGTAATAAAAAGAGTACTTTCTAAATAACGCGGATTTTTAACATCCGGTAAATGCACACGGCAATCACGCAATTTTTTGTTATGCAAACTCGCCTTTTTAGCTCGGTCTTTGGCTAATTTTCGAATACCTGAAAGTTCTTTTCGCTCCCTTTCTGCCTGCAAAATTTTGCGTAACAGCAAATCAGCTGTTTCTGGATTTTTATGCAAATAATTGTCCAGATTATTTTTGACAAAATCATTGACAAAAGTTCGAACCGATGGCATTCCCGGTTCTGAACCTATTTCGGTAGAACCTAATTTAGTTTTGGTTTGCGATTCAAAAACCGGCTCCATAACCTTAATACTCACCGCACCCACAATAGATTTTCTAATATCCGAAGGTTCAAAACCTTTGTTGTAAAATTCCCTGATGGTTTTTACAATCGCTTCTCTAAAGGCAACTAAGTGTGTTCCTCCCTGAGTCGTATTTTGTCCGTTTACAAACGAATGGTATTCTTCACTGTATTGGGATTTACTGTGAGTCATGGCAATTTCGATATCATCTCCTTTTAAGTGAATGATATCGTAAACCTTATCTTCTTCGGCTATGTTTTCATTTAATAAATCTTTTAATCCGTAATCTGAAAAGAATTTTTCCCCATTGTAAATGATCGTTAATCCTGTATTCAGGTAGCAATAATTCTTTAACATTTTAACTACATACTCATTTCTGAATTTGTAGTTTTTAAAAATAGCTTCATCGGGTGTAAAAGTAACTTTAGTCCCTTTTCGCTTTGTGGTATCAATTACATCTTCTTCAAGCACTAAATTTCCAGCAGAAAACTCAGCTGCTTTTTGTTTATCCTCTCTAACTGATTCTACGCGAAAGAAATTAGACAAGGCATTTACCGCCTTAGTACCTACCCCATTCAAACCAACGGATTTCTTAAAGGCTAAGGAATCGTACTTTCCTCCGGTATTCATCTTAGAAACTACATCAACCACTTTTCCCAGCGGAATTCCACGGCCATAATCTCTCACGGCCACCGTTTTGTCTTTTATAGATACTTCAATCGTTTTACCGGCACCCATGACAAACTCATCGATACAGTTATCGAGTACTTCTTTTAATAAAATATAGATACCATCATCTGGCGAAGAACCGTCTCCCAGTTTCCCAATATACATACCGGGACGCATACGAATATGTTCTTTCCAGTCCAGTGACCGAATATTATCTTCGGTATATTTACTTTGATCTGACATTAAATTTTGTGGATTTTTTGCTAATATAGCATATCTCACCCTATTTTAAAAGGGCTTAGCAGCAAAGTTATCAAGAATGATATTGACAAAGCAAATTTAGAAATTAGAAGAACAAATTTAGATTATTTTGTAAACCATAATTCAGCGTCACAATTACTTTTAGTTTTAATAATACTTCCCATTTCAGGAACAATAAAACTCATATTTTCCTCTTTAGCCTTTTTTACAAATCGCTCAACCGGTTCTGTCCAAGAATGTTGCGCTAATGCAAATCCTGCCCAATGTACCGGCATCATGTTTTGAACTTTAGCATCTAAGGCAGCTTGTACACTTTCCTCGGGATACATGTGAATTTGATGCCAGTTTTCATTGTACTGCCCACATTCCATGAAAGCAAAATCAAAAGGGCCTAATCGCGTTCCAATTTCCTTAAAATGTGTTCCATAACCACTATCGCCACTAAACCAAATATTTTCAGTCTCGGTTTTAAAAACCCAACCACCCCAAAGGGATTTGGCTCTATCGGTCAATCCGCGACCCGAAAAATGGCGTGTAGGCGTGAATGTAATTTTTATGTTTTCAAAAACTGCTTCGTCCCACCAATCAAATTCGCTGATGCTATCGGCTTCAATTCCCCAGGAAACCAAATGTCTTTTTACGCCTAAAGCCACATAAAATTGTTTCGCTTTCGTTTTTAATTTCAAAATACTCTCATAATCCAAATGATCGTAATGGTCATGCGAAATAACAACCAAATCAATTTGGGGAAATTCATCAATCAAACCTAAAGTATTTTCACTAAAACGCTTTACTTTGAAAGGTGCAATGGGTGCTGCATCCGAACCAAACATAGGGTCAATCAAGATAGTCTTAGCGTTCAATTGCATAAAAATGGCCGAGTGCCCGTACCAAATGGCTTGCATCAAATGATTTTCTGATTCGAATTCTTTTTTTATCAAAAGGAAATATTGGAAGTGGCTTCAATGGTTCTCTGTCTTTTTTTTCACAGAATTGCTTATGCAAAAATTTAGGCAAATTGGACAAAGCAAAATCCATTTTGGTTTCTTCTAAATTTTCAAAAATACTGTCATTCCAATTCACTGATTGCGCGTACTTTCCTATATCGGATTTTGAAGGTTTTGCTCCAAATTGTTTTCTCATCTTACATTAACTATTTGAATTTTTAATCCCCAAAACTTCTTGAGCCAAAGCAATCATTTTTGCAGTTCCCGTATATTTATTTTTTTCGTCAGAAAGTTTTACCACTCCTTCCCAATGACTATTTTCAGGCTGGGTTTCTACCATTTTAATCACCATATTCATCGATGGCAAACCGACATCGTTACTGAAGTTGGTTCCAATTCCGAACGACATTTTTATTTTTCCACGGCAAAAATCAGCAATTACTTTTACCTTATCTAAATTCAAAGCATCAGAAAAAATGATAATTTTAGACTTTGGATCGATTCCTAATTTTTCATAATGAGCAATGGTTTTTTGCGCAAATACAATAGGATCTCCGCTGTCGTGACGCACTCCATCAAACAACTTAGCAAATTTTTTATTGAATTGCTCCAGAAAAACATCTGTAGTATAAGTATCGGTCAATGCAATTCCTAAATCGCCTTGATACACTTGGGTCCAATTTTCTAAACCAATGGTATTGGCCATTTTAAAACCATATTGCGCAGCGTGATACATAAACCATTCGTGTGCGTGTGTACCCGAAGGATTTTTCCCTTGCAGCATCGCAAAATGTACGTTACTCGTTCCCAAATAACTGGCTGCTCCGTATTTATTCAAAGTTTCGTTGACCAATTTATGAACTTCATACGAATGACGACGGCGTGTACCAAATTCCAAAACGACTACTCCTAAGGCATTGTAATTTTCGATTTTTTCTTTGGTAATACGTACAACCTCTTCATCGTCCACACGAACGAGATTTTGAGAAACATAAAACAGTTCGGAAATCAAAGCCATCAAAGGCACTTCCCACAAAATCGTTCGGTACCAATAGCCCTCAACAGTTACCATTAAATTGCCCCCTTCTTGAGAAATAACAACTTCGGAGGGATCATAACGATAACCTTGTAAAAAATCTAAATAAGTAGGATCTAAATACGGACAATGTGTAGCTAGGTAATTTTTCTCTTCTTTAGTCAATTGCAGCTGCGTCATCGCATCGACTGCTTCTCTAAGCAAAACTGCAAAATTAGAAGGAAAGATATGTTTTCCTCGATTGATAAAAGCATACTTAACCTGAGCTTTAGGAAACAATTTCACAACTGCATGCTGCATAGTGAATTTATAAAAATCGTTATCTAAAATCGATTTTAAAGTAACTGTTTCCATCTATTAAGATATTACAAAGCATTTATTAAATCTTTTAGTTCTTTATCCAAATCGGCATTAATGATCGATCCTTTTTCACTATCAAAATTAGCATTAAAACTAGGCAAAGAAAAAGTAGCTTTAACATTGGCACCATAGCGAGGAAAAGCATTTTTAGCAATTTCTAAAACAGTTGCTCCACCTCTTCCTCCAGGAGAAGTTGCCATCAATAACATGGGTTTTTCTTGAAATACTTTGCCTATAATTCGAGAACACCAGTCGTAAAGATTCTTGAAAGCTGCCGAATAGTTTCCGTTGTTTTCGGCTAATGAAACTACTAAAAAATCAGCAGACTCTATTTTAGACAAAAAAGCTTTAGCTAATTCATGCTGACCAATTTCGGCCTCAATATCCACACTAAAAAGCGGCATTTGGTAATCATTTAAATCCAAAACTTCTACTTCGGCATTTTCAAACAATGAAGCGGCATAGGTGGCTAATTTTTTATTGATGGAATTTTTACTGGGGCTTCCGCCAAAAGCGATTATTTTCATAAATCTGTTTTTAAATAAAAGTAATCAAATTTAAATAATTCTATTACAGCAAAAAACCTCTTTTTAAAAGAAATCACTTATAATATTTTCGCAATTTCATATTCAATTCTTTTGGATTAAATGGTTTTATAATATACTCATTCAGACCAATCTTCAATCCTTTTTCAAGATAACTATAAGATGAAGAAGCAGTTAATGCAATAATAGGAATCAACGAATTGGTACTTCTTATAAGCGCAGTTGCTTCATAACCATCCATTACTGGCATTGATAAATCCATTAAAATCAAATCATATTCATTCGATTTAAATTTTTCAACAGCAATAAGTCCATTCTCAGCAGTATCAACATTTACATTCCATTGCTTTAATATTTTTTCTGCAATTTTGATATTAATTAAATTATCTTCAACCAAAAGAACTCTTAATCCGTCTAGGTTTTCTTCTTTATAATCATGATGTACAATACTGTTTTTTAACTCTAAATTTGTCAAAAAGAAAGGTAATTCGAGAACAAAACTAAAATTAGACCCTACGCCTATTTCGCTTTGTAATTCGATATCTGAATTTAATAAATGAAGTAGTTTTTTTGTTATTGCCAAACCTAAACCTGTTCCACCAAATTGACGGGTAGTTTTGACTTCAGCCTGTTCAAACTTTTGAAATATAGATTTAAACTTTTCGACATCAATTCCAATTCCGGTATCAATAATTTGAACTTTAAAAACAGAAACAGTTCCCTTTTGTTTAATTTGATCAATTTTAATCTGAATCAATCCGTTTTTAGTAAATTTTATAGCATTCGAAACTAAATTTGTAATAATTTGTCCAATTCTTAAAGGATCACTAATTATATTGGAAGTAAAATTATCATCAATAATTACTTCAATCTTATTTAAATTTTCTGATGCTTTAATTTCTAAGGATTTTGCAATATGCGTGACCAATTCTTTAAAATCAAATGGAATTTTTTCAAGATCAATTTTCCCTGCTTCTATTTTATTAAAATCTAAAATATCATTTATGAGCATGTATAAATTTTGTGCGGAATACTTTAAAATACTCAAGTTTTCCTGAAAACTATTCAATGTATTTTCTTTCTCCATTATATAAATCAAACCTATGATTGCATTTAACGGAGTTCTAATTTCATGACTCATGATGGAAAGAAAATCAGACTTGGCTTCATTAGCTTTTTCAGCATTCATTTTTGCCGAATACAATTCTTCTTGAAATTCTTTCTTATATTCTATTTCATTACGCAAAATTTGCAGCAAGTTATTTGAATCATCTCCATTTTGAAGTTTTATTTCATTGCTATTTAATTGTTTTATAGCTTCAATTAAGTTGTTCTGGATACTTTCTTTTTTTTCTAATTCTGATTTTAGCTTTTGATTTATTTCATTGTATTCCAAATCATTCAAACGAGAGGATTGCTCAAATAAGTCGGCATCTTTCTCAAAATTTAAATAAGATAGATTTACAACTTCAATAAATTTTTGAACTGATTCATTACTAGCAATGAAATCATCCGAAAAATGCTTTTTTATCTGTCTATTAAGCTGTCTATGTATGTTCCCTTTATCCATCTATAATTCTTCATAAATAGTTGCAATAGTCATCGTTTGGTTGTGTAACTCACAGGCTACTTTTTTAAGTGTTGGGGAAATTTCTCCATAAGAATAAAAACCACAAACTAAGGTATCATCTCCAAAAATCTCTTTTGCCACTTCAAGTTCTTCTTCAATCCTATTACCCAAAACAATTTTTCTCCCTACACAACTCACCAACAAAGCTAATTGTGGTTTTGCAGATTTCTCTGAAAAAGTTTGGGAAGCAGCACTATAAGAAGCATCAATTATTTTATCTAAGTTTCCTTTCATCAATCTAACAAAAGAACCTTTAGGAATATTACCTGCAAAAGTCATCGATTTTTTTTCTTCATCAATAGATAAAATAGTTCGTACAACTGGTTCGGAATTTTTATCTTCTTTCATCGAAATTGGAAAATACAATGACGAACTCGGTAAATCTTCGGCATATTTTCCAAGATATTCCTTGTATAAATCCAATGCAAACCGATCACCTATCTTATACAAGATATTTTTTTCAGAAAGTGTAACTTCTCTTTCTGGTCCAAAATCGCTCCAACCTCCTTCAGACCCAAAACCAAAATATATTGCATCTCCATAAAAACCAACAGCTACAACTTTTCCTTGAGAAGCATCCTTATTTAAACCTACAATTGTTTTTTCAAACTTATATTCATCTCCTGCCAATCCACCAAAAATAGGAATCCTGCCATTAGTTTGTTTAATGAGTTCATTTATAAGTTCCGTACCATTTACAAAACTACCTTCGGAAAGGATTAGTATTGATTTTAAATCTTTATTGTAAAGGTCTAGATTAATTTTATTTCCCAATTCCTGAATATTTAAGTCATTCAGAATATCAATTTCAGATACTTTTATGGTTGTTTTTTCAAAATTTATAGCCGTGGCTACAATGCTTTGTTCAATCAAACTACCATTCGAAATTTGTCCGGAAGTAGAACTAATAATAATATCTGCTTCTGGATATAATTCTTTTATTTTTTTATAAGGTAATAAATCATCTAATAAAACTCTTTCACCAAAAGCCAACACCAGATTTGCTTTACTTGAGATGAAACCATCGGAAGAAAAAAGAATCCGCTCTTCCATTTTTTCATTAATAATAACTTGTTGAAGTTTCATAGTTAAAAAATTTTAGATTGGGGTATATAAAGCAACAAAAAAAAAGCCACATAACAAAAAAACACCTACAAAATATTTTTCCCCTTTTCTCTAATTAAAACACGATCAACTTCAATAATTTCTTTTTTTATCCGTACTGAATATTTATTAGGCTGAATAGAACCCCCAAATTTCTGGGCATATACTTTAGTAAACTCAGCTCCAAAATACAGAATTATAGCCGAATAATACACCCAAACGAGAATAATTATTACGGAACCCGCTGCTCCATATAAATTAGTTATCGATGAACTTCCTAAATAAAAACCTATGGCAAATTTGCCTATTATAAATAACAATGCAGTGAATGAAGCACCAATTAATGCGTCTTTTTTTTGGATAATTCCGTCAGGAAGTGTTCTAAAAATAATGGTAAACAACAAGGTAATTATCACAAAAACTATAATAATATTCACTACATAAAACAGATAAAAGATACTGTCCGGAAAGTAGTTCATAATACGCTTACTTAACACATCTAAAACCGTATTAACCATTAAACTCACTAGCATTAAAAACCCAACAGAAGCAATCATAGAAAAAGACATCAACCTGTTTTGGATAAACTTCTTCAAACCTCTTTTAGGTTTTGCACTAATTCCCCAAATAAAATTGATAGAACTTTGAATTTCGGCAAAAACCCCTGATGCCCCTATAAGCAACATCAATACTCCAAAAACGCTCACAAAAACATTACTATCAGCAAGGGCTACATTCTTAATAGCATCTTGGATCTGGATGGCTGCATCATTTCCTATTAAATTATTAATTTGCCCATATAATTGTCCCGCAACAGCATCTTCTCCATAGAAGAAACCACAAACAGTAATAATGATAATTAACAAGGGCGGAAGTGCAAAAATGGTATAATAAGATAAAGCAGCACTTAATTTAACCGCATTATCATCTAAGAAAGCCAGACCACTTTCTTTTAACAGAAATCCTGCTTTAGACAAAAATTCTTTAGCTTTCATATTTCTACATTTTATAATCCTATCAAATTTAAGCATTATAAAAAGTAAAATAATTGCAATATTTATTTTAAAATTTACAGGATAACCATATTAAATAAGTCGAAAACTTAAAAATCACAAAATCAATTTTAAACTAAAATTACTCATAAAACTCTAAATTAAATACATAAAAAAAAACTGCTCAATTACTTGAACAGTTTATCTATATTCTTTTTTCTTTTTTCTTTTTTCTTTCTTCTAAAAAAACTATACATTAAAACGGAAATGCATGACATCACCATCTTTAACAATGTATTCTTTTCCTTCTACACGTAATTTTCCGGCTTCTTTTACTTTTGACTCAGAACCATAGTTTGAGAAATCTTCATAAGCAATAACTTCGGCACGAATAAATCCTTTTTCGAAATCGGTATGGATTACTCCAGCAGCTTTAGGCGCTGTATCACCAATGTTGATGGTCCATGCACGAACTTCTTTTACTCCTGCTGTAAAATAAGTTTGCAGGTTTAATAATTTATAAGCTGCACGAATTAATACTGCCGAACCCGGCTCAGACAATCCTAAATCCTCCAAGAAAACCTGACGCTCTTCGTAACTTTCTAATTCGGTAATATCAGCTTCAGCACCTACTGAAAGTACAATTACTTCGGCATTTTCATCTTTTACTAATTCACGCACTTGATCTACATATTTATTTCCATTTACCGCAGCAGCTTCATCTACATTACATACATACAAAACCGGTTTCGTGGTAATTAACTGAAAATCTTCCATCAAAGCCTCTTCATCATTCGATTGAGGAACAATCGTTCTGGCTGATTTTGCCTGTAACAATGCTTCTTTAATACGATCCAAAAGTGCTTTTTCAGTCTGAGCTTCTTTATTTCCGGTTTTTGCAGCACGATTTACTTTTTCTAAACGTTTTTCAACTGTTTCTAAGTCTTTTAACTGCAACTCAATATCTATCGTTTCTTTGTCACGAATAGGATTTACATTTCCGTCAACGTGAACAATATTGTCATTGTCAAAACAACGCAATACGTGAATAATAGCATTACATTCTCTAATATTCCCCAAGAATTGATTTCCTAAACCTTCACCTTTACTTGCTCCTTTAACTAAACCAGCAATATCTACAATATCTACAGTAGCCATTTGTACACGTTCCGGTTTTACTAACTCCTCTAATCTAGAAATTCTAGGGTCTGGAACATTTACCACACCAATATTAGGTTCGATAGTACAAAATGGAAAGTTTGCACTTTGTGCCTTAGCATTGGACAAACAATTAAATAAAGTTGATTTCCCAACATTTGGTAATCCTACAATTCCTGCTTTCATGTTTTTTATATTTATAGACAGTACGAGTTTATGGTACGTTTTGAAAATTTTTATTTTTAAAAGTGTGCAAATATACTATATAAAATCCATAGTTAATACAATTCTAAAATTTATGCAAAGCATTTACTTCCCATAAAAAAGCCTTATCTTGCAGTTGCCTTTTTTGACTAATTAAATCCTAAACAAAAGGATCAAAAATTCTAAAATGCTATGACTAATCTCTATCCCGATGAAATGGCCGCAATATATGACGCCATGTACCAAAGCTTTATAGATTATGACAAAGAATATGATTTTTACAACAATTTACTTCAAAAAAACAAACCTAAATCTATCTTAGAAATAGGAAGCGGTACAGGAAATTTAGCACAACGTTTTGTAGAAAACCGCCAAAACTATAAAGGTCTTGACTTAAGCAAAAGTATGATAGCTATTTCCCAAAAAAGAAATCCCAACTGTACTTTTATCCATGGTGATATGCGCGATTTTAATTTGGAAGAAAAAACAGATGCTATTATTATTACCAGTAGATCCACCAGTTATCTAATTTCTAATAACGATATTAATGATACTTTTAGCAGTTTATACAATAACCTGAATCCGGAAGGCATTATTATTTTTGATTTTATAGACGCTAATCGCTACATCCCTTTTATTAAAGAAAATAAAACTATAATACACTCGGCTGAACACAATAATGTTACTTACCTGAGAAAAAGTGACTGGGAAATCAGTTCGCATGACAATTTTATATTGGAATGGACCGCTAAATATTACAAAGAAGAAATTGATGATGCTAAAACAATTGCAAACAACTACTCTACCGTCCGAGTATTTACATTAAACGAAATGCAATTATTTTTATACTTAAATCATTTTGAAGTTATCGAAATCATTGACCGAAAAACTTACGCTTACGATACTTATGTTATTGTAGCCAAAAAAAAATCCTAAGCTATTGCTCAGGATTTTTTTTAAATTGAAATTAAAATATAATTCACTATTCATTATGCAAGAAAGCTTGTCTATTCAACAAGGTTTCTTCATCCTCTACATGATTATCATCAGGAATACAGCAATCTACAGGACAAACAGCAGCACATTGTGGCTCATCATGAAAGCCTTTACACTCTGTACATTTTCCCGGAACAATATAATACACCTCATCAGAAATAGGAGTTTGAGCCTCTTCAGCATCCACTTCTGTTCCGTCAGGAAGTACTACTTTTCCACTTAATTTTGTACCATCTTTATATCTCCAATCGTCAGCTCCTTCATAAATTGCTGTGTTTGGACATTCTGGTTCACATGCACCACAGTTGATACATTCGTCTGTTATGATAATTGCCATTCTTATTAGTCTTAAAGTTAGCAAGTCTCAAAGTTAATCAGTCTTTTTTCAAATCGTTTCTATAAACTTTTTGTCTTTCGACTTTTGACTTTTGACTTTAGATGTTATTATGATTACTTTTGTGCAAAATTACAATCAAAACATTTCATAAACAAACATTATGACATTAGAAAACAAAAAAAATATTTTTATAGAACTAGGAAAATTCCTGAGTCAATTTTCTGAAGCCGAAAACAGTCCAAAGGAAGGCGTTTTAGGCAATGCTATTTTTTTTGATTCTTTTGCCAATTTGATTCAGCTTTCGCAATCGCATAATGGCTGGTATACTCCTGAACAAGTGCATTATGCCGTGCAATCATGGGCTAAAGCCTTAACAGAAGAAAACCTGAATGAGTGGTTATCTAAATACTCTTTTGAGGGCGTAAAAACTAAAAAAATCGCCTTAATATTAGCAGGAAATATTCCATTAGTAGGTTTTCATGATTTCCTATCTGTTTTGATTACCGGTCACGATGTTTTGATTAAAACCTCGTCTAACGACCAACATTTGCTTCCATTTTTAGCCAAATACCTTATTCATATTGCTCCCGAATTAGAGAACAAAATCACTTTTAGCGAAGGCAAACTGGAAAACTTTGATGCCGTAATTGCTACAGGAAGCAATAATACTGCTCGTTATTTTGAATATTATTTTAAAGACAAACCGTCAATTATTAGGAAAAGTAGAAATTCGGTTGCCGTTTTAAACGGACAGGAAACAAAAGAACAACTAGTAGCACTTGGCGAAGATATTTTTAGATATTTTGGTTTAGGATGTCGCAATGTTTCTAAAATATTTGTACCAAAAGACTATTCTTTTGATGCTTTTTTTGAAGCTATATTTGAGTACCAAGACGTGATTCACTACGAAAAATATGCTAATAATTACGATTACAATAAAGCGGTTTTCCTGATGAGTAATTTTAAATTATTAGACAATGGTTTTTTAACTATAAAAGAAGACAGCAGCCATGCATCTCCTATATCGAGTGTCTTTTATGAATATTATGAAGATCTGGCTGATATAGAAAAACGATTGGAATTAGAGGCTGAGAACATTCAATGTATCGTAAGCAATAATCTGATAAAAAATAGTGTTACATTTGGACAGACTCAACAGCCAAAATTATGGGATTATGCAGATAATATAGATACTATATCGTTTTTGTTAATAACATAGAAAAAATTTTAATAATTATTATGAATAATTTAATGCTTATTCGAGTCGTATTACCGAAATTTGCATTTTAATTTTTTGGACATAAACTACACCATGAAAAAACACAACTACAGCGCAGGACCTTGTATTTTACCACAAGAAGTTTTTGAGAAATCAGCACAAGCTATTTTAGACTTCAATAATTCAGGATTATCTATTTTAGAAATTTCGCACCGCAGCAAAGACTTTGTTGCTGTTATGGACGAAGCTAGAGCTTTGGCTCTTGAATTACTTGGATTAGAAGGAAAAGGATACCAAGCTCTTTTTCTTGCTGGCGGAGCTAGTTTAGAATTTTTGATGGTTCCTTACAACTTAATGAAAGAAGGAGGAAAAGCAGCTTATTTAGATTCAGGAACTTGGGCTACTGCAGCTATTAAAGAAGCCAAATTCTTTGGAGAAACTGTTGTTGTAGCTTCTTCAAAAGAAGACAACTACACTTATGTACCTAAAGGATATGAAATTCCTGCTGATGCAGATTATTTCCACTGTACCTCAAACAATACTATTTTTGGTACTCAAATGAAAGAATTCCCTAAAACAAATGTTCCATTAGTATGTGACATGAGTTCGGATATTTTTTCTAGAGACTTAGATTTTTCTCAATTTGATATTATTTATGCTGGTGCTCAAAAAAATATGGGACCTGCAGGAACAACCCTAGTAGTTATCAAAGAAGAAATCATTGGTAAAAACGGTCGTGCTATTCCAAGTATGTTGGATTATGCCAAACACGTTAAAGCGGATAGTATGTTCAACACTCCTCCTGTATTCCCTGTGTACGCGTCTCTATTGACATTGAGATGGATCAAGGAAAAAGGCGGAATTGCAGCGGTTGAAAAACTAAACAACGCTAAAGCTGAATTGCTTTATAACGAAATTGACAGAAACCCATTATTTAAAGGAGCAGCTGTTGCAGAAGACCGTTCTAACATGAATGTAACTTTCTTGTTAACAAATCCAGAGCACACGGAAACATTTGACAAAATGTGGAAAGAAGCTGGTATTTCTGGTCTTCCTGGACACCGTTCAGTAGGTGGCTACAGAGCATCTATCTATAATGCCATGCCTATTGAAAGCGTACAAGTATTAGTGGATGTGATGCAAGCTTTAGAAAAAGCGGTTTAAATTTTTAATTGAGGATTCCAGATTTTTAAATTTTGGATTACTAAATTCTAATTGAAATTGACAATTTGCAATTGCAATTGAATTTAAAATTGCTAGCAGAGGCTCTAGCCCCGATAGAAGTGGAAATCCTTGTGGCGGCAGGCATCTACGCCGACACAAGATTGAAATGGATAGCGGGAAACAGCTTCTAAAACATTCAATTAATTTGAGGTATAAACCTCGTAATGTAATAAAAAAACATGAAAGTATTAGCAAACGATGGGATTTCAAAAAGTGGAATCTTAGCTTTAGAAAAAGGTGGTTTTGAAGTAATCACTACAAAAGTTGCTCAAGAACAAGTAGCTAACTACATCAATGAAAATAACGTAAGCGTTATTTTAGTTCGTAGTGCGACTAAAGTTCGTAAGGACATTATTGATGCTTGTCCGGGCATTAAAATCATCGGTCGTGGTGGTGTAGGTATGGATAATATTGATGTGGATTATGCTAAAAGCAAAGGCATTCACGTAATCAACACTCCTGCTTCATCTTCAGAATCTGTAGCTGAATTAGTTTTTGCTCATTTATTATCAGGTGTTCGTTTCTTACACGATTCTAACAGAAACATGCCATTAGAAGGAGATACCAAATTCAACGATTTGAAAAAAGCCTATGCTAACGGAGTTGAATTAAGAGGTAAAACTTTAGGTATTGTAGGAATTGGTCGTATTGGTCAGGCTACTGCTAAAATGGCTTTGGGTTTAGGAATGAAAGTTATCGCTGCCGATAGTTTTATTCCACAAGTAGATGTAAAAGTAGAGTTCTTTGACGGACAAGCTATCACAACTACTATCAAAACACAATCATTAGAATCAGTATTCGCTGAATCTGATTTCATTACATTACACGTTCCTGCTCAAAACGGTTACATTGTAACTGAAAAAGAGTTTGCTACAATGAAAGACGGTGTAGGTATTGTAAACTGCGCTCGTGGCGGAGTAATCAACGAAGTTGATTTGGTTAAAGCTTTAGACAGCGGAAAAGTTGCTTTTGCCGGTTTAGACGTTTTTGAAAACGAACCAACTCCAGCTACTCAACTTTTAATGCATTCTAAAATCTCTTTGACTCCACACATTGGAGCTGCAACAGGAGAAGCACAAGACAGAATTGGAACTGAATTAGCTTCACAAATCATTAGCTTATTGAGCTAAAAGTTTAAAGCTTTTATAACACAAAAGGACTCATTACAAATTGCTAATGAGTCCTTTTTTTTATTATATTTGATAAGTAATGATATAAAAGTGAATCTCATGTTAGCACAATTAACACAATTAGTACAGGAATTTGGTGAAGATGCAGTTATAAAAAACGAAGCTATTCCGCACGAACAAAACCAAGCAGTTTTGCAGGAAATCAGCAACTCTATTTTTTCAGGCTTACAAAAAATAGCCAATAATGCTGATTTATCGCAAATTGCAGGACTCTTACAAGGCAAGGATATTGACAAAAACAATCCTACCCTACAACAAATCACAACAGACGTTTCTAATTCATTAACAGAAAAATTAGGAATCAGCTCCAGTACAGTAACTTCATCAGTTACAGCCATGATTCCAAAAGTACTAAGTTCCTTAATTCAAAAAGCTAACGACCCTAAAGATACAAGCATTAATCTTTCTGGATTACTCGATTCCTTAACCGGAGGAAACAGCCCTGAACACGCAAGCATCATGGAAGCTATCAGTGAATATGGAATTCATTTTGGCCTAGACCAAAATTCGGATGGAAAAATAGATTTAGACGACGCTATCGAGTTGACTAAAAAAGGTGGAATAGGTGGAATGCTGGGGAAACTTTTTGGAAAATAAAAACACTACTCAATTTAACAGGAATGTCATTTATTTAGTTATAAATGACATTTTTTTTTTCAGAACAATTAAAATCAATAATTTAATTCGTAAATTTAAATAAACCTAAATCCTTGATAACCATGAAAAAGACTCTTTACATAGTAGTGTTATTTTTAGGAATAATTATAATGAGTTGTAAGACAAACAAAACAAGTATTACACCTCCAAAAAACGAAGCTACCAGTAGTAGTGATACTATAAAAATTGCCAATAAAGACTTAGAATACGAAGTGATTATCATTGACCCTGGCTTTAACTTTTGGCTCAATTCTATGGCATATCCGCGCGGTTTTTACAGCCAAACCTATCTGGAAAATAAAAATCGAATCTATATCAACGAATGGAACAACCGTTTTTTACAACCACAACGCTACAACCGTAATTTGTATGAAATGAGTATTGATTATGACCCCAACATTAATTATGGTTACGAAGTCAATTATTTAATTTACAATTACATGGTTTATTTTCAAAATAATTACCATCAAAAACTTTATGGCCGCGTTCCTTTAAGATAATCTTTAGTACATTTGTAATCATTGCAAATAAAATGAAGAAATTAAAAGAGCGTTGGAAAATAAAGTCTAACTATCAACTCATAATTGTTTTTATCGTTTTTGCCATTACAGGATCGGCTTCGGCATGGATTTCAAAACCCGTATGCATCTGGTTAGGAATTCTCAAAGAAGATTTTGGTTTTTGGCATACTCCTGTTCGCTTACTTATAGTACTCCCATTATACCAAATTCTTCTTGTAATTATTGGTTTTTTATTTGGTCAGTTCAAATTTTTCTGGGCATTTGAAAAGAAAATGCTCCGTAAAATGGGCTTGGGATTTTTATTCAAAAACCAAAACGATTAGTTTTTATTTTTTAATTTATAATAATAAATCCACGTAAGCGTAAAGGTGGGAATAACATCTGTAAAAGGAAAAAATTCTTCTACAAAAGAAACAGTTCCTCCTATTTTCCCCACTGAACCTTTATACATTCGGGCCAATAAAAAACCAGATATTGGAGCCCAAACTACATCCGAGAACTCACCCAAAAACGGAATACTAAATGATAGCATCCCGATGGCATCGAAAACAATTCCTAAAATGAGTTTTTTATATTGATCCTCCATAGCAAAAAATAAGCCTACTCCTCTTTTAATTTATCTCTAAAATAAGTTTTTACTTTATCAATTTTAGGTGCAATTACAAAAGCACAATACCCTTGCGACTTATTTAGATTATAATAGTTTTTATGATAATCCTCGGCTTCATAGAAAGCACTAACCGCAGAAACCTTAGTTACAACTGGTTTATCAAAAACAGCTTCTTGATTTAGAAAACGAATAAAATCTTCCGAAATTTCTTTCTGCTCATCGTTGTGATAAAAAATCTCACTTCGATATTGTGTCCCAACATCATTACCTTGACGGTTTAAAGTAGTAGGATCATGCGTAGCAAAAAACAATTCTAATAATTCTCCAAAGGAAATAACTTCGGCATCAAAATAAATCTGAATAGCCTCAGCATGCCCCGTATCTCCTTGACAAATATCTTTATAAGTAGGATTAATGGTGTGTCCACCAATATAACCTGGCATGACACTTTCTACCCCTTTTAATTCTAAAAAAACGGCTTCGGTACACCAAAAACAACCTCCAGCAAATGTTGCAGTTTCTATCTTTTTTTCTTTTTCCATAACTAATTGTGTTTCTTATTAGAAAAATAATTTATCAACTAATTTCAAATTCTATTAACTCAAATTTATGCTTTTTACTTTAAAAATATCCTTTCCTAGATTTTATAATCATCAAAATCTTTGTTTCTTTGTAAAAACTGCCATTTGATGATACAAGCTAAAAACTTACACAAATATTACGACCAGCTTCACGTACTGAAAGGTGTTGATTTACATATTCAAAAAGGAGAAATCGTTTCCATTGTAGGAGCTTCGGGAGCAGGAAAAACAACCCTTTTACAAATTCTTGGCACATTAGATCGTCCTAATAAAGAAAGTAATATAGAACTTCGAATCAACGACGAAGACATTTTATCGATGAACGATAAAAATCTATCTAAATTCCGAAATCTAAATTTGGGATTCATTTTTCAATTTCATCAGTTATTGCCTGAATTTTCAGCGCTTGAAAACGTATGTATTCCTGCTTATATTGCAAAAAAAAGCAAGAAAGAAACCGAGGAAGAAGCTATAAAGCTACTTAATTACTTAGGCTTATCCCATCGTATCCACCATAAACCTAGTGAACTTTCCGGAGGAGAACAGCAACGTGTAGCGGTTGCCAGAGCTTTAATTAACCAACCTGCGGTTATTTTTGCAGATGAACCATCTGGAAATTTAGATACCCATTCGGCAGAAAATTTACATCAGTTATTTTTTAAATTAAGGGACGAATTTGGACAAACTTTCGTGATTGTTACTCACAATGAAGAATTAGCCAATATGGCCGATAGAAAACTCGTGATGATTGACGGAATGATTAGTGATCATTAATTTCTACTCCTAAATATGAATTTTTCTGAACTAAAAGATTTTCTTGACGAAAAGGTATTACAATACAATACATTAGATTTCATAGAAAGTGATCCGGTTCAAATTCCGCATTTATTTACCTTAAAAGAAGATATTGAAATTGCCGGTTTTTTAAGCGCTACTATTGCTTGGGGAAACCGAAAGATGATTATCAAAAACAGCCTTCGCATGATGGAATTAATGGGTAATGCACCTTATGATTTTGTAATGTCTCATACTGAAACGGATTTAGAAAAACTAGAATCCTTTGTTCATCGCACCTTTAATGGCCATGATTTTATAGGTTTTATTGTGGCTTTACAAAATATCTATAAAAACCACGGCGGACTAGAAATCGTTTTTGGACGACATCAGGAAGCTGATTCTATGCAAAAAAGCATTTCTGAATTCAAAAAAATATTCTTTGAAATTCCTCATTTAGTCCGAACCCAAAAACACATTTCTGATCCACTGAATAATTCAGCTGCTAAACGTATTAATATGTATTTGCGTTGGATGTGCCGTCAAGACAACAAAGGAGTCGATTTAGGTATTTGGAAAAGTATAGCGCCCGCTAAACTTTCTTGCCCATTAGATGTACATTCTGGTAATGTGGCACGAAAACTAGGTTTATTGTCTCGCAAACAAAATGATGCCAAAGCACTTTTAGAATTAGACACAAAGCTTCGCAAATTAGACCCTAACGACCCTGTAAAATATGACTTTGCTCTTTTTGGTCTGGGTGTTTTCGAAAGTTTCTGATTTTCATCATTAAAAATCCTTAAAAAAAGAAAACAATATTTTTTAACATTGTAGTAATTTTACATATAATTTATCAAAAAAGTGTATTTTATCGATGTTTTTACGCACTTTATCGATGTTATATTGATTTATTTATTACATTTATCTTGTAAATAAGCCCCAATTACAAAAACTTATAACCTACAAGAAAATGAATCTTACAAAAAAAATTGTTTTAGCAGAGGATAATTCTATTCTTTCAAAATTGTTACAATTTAAATTAGAAAAAGAAGGTTATCAACTCCTTATAGCTACTAATGGTAAAGAAGCTGTTGATTTAATTGCAGACAACAATCCCGACATGATTCTTACAGACATTATGATGCCATTTATAAGTGGACTTGAAGTCATTAGTCATGTTAGAAACAAACTGGAAATGAAAACACCTATTGTTGTGTTTTCTTCAGCTGGTCAGGAAGAAATGGTCTTGAATGCTTTCAATTTAGGCGCTACCGATTTTATGAGTAAACCCTTTAGTCCAAACGAATTAATAATTCGAATTAAAAGGTTATTGCAGTAAAGCTCTAAACCAACTATTATGTTAGATTTAATCCAAAATAGCATTGATGCGTTTCAAAATTCGCATCCAATCATTCAATTTTGTGCTTATACTTCTGCCCTTTTTATGATGATTATAATAGTCTTGTTAGTCTATTTAAAAAGTCTTAGAAAACGGTTAAGAATAAAAGGACGAATAGAAGCTACGTATCAAAAAAAATACGAAGCGGATCTAATCGAATATTTATATGCTGATGATGTTCCTGAAAACAGCGAACAGCAACAAAAAATAGTTGAATATTTAAAAAAGTGTATACAAAATCGTTTAAAACGAAAAATTATTATTACTACATTTTTAAAATTAAAGAATGAAATTTCAGGAGAAACAGCAGATGCTATTCAAAATTTATATTACAAAACAGGATTAATAAACTCAGCCACTTCAAAATTAAAAAGTAAAAAATGGGATGCTGTAGCTCGTGCTATCAAAGAGTTAACACAATTTGAAATCAAAGAAGCACACGATGAAATTATTCAATTAATCAATCATCCAAGAAAAGAAGTTCGTAATGAAATTCAAAAATACTTAGTTAAATTATTTCGTTTTAATGGACTTGAATTTTTAGATGTATTAGAAAGTAATTTATCCGAATGGGATCAAATTCAACTATTAGAAATTTTAGATCAATTCAATAATCTGGAAGTCCCAGACATTTCAAAATGGTTGTATTCTAAAAACGATTCAGTAGTCCTGTTTACTTTAAAATTAGCCCGAATCTACAATCAATTTGAAGCACAAGAAGCTATCAAAGCTCTTTTTAACCATTCAAATAGCGAAATTAGAGTTGAAGCCATTAATATCGTTAATCATCTAGGGATTTATGAAGCGGTAGAAATCATTAAAAAAGATCTCTTTAGCAGAAGTCTGGAGGAACAAATAGCCTTTTTTAAAATGATGGAAGAAATGGCTATGCCAAACGACATTCCTTTTATAAAAGAGCATATCCAACATGAGAATTTTTACATCAGAGTTTCTGTTATGAAAATCATGAATTTAATTACTGTTGATGACGATAATACATTTAAAGTTAATACAATTACCCCTGATTTTACAATAGACAAAAACCTAACCATAGCCAGTTAATTATGACTATAGATATCCCCCAACAACTAATCGATATTTTTGACTATTTCTTTTTCGGATTTGCAATAGCTGCTATTTCATCGTATATTATTTTAGCAATTATATCTGCATTTGAAACCGTTAATTATATGAAGAAAAATAGTTTTGTAAACTATTCTAGTATTTTATCTTCGTCTATTTCTCCTTCTATTTCTGTCATTGCACCAGCTTATAACGAAAGTTTAAACATTGTAGAAAACGTGCGTTCTTTACTTTCTAATCATTATGTAAATTATGATGTAATTATTGTTAATGATGGTAGTAAAGATGATAGTTTAGAAAAATTAATTGTAGCTTATGACTTGGTTAAAGTTGATTATTTGATTAATTATCAAATTGAAACAAAGCCACTTAGAAAAGGTGTTTTTAAATCGACTAATCCAGCTTTTGAAAAATTAATTGTAGTAGACAAAGAAAACGGAGGAAAAGCCGATGCGCTGAATTTGGGATTAAACATTAGTACCCATAAATATGTTGCCTGTATAGATGTAGATTGTTTATTGCTAGAAGATTCTTTACAAAAAATGGTAAAACCATTCCTGGAAGCCACCGATGAAAAAGTTATTGCTGCTGGTGGTGTAATTAGAATTGCTAATTCCTGTGTAATTAAAGACGGGAAATTACTGGATATCAATTTTCCAAAAAATAGAATTGTAAGAGGACAAATTTTAGAATATTTGAGAGCTTTTCTTTTAGGCCGAATGGCCTGGAGCAAACTCAATGGATTATTAGTTATCTCTGGTGCTTTTGGATTATTTGATAAAAAAACAGCCTTAGAAGTAGGCGGATATGATACTAAAACAGTAGGGGAAGACATGGAAATTATTGTACGAATGAGACGCCACATGGAAGAACAAAAAGTAAAATACAGAGTGGCTTATATTCCGGATCCTCTTTGCTGGACGGAAGCACCTGATAATTATAAAATATTCATTTCACAAAGAAACCGATGGACACGAGGAACTATAGAAACATTAAAAAAACATAAAAAAATTGGATTCAATCCTAAATATAAAGCGCTTGGAACCATTAGTTATCCGTATTGGTTTTTATTTGAAAGAGCAGCTCCCATTGTTGAAGTATTAGGTTTATTTTACTTTTTATTCCTTATTATTACCAACAATGTTCTTTGGGATTATGCCATATTGTTTTTAATAATAGCTTATCTATTTACAGTAATGTTTTCTATAATTACCATAATAACTGAAGAACTTACCTATCACCAATATCGAAAAAAAGGAATGGGTTTACAACTTATAAAAACAGCTTTTACAGAACCTATTCTCAATCATCCTTTTATTTTATATGCTGCTTTAAAAGGGAATTTTGACTACTATTTTAATAAAAAAATTAAATGGGGCGAAATGACACGCAAAGGAATGACGGCTAACTAACTAATTACAAAAAAAAAACACAAAATCTACATCGATGGACAACAATCAACCATTAAAGAGTTCCTTTAATTATGGCTTCTTGTGCCTTTCTATGGCATTCACTTTTGGATTAATTAGCATTTTCGAAATAATTGCTAAACTTTATACCGGAATTAAAATTCCATCTGTTGCCAGTACATTATTTTACAAACTAATCAATGATTTCTGGACAGTTTTGATAATTAGTCTCTTCTGTTTGCCTATTTATTTTGCATGCCATTACACTAAAAAAAGTTGGAAAGATCTTCCTATCAAGATTCTTTTTACACTAATCATTATTGGTCAATTTGCCCTAACTAAATACCATTTAACCACATTAGTGAACCTTGGAGCCGATTTTTTAGGATACTCTACTAGCGACATGTACACAACCGTTACGGCATCAGAATCCTTTTCAATATTGTATTTTGTACCATTTATTGCTTTTCCATTATTGTATTGGATCATAAACAAATACGTTTCTAGAAAAATAGTTCTAAAAAAACTATACATAGGAACAGTAATTGCTGCTGTGTTTTGTCTTGGAATTAAATTACTTATTCCTGAAGTTGCCGATACTTCATACCAAAACAAATTGGCATATTTTTCTAATGCTATTATCCAATTTCAAGAAGATAAAAAACAATTTAACGCTGCTAATTTAACATACAAAAAAGAATTCCCCTTATTAAAACCATCCTCTTCTACTCCGGATGTTTTAGGACCTTTTTTCGAAATCAATGACGAAAAACCAAACATCGTTATGATTATTGTTGAAGGCTTAGGAGATGAATTTATTGGTAAAAATGCTAATAGAGGTTTTACTCCATATTTGGATTCTATGATTCCAAAATCTTTGTATTGGGAAAATTTTGTTAGTAATGCCGGTCGTACTTTTGGAGCATTACCTTCTATTTTAGGTTCGCTACCTTATGGAGACAAAGGTTTTTTAGAAATGAAACCCTTAGCTGCCCACAGTTCCTTAATTAGTATTTTAAAATCCAATGGTTACAACACTGCTTTTTATTGTGGAGACGAATCCAGTTTTGATCATCGAAATAATTTCTTAGAATACAACAATATTGACAACATTGTCGATATCAATAAATTTGATTCTAGTTACCATAAAACTAAAGCCAATGCCGAAGGTTTTACTTGGGGGTATCCGGACGCTGAAATTTTCAGAAAAACACTTAGCGAAATTCAGTCTAAAAAAGGACCACGTTTAGATGTGATTATGACATTATCGAATCATGAGCCTTTTGATTTTCCTGAAAGAGAAGAATACCTAAAAAAAGTAGATGCTATTACGGCATCTAATAAAAATATGGCGCTTTCAAAATCAGAGGTAGAAACTTATAAAAACATTTATGCTTCTTTGTTGTACACAGATCACTCGATTCAAACTTTCATGGAATCTTATGCTAAAAGACCGGATTACAATAATACTATTTTTATTATTACAGGAGACCACCGTTTGATTCCTATTGAACAAAAAGACAAATTGTGCCGTTTTCACGTTCCCTTGTATATCTATAGTCCAATGTTGAAAAAAACACAATCTTTCAAATCTGTTTCCTCACATTGGGATATTACGCCAAGTTTAGTTTCCTTTTTAATGAACAATTATAAAATGGATAACAAAATAGAAAAAACAGCTTGGATGAGTACAGGATTAGATACGGTGAAACGCTTTAGAAATGTTCATAAAATTCCAATTATGCAAAATAAAGGCGTTATTAATGAATACATCTACAAAGATTATTTGTACTCTAACGGTAATCTATTCCAGATAGATGAGAATTTTGAAACGTCAAAAATTAGTGATGGTGATTTACTAAAAACTATTGAAGATAGTTTACAGGAGGCTAAAAAACTCAATGCTTATTTGACTCAAAAGAATAAAATTCTACCAAAATCATTACTGATCTATAGCAAAGCGTCCTTTGAATTTTCGAAAGAAGAAATGGCTGTAATCAGAAAAGAAGCTAAAGATTTAAATTACGATCAAACATTCCTGAGAGCTAGAGAATTAGCTTTTAACAGCAAACGAAAAGAAGCGCGTGTTTTGTGCAATTACATCTTAAATGAATTGCCTAATTATGCCGATGTTAGAACCCTAAAAGGTCGAACCTTAGCTTGGGACAAAGATTATAAAAATGCCGAAAAAGAACTATTAGAAGTTGTCAAAAGAACGCCTTATTACTATGACAGTTACCTTGCCTTAATGGATCTTTATTGGTGGTCCAATCAAGACGAAAAAGGAATTGATATTGCTAAAAAAGCATTAAAAAACGAAGTTAAAAATCCGGAATTAGGTATTAAATTAGCCAAAGCATACCAAAGAACCAATCATTTAGCTATGGCTAAAAAAGCGATTGACAGTATGCTTCAAAAATATCCTAATAATAGTGAGTTCCTTAAACTTAAAAACGAATTACAATGATGATAAGCAAACCTATTATCAAATTATCGATACTATTTACTTTTGCTTGGGCAATACAAACACAAGCTCAAGTAAGTCCATACAACGGAAATCCCGATACATCTTTTGAAACAGCTCGTAAACTGGCTTTTAATCAGCAAAGGAAACAAGCCCAAGATACTTTAGAAAATATTTTGACTAAATATCCTAACTATCATGACATTCGTACTTTTCTAGCTTCTACTTATTCCTGGGATGGTGATTATAAAAAAGCTCGAAAAGAGTTTGCTTATGTTATTGAAAAAGCCCCCGAAAATAAGGAAAACTGGGTCGCTGCTATCAAAAATGAATCTTGGAGTGATGCTCCATATCAAGCATTAGAAATGTCTAAATCGGCTTTGAAAATTTTTCCAAACGACCCCGAGATTAGCTTATTAGAAGCTAGTGCATTAAAAAACACTAATAATCCACTGGAAGCACAAAACGTAGTAAAAGGTCTGATTGCTAAAAATTCTGAAAATCAAGATGCCAAAGATTTTTTAGAAAGTTTAAACAGTACTTTAAGAACAAACACTATTGGTTTAAGAGCATCAGTTGATGTATACTCGCAAACTTTTGACCCAATGCAATATTATTCTTTAAGCTATAGCAAACAAACCAAATATGGAAGTATTATAGGAAGAGTCAATTTCAACCGCCGTTTCAATGAAAATGGCGCACAAGTTGAAGTGGATATGTATCCTAAAATTACCAAAGGATTGTATGCATATGTAAATGTTGGCTATGCTAATAGTTTTATTTTTCCAGACTTAAGATATGGTGCCGAATTGTATAAATCATTACCACACAGTTTAGAACTTTCTGCAGGATTCAGAACACTTAAATACAGTACAACCACTAACATTTATACTGGATCTATCGGATGGTACACTGGAAATAGTTATTGGTCCTTGCGTCCCTATTTTACACCAGGCGATGGAGGAACAAGTACTTCGGCAGCTTTAAATTATAGAAAATACCGCAGTAATGCTGATAATTACCTGAGTCTAACATATAGCATGGGAATTTCACCAGAAGTAAATCAGTTTATTTTTGACGCTAATGATGTAGCAATTATCAATCTAAAAACACAGCGTTTGAATGTAGGTTACTTTTTCTCGACTAATAAAGAAAAAAATGCTTGGGGTGCACAATTTGATGTAGCTCATCAGGAAATTAGTTTTGATCCGGGGAATTATTTTTGGATTTATTCATTGACCCTTTCCTGGAATTTAAACTTTAAATAGCAACATTTCTAAAAAATTCACAAATCTAGGTTTACCGTAAATTCGCTAATTAAAATATTTTCATCAACTGATTTTTGTTAACTAAAGTAATGTTTACTAACCCGTTCATAAGATAGTTACATTTGATCATAAATGAAAATTTGCGAATTTGCGGTTTAAATATTCCCATAGAACTAATCCTGTTCAAAGGTTATTTTAAAAAGACTATCTTTGCACAAAATATACGTTTTATGGCTACTTTCGAGCAATTCAATCTTCCTAAATCATTACAAAAAGCAATTGATGAATTAGGAATTACAACTCCTACTCCTATTCAGGAGAAATCTTTTTCTGTAATTATGTCCGGAAGAGATATGATGGGAATTGCACAAACAGGTACTGGTAAAACCTTTGCCTACTTATTACCTTTACTTAAACAATACAAATTTAGTGTAACACATACTCCTAAAATTGTCATTTTAGTTCCTACCAGAGAACTTGTTGTTCAGGTTGTTGAAGAGCTGGAAAAACTAACCCAATTCATGTCTATCCGAACCATTGGGATTTTTGGAGGAGTAAATATCAATACCCAAAAAAAATCAGTCTATGAAGGTTCAGATATTCTTGTAGGAACTCCGGGTAGAACGATGGATTTGGCTTTAGACAATGTGGTTCGTTTTGAAGACATGCAAAAACTAGTTATTGATGAATTTGACGAAATGCTGAATTTAGGTTTCCGCGTTCAGCTGACTGCCTTGTTAGCAATGATGCCCAAAAAACGTCAAAACATCTTATTCTCGGCTACTATGACCGATGAAGTTGACGCTATTTTGAATGACTATTTTGATTATCCTGAAGAAGTTACCCTTTCACCATCTGGAACTCCATTAGAACGAATCAGACAAATTACGTATAACGTTCCTAATTTCAATACTAAAGTTAACTTAGTAAAGCATTTATTAAAAAACAACGAAGACATGAGTCGGGTTTTGATTTTTGTAAACAACAAAAAGATTTCTGATATGCTTCACGAAAGTATTGAGGAAGATTTTGAAGGCCAATTTGGTGTGATTCACTCTAATAAATCACAAAATTACCGTTTGAATACCATGGCTTCTTTCCAGGAAGGAACCCTTCGCGGATTAATTACAACGGATATTATGGCGAGAGGTTTGGATATTTCAAACATTACTCATGTTATCAATTTCGAAATGCCCGAAGAACCTGAATTGTACATGCACCGTATTGGTCGTACCGGTCGTGCCGATGCTACAGGAACAGCTATAAGCTTGGTAACGCCACGTGAAGAAGAATTAAAAGTGGGTGCAGAAGTATTGATGAATATGGAATTAGACATCGAAGATTTCCCTGAAGAAGTAGAGATTTCTACAAAATTAATTGGTCCTGAAAAAGACAGACAGCCCATTAAGATTTTAATGAAAAGACCCAAAACAGATGGAGACGGAGCTTTTCACGAAAAAGCTAAAAAGAACCAAAAAGTCAATCTTGGCGGACCATCCAAAACCAAAAAGAAAACACATGGTTCTGTTAACCGAAACATGCTGAAAACAAGAGCAAAAAAGAAAAAAAAGAAATAATTATAAAGCCTGGAACATACATTTCAGGCTTTTTTTATGCTAGTTTTTAAATAGTTCTTCCAAAGGAAAATGATCAATCACACTATTTCCATAATGAGCTATTTCAATGTTTTTATCAGAACCAATTAAAAAATCAGCCGGAATTTGATGCAAGGTTCCCTCTACTTTTCCACCGGCTTTAAAACCCAGTTTAACAGCCGCCGAAAGATGCTGTATCCCTTTAATCGACATGGTTCTCATTGTTTTTAACCAGGAAGGATTTACTTTATACAAATCGTACAACTCCCGATGGGTATCGGCAATTATCGTGAAGTCAAACTGATGTCGGTTAGCTATACTTGTTTTTAAACTTTCAGCCGGGGATTCAAAAACAGTAATTAGTTTAATTCCCTTTTCAGCAAATGAATCTTTGTGTTTCATAATTTTAGAAATCTGAAGGTTGCACATAGCACATTCAGCATAGCGAAAAAAACTCAACATAATTTTTTGATTCTGGATTTGATCCAAATCTACAGTATTTCCAAAAATGTCTTTTACCACAAACAACGGGGCTTTTTGACCTGAAGCTAATTTCATAATTGATGATTTTATATTTACAATCACAAATTTGGAATTAAAACAACAATTCACACTTGATTAAAATCAAGAAATCTTAGCCCGTATCCTACTCAGGGTTTCTGGTTTCATCATCAAATAAGAAGCGATAAATTTGAGCGGAATTCTGTTAATCAGATGACCACTTCTTTTTATAAAAACTTCGTAGCGCTCATAGGGTTTTAAAGTCAACAGCTCTACTTGTCGTTGAATATGACCTGATAAGGTAAATTCAAGCATGGACTGATACCAAAGAGCAATTTCGGAATTACTTTGAATCAACGGCATCAAATCTTCCTTAGCAATGGCTACCAGTTCTGTATCAACGATTGCTTCGATACTTATCAACGAAGGTTTTCCTTCAATAAAAGTCTGAAAACAGGTGATTAACGAATTTTCATATCCAAAACCCAAATTAATCTGCTCTCCGTTTTTATCAATTACAAATAAGCGTACACAACCATTTTTTACAAAATACAAATTGGAATCTTTTTGATTAAACCCCAACAACAGTTCTTTTGATTGGAGAACTTTGTCCTTGTTCCAAAATCCCTCTAAAATCTTAGCTGATTCGGTTCCTAAAATTCTGTTTTCAGATAAAAAATTTGATATTGCTACACTCATTCTACTACAATCACAGAATTATATTTTAGTAAAAACCAAACAAACTGGTGAACACAAAGGAATGCGTTTTCCGGTATCAGTCAACTTCCCTGTGGTTTTATCTCTTTTAAAAACAATAATATCATTTGTATATTGATGGGCAACTAAAAGGAAATTCCCTGTTGGATCTATAGCAAAATTACGAGGTCCATCGCCCAAAGTACTGTTTCTGGACACCAATTCCAGTTTCCCATCTTTCAGGATCTTAAAACAACTAATAGTATTAGCTTCTTTTCTATTGGTAGCATATAAAAATTGTTCGTCAGGTGAAATATGGATATCAGCGGCTGTAAAACTTTCTTTAAACCCTTCTTCCACCACTGTAGTTTCCTGAACCAATTGTAATTTCCCTTTAGAATAATTAAAAACTGACAAAGTGCCATCCAGTTCCTGCAGTAAATAAAGTTTATTTCCATCTTTGCTAAAAGTAAAATGTCTGGGACCACTCCCCGCTTTTACGCTAATACTATCTTTAAGTTCCAATGGTTTGGCAGCATTCGCATGGTATTGGTACAAATACATTTGGTCGGTTCCTAAATCGGTTGCTAAAACAAATTGATGATTGGGTGAAAACTGCACCATGTGTACATGTGATTTCTCCTGACGCTTCGGGTTTGGTCCTTTCCCAAAATGTTGATCCAATTGCTTCAAAGGAGTCAGACTTCCGTTTTTATTTTTTCCGAAAACAGCAACGCTACCACCGGTATAATTAGCAGTTATTACCGATTTATCATCATTAATAATATAACACGGTCCTGGATTATTTATGTCTTGTTTGTTCAGAAAATCTAATTTTCCACTTTTAGAATCATATTTAAAAGCACTCACCGTACTTTTGGGTCCATCCTCATTAACCGAATAAACAAAATCATTCTTTTTAGAAAGCGTCAAAAAGCTGGGATTTACAACATTCTCCGTGGCACTTTTATATACAGTCTCTCCAGTTTCGGTATCAAACTCGTACACATAAATTCCTTTACTTTCGCAACTTTTAGTGTAAGTTCCTATAACTAAATTAAATTTCTTTTCCTGTGCCTGAATACCATTGCAAAACAATAAGACTAAAGCAACTAAAAATCCTTTTTTCATTTTATACTTTTTATTTGATAACTGCTAAAATACATATAAAAACCGAATCAATAATAGGATTTAAATCTATTTAAAAAATCCTACACTCTCCATTTAAAACTGTTTACAAATTTGTATTTTTGGATACTAAATAAAAGCCAAAACAAGAATGCAATTCAAACATCCTGAAATTTTATACTTTCTCTTTTTATTGATTGTCCCTATTTTGGTTCATTTATTTCAGTTTCGAAGGTTTAAAAAAGAATATTTTACCAATGTTCGTTTCTTAAAATCAATTTCAATTCAAACCAGAAAAAGTTCCCAATTAAAAAAATGGTTGTTGCTTGCTTGCCGTCTATTGCTACTGGCAGCTATTATTTTAGCTTTTGCTCAGCCTTATTTTGATGCAAAAGACCATAAAAACCGCTCCAACGAAATGTATATTATTCTGGACAATTCCTTTAGTATGCAAGCCAAAGGGAAAAAGGGAGAATTACTAAAAAGAGCTGTTCAAGAATTACTAGAAGAAGCACCAGAAAACAAGAACTTTTCGCTGATTACCAATACGGAAAGTTACTGGAATACCGATATCAAATCAATTAGAAGCACACTGCAGAATATAAAATACAGTGCCATTCCTTTTGACTTAAATCCAATTTTAGCTAAAATAAATGCACGTCCTGGTAATGTAAAAAAAGACATCATTATCATTACGGATGCTGTAGGATTGAATAAAAAACAACTTAAAAATATTCCTGAAACTGACGTTAGCTATTTTATCATTCCAAAATCGGAACAAAAAAACAATGTTAGTATTGACAGTGTTTTTATTGATGAAACCACCAATGATTTCTATGATATCAATGTAAACTTATCCCGTTTTGGCGAGGACATTAAATCGGTTCCAATTGCCATTTACAATCAAAAAAAGCTGATTGCTAAAACCGTAACTCATTTAGACAGTCCTAAAAAAACATTGCATTTTAGCATTCCTAAACAAGCTTTCCACGGTTATGTTTCCATTACTGATAACAGCTTAGCTTATGACAATACTTTTTATTTCAGTATTTCAAAAGTTAAAAAAATCAACATTATCAGCATTGGCGAAGCCCAAAAAAGTAACTTTTTACAACGTATTTATACCACTGACGAATTCAACTACAGCAATTCGGAATTAGCAACTTTAGATTACAACAATTTAGAGAAACAAAATGCTGTGGTTTTAAACGAATTGGATGAAATCCCACAAGCTTTACAAATTACATTGAAAGATTTTGTTCAAAAAGGCGGCAACTTAATTGTTATTCCTTCTGCTAAATGTTCCACTGCCACGCTGAACTCATTCTTAGGGAATTTTGGAAACATCCAATTCAAATCCTATGAAACGGTAGAGAAATTAATTAGTAAAATCAATTTCAATCACCCCCTATTTTCGGGTGTTTTTGAAAGTAAGATTAATAATTTTCAATATCCAAGTACCAAAACTTCCTTTGCTATTTCAAATTCCAATTCCGGAGCTTTGATTTATGATGATCAAACTGCTTTTCTTTCGGCTTTATTTACACCAGTTTCAGTCGTATATGTCTTTTCAGCACCTATCAATACAGAAAATTCTAACTTTCAACAATCACCTTTAATTGTTCCTACATTTTATAAAATGGCACAATTCAATCAAAATAACGGCATCAATGCGTTAACTATTGGTAATTCTAATCCTTTTATTGTAGCCACTTCAGTTGCTAAAGATGGCATTTTAGAAGTCAAAAACAGCAACGAACAATTTATTCCAATTCAGCAAATTATGAATTCAAAAGTTAAAATGACATTTAACGATTTGCCACAAGAAGCTGGAAATTTTGAAATTTACAATCAAAAACAATGGATAGAAAATATCAGTTTTAATTACAACAGAAGCGAAAGCAATCTCAACCAACTGGATAACAATTTACTATCCGATTATCAAACTTCTGAGTCGATTGAAAGTGTTTTTAGCAGCATACAAAGCGACCGAATGGATAATCAACTTTGGAAATGGTTTGTTATCTTTGCACTGCTCTTCCTTGTATGCGAAATAGCTATTATAAAATTCCTGAAATAAAAATATATTCTACTTATGAAACTCATTATCCGAAACGCCAAAATTATCGACCCACAAAGTCCTTTCAATAATCAAACGGTAGATATTTTAATAGTAGATGGATTCATTGAAAAAATTGGCACTTCATTAGCTAATCCAGAAAACGTTGAAGAAGTACAACTGAATCATCTTCATGTTTCTCAAGGTTGGTTTGATAGCAGTGTTTGTCTTGGCGAACCAGGTTTTGAAGACCGAGAAACAATTGCTAACGGATTGCTAGTTGCTGCAAAAAGCGGTTTCACAGGCATTGCTTTGCAACCCAATTCTTTCCCGATAATTGACAATCAATCGCAGATAAATTTTGTAAAAAACAAAGCTAATGGACAAGCTACGGAACTTTACCCAATTGGGGCATTGACAAAAAATGCCGAAGGAAAAGACATGGCGGAATTGTTTGACATGAAACAAGCAGGTGCAATTGCTTTTGGCGATTACAACAGAAGTTTAGACAATGCCAATTTGCTAAAAATTGCCTTGCAATACACCCAAGATTTTGACGGATTAGTGATTGCTTTTGCACAAGAAGAAAAAATAAAAGGAAATGGCGTAGTAAATGAAGGCGTAGTTTCAACCCGTTTGGGACTGAAAGGAATTCCAAATTTAGCTGAAGAATTACAAATTGCCCGCAATTTATTCTTACTAGAATATACTGGCGGAAAAATGCATATTCCAACCATTTCTACAGCAAAATCAGTGGCTTTAATCCAAGAAGCTAAAGCCAAAGGATTGCAAGTAAGTTGCAGCGTGAGCGTACATCATTTAACAATGACAGACGAGAAATTAGATAATTTTGACACCAGATACAAAGTGGCTCCACCATTGCGAACCGAAGAAGACCGTCAAGCTTTATTAGCCGGAATACTAGACAACACTATCGATGTAATTACCAGCGACCATAATCCAATGGACATTGAACATAAAAAAATGGAATTTGATATGGCTAAAAACGGAACTATTGGTTTAGAAACTGCCTTTAGTGCCTTATTGACTGTATTGCCTTTAGAAAAAGTGATTGAAAAACTAACGGCTGGAAAAACAATTTTCAAGATCGAAAATGCTGCTATACAAGAAGGTGCAAAAGCAAATTTGAGCCTTTTTACAACCGAAGGAACAAGTACTTTTACCAAAGCAAACATCTTATCTAAATCTAAAAACTCTGCCTTTTTAGGAATGGAGCTTCAAGGAAAAGCATACGGAATTGTCAACCAAGGAAAATTAATTTTAGCATAAAACATGAACAATACAATTGAAGAAGGAAAAACAGCAGCAATAACCAGCTATATCTTAGGTATAGGAGTTTTTATTGCCATGTCTATGAATGCCGAAGACAAAAACCCATTTGCTTCTTTCCACATCCGTCAAGGATTAGGGATTACCTTAACTTTTATTTCTTTAGGTCTTATCATCAGTAATTTTGATAGCTTGATGATCTCGGCTCCTATGTGGATATTCGTTTCCGTATTATGGACTTACGGTATTTTTAGCGCTATAAAAGGGGAAACACGTCCCATGCCATTAGTTGGTAATTTATACCAAAAATGGTTTAAAAGCATTTCTTAGTTTTTAAAAAATCCAATACTAAAAATCCAAACTCCAAGCTCAGTATAAATAGAATCAAAAAAAGAATCAAGTTCCAAAACTGATTACTGAATACTCAAAACTGAACACTTACTATGAATTTATCCTTAGAATACCTCATCAGAGAACCCAAAATAAAATTAGATAAGAATCCATTATTGTTATTACTTCACGGTTACGGCAGCAATGAAGCCGATTTATTTTCTTTTGCTTCTGAACTTCCAGAAGAATATTATGTTATTTCGGCACGTGCTCCTTATGATTTACAATATGGAAGCTATGCTTGGTACGCCATAAATTTTGATGCCAATGAAAATAAATTTTCAGATCACGAACAAGCCAAATTATCCCGTGATTTAATTGCTAGGTTTATTGAAGAATTAATTGTCAATTATCCAATTGACCCTTCAAAAATCACCTTATTAGGTTTTAGCCAAGGTGCTATTTTAAGTCAAGCCATAGCACTTTCTCATCCTGATAAAGTACAAAAAGTAATTGCTTTGAGCGGCTATATTAGCGAACCTATATTTGAAGAAAACTACAAAAACAATGATTTCTCTAATTTAAAAATCTTTGCAGCTCACGGCACAGTAGACCAAGTAATTCCGGTAGAATGGGCTAGAAAAACGAAATCTTTTTTAACTACTCTGGGAATTGAATCCGTTTATAATGAATATCCTATTGGTCACGGTGTTTCGCCACAGGTTTTTAATGATTTTAGCAACTGGTTAAAACAAAATTAATTTTACCCAAAAATTAATTGCACAAAAAATCCCGATTTACAATTGCTGTAAATCGGGATTTTTTTTTTACAACTGCTTTTAGTGACAGTTTTTATCAAGATGTTTTTTAATTCTATTTGCGTTTTCAGTACTTCCACTACAATCTGGAATAGATGCAAAAGGAGTCACTACTCCGTTTACTGTGATTTCAGATCTTGTAGTAAAACCATCCCCATCATCGTCAATATCTAAATAATCAGGAATTCCATCTCCATCAGAATCATCTGGATTAGAAACTCCATCAGCTAAAGTATAAACATATCCATCTCCATTTATATCTTCCAAATAAGAAGGAATACCGTCTCCATCTAAATCTGACCTGTTAATAGCATATAATTTAAAAGAAAATATTAATGGTGAATAACTTGGAATAGAACCTTGACCAGTATTATAATACCCTAAACCAGAAGGTAAGAACATTACTCCTGCTCCAAAATCAGTATGTACTAAGGTTCCATCTTCCTTTCCATCTGAATCTTTATAAGGTACATTATTACCAGTCTTAAATTCCGGAAAAACTTCACTCCACCCTGTAACCACTTCGTATAAATTAAAAAAGGATTGTGGATATTTCACTTCTTCAAATTCTGTAGCTGTCAATGTTGTTACTTCACTAACAGTACTTTTGTACAAATACTGCCCTCTATAAGATGTCAGAACACCATCCACATTACAAGGAGACTCTCCTGTTCCTTCTCTTAGTACTAAATAATATAAAGTATAAGTAATATCATGTAACTCAACTTCTTTTTTCAACAATTTTGGAAAAGTAGATCTGTTTAAGTAGGACATGATTGATTTTTGATTCACAACATCCGTTATTTTTTTAAATACTACATCATTATCCGCTAAATTAGGATTGTCAGCATCATCCAAATAATAAGTGTTCAAATATTCTTCAATAGTGGTATTATCTGCCGTAAATTGTTCTTGAAAATCTCTAAGCGGTTCTGGAGTATACGAGTTATCATCTTTGGAACAAGAAAATAAAAAGAGGCTTGTAATTATTACAATAAAATAATACTTAAATTTGTTCATTATAGCTAAATTTTAAGTGCGCAAGATACAATATTGATTTATTTTTGTGAACTATTTAACTCTGATTTTAGAAATTTTATGCGAATAGATAAATATTTATGGTGTGTCCGATATTACAAGACCAGAAATATGGTTACCGAAGCCTGCAAAAAGAATCATGTTACGGTAAACGGTGTTGTTGCCAAACCCTCTAAGGAAGTTTTTCCAACGGATAAAATTACTTTTAGAAAAGACCAGATTACACAAATCATCACGGTATTAGATATACCTGAAAACCGTGTAGGCGCTAAACTAGTTGATATATACCGTAGAAATGATACTCCTGCAGAAGCATACCAACATCTGGAATTATTAAAATTATCCAAAGAACATTACCGCAAAACTGGAACTGGGCGTCCTACTAAAAAAGACCGCAGGGATATTGACGAATATGGTAACGAAATCTACCGAGATGAGGAGGAGGATTAAAATTATTTTAATTTAAAAAAATAGCATTCCCTAAAAAAACAAAAACCAAAAATCCCTTCTGACAGTTGGAATTTGAGAATATCATAATGAAATTTAGAATCCTAAATTTGTACATTAGCAAAAAAAAATAAATCATGAGCAAAAACATCATACTAACCAATCAGGAAATCAAACACAAAACAAAAAGAATTGCTTACCAAATCTACGAAACTTTTATTGAAGAAGAAGAAGTTGTTCTTGCCGGAATTGCTACCAATGGTTATGTTTTTGCTGAAAAAATTGCTCAGGAACTTAAAGCTATCTCTACTTTAAAAGTAATTTTATGTGCAGTTCACATGGACAAACAAAATCCTACTGTAGCCATTCAAACTTCAATTGCTGCAGAAGAATATGCTAACAAAGGCCTAATCCTGATAGATGATGTATTGAATTCAGGCACAACCTTAATTTATGCGGTAAAACACTTTTTAGATGTGCCACTTAAAAAATTCAAAACAGCGGTTTTAGTCGATCGCAATCATAAAAAATATCCTGTAAAAGCCGATTTTAAAGGGATTTCGCTTTCTACATCCTTATTAGAACATGTACAAGTGGAATTTGAACAAGACAATAGCTACGCTTGGTTAAGCTAAAATTTCTATAATTTCTTCTACAGTTTGCGTAATAGTTTGTTTATCTACCACAACCTTATATTGCGCCTGATTGTAATAATAACTTCTTTCAAATAAATGAGTAGCAATAAACTCTTTCATCTCCTCATCATTCTTATTGGCGATAAGGGGTCTATTGCTCTTGTTTAACGACAATCGATCAACGAGGGTCTCTATGGATGCTTTTAAATAAATCGACAACACATCATCCCTTTTAAGCAATTCATGATTATTAGCATAACAAGGTGTTCCTCCACCTAGTCCAATTATAATAGGCTCAGTAAAATTCAATAATTCCACAAAACATTCGTGTTCTAATTTCCTAAAATGGATTTCTCCTTTTTCGGCAAATATCGATTTTATGGTCATTTCCACTTTTTTTTCGATAAATTCATCCAAATCGATAAAGGGGATTTCAAGCTTTTTTGATAATTCTTTGGCAATTGTTGACTTTCCACAACCCATATAACCTAACAGTATAATTTTCTTCATAGAATAAAACCCTATAAACTAAGGTGTTAAAATTTATTATTAAAAAAAGACAAATTTATAATAAAATAGCTTGGAAATAATAAAAAAAACGCCTTATATTTGCACCCGCAATCAGGGAACGATGCAAGACTCGATAGCTCAGTTGGTAGAGCACATCACTTTTAATGATGGGGTCCTGGGTTCGAGCCCCAGTCGGGTCACAATTTAAGTGATTCACTTGAAAAACGTTTTCTGATGCAATTGACTCGATAGCTCAGTTGGTAGAGCACATCACTTTTAATGATGGGGTCCTGGGTTCGAGCCCCAGTCGGGTCACAAAAGGTTAAGTAATTTTTACTTAACCTTTTTTTCTTTTAGGCCATGTGGAGAAACGGTAGACTCGCCATCTTGAGGGGGTGGTGCTCGCAAGGGCGTGAGGGTTCAAATCCCTCCATGGTCACTTGACAGGAGAAGGGATTAAAACAATCTTTTTTCCTGTTTTCATTTTTAATCAACTCACTGTTAATCTGAAAGATACGACCCACAATTACATTCATTCGGGCGGTTCGATATATCTTCCCGTCAAATTCCAATTTTTCAGGGAATATCGAACCAATTATATCCCTTTTTGTATTAACCCCACCTTCTTTGTACAGTTTACCTATGTTTGTGATACTCTGAAGCCCTTTTTCGACCAATACATCTATATTTACAGTTTTACTATCAGAATCATCTTTCCCTAACTGTTCTTCCAGCTTTTCAATCTTTTCTTTCAAGTCTTTTTTAATTTCAATATAATCCTCATCATCAAGAATTCCTGCTAAAAGTTTATTTCTTGCTATTGACAACTTTGAATTCAACTGGTCAATTTCATCCGAAATAAGCTTTTTTTGATTGGTTGGGCTTTTTACGAAAGTCTTATAATTATCTATGAAGATTTTTTTTAGATACTTTTTCATTATATCATTTATATTCAGCAGTTGCAGACCTTCTTCAAAAATCAAATTGGCTACCTCTGCTTTTTTTCGAAAACCGCACGAAGGATGACAGTGATAATAATAGTAGCGATTATTTCTACCCTTTGAAGCACTTCCCGTCAGATTACGTCCACACTTTGGACACACCAAAAAACCTCTTAAAGGTAGGTTAACATCAGAAAGAATTTTAGTTTTTGGAAGTTCTACTCTTTTATTACCATCCAATATTTTTTGAACTCTATCAAATAGTTGCTCGTTGATTAACGGTTCGTGCTGTCCTTGCACAAAATAAGCATCTTCGTCTTTATATTTTGGAATGAATACCTTACCACAATACACTGGATTACGAATAGCTAAATGAAAAGAACTACTACTTATTTTTTTTAAGCTTAAGGCATTCATTTTTAAACGTATTTGATTAGAGGCAAATAATCCCTTTGCTATTTCATTAAAAGCCCATTTCAAATTAGTAGCTTGAGGCTCTTGTAGTGCAATATATTTACTACCATCTTCTTTACATTTATTTACGTAACCGAATGGAGCCACTCCCATAACCCGTCCCTCCTTTTTTGCTCTTCTCATACCATAAAAGGTATTGAGTGCTCTACGGTCATTTTCTACTTCAGGAGCAGCCAAATAAATTGCAAGCATCATTTTGTTTTCTGGAATAGAAAGATCTAAAGGTTGTTCAACAGCTTGCGGTTCTACCCCAAGATTGGTAAGTATACTAATCATTTGATAAGCATCCCCTGCATTACGACTGAAACGATCCCATTTTGTAAAAAGTAGAAGATTAGTTTTCGAACTTTTCTTTTTCAAATTATTTAACAGTTCTACCCATCTAGGACGCTTAAAGGTTTTAGCAGAATGATCTTCATAGATAACCTGTCCGATAGTAATTTTATTTGTCGAGCAAAATCGTTTTAAACGCTCTTCCTGGTCTCTTTGTGAATACCCTTTATCTGCTTGTTCGTCGGTAGACACACGTATGTATAAATCTGCTATTTTCATGGCTAATCTCTTTTGGATAAATAATAAAATGTTTTATAGGGATTAGCTAAGATACGAAATAAACTACTCTACGTCAAAGCATTCCCGAATAACAATCATCGTGAGATTATTCAAAAATCCCATAACAAGTTCTGCTTCTTCCCTATCCATCTCCATTCCTTCTTTTCTAAAAAACTCCATAACCTCTTCGATTGGTATTTTCTTTAGTTCTTTCTTCTCCATCGCATCGCCTATTTTTCTATTTGGTCTTCCTAAAATAGAGCGTTAAATAAAAAGGTTAATTCTTATGGTATTTAACAGTATTATTTGTCATGCTTTGGCGGTATCGAAGAAAGATGCCACCAAGGATATGAGAATCCTTCTCTTTATATCCATACAAAATCCTCAAAGCACATTTATTCATCCGCTACTCTACTTCATAAAAGAGCTTAATCGGATACCTAATAAAAGCATCTTGAAAAATCCAAATCTTCACCTAAACAGTATTTTTCAAGATCCTTTTACATGGCTTTCATAGCCATATATATTTAGAAAATAATGACACTTAAAGTTTTTAGAAATTCTATCTCATTAATTGATTTTTTCAAATCACATTGAACCATTTACTCAATGCCTTTTTCATCGCTTCCACTGTTTTTTATTCAAGAGCCAGTATGCTGTTTTGTCCCATTTCAAGAGCAAAGGTATACTAGTGTTCTTAACGCAGAAACAAGGTCATGCCCTACGGGTTTGTCAAAAAATCTCCACCCATTCGGGTTGTATTTGTTTGACAAAACCTTGCTCCTGCTAAACACTAACCTTTTATGCTCCTGAAACGAAACAAAGCATACTCCGGCTCTTTAGACGAATAAAAAAAATGTGAATAATGGAAAACAAAAGCATTAGAAATGGTAATAGAGTGAAACGAAACAGCTCCTCCTCTCATTGCCGAATAAATAAAATAAAATTTAACTCTAAAAATTAAAGATTATGAACATCATCGGAAGACTGACAAGGGATGCGGAAGTACGCACAACATCAAAAGAAAAACAAGTAGTCAACTTTTCAGTAGCTACCAACGACAGCTATCGCAACAAACAAGGCGAACGCATAGAACAAACTACCTATTTCGACTGCTCTTACTGGATAAGCCCAAATGTAGTGAAGATACTCACCAAAGGCACTCTGGTAGAACTTACAGGTAGAGTTAGCACAAGACCGTGGACAGCCAATGACGGAGAATTAAGAGCAAGTTTAAATTTCCATACCTCAACTATCAAATTGCATGGAGGGGGTAAGAAAGTAGAAAACTCTCAGACAAGCACCAACGAACAGAAAACCAAAACTCCAAATCAGGAAACTGGAGACGATTTACCATTCTAACATAATTCATTTAATCTTTTTCAAATTTTAAAATCTCAATATCATGGCACATAATTTAAATTTCAACGAAGAAACTGGACGTTATTCTTTTTTAAGCGTTCAGGAAAAAGCATGGCACGGTTTAGGACAAATTGTACAAGATTATCCCACAAGTGCAGAAGCAATCCAACACGCAGGACTGGATTATGAAGTAATCAAAAGTCAGCTATACACAAAAGGTTCAGGGATTATTGAAAACACAAACACCACAGAAATTAGAGACAACGAACTAAACGTACCTAATTATTTTGCTACTATGCGCACTGACAATAACACTGTTTTGGGTGTGGTAGGCAAAGACTACCATATTGTACAAAATCGGGAGGCTTTTAGTTTTTTTGATGCTATCGTAGGAGGTACTGACGGAATCTTATACGAGACCGCAGGGGCTTTAGGTAATGGAGAGCGTATTTTCATAACTGCAAAACTGCCTGATTATATCCGTGTGGGTAATGGCGATGATGTAACGGAAAAATATATTTTCCTCACCACTTCGCACGATGGTAGCGGAAGTATTACCGCAGCCTTTACCCCTGTTCGAATTGTTTGCCAAAATACGCTTAACGCTTCACTTCGCAATATGAGTAACGTGGTACGCATCCGCCATACTTCGGGAGCTAAACAACGTTTGGACAATGCCCACAAAGTAATGGGATTGGCTAACGAGTTTAGCAACCAATTAGAAAACATCTTTAATGACTGGGCGAAAGTAAAAGTAAGTGATAAGGAGGTTGAAAAATTGATACAGTTGGCACTTTGTCCCAATAAAGAAACCCTAGAGCATATCAAAAAAGGGAATGAAGACGAAATATCCACCGTGTTCAAAAATACTGTTGAAAGTGCTTTTGCTTATGCAATGACTAATGACACCCAACAGATGGAAACCACAAAAGGAACTTTATTTGGGGCTTATAACGCTGTGACTGGCTACTACCAAAATGTACGCAATTATAAGGATGATGAAGCCAAACTACAATCCATTGTATTAGGGGGTACAGCACAAATAAAGTCACAAAAAGCATTTGAACTGTGTAGTTCATTTGCAAAAATTGGTGCGAACGCTATCAACATAAATTTTTTGATGAATGGAAGTAATTGATTTGAACGGTTGCACTATTGAGGTATCCGACCTTGATGAAGCCATCAAAATAACGGCAGAATACAAAGACTATCAACAGGAGGGTAACGATTTTTCAGATTTCAATGAAAGACAAAAAGCCTATTGGCTGGATATGCACGAAAAATTAACGGTAATTAAAAACGGATTAAACAACACTTTAAAAATTTAAAAGATGAACACTAATTTTTTCAATCAGATAGCAGAATTAGAAATCACTGGCGATTTACAGCTAACCATATCAAGAGGAGTAGAAAACAAACTGGTCGTTTCTATTTTACTCCAAAATGAACAATGTGGAGACAATGCCAAACAATTAATCCCACCTCTTAATCTTAGAGGGACAGCAGAAGAACTAGACGAGGGATTTATTGAAAGTATTGCAGTACCCTTACAAACTGCTTCGGGTTTAATGGTCAATATGGAAGCCTATATGAAGCAATTGGAAAATGCCCAAAAACAATCGGCAATGGAAAAGGAAAAAACCGATAAGGAGAAAAAAGCAAAGGACGAAAAAGAAAAGAAATACAAAGAAGCTATGGCAAAGGCTGATGAATTGGACAACGATGGCAAACCTCGTGATGCCTGGATGAAAGTACCTAATCCTAACGATTATCCTGAATATGCCGAAGCCATAAACAAACGTAAAAAGGAACTATCCGACAAATTCGCTTCCCCTAGCCTTTTCGCAGCAGAACAAGAAAATGTTTAATTTAAATTGAATCATTATGTTATTAGCCACACAATTAGAAAGAGTGTTCCTGTTTAACGATAAGGGACAAGAAATCAAACTCACAGACCCCGAACCAAAATGGAGTGTACAAACAGTACTAAACTTTTATTCCAATACTTATCCCATACTTACAACAGCAAAAGTATCTGCTCCAGTAATAAATGATGATACGGTACAATACCGCTTTGAAAGTGCTATAGGTACAAAAGGTTAAACTAAAACAATAAATCATGACTTATGCAATCAAATATCATAGCGGGTACGATACAGCTACCCAAAGAATCCAAACAAAAGCAACTACACCGCCAATTAGGCGAGTTCGCAAACTGGATGAAACGAACAAAAGATGCAAACGAAATCCGCAAGGACAAACAGCAGTCTGTACCAGTACCGATGTTACCAATGGTTTTTTAAGAACTTCGTTTCTGCCTGTTTTGGCAGAAACTAAAACGGCACAGGCTTGTAAGAAAACAGCAAAAACGGAAAGAGATTTTCACCAATCTCTTTCCCAACTTGCATCGCATTATAACATTAATCCCATACACACCCAATCTTTTGGCTTTCCCTATAATATCGCTTTGGCTATATGGGACATCAAAGAACAACTAAAAGATAAGGTTAGAGATTGGGAAGAAATCAAACTCGTACAGGATAATAAAAAAAGCTTTTTTACAAGTGAAGAACGATACAATACAAATTCTACTCTTTTTTATATTCCAATAGTACCGCTGTACAGCTTGTTAAAAAACAGAAAACGAAAACATAGTGCACAACTTTTATTATCGATCTGTAGTTATCTCTATCATGGCGTTAACATACCCTATTACAGACAGGAAAATAGTTTTCTTTATTATCAATACGAGATGTTGAAAGAATGGCTACTAACTGATGATGATGCCGAAGAAACATCCATTTATATGCATGAATTCGAGCAAGCAGAATGGATTGGCGACAAAATGGAACAAAAAATCTTCAATATTGCCAATTTAACTTTTTTCAAAAGACAATTAAACCGTTTTAAATGCAAAGACGCATTTGAACATGATTGTTTAAAATTAGCTCAAGAAGCCTATGCCCTTTTAGAGCAATATCCAAATGAAAATGTATTTCGAAATGCAAGACCTAACGAAGAAGTGGACGAAGACGAAATAGAAAACATTTTAACAATGGATTACTATGTATCCTTTTATGCTGATGGAAAAGGTTGGCTGAATGAAAATATTATTCAATGTGTAAATAGCGAATTACAAGAATACGGACAAATTGAAGAGCCTCGTATTCTTAAACGTTTTGACGGAAGTGACATCACAACAACCAATCTTGATTTTGAAAATAGGTTGTTTGTCCTTATCGAAGAATTGACATACCTACTGAACAATTTTTAAAACAACAGTGATGAACGATATAACAGAAAATTTTGGAACGCTATACTATCCTAAATCTGCATTAGTATTCTATCAGACTAAAGGAATGAATTCAGACACCTATGTAGAATATTTTGACATGGATAAAAATGGAAATCCGATTAATGCCCACCCTTTAACTGTAAGAGAGGCAAACCAACTGGCAAAGACATTGAAGACAGCAAAAGAAGAAAAAGAAGCTTGTTTAAAATCAGAAGGGATAATGAGCAATTCTATTTTACATATTGACCCTATTCAAAATAAAGCAATTTGGTTTTCCAAAGCCATGCAAAGAGAACTGTATTTTACAGAAAGTTTAGGCATTTCAAAAGGCATGGCAAATATCCCTGCTATGTTATGGATAGCAAATAAAAATAGTCTTTCTGTTTTTGCTTTGGGAAGTAACCGCAGACCTAACGAAAATACAAAACTATACCATGCTCCTTTTTTCAATGTATATGAAAATGGCAATGTGTGCATGGGAACGGTAGATGTTCAGATGAAGAAAATTGCTTCATTAGAAGATTTTACAATTGCATGGGAAAGTTATTTTTTCAACAGCTATTTCAGTCATTTGATGCAGGACTATAACCCGATAAAAGGAAACTGCGTGGCACTTTGGGAAAGTCTTATAAATACAAATAAAGCTTTCCCTAAAGAAGTATTAAAAAAGAGTGGTAAAACCTTAAAAGATGTATTGTCATGAATTTAGAAAAAACAAAAGTCCATTTTACGGACAACTATTTAATAAATCCCACAAATCCAATAGCAGTAAACCTTATAGGTGCAGGTGGTACAGGTTCAAAAGTATTAACTTCTTTAATTGAAATGAACCATAGTCTTATTGCATTAGGTCATGCAGGTTTAAACGTTCGTCTATGGGATGATGATATAATAACCGAAGCCAATTTGGGCAGACAACGATTTGCAGATTCTGAAACAGGACTGTACAAATCGGTTGCATTGATAAACCGCGCCAATCGCTGGTCGGGTACAAACTGGAAAGCGGAAACCATAAAATTTGAAAAAGACAGTTTGGAAAGATTACCCGAAAATGTAGGAGCAAGTATTTTTATTAGTTGTGTGGATAGTGTAAAGGCTCGTTTTGAAATTGCTGACATTTTGAAACAACTCAACAACAGCAATGCTTATTCTAATCGTCCCCGTTATTGGATGGATTTCGGCAATAGCCAACATACAGGGCAAGTTATACTATCTTCTATAGGCAATATAAAACAACCTAATTCAGAGAAATATGAAACCGTTGCTAACTTGCCTTTTGTGACCGAAGAATTTCCCGAACTGTTGGGACAGTCCGAAATTACAGATGACACTCCAAGTTGTTCCCTTGCGGAAGCATTAGAAAAACAGGATTTGTATATCAATTCCGCACTCGCACAAATGGGAAGTTCTCTTTTATGGGGGTTGTTTCGCAACGGGCTAACCCAATACAGAGGCTTTTTTCTCAATTTGAAAGATTTTAGGTCACAGCCCGTACCAGTTGGCTAAGCTCAAAATCGGGCTGCAAAAAGACATTCCCTTCCGATGGTCGGGAAAGTCTTTTTGCAGAAGAGTGTTGCAAGCACTTTGGTAAAATGCGAATCTTCCCATGTTACCAAAAAGCTTGTGAGTTTTGCGTGAGGATATTTACTATCCTTATTATTTACTTTTGTCCGACTTCTTTTCTTTCCAAATAAGCGACCAAAGAAAAGAAGCAAAAGAACGCCGCTTTATTATTTATATCATTTTTATAAAAGCTTTAAAAAGTTTTTCTGTATTTATTTAATTTGGTTTTAATGCTGATTTAATAGTACGAATTAAAGTAAAAAGACACTCCCTTCCGATGGTCGGGAAAGTCTTTTTTCAGTATAAGGATACAACCACTTTGTCAAAATGTGAATTGTCCCATTTTACCAAAAAGGTTGTGAGTTTTGCTTGAGGATATTCACTATCCTCATTATTTATTTTTGATCGACTTCTTTTCTTTCCAAATAAGCGACCAAAGAAAAGAAGCAAAAGAACGCCGCTTTATTGTTTTGAATTTTGTGTTTCGATTAAAACTACTTTTTCTTTCTCTTTCGTTTGTCTTGAATAACCCCAGAAGAACAAAAGTCCAAAAACAATCAGAATAAAAGCAATCCATTTTCCGGTAAGCTCCAAAAAAGAAATCAATACTGATTTTTCATAACTCGAAAAACCTTCGGCTCCCATGGGGCTTCTTCTATAAAATTTTCTTCTGTTAATCCAGTAACGAAGACCAAAACCACTTAGCAAAGCTAAAATACTTAAAACCAATGTTGGATTCATAAGCTGTACTTTTATATTTCACTTTTTAATTTACAAAAAACGTTTTAAAACCTAAATTATTGTTTTAAAACAAGTTATAAAAACAATAATATTTCAACAAATAGAAAAAAGGCTGCTTCACTAATTGTGAAACAGCCCTTTTTCAGTTTTTAAAATCAATTAATCTTCAACTTCATATTCTTAATAAGCTTTGCCTTGACCAAATCAGAATTTTCTATTTGTAATAGCTGTTGCCTACCACCGTTCTTTTCGAAAATTTCTATCCAAAGTACTTTGTCATCGGCAATAGTAAATTGATCCAACAGAAATACATTTCGTTCTACTGAATTGCCCGCAATTTCGTTCAGTGGTTTATAGACTCGCAATGGAACTAGCGTTCTTTCCTGTATCACAGTACGTTTAGCGATCTTTTTATCTACTACTTTGAAATTAATAAAATCGATTCTGAACGGCACATTAGTAAAATTATGGATCTCGGTATGAAAATAGAATTTATCGTCATGAATATAGATTCCTTTTAATAAAAACTTAATCCCAAAACTCTTAGCCCTAATATGTCTTATAAGCTGTTTATCTTTTTTATAAATCGTTTCCAATAACTCGCCTACTAATGATGGAGAATTTTTTCCTAGTTCCTCAAAAAGAACATCATTAGTATTTCCTCTGTTTATCCCCTTTTGCATTTCCAAAAGATTGTAATTCATAGTAACTGGAAAAGAGTTGTAAAGTACATTGAAATTATAAAAACGTCCATCTTCGGTAATTACCGAAAAATTAGTTTCTTCTTTAAAATCACGAACTGCTGCCTTTACTCGCAATACATTTTCGGCATCTTCTGCTTTGGCTGCAACCAGATAATCGCTTCCTAAATCCACGTAACGGATAGCAGCAGGAAATATCAAGTGAGAAGTTTTACTGTAAGTTACCTTTATCTGATACGGTTCTATTTTTCCCAAATTTAACTTTGTCGTATTACAAACTGACTGTTGTGCTCTAAAAGTAGTTTGATAGCCTAATACTAAAATCAATACTATTAATATATGTTTCATCGTTGTTTTCATATTGTCTAAAATTTTAAAGAATTAAATATTTATTTTTTGGAAACGAGGAACACCTGATGCCCTGCTTTCAATGTTACTTTTGGGGTTCTCATTTTTTTAGAAAAATACCCTGAGACACCTTGTACAAGCCCACGACTCAAATCTCCTGTTATCTGTTGCCCTGCAGAATTTGTCATCATAATATTGCTGCCAGAGGTTTGACTCATATTAGCTGCCATTTCAGTAAGGGCATTCATTTCTGGAGAATAAGGCACAAACAAACCTTCTTGTCCATCCAGTCCATACACTATAATATCAACGGAGAAGATACTTCCCTCCAACTCTATTGAAGTAATTTGCATTTGGAGACGTCCCTGTTGAATTTTTGAATTTGCAGTCAATACTTTTCCTTTTGGAATAATATGATTTCCTATTTTGGCTGATTCTAATAAACGTAAACGAACACTACTCTCCCCTGTTACCAGCTGTGTTTGTTGAATAACAGCACGGATACTATTTTTGGGCGGCATTTCCTTTTCAGTTTTTCCCACAGTATAAAATCCACGGTTGCGATTTTCACTCCAATTAGCTATAAATGTGCTATCCGTGCGAACTCTATATAAAGAAGAAACTACATTTTTATGAGCTGGAGTAAACGTAACAAAAGTTTCTTTTTGGTTTGATGAACCTGAAACAGCTGTTGTTGTTACCTTTGGCTGTTCCCCTGAAACTAGATTAGTTGGAAGATACTTTGCAGCCATCTGATAGGACTTCTCCATTAATTCCAGTTGGCTTTCCACAGGATCAATTGGTGTCTCATTCTTTTTAGCCAATTGTTCTTTTAGTTCATCTAGTTGTTTACGCAATTGCAATGTCTCCAAATTATCACTCTGATAAAAATTCCCTAATGTATTCTGAGCATTGCGATAACTATTCAAAGAAGTATTATCATTGTTTAAAGAACTATTATATACTTCACTTTTTTCTGAAACATCCTGAGCATTTTCATTTGTGCTGTCTTCATTCCAATAGTCAGACAAAGATGTTAGCGCATTTTGTTTTTCCAGATTCATTTTCTCCAACATTTCCTCTTCATAAGCTTTTTGCTTATCATCCTGTAAACGGATATCAGTTGCCTGAGGAACAGAATCGTTTAAGCCTATATCTTCTGTCTTTTTTCTATTTTCGGATGGTTTAAATATCAAATACATACATCCCAGGAATACAATCCCCATCAATACAAAGATGACTGTCTTTTTGAATTTATCGCCTTTATTCATACTACTTTCCAGCACTATCTCTGAAGTTTTATTTAAATTACCATCGGTAACAAAGACGGTACTTTTTTTGTTTTCACTTTCTTTCATATCTTCTATTTTTTATTATTTTAACAATGAATCCTGTATTGATATAGCGGATTCTTTCTTTTTTTCAACGGGATTTTCAATGTGTTCGATAGCCAGGCTATAGTTGGTTTTTCCTGTATCATACCAAACCTTTAGAATAACAACTATCGTTAGAATCAAATAACTCAGGAAACAATATAAGAGGTACTTATACTGTTGCCGCACAGGAAGTGCTCGCCAACGATTATCCACTTTATCAAAATACCTTTTCATATTTTCTCTTATTTTTTTATACTTTAATTTTTATCAGATTTCAGGAGTTTAAACCTCCTGCTTTGAGAAGACAACTGTTGCTTAGGTTTATCTGACACTTGAGCAATAGCCTCTTTTACTGTCGGAATAGAACTTGCTGTAAGAGCAATCAGTTTAGATTGTTTCAGTAATTGACCATAACGGTCAATGCTTCTTAGATACATTTCTGTTTCTTGTAAATCGAATTTTCCATTCTCATATTTTACATACATATTGCATTCAATCTTGGGTCTGTCTTCACCATTCCATTGGAGATAAGTAGATAAATGCAGATAATTTGCTAATAATGGAGCTTCTTTACCATTGTCCCAAACTTTCAAAAATTCACTGATACTATCCTTCAGTTTACCTGCACAACAGCCCTCTGTATGGAAATAACCGTCATACCCTTTATCAGTAAGGATTTTTGAGAATGCGTCTAAATCAAATTGATGTTCCATATGCTTTGTTTTTAACGTTCTATAATTTCTACATCATTGTTCTCAATTACATTAAACTTTTCTATGTTAAAGCCTTGTGGATTGTTATCAGAGCGAACAGAATTCACGAGGTAGCAAGAGGTCACCAGATTACGCTTGGTTACATTACTTGATCTAATAATAAATTGCTGAGCATAAGATTTTACAGCATAAGGATAGTTGTCAAAGTTGCATACAACACTATCTATTTCGATACGCTGTTGTACATTCCCTGAAATAATACGATTGTAATAGCCTTTTTCAGAGAGGTCTTTGTAATAATCAAAAGCACTTTTGTCTGCAAGATTAAATGCTCTTTTCATATTATTTTCTATAGCATTTTTGTCTGGTGCCAGGGTAAAGAAAAGCTCGTGGAAACGGCGTATATGCTCACGAGCTTCAACGGGACGATTGATGGAAGCATCCTGTGCAAGAGCCAGCATTAACGATTTTCCGTTGTCCAACACATACACCTTTTGTCGTTGCAACTCTGCAAATCGGTAAGATTGCCATACGGCATATCCTGTTACTGCAATACATACTAATGCAAATACAATAGCATAGAGTCTGATTTGCTTGAAACTGTTCTCAATATTTCTTAATGTTCTAAATTCCATTTTACTGATGATTAATATTATTATTTCAATAACCTACCTCCGATATTACCTGCAACTGCACCTGTACCCGCCCCAGCAATATTTCCAGTTTTTGTTGCGGTTTGGTTTACATTTCGCATAAAATTACCTGCTCCACCAGCCTGAATAATCCAACCCGTTACTGTAGGAATAGTGAAGTATCCAATGATGCCAATAATCATAAAGATGATATACACGGTGTTGGATGAATCAGGAATAAAATTAGGATCTGATAAATTTTCGATATCCTTCTGTAGTATTAAGGATTGTATCTTGGACAACATGGCACTAAAAAGATCGGCAACAGGCAACCAGAGATAGACACTGATGTATCGGGTTAACCATTGCGTCAGTGTGGACTGAAATCCATCCCAGACTGAAATGGCAAAAGCTATCGGACCTAATATGGATAAAACAATAAGGAAGAAAGTCCGTATCGTATCGATGACCAGTGCAGCAGCCTGAAACAGTATTTCCAAAAACTCCCGAAAGCCATCACGAATTTCCTTCTTAACTCCGTACATTTCTCTTTCCATATACATTCCTGACATAGTGACCAAATCTGAAGGTGACCAACCTAGTTCATCAAGTTTTTTATCGAACTCTTCATCTGAAACTAGGTAAGCGGTTTCAGGGTTGCGAAGCATTGCTTCCCTTTCCAATTGGTCTTTCTGTTGCTGTAAGGCATTCAAGTCCAAAACTTGATTTTCTAAGATACTATGTGTCCCTTTTACTACTGGACTAAGAATCGCATTGAGTGTCCCCAACACCATAGTTGGAAAAAACATAATACAGAGTCCTAAAGCAAAAGGTCTGAGTAGCGGATAAACATCTATTGGCTCTGCACTGCTAAGTGCCTGCCATACCTTTAATGCAACATAAAATAAAGCTCCCAATCCTGCCAGACTTTTAGCCACCGCTGCCATATCTGCTGATAGTGGCATCATCTCGTCATAGAGCGACCGCAATACTTCATGAAGATTAGTAAATTCCATGATTACCAATATTTTTGGTCAGCAGTTCCATAAAGCTCCAATACCCTTTTGCTATTATTGGCTTTTTTAGCTCTTAGATAACTGACCGAAATGTTTTTGTTTGTGAAGTAACGTACAAGATTATGGTACTCTTTTACTTCCTTATACACACCATCAATAATATCCATACGCTCTTTGTCATTCAAAGACAAAGTAGAAGCATTTACAATTTGTTTGAGTTCTTTAAGTAGTTCTGTACTTTCATTAAGTAAAATGGAATACCCATTAGCAATTGCTGAAAGTTCCTGTGCATTGAAATTAGGATCGTTCATCATTTTCCCAAAATTCTTTACGTAAATCTCAGAAACATCACCTACAAGCAATACAGTCTGTTGTACTTTTCGGGCATCTTTCACCAGATTATTTACTGCCTTTAGTTTATCATAGTATTCTTTTCCTTGATTATACACTTTTTGCACTTCTTTAAAGTTGTTAATCATATTGGTAGCTGTAGTTGAAGTCTGTACAATCTGTCTTGCTGTATTGACAATACCCTGAGCCAAATTGGAAGGATCTGTTACTACCCATTGTGCTTTAACTGTTGGTGTAACAGCAAATAGCAACGCTGTAGACACCATAAACATTAACTTTTTCATTATTTTCAATTTTTAAAATGGTTATTATTTATTTTCTTTTTTCTGAAGAACTATCCGTTTAATAGCCTGTTCTACATTTCCATCCAGTTCTCCGGCAAGACGCATTACTTCCAACTTTTCGGTTTCTTCTGTGGTGTAAGCAAAATACTCCTCCAAACTAACTTCTGTAGCATATACTGCCGAATGCGTGCCTCCCAACCCAATCCAAACTTCTTTGTATAAGCGTCTGGGATCGTTATTCATGTTGATGGAAAGTACCTGTGCTTTTTCTTTTTCAGTGAGACCAAGCATGGCTTGGATATCATCAAATTTGTTCATGTATTTACGCTGATCCAACAGTATTTTACAATCCGAATTATTGATAATGCTTTCCTTTACAATGGGCGATTGAATAATGTCATCTACTTCCTGAGTTACCACAATCGCTTCTCCAAAAAACTTCCTTACCGTTTTAAAAAGATATTTGATGTATTCAGCCATTCCCTCTTTTGCAATAGCCTTCCAGGCTTCTTCAATTAAGATTAACTTCCGTACTCCTTTCAAACGACGCATTTTATTGATAAAAACCTCCATTATGATGATGGTTACAATCGGAAAAAGGATTTTGTGGTCTTTAATCGCATCAATTTCAAACACAATAAATCGTTTAGTAAGTAAGTCTAGTTGCTTGGCGGAATTCAGTAAGTAGTCGTATTCACCACCCTTGTAATAAGGCTCTAATACATTGAGAAAATTGGCAAGATCAAAATCCTTTTCTCGAACCTGCTTCTCTTCCAGTAGCTTTTTGTAATCAACCTTCACATATTCATAAAATCCATTGAACGAAGGAGATTCATCCTCTTGTTTGATCCGTTCGATGTAACCACTTACGGCATTAGACAATGCCACTTCTTCTGAGCGGGTCGGTGGTTCGTCATCACGTTTCCATAAGGTTAATATCAAGGTTTTGATACTTTCTCTTTTCTCTATGTCGAACACACCATCATCCGTATAGAAAGGGTTAAAGGCTATAGGATTGTCTTCCGTATAAGTGAAGTAAACACCATCTTCTCCTTTTGTTTTTCCTTTGATGAGTTCGCACAATCCCTGATAAGAGTTCCCTGTATCCACCAGCAGTACATGAGCACCTTGCTCATAATATTGTCTAACCATGTGATTGGTAAAGAATGACTTCCCCGAACCTGAAGGACCTAGTATGAACTTGTTTCTATTGGTTATAATTCCACGCTTCATTGGCAAATCGGAAATATCCAAATGAATGGGTTTTCCTGTAAGCCGGTCAGCCATCTTAATCCCAAAAGGTGATGGAGAACTTTGATAGTTGGTTTCCTCTGTAAAAAAACACAGAGCAGGTTCTATGAAAGTATAAAAGCTTTCCTCACTCGGAAAATCTCCTGTATTCCCCGGCATTCCTGCCCAGTAGAGTGTGGCAACATCTGTGGTGTTGTGCCTTGGTTTGCATTCCATCAGTGCTAAGGCACTACCGGTATCATTCTTTATCTGTTTTAGTTCAGCAGGATCTTCCGACCAAGCCATTACATTAAAATGAGCCCGAATAGAAGAAAGCCCGAAAGAATGAGCTTCGTTCAGGTAGCGTTCTATCCATTCCTTATTGATTTGGTTCGCTCTGCTGTAACGTGCCAATGAGTGCATGTTTCTTGCTGATTTCTCAAACTTACGCAGGTTGTCTTCGCTGTTATCCAGAAACAGATACTGATTGTAAATGTGATTGCAGCTCAACAGCAAGCCTACTGGTGCAGCAAAAGACAACAGACAATCACTTCTGTCTGTTGATAGTTTTTCATAACGAGTATCTGCCGAAACAGTACTGGGTAAATCATCTGTATCTGACAAGGTGTGCATGCAAAGTCTTTTGTTTCCAATGCGTACTTCTTCTGATCCCAAAGCAATGTCTTGCATCGGTGTTCCATATTCCCTTGAAAGCGTTAGGTATTGTTCCAATATTCCTTGCTTGTCCTCTGTTCCGAGGATGTCTTCTTCTCTTAATCGTTCTAGTTTTACAAAACCACTGTCATTTACTATTCGTTCAAACTGTGTTACGGCTTCCATAAAACGATGGATTGTTTCTTTATCCCTTATTTCTTTTGGAATAAGAACACCTTTGCAAAGCGAAGAGAAATTACTCTGCATTCGCATACGCTCCTTAGTCGTTTTGGTTAGAAATAAATAGCAATAATGATTCAGAAACGGGCGTTCATTAAAGTGCTGTTGGTAGGATTTTGCTAAAAAACTTAAATCTTCCTGAGCAATATCAGGAGTATAATTTTCCTTGATATACCAATCCTGTTTATGTATAACAGTAAAATCAGGCAAAGTCTTAATAGCCTTATGCCAAGCGGAATGAATGGCTTCATATTCGGCAGAAGCAACCGTGAAAAGCTCTAGTAGTTCTACCCGAAAACAAGCTGTAATATCCGCATCTTTTGATATAATGCAATTATTCTCTACTGCTAACAACGGAAACTTACTTTCCAATGTAGTCGCTTTTGATTTATTCCTCATGCTTTCCTGGATTTAGTTTTGAACTCAAAATAACGACCTACAGACTTACGACAGATGATGTAATGTGGATGCCGTTTATGGGCACTTATTTTCATCAATCCATGTTCTCCATACTTTTTATTCAGCGAAAAAGTCTGCCATACGATTAGCAAAGCACCTCCAACTCCCAGAAAAAGACAGACAAAGGAATTGACCCCGACCATGTACAAAATCATTACCAGAATAAGAATCCCAAGCAATCCACCAGCGAATAGGAACAGGTATTGTGCTTTCAAACCCTTAAATTCTACTGTTCTCCCAATGCCTTTGTTGATGTTGTAAGTACTCATCAGTCAAAAGATTAAAGGAAAAAAGAACGTAAAATAGTAGCTGATACAATCAGGAAAATACAGGCTCCAAACCAACTCGCTGCGGTCTTGCTGGTATCAGGATCTCCACTACTGAACTTGTTATACACCTTAACCCCTCCTATTAGACCAACTACCGCTCCGATGGCGTAGATAAGCTTTGTCGCAGGATCAAAATAAGAAGTTACCATTTGAGTCGCTTCATTGATTCCCGCTGAACCGTTTCCTTGTGCGAAAGCACTAATTCCTGACAGCATAGCCACAGCTGACAACCAAAGTTTTTTTCTTTGTTTTTCCATGATTTAATGAATTTATCTGTTAGACATTCCTGCTCTTTGCAGGATTTTGGAACAAATGTCTCATGGAAACAGGAACATATTAATGAGTTGTCGTTGAGTGGAGTTATTTGGCAGAAGAAGACGTGATAATTTACTTTATGATAATAAGAATCTCTAAATTTAAGTAAATGAATATTTCACATATCGCAAATCGCAATATGCGATATATGTTTTCAAAAAATTGTTTACTATAAATTTTATAACTAATATTGCATATCGCAATATGAAATATTACCATGGCACAAGCAAAAAATAATCTTAAACCGCAAGACATTGTAATTTTGTTAAAAATCATTGCATTAGGTGAAAATCCTTGGTTTCATCATACTATTGCTGAGGAATTAGGTATGAGCCAATCTGAAGTAAGCCAGTCGTTAAATCGTTCAAAATATGCAGGACTGATTGACGATGCCAGAAAAAAAGTAAACAAAATTGCTTTTAACGAATTCTTAATTCATGGTGTAGGCTATGCTTTTCCACAGCAACCGGGAGCATTAGTGAGAGGAATGTTAACAGCTCATTCGGCGGAACCTTTAAATAAAATTATTCAGGCAACTGACAACTATGTTTGGCCTTATGCAAAAGGATCAGACCGCGGCCAGGCAATAGAACCTTTATACCCTACTCTTGTAGCAGCATCATTAAAAGACAAGGATTTATACGAATTATTAACTTTAGTCGATGCCATTAGAGTGGGAAGAGTAAGAGAAAAAGAAATGGCAAAACGTGAATTAGAAAAAAGGATACTGAATGTACAATAAAATAATCAATCTGGCATTAGTAGCTCAAGTTGCTAAAGGTTTAAAGGAATTAAATGAAAAAATGGTCTTTATTGGAGGGGCTGTAATTAGCTTATATACCGATGACCCGGCTGCAGAAGAAATTCGTCCCACTTCTGACATAGACATGACCATTAATTTAGCTAATTATTATGAATGGACCCAAATGCAGGAAAGATTAGCTGAGCTTAATTTCTATCCCGATCCTCAAGGACAATCCATATGTTCTTATCAGTTTGAAAATATTGCAATAGACATTATGCCTGCCGATGATAGTAGTATTGGAATATCCAATAAATGGTACAAGCCCGGATTCAAATACCTGCAACAAATAGAATTGCCCGAAGGAATTAAGATCAATATATTACCATCTCCTTATTTTCTGGCAACCAAATTAGAAGCTTTTAAAGACCGGGGACAAAATGACTTTTACGGAAGCCACGACTACGAAGACATCATCTATCTTATAGACAATAGAACAACAATAGTCGAGGAAATACTAGCGAGTGAAGACGATGTAAAACAATACATCAAGCAAGAACTGACAGCTATTAAAAACCATCCACAAGCAAACGAAATTTTAGCCATGCACATCCATCCGTTAATTAGAGAAGAAAGATTTCAAATGTTGATGGGGAAAATTGAGAGAATAATAAATTTTTACTAATGATTTAAAGCTTAAAAAAATCAACTTACTTTACAATATAAAAAATTAGTGCAATTTCAATTAATATGAATAATCAACTACTACAGCCAAGAAAAGCTTTAAATAAAGCCTTCCTAAAAATCAAACCTATTCGTTCTCAAATTGAAAATTTCAAAACCAATTTGATTAAGATTCTAGATGCTATAAATGAAAAGGAAAGTGAAGAGTTTCATAAAAACTTAGTTATTGATTTTCTAAAAAAAACATACTACGACCCTGACTATTTTGTAAATACCAAAGGACGCAATGATTTAGTAATTCATAACGGAAAAGATGCCAAAACTAATGTAGGGGTTATTATAGAAGCTAAAAGTACCATAAACAAATCTGAAATGATTACCGTTGATAACCTTAATGGTAAAGCATTACAGGAATTAATATTGTATTATATGAGAGAGCGTATTACTCATAAAAATACTGAATTAAAACATCTTGTCGTTACCAATATATATGAATGGTTTATTTTTGATGCTCAACTATTCAATAAATTATTTGCTGAAAACAAATCATTTACAAAACAATTTATTGATTTTGAAGAAGGTAGAGCATCAGGTAATACTACTGACTACTTCTATAAAGAAATTGCAAAACCATTTATTGAATCCATCGCAAATAAAATTGAATTTACCTATTTTGACATTCGTAAATACGAGAAACCGCTTCGAAATGAAGATAAAGAAGATGACAAAAAACTTGTTGCCTTATTCAAAATACTTTCTCCTGAAAATTTACTAAAATTATCTTTTACCAACGACAGCAATACATTAGACAAAAACTTTTATAGTGAACTACTCCATATCATTGGTTTAACCGAAGTAAAAGAAGGCGGTAAAAAACTTATTGAGCGACAAAAACAAGGCAGTCGAAATTCAGGTTCATTATTGGAAAATGCAATCATTCAACTCGATAGTCTGGATAAAATATCCCGTTTACAAAATGTAAAGCAATATGGAAACACCTATGAGGAACGTTTATTTACAGTAGCCTTAGAGCTTACAATCACTTGGGTAAATCGAATTTTATTTTTGAAATTACTCGAAGCACAACTCATAACCTATCATAAAAAAGATAAAAGTTATTCGTTCTTGAATAGCAATTTGATTACAGATTACGATAATTTAAACAGCTTGTTTTTTCAAGTTTTAGCAAAAAAACCTGAAGACAGGAATGAGAGAGTCAAAACTATATTTGCCAAAGTACCATATCTAAATAGCTCATTATTTGAACCTACCAACTTAGAACACGAAACCTTATTTATTTCACAACTCGAGGACCATATTCCTTTAAAATTACTGCCATCAACTGTCATTAAAGATACTAATGGCAAAAAAGAAACGGGAACAAAAGATTCACTAAATTATTTTTTCTCATTTTTAGATGCTTATGATTTTGCAAGCGAAGGAAGTGAAGATATTGAAGAAGATAATAAAACCTTAATAAATGCTTCTGTTCTTGGGTTAATATTTGAAAAAATAAATGGCTATAAAGACGGTTCATTCTTTACACCTAGTTTCATCACAATGTATATGTGTAAAGAAACAATTAGAAGGTCAGTAGTGCAAAAATTCAACGAAACTAAAGATTGGAATTGCATCACATTTGAGGAACTATACGATAAAATTGAAAATAGAAAAGAAGCAAATAATATCATTAACAGCCTAAAAATTTGCGATCCTGCTGTGGGTTCTGGACATTTTTTAGTATCTGCTTTGAACGAAATTATTGCTATTAAAAATGATTTAAGAATATTACAAGACACTAAAGGTAGCAGACTCAAAGAATACCATTTTGAGGTAGTTAATGACGAATTAATTGTTACTGATGAAGATGCTGTACCATTTCAATATAACCCAAAAAATAAAGAAAGTCAACGCATACAAGAAACACTATTTCACGAAAAGCAAACTATTATTGAAAACTGTCTATTTGGTGTAGATTTGAACCCAAATTCTGTAAAGATTTGTCGTTTGCGATTGTGGATAGAGCTACTTAAAAATGCATATTATAGAACAGGAACTAACGAACTAGAAACATTACCAAATATTGATATTAATATTAAATGTGGAAACTCTTTAATTTCTCGTTTCGAATTGGATGCCGATTTGAAAAAAGCATTAAAACAAAGCAAATGGAATATTGAAAGTTACAAACTTGCCGTTGACACCTATCGTAATGCCGAAAATAAAGAGCAAAAACGAGAAATGGAACGTTTAATCGCCGACATAAAAGGAAATTTCAGAAGCGAAATAAACAGTAATGATCCCAAAAAGTTAAAGTATGAAAAGAAAAAAGGGGAACTCTATAATTACACCCAACAAACTGGACTTTTTGAGCGAAGCAAAAAAGAGCAAACTGCTTGGAACAAAATTGTAAATACATTAACTGTCGAAATAAAAACACTTGAAACCGAAATAGAGGAAATAAAAAGTAATAAGGTTTATGAAAATGCTTTTGAATGGCGTTTTGAGTTCCCTGATGTTTTGAATAATAATGGAGATTTTGAAGGATTTGATGCTATTATTGGGAACCCGCCTTACATTCAATTACAAAAAATGGGGACTGATGGTGCTTTTTTGGAAAAAATGAATTTTGAAACCTACACAAAAACTGGAGATATTTATAGTTTATTTTATGAATTAGGTTTCAATATATTACGCAAAAATGGTTTACTAACATTTATAACCTCAAACAAATGGATGCGTGCTGCCTACGGAGAAAGTCTTAGAAAATATTTTATCGAAAAAACAAATCCTATTTTGCTTCTTGATTTTGGTGGAGTACAAGTATTTGATTCTGCAACAGTAGATACAAATATATTTATTGGAAGTAAGTCAAATTACAAAAATCCAACGAATGCATGTAGACTAAATAAAGATTTTAATTCTGAATTCTTTGAAGATTTTGTCAAAAGTAATTCAACGCCAACTTATTTTAAAAATGAAAGCTGGGTAGTTTTATCTTCTATCGAAAATAAAATAAAAGCAAAAATAGAAAAAATAGGAACTCCATTAAAAGAATGGGATATTCAAATAAATTATGGTATAAAAACAGGATATAATGAAGCTTTTATTATTGATAGAAAGAAAAGAGATGAACTAATAAAAGAAGATCCAAAAAGTGTCGAAATTATTAGACCGATTTTACGTGGCAGGGATATTAAACGCTATTCTTATGAATTTGCTGATTTGTGGTTGATTAATACTCATAATGGCATAAAAGAAAAAGGCATAAAACCTGTAGATATTGATAACTATCCAATTATTAAAAAACATTTAGACAAGTTTTATCCTCAATTAGAGAAACGTACTGATAAAGGAGATTCTCCCTACAACTTGAGAAACTGTGCTTATATGGAGGATTTTTCTAAACAGAAAATTATATGGATTGAATTAGCTGACAAAGGACGTTTTGCAATGGACATTTCTAATAATTTTTTAGCTCTTAATGGGACATTCATCATGACTGGCAATGACTTAGAATTTATTTGTGCCATTTTGAATAATCCCATCACAAGTTGGCATTTTAACACTTTCTGCATAAGTTCTGGTGTTGGTACAAATCAATGGCGAGAATTGTATGTTAGAAATCTTTTAATTCCTAATGTGTCAGTCGAAAAAAAAATAGAAATCATAAAATTAACAAAGAGTTTGATTGTCTTAGAAAATTCAAATGAAAAATATACAAAAGAAGTTAATGAATTAAATATTTTGATATACAGTTTATTTGATTTAGCAGATGATGAAATCGAATTTATTCAATCTCAATAAAGCCTATTTCTTTTCTTTCATTTTCTGACAAAGAATATAATTCGAAAATTTTTTGGTCAATTTCCATTTCAAATTTTCTAGTTGATTGTTGGATCATTTTTAATTTTTGAACTTCTTCAACTAAATTCTTGAAATCTAAATTTATTTCATTTGACACTTTAATAACAGGAATTTTATCAAGAAAAATTTTTCTTATTTCTCTAGTTCCTCCTTGTAATTCAGGAAAGTTGTCAATAAAACAATATTTAAAAATAGACGAATTTAAAAAGGCATTCAAAAAATATAAATTTTCCCCTGTAATCATAAACGATTTATCATTTTGCATAAATTCTTTATTGTCTAAGTAAAATGGTAAAAATTTTGTCATATTCGGATACATTATTTTCTGTTTAGAAAAATCCTCCCAATAACCTATACTGTCTTGCGTTTCAAACCATTTATTGTTACTTTTTTTTCTAGCTCCTAAATCACCTGTTTGCTTCAATCTATCATAACCAAAGCTTAACAAATGTCGTTTCACAGAAGGGTAATTTTCTATATCTATCTTCAAACTTGGAAAAGTTGTAATTAAATAAATCTCAGCAAATTCATAAGAATAGCGCTTAATATCTCGTCCTCTCAAAATCGGTCTTTTAAAATACCCTATTTTTATCAAAAAAATGATATACGGTTACATTAGGGTTAGTACAGACAAACAAACAGTAGAAAATCAAAGATTTGAAATCAATCAATTTGCCATTAAAAACAATTTAGTTATCGAAAAATGGATTGAAGAAACTATTTCAGGTACAAAAGAAGTTAATAAAAGGACATTGGGTAAACTTCTAAAAAAGACAAAAAAAGATGATATTCTAATATGTTCAGAGTTATCAAGACTCGGGAGATCATTATTTATGATTATGGAAGTTTTAAACTTTTGTATGAAAAAAGAAGTTAAGATATGGACGATAAAAGATAATTACAGATTAGGAGAAGATATTCAATCAAAAGTATTGGCATTTGCATTTGGTTTGTCAGCAGAAATAGAAAGAAACTTAATTTCTCAACGTACCAAAGAAGCACTAGCACGAAAAAAATCCGAAGGAGTGACATTGGGGAGGCCAATAGGCCGTAAATCATCTAAAGTCAAACTATCTGGAAAAGAATTACAAATTCAAAAATTACTTAATAAAGAGGTCTCTTATAGTGCAATAGGACGAATATTAGGTGTAAATAGAATTACGGTTTCTAAATTTGCTAAAGAAAGAATACACCTAGATTAAGCGAGTGTCTCATTCGTTACTTTATTTAAGATTCTTTTAAAAAGATATTGGGGAGTTCACACAAACTCCCCAATATCAAAATCCTCGAAATCATTTTTCCGCAAAGTGGAAGAACTGGTTTCTGTTTCAGAAGAAAGGCTACTGTCTAATAGCTCGGCTATTTTACGGGAAGCACTTTCCATAGAATTTTCCAGTAGGTCGAATAATTCGGTTCCTTGTATTTTCTGAACTATAGCTATTGCTTTTTCCTTTTGAGAGGGCTCCAAATTTTCTTTTTGCAGCAGCATCCCAACGGAGCTTAGTTCTTCAAAGGTAACGCCTTGGGCAAAACCGTTATCACCATCGGAGATTCCATAACTATTCCATTCTTCTGCCTCGTCCTCAAAATCAGGTATAATTCCAGAAACTTCGTCCAGCTCTTCCAGCGGAATTTGACTCTCGATATCTTGATCATCAATTTCAATGTCAAAATTATCCGTTTTATCTTCCTGCTTTTTCTTTTGACTTTCATTGGCATTGTTTGGCACTGAAAGGCTTCTTAGTGTTTTGGGCTGCCCCATGATATCGGGCAGCTTTGGGTTCTTTTTTTTCTGCGTTGGCTTTTGCTCCTTCCCTATTTTGATAACAATCTTATCCTGCAAAAGCAGAGCAATTACAATCAGTAAACATATTACAATTACTATTTCCATGGCTTATAAAATAGGTTTGTACTTATCATTAAAACTCTTGGTTATCTGCTCACCAAATTCCTGAAAATGATAGCTCAACAAATTATCCAAATATGCATAAATAGTGATCTTATCTTCTCCAATCACTTGAACAATTCGGGACAGTTTCTCGTGAAAATCAGGTCTGATATACACTGTTTTTCCATCTCGTGCATTGGTGTCCGGTCTTTTGAAAAAAATGCTTTCATAATCCGGTTCACTTATCTTTTTGGTTCTGGTCTTTTCTTTAATTTCTAATTTCTCAGGTGGCAATTCTTTAGGCTTACTATCTTCCTTTTGTGGTTCTTGAGTCGATTCTGATGGGAACTGTAAACCTTCCTTTTTTATGCCATCGACCATCAGATTCATCATCAACTCCTCGTTAATTTCAGGAGTGTTTTTTCTCTTATTATCTTTCTCCATAAACTATAATTGAATGATTTTTAAAAATTCATTTACAAATAAATCTAACTGACAGGCCTTCATCAAACGTTCATCTGGAGGCATAACAGTAGAGCGAAATACGGTTTTGCTATTCTCTTCACTTTCTTTACGAAAACGGGTACTATTCTTAACTTGGCTTTGCATCAGGCTCAAACCCAATTGTGCAATAAGTTGGTTATAAACGTCATATAAGGGAGTACTTTCCCTGCCATCCACCTGATTCCAAAACAGATTAATGGTTTCTATAGAAGTTGCTCCTTTTTTCATAATCACATCCTGTAAAAGCTGGTTAAAAACGAGTGTGCTTTCCATTACCAAACGGTCAGCCGTAATAGGCGTAAAAATGTGATGCATTCCTGCCAATGTTTTGAGTATTCCTGGAGTATTTACTGTTCCAGGAAGATCGAAGAATATAACATCAATAGGTACTGAAGAGGAATTCAAAAATTCGTGAGCTGCATCCAATACACTTTCCGCTTTATACTGCATAATCGGATAAGCTTTTTTGTTAATGGTGGTAAATTGTTTGTATGCCAACTTTTTTAAATGCTCATTTTCCATTACCATAGCCAGATCACGGGATTTCATTTTCATTAAACTGTGTTGTGGAAAATCGGCATCAAATACCGCAACATTGTAGCCCAATCGATAGTGCATTGTACTGGCAATAAGTGCTGTGAATGTACTTTTTCCGACACCGCCCTTTTGAGAAGAAAAAGCGATAAATACTGTTTTGTGTTTTGCATTCATAATTTCAACTGTTTTAATTATTTATATATCCAATTACTTATATGTGTATTTCAGCAGTTACCTACTCACCACTGCACATAGGTTTATCTCTCTGTACAACATTATTTAGTTAGGCAAATACTTATCAAACTGTTTAGCTATCTAAATATGTCCTTATATCCGTAAGCAGAAAAGTAACGACTTACTCATTTATCTATTTAAATTCATATAGCTGTACTTTTCTATGCTACTATCTATGCCATTATGTTGTTACCTCCGTACCTACTTATATCCATATGTTTATTTATAAGTATAAAGAAATACAGCTATGTATTTGCTTTTATTCTCTTGGTAGTAATTGGCATTTACTGGCAATTCTTGGCTACTCTTCACACTATAATGATTCTGTATTCAATCATTTACTTTGTATAAAACACCAACCAGATAAATGGATGGAAAGATTAAATCAATATTTGGACAGCAACTGGAACGGCGTTAAGCTGTTTTTCCCTGCTTTATTAAATCCGGTTCCGCCGACAGGCGGACGGATTATCTGTTCACCAGAACAGAGCAAGTTGTGTTTTGAGGCACTCGAAATGAATTCCGTGCCTCAAAACAACTTGCCCTTGCAGGGAGCTAAAAACATCCTCCGAAGTCGGTGTTTTGTAAAATTTACAAATGGATTAGTGATGAATGAACAACAGAACAATAAACAGCACAAAAGCGGTAGAAATCCTAAAAAGAATCCCAGCATTCATCGTTATGTTTTCCGTTTGACAGACGAAGAAAATGCTAAATTTCTTTCCCTTTATGAAGCTTCAGGAGTTGACAACAAAGCTCATTTTATCACTTCTGTTCTGTTTGAAAGGCAAATAAAAACCGTAAAAATTGATATGGCTGCAATGGATTACTACATGCGATTAACCACTTTATATGCTCAGTTTCGTGCTGTTGGTGTTAATTACAATCAAATAGTGAAGATATTATACCGCAATTTTTCCGAAAAAAAAGCTGCGGCTTATCTGTTTAAATTAGAGAAACAAACAGCGGAATTAGCTAAATTATGCCGTGACATAATACAGTTGACCGAGGAATTTGAAGCAAAACATTTGATTAAAAATGAGAAAAAATGATAGCAAAAATTGGTCGTGGAGCAAATACTATTAGAGTTATTTCCTATAAAAAATCAAAATAGATAGAAGGAATGGCAACTTTTTCGCTAATACTTTTATGACCATTTTTTTGCTTTAAATTAATAATAGTCAAATCTTCCTTGAAATTAGTTGATTAATTAATTTAAAAACCGTTCGATTTCAAATCTATAGAAGTCATTAACTGAGTTTTTGTATACTTCAAATTCAGGTCTTGATCTCAAATTATTATAATCATCAAAGTATAGGTATTGCAATTGATTGTCACTTTCGAGTCTAGAAATCAAGCTTACACTTAAACCAATTTTTGAAAGGTCGATTTTATATTGGTTAGTTGTCCCATAAATATATTTATTATAATCATCAAGTGAGATTAGTTTATAATCATATAACATAATTATAAATTTATTAAGTTTAAAACTAATAAAATCGTCTTCCATTTTTAGCTTGATGATTGCTAGATTGATCATTTCAGTATCAGTCTTTTTGCCAAGATTAACATAGAGTTTTGGTTCCTTTGGATCTTCCGTTCTGCCCACTTCGCCGTATGTTTTTCCAAAAAATGTCAATGGATTTCTATCTTTAATACGTTTTTTGAAATAATTAAACATATGATTGACGTTTTCCTTTAAAGCTTTTTTTTGGTTTACTGTAATATGATAGTCATAATATGTGCGAGCTTGAGGATATTGAAGTCGTTTAAATTCGGCATCTTTTACATCAGCATTATTTATGAATACATAATTAATCTTACCCAACATATCTAATGTATTCCAGACAGGGTTAATTTTTACGTTTTCTAACCGCTTGTCCAAGATTTGACAAATTATGTCAAGATCCTCGTAAAAGTGTGATATCCCTGATTCGATAAGATATTGTTTAACTCTTTCAAAAGACGTTTGAGGAACTTTTGTTAGAAATGATTCATCGTCTCTTACCTGATCATATAATGTCTTTTTACGTTCTCTCTCACTCTTTGTTAATTTATTTAAATCGAAAGTCTCGAGTGTCGGATTGTGAATTACATCTTTAAAAATGCGACTACGCAACAAGCTAATCTTTGCCGCCATCTTTCCATCTTTTCTATTAAAAAGTTCGCTATTAACAAAATGAACTGTGGGCAGAAGTTTATTAAGATCATTCTTTGATGATGAAAAAATGGTATTGAGCCTGTTAACTCTACCAATAAGATTTGTTAATTCCTTTCCTCTCAACGAATATGTATTTAAAATATAAAGATTGTCGATTGGTAAATTCATTCCCTCTAATATGACAGAATTTGCAATAATGTATTTTATTTCTACTAAATCTTTAAACTTACTTTCAAGATATTCTTTTATAAGATCAGGAAGTTTGCCGTGTAAATAAACAACTCCATGTTTTAAATAGTCTACAGCATAGAATTTTTCATGTACCTCTTGCTTCAAAATTTTAATCAATTGGTTTATAGCTTCTGAGTTACCAATTTCAGACAAATGTCTTGCTAACTCTTTCGCAGCCAACTCTATACTTATAGGACGATAATTGTATAAAAAATTCTTTTTAGCAGTTGTTGAATTGATATAAACAAACATATCCTTAAATTGTCCGACGTGGTAATGTTCGTTAACGAACCTATTATATTTGGTTACATTTCCATCACTACAAAACTCATATATTTCTGGTTCTTTGATGTTAAACGGTATTTTATGTTGATTAATACTTTGCTCTTGTGCAATTTTTAAGCTATGAGCATCCTCAATAAGAGGTGATAAATAAACTACATTTTGATTAGGATTAAGCACACGGTTTTTCGCTAAAAGTCTCGAAAGTAAAATACTTCGAGGATCATCTTTTAAGATATTATGTGCCTCGTCAATAAAAAGGACATTAAAATGAATGTCATTTTTGCTTAAGAGTCGTAAAGCCCGTTCTTGTGTAAAGATTGCTATAATAGAATTTTGACCTTGAAACATCTCATCGTGAATGATAATTTTTTTTCCAAGATTAGCATTTCTAATCATCCGATATGTTTGCATCAGCAACGATTTTGTTGGTACAATTATTCCAATTTTGTTGTTTAAACCGGTATATTTTTTTATGTAGTCCACAATTACCGAACTCTTACCAAATGATGTCGGAGCAATATAACTTACCTCCAAAGTCTGATCAGCAAGTAGCTGTCTTTTACTATTGAATTGATGTACAGTTTCTATATATTCCTCATGTCTATAGCGTTCCAATTCAATTCCAATACAACAATCTTCTAAGGATTCCTCCCTTAAAAGACCATCATCCAAAATGGCCTTAGCCACAGGGTAATAACCAAAATTGGTAGAAAAATCATAAAGGGGAGCATAATCTTTATATTGTGTACTGTATTTTAGCACTATATAGTATGCGAACTCTGCATAGCTGGTGTATCTGTTGTCCTGCTCATAATGTTTTAAAAAAATGATAGCACAGCCTAATATATAAACAATTTCCTCATGGATCAATTCACTACCAATCGTTAATTTTTCCATTATAGTTTGGAAAGCCTCAATTTTATTGATATCTGTAAGCGCTGTTTTTTCGGTTTGATTCATGAATAACTAAGGTGTTGTCAAATATTGCCAAAAAAGTTCTAGGGATTTTTTTGTCACGCAGACAATTTTGATTTTTTTAAAATTGAATTTCGAGATAGCTTCCTCAATCTCTATTTCTAAAGCAGTAGCATCAGTAGCATTCCAAATTCCATTTAAGAAAATTGTAGAGCCTGGAATTATGTTAAAATCATCAATCTTATGATAAACTTTGTTATCAAATTCAGTGGTAAACTTTTTAATGTTTGCTCTGACGCCCACGTTGGCACCTACATCAATATGAGATGCATGGTTGTAAGCCTCTCGCCATGGATTATTCTTGACATCCCCAGCTAGTTTTGCTTTTAAATCATTGTAAGATTCTTTTACTTTTGAACTATGTGAAATTCCTGGTGTTGAAATTAAACCAGACTTGCTCTCTAGAATCCATTCCTCGGCATTATGAAAATAATAACCGTCAAAACCTTTTTTTATGGAATTTTCTTCTAAATTAAAAAATAGAAATTGTGGTTCAAAACCAGCTTCATTTAAATATAAGTGGATAAAAAATTCTGCTATTGCTCCCATTTCAAGGGTCTTGCCTTTTTTTGGAGTGAGATAATTAACTACCCTTTGCTTTACTCCATTTAAATCAACTGAAACATTTCCTTCACATATTTTAATGAACTTATTATCTAAAACAGTTTTTAAAGTTGTATCGATATTTTCAATATCGATAACACATAAATCACTGCCACATTTCATTTTTTTAATAGTTGATTTCAATTCTGTAGCTGGATTAAAAATATTAGAAAGTTACTTATGTTATTCGTAAAAATAGTAATAAAAATAACACAATCTATTTATAACTAAATAAAAAACAACATCTATCCAATTAAATCCATTCTATTATCAAGTATCTTTTGGACAAATAGAGTCATCAGATACATTATTAAAAAGTAAAAAAAATCTATTGCTTAACTTAAAAAAGTTTCTAAAAAAGGTTGTAAGACTGCTAAATAATTAAAATACATTTAAAAATGATAGCAAAAATTGGTCGCGGAGCAAATATTATTGGAGCACTTTCTTATAACCAACTCAAAGTTGATAAGGAAAACGGGGAAATATTGACAACTCATAGAATACGGGAAACAATCAACGGAAATTATACTGTTGCCCAATTGTATCACTCATTTGAACCTTATCTAATTGCAAACAAACGAACCGAAAAACCCGTATTACATATTTCTCTCAACCCTGATCCAAGAGACAAAGTAAGTGATGAAGATTTCAAACAAATAGCAAAAGATTATATGGAACGCATGGGTTATGGAGATCAGCCTTATGTTGTTTTTAAACATACCGATATTGAACGAACTCATATTCACATTGTATCGACCTGTGTAGGCCGTAACGGTAAAAAACTTCCTGACAACTATGAAAAATTTCGCTCTATGGATGCTTGCCGTGCATTAGAACAAGAATACAAACTAATAGCTGCAACGGAAAAAAAATGTAACCCAAAAGAAGAACTATTCAGACCAATTGACTACCGGGCAACTAATATAAAAAGCCAAATAGCCTCAGTAGTCCGATATTTACCCAAATACTATCACTATCAAGGTTTAGGAACTTACAATGCCTTACTTTCTCTTTTTAACATTACAGCTGAAGAAGTAAAAGGTGAGCTACACGGACAAGCTAAACATGGATTAGTCTATTTTGCAATGAATGAACAGGGAGAAAAAGCAAGTAACCCATTTAAGGCATCTCGCTTTGGTAAACATGCAGGACTGGATGCTTTACAAAAACATTTCGAGCAATCGAAAGAAAAAATGAAAGTAGAACCAGCAAAAGAAATCCTAAAAAAGACAATCGAAATTGCAATCCATACCACTACCGACGAAACCGATTTCAAGAAACAACTATTAGAACAAGGTGTTAATACAGTTATTCGAAGAAATGACCAAGGACGTATTTACGGAATAACTTTCATAGACCATGAATCCCGTAGCGTTTGGAACGGATCTCAACTGGGTAAAAGTCTTTCTGCAAATATTTTTAATGATTGCTGGAATGAAAAAATAACACAAAAACATCAAGATGAAATACATGACAATATGAAGACTACATATCCCGAAAGTACTAACAATACAAAACCAGAAACCGAAAAACCACATTCTCTTTTTGACTTTCTAAATAAAGATCAATCAACCCAAACTAATACTGATTTTGGTTTTATGGAAAGCCTTGCATGTCTATTACCAAAAGTTCAGGGAGAGGATTATGAAGAACTGACCTTCGCTAACCAAATGAAGAAAAAACGCAGAAAAAATGGCAATAAGAAATAGATTTTCAGTTTTACAAAGACAACTAATTCCAATAAAAGCCATTTGAATACCTTCATTAAAAATGTTTTACTTAACTCCTAAATTCAAGAAAACTTTTAAATTATTAAAAAATGCAAGGAGAAGACGATTTAAGAGGACTAGCCAAAATAATGGCTTTTATGCGTGCAGTAAGTATACTTTTAATGCTCATGCACTTTTACTGGTTTTGTTACAGCTTTTTTTTAGAACGAGGTTGGACTTTACAAGTCATAAATAAGATACTCGGTAATTTCCAGCGAACAGCAAATCTATTTTCCTATACGTTTTACAGCAAGATTTTTTCTTTGATTTTACTGGCATTAAGTTGTTTAGGAACCAAAGGAGTGAAAAACGAAAAAATTACCTGGACCAAAATCTACATCGCCTTAATAATCGGCGTTGTTTTTTTCTTTCTAAATACACCACTACTTCAATTATCCATTGGAATTGCAGCTTCTTTATATATCCTAACAAGCTCGATAGGCTACATTGCCCTAATGATGGCTGGTGTATGGATTAGTCGTTTACTCCGTTCAAATCTCATGGATGATGTATTTAATAACGAGAACGAAAGTTTCATGCAGGAAACTAAATTAATGGAAAATGAATATTCTGTCAACTTACGGACCAAATTTTATTACAAGGGCAAATGGAACGAAGGATGGATAAACGTTGTGAATCCTTTCAGGGCATCCATAGTGTTAGGTACACCCGGATCAGGGAAGAGTTATGCCATTATCAATAATTACATCAAGCAACATATTGAAAAAGGATTTTCGATGTACATCTATGATTTCAAATTCGATGATCTTTCGACCATAGCCTATAACCATTTGCTAAAACATACCGATAAATATAAGGTTAAACCAAAATTCTATATTATCAATTTTGATGACCCAAGAAGAAGCCACCGTTGTAATCCCATCAATCCAAATTTTATGACGGACATATCCGATGCCTACGAATCAGCCTATACTATTATGCTTAATCTCAACAGAAGTTGGATACAAAAACAGGGAGACTTTTTTGTGGAATCTCCAATAATCCTGTTAGCAGCTATCATCTGGTTCTTGAAAATATATGACAAAGGAAAATACTGTACGTTTCCTCATGCTATTGAATTGCTCAACAAGAAATATGTAGATGTATTTACTATCCTGACTTCCTACCCAGATCTCGAAAACTACCTATCCCCTTTTATGGATGCTTGGCAAGGTGGCGCACAGGATCAATTGCAAGGACAAATAGCTTCCGCTAAAATTCCTTTGTCCAGAATGATTTCACCTCAGCTTTATTGGGTAATGACGGGTGATGATTTTTCTTTGGATATCAATAATCCAAATGAACCCAAAATACTTTGTGTTGGAAATAATCCGGATAGACAAAATATCTATTCTGCGGCACTTGGCTTATACAATTCAAGGATTATAAAGCTCATCAATAAGAAAGGACAATTAAAGAGTTCTGTTATTATTGATGAGTTGCCAACCATCTATTTCAGAGGATTAGACAACCTGATAGCCACTGCCAGAAGTAATAAGGTAGCGGTTTGTTTGGGCTTTCAAGATTATTCCCAATTAACACGCGATTACGGTGACAAAGAAAGTAAAGTTATTCAAAACACCGTGGGTAATATCTTTAGTGGACAGGTGGTTGGAGAAACCGCCAAAAGCTTATCAGAACGCTTTGGGAAAGTGTTGCAGAAAAGGCAAAGTATGACCATTAATCGAAACGACAAATCAACATCGATATCTACACAACTGGACAGCCTAATCCCAGCTTCAAAAATTTCCACACTAACACAAGGAATGTTTGTGGGGGCAGTTTCAGACAACTTTGATGAACGTATTGAACAGAAAATTTTCCATTCCGAAATTGTAGTGGACAATGAAAATGTAGCTTCAGAAACCAAGGCTTACAAAAAGATACCTGAGATTTTATCTTTCATTGATGAAAATGGTGAGGATAAAATGAAAGTTGAAATAGAAACGAATTACAGACAAATAAAACGTGATATTGTTCTGATTATCGAAAGTGAATTGGAACGCATTAAAAATGATCCTGATTTACAGCATTTGGTACAGGAAGAATAAAAGCCACTTCTTTTTGAAATGGCTATATGTCTTATTAAGAGTTATAAACTTATCAATTTTCATCCTTTTAGGAAGAATGCCTAAAATTACTTTTTACCTGAACTTTTAGATGGTTTAAGAGAAGGCGTATTCCCTGGCGTACTTTTATTATCACGCTGACGCTGATCTGGTTTTCCTGTTGAATCTGCTATTCTTTTGGGTCCTGGTTTAAGTGCCATAATTTAAAATTTTTATTGGTTATATATTCCAAATATAGTTAATTTCAAGATAAGAAAAAACACATTAATCTATTCTCTTTATTCCATACTTTCTGACTTGATAAAGTCTATATATGAATCAATGTTCAATAAATTTTTCCTTTGTCTGGAGTAAATTACACTTGTAATTATTATTTTTACTTCTTTCACTAAATAAAAATCTCTTATGAAAGAACTAATTGAAAAAATCGCTACAGAATTTGAAACATTCAAATCGGATGCAGAATTACAAACAGAAAAAGGAAATAAAGCAGCAGGAACAAGAGCTCGTAAAGCTTCTCTGGAAATAGAAAAGCTTTTAAAAGAATTCAGAAAAACTTCTTTGAACGAGTCCAAAAAATAAAATAAAAATGGCTGTCTCATACCTTGAAACAGCCATTTTTTTAAAGTTTTATAATTCGGAACAAAACCTAAAAGAATCAATGAATTAACACCTTTTTTTGAGTCAAAAAATTCTCTATTTGTTTTTTTTCTTTTCAGGAAAGGTAAAAGAGGTCTCCCCTTTTTCATTCATAATAATAAAAGCATCGAATTTTTTTCCTGGTTTACTAGCCATACCCCTAAGGAGATTAGTTTTGCCTTTAGTTATCAAAGTCTCCAAATCTAAAAGATTCAACTGTATACCACATATATTTCGGAACTGTACCCAATTACAGCTTTCGTCCAAACATTTTATCAATTTATCCCGAATCACTAATTTCTGCTTTTTACATTTTGGACAAATTAGTTCTGGATGTTTTTCGTTATCAATAGATAATGCAAGGATTTCTTGTGTTATAATCATAGTAAAGTCTTCCATTTCTTTTTGAAAATTTACAAAATCATCTTCATTGTTTTCAATCTTTTGCAAGGCTAATTCCCACTCGGCTGTCAAAGCTACATTGGCTATCTTTTTGTCTTTTACCAATTCGTAAACTCTTAATCCTTTTTCTGTAGGCACTAAAAATTTCTTATCTCGTTTGATATACTCTCTTTTAAAAAGTGTTTCGATAATTGCAGCCCTTGTTGCTGGAGTTCCAATGCCTATTTCTTTCAATACTTTTCGTTCTTGTTCACTTTGAATCTGATTGCCCGCATTTTCCATTACTCCCAATAAACTAGCTTCAGTATAAAGAACAGGTGGTTTGGTTTGTTTCTCCAAAACTTTCACTTCCTTTATCTTTAGCTCATCTCCAATTTTTAATTCCGGTAAATCTTGGACAGAAGCGTTTTCCTCATCTGTAAAGTTTCCTTTTACGAATCTCCAACCTGGATCTATAATTTTACACCCTTTTATTCCAAAATCATAATGTGCCACTTGCAAGACAACATCTGTTATTTCTTTTATACAAACAGGAGACACGGCTTCTAATAAACGATAGGCAATCATTTCATAAATGGCTTTTTCCTTTGCTGCTAAAGCCGAAGGTATCTTATCTGTTAATAATAAACCATGATGATCGGTTACTTTTAGGTCGTTAACGATACGTTTATTCAAACGTCCCCTTTTCATTTTAGGCACTATTTCTCTAAACTTATCCATTTCTTCTAATATTCCTATTAACTTAGGGATTTCTCCCCAAATATCTTCAGGAATATATTTACTCCCGGTACGTGGATAGCTAATAAATTTCTTCTCGTAGAGGCTTTGGGCAACAGTAAGAGTCTCGTTAGCAGACAGATTTAATTTGATATTGGCCTCCTTCTGCAAAGCTGCAAGGTCAAACAATAAAGGTGGTTGTTCATTAACTATTTTTGTTTCCACGGATGTAACTTTGGCTACTCCATGGCGCTGTATGAATTTCAATGTTTCTTCAGCCTGTTTATTATTATCCCATTTGATTACGGAAAAACTTTTAAAATCAATAAACTCCTTTCGATGTTCTAATTCAATTTGCCAATATTTCTTAATTGTGAATGCTTTATTTTCTATGAACCTTTTACAAATAAGTGCTAATGTTGGCGTTTGCACCCTCCCTAAAGAATAAATACCACTTCCGGCAGCAACTGTCAAAGCTTGTGAAGCATTAATACCTACTAACCAGTCTGCACGACTTCTTCCTAATGCTGCCAAATGTAAACCATCAAATTCCTTTCCCGGCTTCAAATTATCAAATCCATTAAGAATGGCTTTTTCTGTTAATGAGCTTATCCATAATCTCTCGAAGGGTTTGTCGCATTTTAGATATTCATAAATATAACGGAAAATCAATTCCCCCTCACGTCCGGCATCTGTGGCTACAATAATACTTTCACAGTTTTTTAAAAGCTGTTCAATGATTTTCAATTGTTTCAATGCTACTGTATCTGGAACATAGCCATCAGTTGTCTTGATTTTACGAGTGATTAATAAAAAAGGATTAGGTAATATCGGCAAGACTTCTTTTTGAAAACCACTAATACCATAATCCTCCGGCATTGCCAAGGTAACTAAATGTCCGAATGCCCAGGTTACCTGATAGCCATTCCCTATCAGATAACCTTCCTTCTTCTCAGTAGCTCTCAAAAGCGAGGCTATTTCCCTAGCCACACTTGGCTTTTCTGCAATTACTACTTTCATCGATTGAGTCTTTAGGGTAGTTATATTTTTCGACCTGTAGATTTCTTAGCTGCTTTGGGTTTATCCTGTTCTTGTTGTTGCTTTTTACTATCCGGGTTATTCTGTTCGGTTTTCAAAGGTTCTTTGATGTTCTTAGTAGCCTCATTCGTTTTACCCTCAGAATTAACAGCAATTTGTGTTTTACTTTCTTCTTTAGGTTGGGATTGGTCCTTCATTTTATTTGGATTATCAAAAGAAAAGTCTGTTTTTGCAGTTTCTTTATTGAATGTGATGTATCCCTGATATTCTTTCCCTTTCTTATCAATCAAGCCACTTACATATACTGTTTGCCCCTCTTTGAATTTTTGGTATTGCTGCTCATCAAGTTCTTTTCCACGAAATACGCGGGGTACATCCTGCTGTTGACTTTGAGACTGTTTATTATTATTATTATTAGCTCTATCAAAAAGGAATTCTACATAACATTTATCCGCATTGAATTGAACAGAAGCGCTGAAAGGTTCTCCTTTTTTAGAAATCATCCCTTCTAGATACAAAGGTTTACCTTCCATCAAAATCTGTTTTTGTTGCTCATCTAACTTTACTCCTTTTATTTCATCTGGAATTTTGATACGATCTGTACGAAGGGCAATCAATTCTTTAGTCAATCTATCCACACTTATAATAGAAGATATTGTTTCTCCAGTTTTGGGATTAGTCAAGTCAACCATTCGTCCCATATTTCCTGTACTTAGTAAATTTTCTTTATCTTCTTTGGTAAATTCATGACCAAAAAAAGGAAAGTTCAACTGAGGCTCTTTACGGATTCCGTGAATAGCAACAACCACCTGTCCGTCATCTCTAGTTTGCAAAGAAAGTCTGGCATCCATACGGGTGATGGAAGTTCCTAAATCAAGACTGATAGGAACCAATTCATTTGTCTTATAGCCTTTTAACAAGGGATCAAGTAGATTCATTTTTTCAAGGCGTTCTTTACTTAACCCTAAATTGGACATAGCATTCCAATCGATCTGTTCTAATTTAAAGCGATATTCGCTAGTTTCCGTTGTTGACTGCGTAGTTTCCATAATATTCTCATTTTTTTGTTTATAATCACTTTTTATCTCGTATTGTGTAAATAGTTTTTCTCCTGGTTTAGTAGGATTATCAACTTCTTTTTGCATTTTATTAGCTATATTAATTGCTTCATTAGCTGATACTTTAAAAAAAGTAAAATGTGTAGGATTCTTTAATTGGTGGAGAAAATTGGAAAAAAAATTAGAAAAAAAATCACCATGCTTATCAATACGCATAAACTGGCTTTCATTTTTCTTGTTGGCAGCTACTGTTTGTAGTTCTCCATTCTTCTTTGCTCCTTTAACTACTTCTATTTTCTTTTTTTTCTTGTCGAGTACCAACAAAATATCTGAAAACTGATCTGTAGCTCTTGGAACATCTATAGCTTCCTCGCTCATCACAATAACATTTTAAATTTACATACCCGAAAATAATGAGATGAAATAAAAGCTTATAACCAATGACTTTTACAGGCTTTGCTTGACACTTTTTGTCTTTCATTTTTTGAAAGGAGCTTTAAAACTATCACGTATAAATTGATGTACATCAGATAATTTGTAATACAGTTTTCCACTAATGGTATAATAGGGTAATTTTCCCGACGAACGATAACGTTGAAGTGATCTATTACTAATTTTCAACATCTGAAGGAGATCTTGATTGTCTAGTAATTCTTCTCCGTCAATATTATTCCGTTTCTTTTGAACATCATTTATATGTTCATTCAAGATATCAAAGCGATCCATAATTCGCTCCATCCATGCTATAAATTCCATTCTGTCTATATTCATAACTTTTACTTTAAAAAAATTACACAATTACTTATGATAGCTGTACAAATTTGGAAAGTATTATGATAATGAAATGCCAAGTCTTACCAATTGAAAATGACGATTTTTATTTTTTACAAAAGAGTATAACTAGCTGAAAATAAAGCTTTTATTAATTACAAAACAAGAGCAAAGGGACAAAATATTTATTTGCCAATTGGTATTTATTGCATAAAAAAACAGCGTGGTAAAACGCTGTTTTTACAAGTAAGTTGTAATTCAATTATAAATTTTTATCCATATATTCTTCTAAAGAAATTTTAAGTTTATCTAGAAAAACAGTCTTAGAACCTGTTCTCTCTTTCATACGATGAAACGCATGATGAATATCTCCCAAGGGAGTACGAAACAAAATATGAAAAGCAAGACTAATTTTTCGAATTCCAATTTTACCATGTGAAATAGCGCCTGATACATATAAAGCATAAATGAGTTCGATAAGTGCATTTTTAGAATCTGTCCAAAAAATATCTTTTACCGATTCAGGATTTTGCAAAATAAAATTTGAATTTTGATCTGGATTTGTTTTCGCCAACAGATACGTATAAAGCAGTTCATTAGCTATTATTCGAGCAATTTTATAATCATAATAAGTCGAAAAACTAGTATCTATTTCAAAGACAAAACTATTAAGTCCATTATGATAATTTATTTTTCCAAGCATGAAAAATTCATTATCCTTATCTGTCCTTCCAGAACGATAATATCTATGAAAATCTGAATTGCAAATATGCTCATTGTATTCTTGTTTCAATTCTTCTAATTCATTTGAAAAAAAAGCAAAATACATTTTTCCATCATTTACAGGGCAGGAAGTTTCAATTCTAAATACTTTGTTGTAATAAATTAGCTTACCTAGTATTTGAGGTTTGATATTTTTAAAAAAATTAATCTCTTCAGAATCATCTTTAAAACCATCTTTTAAAATTTTATTTTTTATTTCAAACAACAATTCCCTTAAATAGTTACTTACTTTATAGGATTCCTCTATTAAATTAGTAGTTTCTTCAGAAACTTTTTTCTCATACCTTTTTATCTCGGTTAGTATACCATCGAAAGAGCTTTTCATTGTATTTTGTTTTAATCTCTTAAAAAATAGCCTATACAAAACAAATCAATTTTAATTAATGTAAAATATCAATTCAAAATAGATACAAAATGAGATACTAAACAGCTATCTTATTAAAAAATTATTAGACTTTTTTACTTAATCTATTATAGAAAATGATTTTAGCGATCCTTTTTCCTTTAATCAAACAATATATTGTTAAACTTACAATTCCCAATAAAAAACATATATATTGCACTAAAGTAAATAAATTCTTAAATAAAAACTAAATCGTAAACAAATACTTATAAACAAAAATTGTTTATTAAATCTAAATAAAAAACCATTCTCTTATATCAAATAGTTGAATCTAAATAATATTCTTTTTGACTTTCTAGTAATTTAAGCGAGCTGTCTGCATTAAAATCAGGATAGTTTTTTTAAAGGCATTTATATATTTGCTTATTCCATAAAAATGGAAAAATAATAAAAACCAAACTGGATTATTTCCGTTTTATATAATTAACCCCAAATAGCTTTTTTAATGAAAAAATTTATTCTGTGTACCTCTTTAATTCTTTCCCTTTCTGTTCATGCTTTTCAAATTGATCCTCCAAAGGTGACTCAAAAAGAAACAAAACTTAAAACTCCCTTTGGAACCTCTAAGATTAAAACCCCTGATTTTAGTAAATGTGCCAAAACGGGTCAAGTCCAAAAGTTGGGGATTATGCAAAAAGTTGCGTTAATCTGAACAGGAAGAAATCTATTTTCCTGACACCTCTAAACTGTCTTCTAAAAGCTTTTATTTTTGCGTTAAAAGATTCTGCTGAAGCATTAGTACTTCTGCTGTCAAAATAATTTAGAATTGACTGGTAATTAAATGTTATGGTGTTAAGAACAATATTGAAGTTTTTAAATCCCGATTCTTCTACTTTTCTGTACCAATGAGCCAGTTTAGTCATAGCAATACTGCTATCTGGACTTTTTAGTACTAACTAAATAAAAAAACCTCCTAACTATTTTTTCATAGAAATATAATCCGAAGGTGACATTTTGAAATGTTTTTGAAAATTTCTACCAAAACTGGTTTGTGATTTATAACCTACCATCTCGGCGATTTCATACATTTTATAGTCTTCATTAATCAGTAATTCCGCTGCCTTTTTCAATCTAACAACGTTAATCAATTCATTCGGACTCAAATTCGAAATATCCTTAATTTTTCGGTACAAGGTTGATCTACTCATATTCATAATCTCAGAAAGCGATTCAACGCTTAAATTTTGATCCGTTATGTTTTTTATGATTTCTTCATCTAATTTTTTCAGAAATGCTTCATCGGTTTTATTGTGGGCGATACTTTTGATATGTGAAAGCGGGGAACTCGCATAATATTTCATGATTTGCTTCCTGTTTTCTATCAGATTTAAAGACTGTACTTTTAAATATTCCATAGAAAAAGGTTTGGCAATATAGGAATCCGCTCCCACTTCAAGTCCGTCAATTTGGGATTTCAACGAATTTTTGGCAGTTAATAGTATAACCGGAATATGACTGGTTTCGAGATTGGTTTTGATTTTTTTACAAAGTGTAATTCCATCCATAACGGGCATTTCAATATCACTTATTACTAGGGAAATATTTTCATTATGAATCACTTCCAACGCTGCTTCTCCATTACTCGCATTAAAAACAATATAAAACGGAAGTAATTCCTTTGTTATAAACTGCAATAAATCTTCATTATCCTCCACAACCAAAATGGTGTTTTTCTCACTTTTGGTTTCTGGCTCTGGAATTTTATTTTCGTTACTTTCTATATCTTTAGCCTGTTCGTCATACAACATAAACTCCTCTTCCTGATGCAAAGGCATTATCAGTTCAAAAACGTTCATCTCAGGCTCAAAAAAAACCAACTGCAAACTTCCATTATGAAGCTGTGCTAAGGACTGCGCTAAAGACAAGCCGATTCCGGTTCCTGAATTGTTATCCATATTATCACCCCTGAAAAAAGGTTCAAAAATCTTGTCTTTCAAATGACCCGGAATCATATTCCCGTCATTCTTGACTATTAATTTTAGTTTTTTCTCATCCCTGATTAAACTCACAACAACTTTATTTTCAGAATATTTAATGGCATTACTGAATAGATTGCTCATTATTTTTTTCAAAGCTTCTTTATCCACAAAAGCATAAATATCCCTTTCGCTTAATTCTAATTTGAAATCAATATTTTTTTCTTCAATAAGCTGGCTAAACCTAAGATGCATATTCCGCACTATTGACGAAATATTAGCCTCGACAAAAGTGAGTTTCAAACCGCCAATTTCTGTTTTCCGAAAATCTAAAAGTTCATTAACCAATTTTAATAATCGGGAGGTGTTTTTTTTCATTATCGAGAGATTCTGCGGAATCTCGGGCGTTTCATATTCAAACTGCAACAGTTTTTCCAGAGGACTCTTGATAAGCGTTAAGGGTGTTTTTATTTCGTGGGCTACATTGGTGAAAAATTCAATTTTAGCTTGATAAATTTCTTTTTCTTTTTCATCATTCAGATGTTTCAATTTTCGGTTATTTTTTAGCTGACTCAAATGATTAGAATAGCGAATAATCATAAACAAAGCATAGCATATCAATATAAAATACAATAAATACGCATACGTACTGGCCCAAAACGGAGGACTGATTTTTATTTTAACAGCAATTTCTTTACTCCAAACCCCAAAACTGTTCAGCGATTTCACTTTAAAAACATAAGTTCCCGGAGAGAGTTCGGTAAAGAAAACTTTGTTATTTCTCTCTAAATAAACCCAATCTTTATTTACATCTTCGAGTTTGTACCAATATTCCGTCAACTCAGCTCCAGTGTAATTTAAGGCCGCAAACTCAATATTAAAAGACGACTGATCGTGTTCCAACTCCAACTCCTCAATATATGAAATTGATTTTTTTATTGGCGAATTTTCATCCGTTACCTGAACATCCTGATTGTTGATTTGCAAACCAGTTATAAAGGTTTTAGGTGCATATTTATTTTTAGTGAAATTTTTAGGATTAAAACTAATCATTCCGTTCAGATTTCCGAAATACATATCGCCGTTTGCATCTTTAAATGCTGAATTATAATTAAACTGGTCGCTTAACAAGCCATTTGCTGTAGTATAAATTTTAATTCTGTTTTGTTTTGGGCCAAACTTCACTAAGCCTTTTGAGGTTGTTATCCATAAATTATTCTGATCATCCTCTAAAATAGAATAGAAAACATTGCTCGGAAATCCGTTCTTGGTGTTGAACTTTGTGAAAGATCGGCTGGCTTTATTAAAGAAATTCAATCCGTTTTCTGTGGCAATCCATAAATTCTTTTTAGAATCCTGAAAAATAGAATTGATAGAATTATTACTGATCCCTTTTATGTCCTTGTAGTTGTATCTGAAAATTTCATTTTTCCTGTTTTTAGGATTATAAAATAACAATCCGTCCCTGTAAGTTCCAGCCCAATAATTCCCTTCACTATCTTCCATAAATGACGTATAATGCATATTTTCCGGAAAACATTTAAGCACATCAAAATGATCCAATAATGGATTGTATTTGTAAATCCCTAACGAAGTTATAACTAAAAGTTCCTTCTTCTTTGTTTCATAAAAACTGAAGATAAAATTGCTTCTGAGGCCTCCCACTTCGTTATTAGCACTGTAATGCTTAATCACTTTCCCTGATTTGCTATCTAAAACATCTAAGCCATGCTCAAAAGTCCCTATCCAAATTTTGTCTTTCCGGGCTATTAAAGCATGAATGTTGTAATAGGACACTGAGCCTTTTCCTGTTCCTGGTTTGTATGAAGTAAAAACCTGAGTTTTGGGATTGAATTTATTCAAACCAGCATCTTCTGTACCAATCCAAAAATCTCCGTTTTCATCTTTGTGAATTTCCCTGACCGCACTACCATTAATCGAATTTTGATTATTTTTCGGAAAATACTTTTTAAATTGAGTATATTGTTTTTGATGATAATTTATCCCTCCAAAATAAGTCCCAATCCAAACGCCATTTTCTTTATCAATCGTAATCGAATAGGCCGCATTATCCGAAATACTAAAAGGGTCATTAAAATCTTTTTTTAGATTGGTATATTTTTGAGTTTTTATATTATAAATAAAAACTCCCGATTCGCTGGCTATCCAAATTTCATCTGCTCCTTTCTTTTTAAATTGTCTTACAAACAATGACTCTTTTACAGAAAATGGCAACACCGCTGTACTTTTACTAATGCGGTTATACCACAGCACACCATTTTCTTGGGTACCTATTACTATATTATTTTTATCCAAAGCATAAATCACCGTAATCCTGTAATTCATTTTGGACGTAGTTTCATTTTCAAGTGAAATAGTCTCAAAAGACAAACTTTCTTCTGAATAATGATATAGTTTATTTAAAGACGAAACCCATATTTCCCCCTTTTCATCTCTTGTGACAGAAGTAGCTATAAAATAACGATTAGGATTGAATGTGGTTGTCTCTTTTTTAAGTGTAGAATATTTATAAAGAATATTGCCCGAAATAAACCATAAATTTCCATGATTATCATGTTCAATTGCTGCAATTCTATCATTTATTGCTTCATTGAGAACACTAAAACGATCTGATTTTTTATCATATTTATACAATCCTTTATCTGTACCAACCCAAATAATCCCTTTATATTCATGTAAGGATTGAATATAGTTACTTCCTAAACTATGAATTGGATCGGAATTACCGCGATAAGTCTTAAATCGATACCCATCAAAACGATTTAAACCATCTTTGGTACCAAACCACATGAAGCCATCTTCATCTTGTAATGACGACAAAACAGTATTATTAGACAAGCCATTTTCTACCTGATAATGCTTAAAATAATAATCTTGCGCCTGAACAAAAGGTGTAATTAAAATAAAAAGAATAAAATATACTAAGAATTTACGCATGTTTGTGATTTTGATGTTAAATGCCGATTTCAACGAATCGTCCCAATCTTATTCAAAATGTTGCAACAACCTAATTTTATAGCTTTAAAACAAGAATTTGCATCATTTCCGATAAATATTGACACAAATGAATAGATTTTTTTTGAATTAAAATAGCCTACTTTGAATTTCCAAATAAAAAAGATATCGATATTTTATTTAGAACAAAATTATTATATCAATAAAAAAAATAGCTATTAATAAAACAATTACTAATTTCAAAAAAAAATGAATTCAAGTTTAATAACAAATGTTATTGATTATTTTTTTTCTCGAATCAGAGACGATTAAATCTAATAATCATTACTATACCAAAACGAATAAAACTATTTAAAATGAAAAATAAATGAAAACAGAAACCAACCAAATTTTTAAGAAGAGATATTATCTCTTGCTTTTTTTTAGTTTTTTACTACAACAAAGTTACGCCCAGGAACAAATTAAAATTACTGGAAAAATAACCTCGGCTACTAATAGAGAAGCTATTCCATTTGCCAATATACTTATTAAGAATACAACAAGTGGAACCACATCCGATTTAGATGGAAATTTTTCCATAATGGCTAAATCAGGTCAAATACTTGTAGTAAGCTATCAAGGATACAAAACAAAGGAAACTAATATAAACAAAGAAACGGTAATCAATATTTCTTTAGTTGAAGACATTCTTGCATTGAATGAAATTGTAGTAGTAGGCTACGGATCACAACAAAAGAAAGATCTTACCGGTGCAATTTCAGTAGTTAAAGCCGAAGAAATCCAAAAAAGACAAGTAACAACAGTTGCCGAAGGTTTACAAGGTCTGGTAACCGGTGTTAAAGTTAGAGGTGGAGGAAGACCAGGACAAGAAGCCGGTATAGAGATTCGTGGTCTTAAAAATCTTCAAGGAACCAATCCTCTTTACGTAGTTGATGGTTTAATTACTACTGCTAACAGGGATTTTAATCCAAATGACATCGAAAGTATTCAGGTTTTAAAAGATGCTTCTGCGGCCGCAATTTACGGATCAAGAGCGGCAAATGGTGTAATTATTATTACAACTAAAAAAGGAAAAAAAGGTCCTTTGAAAGTTGAAGTTTCCTCAAAAACGAGTTTTACCAACATGCCAACGTACGATTTAATGGGCACTGAAGAGTTTGCAAAACTTAACAATCAAGCTTATGATAATGCAGGTATCCCAAGACAAAATCTTAATATGGCAGTTAATACAAATTGGCAAAAAGAGGTTTTTAGCACTGGGTTAATTCAGGATTACAACGCTAGTTTTTCTGGAGGTGGAGACAATTCAACCTTTTTTATGTCAGGAAATTATTTTGGAAACAAAGGAACTGTTGTGTCAACAGACTTCGATAGAATTTCGTTCCGTGTTAATTCTAGCGGTTCAAAAGGAATTTTCAGCATTGGTCAAAATTTAGCTATCAGTAATTCAAAAACAAACGAAATGTCCGGTAATCCAATTATCGATGTATACCGATTATTACCTACAATTCCGGTCTACGACTCTAGTAACCCTGGAGGTTATGGTTACGGAAAAGCCGACGTAGCCAGTACTTTTGGAACAAATCCATTAGCATTAGCCGATTTTCTTGATACTACAAACGAAAATTTTAGAATTAGAGGAAATATTTGGTCTGAATTGAAATTTACATCATGGTTAAAATACCGTTTTAATTTTGGTTATGAAACAAGCTTTGACAGCTACAATTTTATCAGAAAATTAGGCAACTGGACTTTAAATCAACCTTTTGAACAATCTTTCATTAATCAAAACAAGGGAAGATCTGAAACACAACTTTTCGAAAATACCTTAACATTTAAAAAAGAATTTGGAAAACATAATCTTACTGCATTAGTAGGGCAAACTTTCCAAAGAGATAATTACAACCAAATAAGTGGTACAAAGAGAAATCTTCTCGTTAATCCAAGCACTGGATCTTATTTTGATGTTTTAAATTTAGGCGATTCTCCTGAAGTAGGTGGATTTAGAGAAGAAGCAGCACTAACATCATATCTGGGAAGATTGGAATACAACTATGACGATCGCTATTTATTCAATGCTGTTTTTAGACGTGACGGTTCTTCAAAATTCAGCGATGGTAATAAATGGGGGAATTTCCCATCAACTTCATTAGGATGGAGAGTAAGCAACGAACCCTTCTTTAAAGTAAATTTTATTAAAGATTTAAAACTTAGAGCCAGTTATGGTGAATTAGGTAGTGGTAATATCAGAAATTACGAATACCAAGGTTTCATCAATACAAATGGTGCTATTGTTATGGGAAATGGACAAAATTTGTATCCTTCAGCAACACAAGTAAGATTGGCTAACTCTGAATTGCGTTGGGAAAAACTAAAACAAACCAATTTTGGAATGGATTTAGGAATCCTAAACAATGATTTGCGTTTTACAGCTGATTATTTCATAGCCCGTACCGAAGATGTATTATTTGGATTTCCAATTTTGATGACTACTGGAAATGATGGAGGAAATCCAATTTCAAATGCAGCAACTGTAGAAAACAAAGGTTTTGAATTTGAATTGGCTTACAACAAAAAAATCAATGATTTTTCATTTAATGCTTCTTTAAATTTCACCAAATTAAACAACAAATTAGTTTCATTAGGTAACGGTCAAAACGAACATATTCAGGGTAACACAATTACCAGAAAAGGTAATGCTGTTGGAATGTGGTATGTTTTACAAACAGATGGATTGTTCCAAAACCAAGATGAAATTCAAAATTATGTAAGTTCAGATGGAACTGTAATTATGCCAAATGCACAACCGGGTGACATTCGATTTAAAGATGTTAACGACGATGGTGAAATTACAAACGAAGATAAAGACATAGTAGGAAGTCCTTGGCCAGAATTTGAAATGGGTTTCAATGCTGGTGCTTCCTACAAAGGGTTTGATTTCTCTATGAACTGGATTGCTTCTCACGGAGCTACTATCTACAACGGTTTTAGAAGTACAGTAGATCGATTTGATGACGACAGTAATTACAGAACTGGTATCAAGCCTTGGACAGCAGAAAACCCAAATACTGATTTCCCTAGAATTGTAAAAGGAACCACCTTGAATGCAAGAGGAGATAGTGATCGTTTTTTAGAAAGCGGCGATTTCATCCGACTTAAATACATCGGATTAGGTTATAACCTGCCTGAAAATATTTTACAAAAAGTTGGTCTTACAAGCGCTCGCCTGTCTTTATCAGCACAAAACATACTTACAATTACTAAGTACAAAGGTTTAGACCCAGAGTTCAGTAACGGTAATATTTTTGAAAGAGGTGTAGATATAGGTTCTTTTCCAAATTTAAGAACATATTCTTTTGGTATTGAATTTGCCTTTTAATTTTAAAAAACAGTATAATGAAAAAAATAATTATAACAACAACAGTTTTGATAGGCCTTCTTTTTACATCTTCATGTGATAATGAACTTGTACAAAGTAATCCAAATAGCCTAACAACAGAACAGTATTGGAAAACTGAAAGCGATGCACAAGCCGGTGTAAATTCTATTTATGCAATGTCCTACAAAGATGGTTTATGGGCCAGATGGATTTATTTCCGTTTGGATTTGACTTCGGATGAAGGCTATAGTAATAGCCCATGGATTGAATTAGCCGATTGGACAAGATTCAATTATATCAATTATAATTTTTGGGAAGGAAATGTAGTAACCTGGAGAGATACTTACAAAGCTATCTTTAGATGCAATCAGGTAATAGCCAATGTTCCTAATATTTCGTTTCAAAACGAAGATGATAAGAAAAAAATTATTGCTCAAGCAAAATTTTTAAGAGCCATGCATTACTACTATGCTGCAGTTCTATGGGAAAATATTCCAATTGTTTTAGAACCATCATCTCCTACTGATCTTCCGGTTCAAAAAAATGTTACTGAAGTTTGGGCACAAATAGAAACAGATTTGAACGAAGCTTTCACCGATTTGCCTCCACAATGGGGAGCTGATCAAACTGGAAGACCTGATAAAGGTGCAGCTAAAGCATTCTTAGCCAAAACATACATGCAACAACGCAAATGGCCAGAAGCAAAATTAGCTTTGGAATATTTAATTACAGGAGCAGGAGCAAGATATAGTTTGGTTTCAAATTACAGAGATAATTTTACTGATGTTAATGAAAACAACAGCGAGTCTGTATTTGAAATTCAATTTGGAGACCAAAGAAAAGGCGGAACAGATGAAAGTCAAAGTGCTGCTGTTTCCAGTAACCGTGCTCAATTTTTTGCTCCAAGAAGTATTGGATGGTCTGACGGACAAGCCAGAATGTGGTTAGTTGACGCTTTCAAAGAAGAAAAAAACAAAGACAATGGCTTAGACGTACGCTTAAGATACACCTTATTTTATCCTGATTTGTTGGCCGATTTTGGAGACAAAACCTATAACAAAACCTGGCAATGGGGAAATGAAGCCTGGTTTAGAAAAGGCAGCAGGGATTATTATAGAGATAATGAAGATTATTACAGTCAGGTTAACTATAGATTAATTCGTTATGCTGATATTTTATTACGCTATGCCGAAGTTTTAAACGAAACAGGAAATACTGCCGATGCCTACCAATACGTAGATATGGTAAGAGCTCGTGTAAATCTGGAAAAATTAGCTATTGTTCATCCAGAAATTGGAAATGATAAAACTAAATTCTTAGAACGATTGAAAATAGAAAGAGTTTTAGAATTGACAGGAGAAAGTGTTCGCTGGGAAGATTTAAAACGTTGGGGAGATTTAGACACTCAAACTTCTGTTGATAAAATCGCACTTCGTGATCCTGATTTCAACAATTTTGTTGTTGGAAAAAACCATAGATTACCTATACCTCAAGTAGAAGCTGACAATAATCCAAATTTAGATCAACATCTTGAATATTAACAACTAATTTTTTATGGGAATGGTTTACAGAATCATTCCCATAAATTTAAGGAACATCTACTTGTTCCATTAAAATATATTACAATGAAAACGACAAAACTTTATCTGGCACTTATGCTGGCAGGGACACTATTAATTAGTTGTAACAAAACTAAATCAAATTCAGAAGAAAATAACCCAGCAACAACTACTGTTGAAAAAAGAGAAATTTGGACAAAAGAACAGGCCAAAACATGGTATGCAAAACAGCCGTGGCTTGTAGGGGCTAATTACAACCCAAGCACTGCCATAAATCAACTGGAAATGTGGCAAGAGGAAACTTTTGACCCTAAAAGAATTGATGAAGAACTAGGATGGGCTGAACAAATTGGGATGAACACCATGCGTGTTTACCTTCATGATTTATTACACAAGGATGATGCTGAAGGACTTTACAAACGCATGAATAGCTTTTTAGAAATTGCCAATAAACACCATATCAAAATCGTATTTGTTTTATTCGATTCTTGTTGGGATCCATTTCCAAAATCCGGCAAACAACGCGCTCCACAACCACATGTCCACAACTCTGGCTGGGTACAAAGTCCAGGTCAAAAAGTGTTGCAGGATACTACACAATATCCTCGCTTAGAAAAATATGTGAAAGAAACTGTTGCTGAATTTAAAGACGATAATCGTATCCTGGCTTGGGACATTTGGAATGAGCCAGACAACATGACTGGACCATCTTATGAAGCGGTAGAAATCAAGAATAAAGCCGAATTAATATTACCTCTTCTGGAAAAAGCGTTTCAATGGGCAAGATCAACTAATCCATCACAGCCTTTGACTTCAGGCGTTTGGGTTGGCGATTGGAGTGATGAAACTAAAATGCAACCAATGCACAAACTACAATTAGAACAATCAGACATTATTTCTTTTCACAATTACAACAAGCCACAGGATTTTGAAAAAGTAATCAAGCAATTGCAACGTTACGGAAAACCAATGATTTGTACAGAATATATGGCACGCCCAAACGGAAGTACTTTTGAAGGCTTTTTACCAATTGCAAAAAAGTATAATGTAGGAATGATCAACTGGGGATTTGTTGATGGCAAAAGCCAAACAAAATATTCCTGGGACAGCTGGACTAAAAAATACGATTCGGAACCGGAACTATGGTTTCATGAAATATTTCATACTGACGGTACACCTTACAAAAAAGCAGAAACTGATTTAATCAAAAAATTAACTACTGAAGCGAATAAAAAGAATTAAACAATTATTTATTGCCACAGATTCAAATGATTAATCCTTTAATCTGTGGCAAAAATAATCCAAAATAGAATTTCAAATTCATAAGTTAAAAACAACACTGATGAAGAACAACACATTAAAACAGCTCTTTTTTTTAGGAATATTATTGTTTGGATTTTTCGCAAATGCACAGCAGCCCACCCCACCCGGACAGCTAGAAGGCAATGCAAAACCAAAAAACGAAGCCTATTTGTTTGCACACATGACACATTCGGATTACGGCAGACTGTATTATTCTGTAAGTCTTGATGGCTTGCATTGGACTAATTTAAACAACGGAAAAAGAGTTTTCCCTGAATATCAAGGACACCCGGATATTTGCAAAGGTCCAGACGGCAAATACTATATAACAGGCAACACCAGCGATGATTCACCAGAAATTAATATATGGGTTTCTGATGATTTAATAACTTGGAAAAAGCATGCTGTTTATACGCCAGATCTAAAAAGCACACCTGATTATTCCAACGCATTGCAAAGAATAGGTGCTCCAAAATTGTATTATGACAAAGACTCAGCAAAATTTATACTAACCTGGCACACGCCTCACAAACCAGGGTCTAAAGAAGATCCCGAAGCTTATTGGGCAAGCCAAAGAACCCTTTATGTGTTATCAAAAGATTTAAAAACATTTGAAGGTACTCCAAACCGATTATTTGATTGGGATATGGGAACAATTGATGTATTCATCAGAAAAGTGGGAGATTCCTATTACGCCATTTTAAAAGATGAAACCTACCCTACTTTATATTGGACAACGGGAAAAACCATCCGAATTGCTAAATCAAAATCGTTATTAGGACCTTACTCCTTGCCTCAGGAATCAATCAGTCCAAATTTCAGAGAAGCTCCGATGTTGATTCCATCTCCTGATGATAAAATCTGGTATATGTATTACGAGCAATACCCGGGAGTTTCTTACGGATTATCTATTTCAGATAATTTAAACGGACCATGGTTTCAGGCATCAGGATATACTTTTTACAGCGATTGGGACAAATACAGCCTACCTGAAAAAGCAAGACACGGTTGTATGATTACCATTTCTACAAAAGAGTATAACAATTTGGTGAAAAAATTTGGTTTAACCAAAACAGAATCAAATCCTAAAAAGTAACAAATGAAAAAAATAAATTATGCGTTTCTAGGACTTATATCCCTTTCATTACTTTCCTGTAGCGACTCTCAGGATGAAAATAATGAAAAACCAGTTGTAGAAAATATTGCATCCAAACCAGCTATTGAAGGTATCAGAATCGCTTGGGATTACACGACTTTAATTCAAGTTTCGGATAAAAACAGTACAAATTACAATGGATACGCCAGACTAGTGCAATTAAGCGATAAAAAATTAATATGTACTTATGAATCTGGTGGTGCCATTTTGGTTAAAACCAGTTCTGATTTTGGCAGCACTTGGAGTATACCTATTACGGTAGTTTCCGGAAATACTTTGGTGAATATGACCACACCGGATATTTTACAATTAAAAGATAATTCTATTTTAATTTGTTATAATCCAAGACCAATTGGCAACGGAAACAACACCGAAAAATTTTCTATCAATACAATTAAAAGTTATGATGGAGGCTTGACCTGGAAAGAAAATCAAATTGTATATGAAGCCAGTTCAGAATTTGAAAATGGCTGTTGGGAACCTTCGGCATTACAAATTCCGAGTGGCGAAATTCAATTGTTTTTTTCCAATGAAAATGTGTATCGCAATTCAAATGAACAAAATATTTCCCTGATTCGTTCTTCAGATAATGGATTAACATGGTCAACAACTCCAGAAATTGTGAGTTTCAGAGCAGGAAAAAGAGATGGGATGCCCTCTCCTATTCTATTAAAAAATCAAACCGAAATTGTTTTTTCTATTGAGGACAATGGCATTGATAATCAATTCAAACCGTATATCATTCGAAATTCAATTACCGAAAACTGGAAACAAACTGTCGATGCAAACAGCAATAACCGAAACTATGCTTTGGAAGAAACATTGAGTAATCCGATTTATGCCGGTGCACCATATTTGTCACAAATCAGTACAGGGGAAGTTATAATGTCTTATCAGGGAACTGAAAACAGAGCTACAAACGATATCAACAATGCCGATATGAAAGTTGTTATTGGGACAAATGAGGCTAAAAAATTCAACCGAAAATCAACTCCTTTTCTACTTTCCAGCGGAAAATCAGCTTTATGGAATAGTATAAAAGTTCTCGATGATGATACCGTTGTTGCATTAACCACCACAAATCAATTTTCAAATTCTTCACAAGTTTGGATGATAAAAGGACGTGTTATACCTGAAATTAATGTAACAAAAGAAACACCTTTAATTGATGGACAAAGTAATGAGGGGATTTGGCAAACAGAAAGTCCTATTTTTATTGGCCAAAAAAGTAGCACTCAATTAGACGCCAATTTTACCTATGATAGCGAATATTTATATGTTTTTGCCCAAATAAAAGACAGTCAAATTGTAAGTACAGATGCTTTAACCGGAAGTGATGGTTTTAATTTATATATAGACCCTAAAAACAGAAGCCTAATTGCTCCGGGAAAATCAATTTTCAAACTGGAATTAGGACATTCTAATCTTTTTTCAATATACGAAGGAGAAAATAGTAAGTGGAAAAAACTAAACAGTTCGCAAGGAATTGCAACAACAACGGTCAAAACTTCAAACGGTTATCGAACAGAAATTAAAATACCGTGGATCACATTAGGCGGAATACCTGCAAAACAAACCAGAATAGGTTACAACATAGAACTTAGAGAAAAAGGAGTAAATAATTATACCGAAAGTATTTCAACCAATAGTATTGACAAACCTTATTCTTGGTCTACTTTAAAGCTGGTAAATTAATATCAAAACAGGGCCTTTTATTAATTTAAAACGTCACAAAAAATTTGGTTAGTTAGTGGTTTGTTTAATTACCAGACCGTTTTTAAATGGTCTGGTAATTTATTAAGTCACAGAAAAAGAAAATAGCGCTTCAATTTTAATGAGGTACACCAAAATAAATATACCAATGAAAAAAAATGCAACAGTACTCCTCTTTTTGTGCTTAGGATTATCACTATCCGCGCAATGGAAACCTGCAGGAGAAAAAATAAAAACAGAATGGGCGAATAAAGTCAATCCCAAACAGGTACTTCCTGAATACCCCCGTCCTATAATGGAACGTAAGGAATGGAAAAACCTTAACGGATTATGGAATTATGCCATTCAAGAAGCTGGAAAACCAGCTCCTGCAAAATATGATGGCCAAATTCTGGTGCCATTTGCTGTCGAATCCAGTTTATCAGGCGTGATGAAAGAAGTGGGTGCTAAAAATGAGCTTTGGTACAATACCTCTTTCGACATAGCATCCAACTGGAAAGGACAAAATATTTTGCTTCATTTTGGTGCGGTAGATTGGGAAACTGAAGTTTGGTTGAATGGGATTAAAATAGGTTCCCATACTGGCGGATACACTCCATTTTCTTTTGACATCACTCCTTTTATAACCGGAAAAACACAGCAATTAACAATCAAAGTGTGGGATCCTTCCAATGATGGGCCGCAACCAAGAGGAAAACAGGTGAAAAACCCAGAAGGAATCTGGTACACGCCAGTTACTGGAATTTGGCAGACAGTTTGGATAGAACCTGTGAATAAAAAGAACATTACAACGATTAAAACCACCCCAAATATCGATCAAAATAAGATTACTATAAAACCTGAAATTGCGGGAGCCAGTTATGGAGACGTAGTCGAAGTAAGTATTTATGATGATTCAAAAACAATTGCTACAGGAAAAGCTTCCGTTGGAAAAAACTTGGAAATCATTTTAAATAATCCCAAATTATGGTCTCCGGAATCTCCTTTTTTGTACAAAACCAATGTAAAATTAATTAGCAACGGAAAAGTTGTCGACCAAGTAAAAAGTTATTTTGCCATGCGAAAAATTAGCTCTAAAAGAGATGCAAATGGCGTAGTTAGAATGCAATTAAATAATAAAGACTATTTTCAATTTGGTCCGTTGGATCAAGGTTGGTGGCCTGACGGATTGTACACTGCTCCAACTGATGAAGCGTTAAAATATGACATTGTTAAAACCAAGGAATTAGGTTTTAATATGATTCGCAAACATGTTAAGGTAGAACCGGAACGTTGGTACACCCATTGCGACGAAATGGGAATTTTAGTATGGCAAGACATGCCAAGTGGAGATGACCAGCCTTTATGGCAAAATAAAAAATATTTTGAAGGTACTGAATTACAAAGAACTCCCAAATCGGAAGCAATTTATAGAAAAGAATGGAAAGAGATAATGAATCATTTGCATTCTTATCCAAGCATTGTAGTTTGGATACCTTTTAATGAGGCTTGGGGACAATTTAAAACGGTTGAAATTACCGAATGGACTAAGAATTATGATCCAAGTAGATTAGTCAATTCGTCCAGTGGTGGAAATCATTTTCAAACGGGCGACATCTTGGATTTACACAATTATCCCGGCCCTGAATTGTATCTTTATGATGCCCGAAGAATTACCGTTCTTGGTGAATATGGAGGAATTGGATTGCCTCTGGAAGGTCATTTATGGAAAGAAAACGACAATTGGGGTTATATCAAGTTCAAGAATGCTACCGAAGTCACTAATGAGTACATCAAGTATGCCAATGAACTGAAAAAATTAGTCAAAACTGGATTCTCAGCCGCAGTTTACACCCAAACGACTGATGTAGAAGGTGAGGTAAATGGATTTATGACTTATGACCGAAAAGTGGATAAAATGGATTTCGAAAAAATAAGCGCCATTAACAAAGAAGTTATTGATGCTCTAAATCACAAATCAAACTAAAGCTATTATTATGAAAAAATATTTAATTCTCATTGTACTTATAATTGCTTCAGGTTGTAACTCGGAAACCTATTCGCAAAAAGAAACCTTTACCAATCCTATTTTGCCATCTGGGGCAGATCCTTACAGCACCTATTACAAAGGCTATTATTATTATACTCATACCTTGCAAAATCGCCTAGTTTTGTGGAAAACAAAAAATCTGGCTGATTTAAAAAATGCCGAAAGCAAAACCATTTGGACAGCTCCAAAAAATACAGACTATTCCGCAGACATTTGGGCACCGGAATTTCATATCATTGACGGTAAATGGTACGTATATTTTGCCGCAGACAATGGAGACAATGCCACTCACAGAATGTATGTCTTAGAAAACAAATCGGAAGATCCTTTTAAAGGAACATGGGAATTTAAAGGAAAAATTGCTGCAAAAACAGATAAATGGGCTATTGACGGAAATGTTTTTAGTTACAAAAATAGCCTTTACATGATTTGGGCTGGATGGGAAGGCGACACTAACGGACAGCAGAATATCTACATCGCCAAAATGAAAAACCCTTATGAAATAGAAGGAGATCGAGTTTTGATTTCTTCCCCAACATACGATTGGGAAACACACGGTGCTTTAAACGACCCGAATAATCCTCCTCAAGTCAATGTCAATGAAGGACCACAGTATTTAATGCACAATAACAAAGTGTTTATCGTGTATTCTGCCAGTGGATGTTGGACTGATTTTTATGCTTTGGGTTTATTACATTTTCAAGGAAACGGGGATTTACTAGACGCTTCTTCTTGGAAAAAATCAGAGAAACCATTATTCCAACAATCCGTAAAAAACCAAGTTTTTGCTCCTGGACACAATTCGTTTTTCAAATCTCCAAACGGGAAAGAAGACTGGATTTTATATCACGCCAACTCAAATCCTGGTGAAGGATGCGGGAATAAAAGAGCGCCAAGAATGCAAAAAATAAACTGGGATTCGAATGGATTTCCAGTATTTGGAGAGCCTGTTAGTGAAGGAACAAAATTAGAAATTCCTGCCGAATAGTTTTTCTGTTAAACGATATAAAATTAAACGAATGAAAAAAATTCAGATATACGCATTACTTATTTTTGCTGTATTTCAGGTTTCATGTAAAGAAAACAATAGAAACAACTCAAATAAGAAAGGAATCAATCAAAAAACAGCTTCAGATTCAACACAAAATATTTTAAAAGCTAAAAATTTTGAAGAAGTAATAGACAGCAAACACACCCATTTATATTGGATTGAGAATAATGGTTTAAAAGCTGCTTTCACAAACTATGGAGGACGATTAGTAGGCTTGTGGTTAGCCGATAAAAACGGAAAACTTACAGATGTCGTGGTTAGTATGAACAGCGTTAGCGGATTTCAAAAATCGACAGAACCCTATTTTGGAGCTACCATCGGCAGAGTTGGAAACCGAATCGCTAAAGGAAAATTTACCTTGGAAGGAAAAAAATATACTGTTCCTTTAAATAATGGAGAAAATGCACTACACGGCGGAAAAAAAGGTTTTCAGGATGTGGTTTGGAATGCGAAAAAAACTAACGAACATACTTTAGTTTTAACCTACACTTCTCCCGATATGGAACAAGGATTTCCGGGAAAATTAGAAGTAAAAGTAACCTATTCCATTACGGCTGATAAAACCTTAAAAATGGAATATGAAGCCTCCACAGATAAGACTACGATTGTTAATTTGACCAATCATGCCTTTTTTAATTTGAACGGAGAAGGTAGTGGAACTATTTTGAATCATGAATTACAATTGTTTGCTAATAAATACACTCCAGTTGATGCCGGTTTAATTCCAACAGGAAAATTAGAAAATGTGACCCAAACTCCTTTCGATTTTATTGAAAAACATACTATCGGGGAACGCATCGAGATGGCTAATGAGCAATTAAAATTCGGAAAAGGATACGATCATAATTTTGTCCTAAACGGAAACATCAAAAAAGGGATGAACCATGCTGCAAGCATTACCGGAGACCAATCGGGGATTTCTATGGACATTTACACTACCGAACCTGGGATTCAGTTTTACAGCGGGAATTTTATGCAGGGTAAAAACACTTTCAAATCTGGGGCAAAGGATAATTTCAGAACAGCTTTCGCACTGGAAACACAGCATTTTCCGGATGCACCGAATCAGCCTAATTTCCCTTCCATAACTTTAAAACCGGGACAGAAATACCAGACGGTTTCTTATTACCAATTTTCGATCCACAAATAAAAACGAATACAAAACCAACTCAAATGAAAAAAAAATTTATACTCCTATTTTTAGGGCTAAGCCTAAATTCCTGTTCCCAACAAAAAGACGAAGAAGTAACTACAACAGTTCCTCCTACTCCAACACCAGTGTTAAAAGATGTTTTTTTGGCTGACCCAACTATATTCTATAATGAAGGAACTTATTATTTATATGGAACAACAACAGGAAACACTCCACTAAACGGGGAAGGATTTCAAGTTTATACCTCGACCGATCAAAAAAATTGGAAAGGCCCCGTTGGTGCTCAGGGAGGTCTTGCCCTGAAAAAAGGAGATGCTTATGGTTCACAAGGATTTTGGGCACCTCAAATACTGAAATACAATAATCAGTTTTACATGATGTATACTGCTAATGAAAATATTGCAGTGGCAACAAGCAATAGCCCGCTTGGTCCTTTCAGAAATACTTCTAAAGAACCATTGGCTGCATCTGTTAAACAAATTGACCCCTTTGTTTTTATAGATGATGATGGAAAAAAATATCTGTATCATGTTAGACTTACCAATGGAAACCGAATTTTTGTAGCCGAATTAAATGACGATTTATTGAGTATTAAAACTGAAACGCTTACAGAATGTATCGCCGCAGAACTGCAATGGGAAAACACCCAAAATGTAAACTGGCCAGTTGCTGAAGGCCCTACAGTATTGAAAAAAGACGGTTTGTATTATTTAATTTATTCGGCAAATGATTTTAGAAATCCTGAATATGCGGTTGGATATGCGACCAGTAAAAGTCCTTTGGGACCTTGGGAAAAATCAACAGCGAATCCTATAATTTCACGAAATTTATTAAAAATAAATGGTCCAGGTCACGGTGACTTATTTTTAGACAAAGACAACCAATGGCAGTATGTACTTCATACCCATTACAGCATTACAAATGAAGCCCCAAGAAAGGCAGCAATCATTGAAATGAATTTTATTCAAAAAGAAAATGAATTGCAATTAGAAGCAAAAAAGGATAGTTTTCGATTTTTGAAAACCAATCAATAATAGTGCTAAAACTCTATTTTAGCTGTTAGATGATCTATTTGACATCCCTAATATCAGCTTATTTTATTCAATTTATCGTCAAGATATGAATAATCCTTGAGGTACCAGAAACAAAAAAGAAGCCGTCTCAAAAAAAATTGAGACGTTTTTTTAATCACTTTCTTTGCAAATTTCTTTAAAACTAGTCGGTTATTAATTAAAAAACCTTCATTATCAATATTTTATATATAACTCCATAAATCTTCTATCAGGGTCAGTATTTTAACTTTGTTGGTTTTAATTAATTATCCATTCTTCTCATATATATCTTATTTACGGTAATGATAATATATTCTAAAACGGGATTTTGTTAGCAAAAAAATATGAAAATATTTTTTTTACTAAATCGTTTTAGTATTTTTACAGCTTATTATACCAATCACTTTATATGGAATAAAAATTAAGTCATTAAATGGAATACCCCAAAAGAAGATTTTATATGAAAGTTTGGGGTTTCTGTTTCAGGATTAATCCAGGTAATCCAGGTAGGTTCAAAATTGATATTATCTTCCGAATTGTATTTTGCCCTAAATACCCCTGTTTCAATTGTATTTTCTTTAATCAATTGAAATTTATTTAAAGAAGCTATACTAATGGCTCCTTCAACGGTAAAACTAACATCATTTTTTGATGATTTAACCATAATATCATCCTTTGGCCAATTCCAGTTAAAATCGAATTTTTTATCCGGATAGGCTATAAAATCCATTATTCTGGCCTGAGTATCTATTTCTAAGCAATAGTATGGATTTAGTGAATCATTGGGTCTGAAAAAAAGTTCAACCCTGTCAGAATTATTGATACTGTCAACACTATTGTCTTTTTTTTCAATATGGATTTTAGAATCAAAAACTGTAAAACAAAAAAAGAAATTCACTCCATCCCACAACGCCCTAAATTCAATTTTTGAAGGCTCCTTTGTATCCCAGGGAGAAATAAATTGAGTTAAAACTTCTGCTTTACTCCAGGCAGCTCCCTCCCCTTTTCCTGTAATTTCTAATTCAGTTCTTTCAATCAGATTGACTTTGTAAACATTATTTTCTCTTTCCATACAATTGTGTATTGTGAATCTAATAGGACTCTTTTTATTTCAAATACAAATATAGTGTGCTCGAGAACATTTTTAATACATTTTCTTGTTTTTTTTATACTGTATAGCTACTTTTGCCTTTCAAAAGAGAATACAAGCTTAAAAAACAACAACACAAACAACTGTTTTACAAATATTTAAACCTAAAACCGATTCAAATTACACATCTGTTTTAGACAATTCTATTTTTCTATAAAGCTTAAAACTTCAAATCAACTCTTTAGTTTGGATTTCATCTTAAATAAGAAAGAAATAACAATAATTTTTAATAAAAATAATAAACTATGACTCTAATAAAATCCATCTCAGGAATAAGAGGAACCATTGGCGGTAATCCAGGAAATGCATTAACCCCAAATGACATTGTATCTTTCACAGCAGCTTTTGGTTTCTGGCTAAAATCAAATGATACTACAACAAAAAAAATAGTAATTGGACGTGATGCCCGAATTTCAGGAGAAATCGTTTCAAAGATTGTATGTGGCACACTGCAATCGATGGGTCTGGATGTTGTTGATTTAGGATTATCAACGACGCCAACAGTAGAAATGGCAGTGGTTGCCGAAAAAGCACTAGGCGGTATCATCCTGACAGCCAGCCACAATCCTAAGGAATGGAATGCCTTAAAACTACTAAATGAAAAAGGTGAATTTATTTCGGCCAAAGACATAATGACTATATTAGAAAGCATTGAGTCTGAAAATTATCAATATACCGATGTAGACCATTTAGGTAGTTACACCATTAACAATGATTATTTCAACTATCATATTGAAGCAATCAAAGCTTTACCGTTAATAAATACCGAAGCCATTAAGAAAAGAAAATTCAAGGTAATTATTGATGCCGTTAATTCTACCGGAGGAATTGCAGTTCCTTTATTATTGGAAAGTTTAGGTGTAGATCAGGTTGAATTAGTGAATTGCGAACCTAAAGGCCAATTTGCACACAACCCGGAACCCCTTACCGAAAATTTAACCGATTTAATCAACAAAATGAAGGAAGGCAATTTTGATATTGGTATTGCAGTAGATCCGGATGTTGACCGATTGGTTGTAATCTGCGAAAGTGGTGAACCTTTTAATGAGGAATATACCTTAGTGGCCGTTTCAGATTATATCTTATCACATCAAAAAGGGAATACGGTTTCTAACTTATCTTCAACCCGTGCTTTAAAAGATATTACCGAAGCAAGAGGCGGAGAATACCATACAGCCGCTGTGGGTGAAGTAAATGTTGTTGAAAAAATGAAGGAAGTCAACGCCATAATTGGTGGAGAAGGAAACGGTGGAATAATATATCCTGAACTACATTATGGCAGGGATGCTTTGGTTGGAATTGGGTTTTTATTAAGTTATATGGCAGAAGCTAATCTTTCGTTGTCTGCATTAAAAGAAAAATTCCCGTTGTATTTTATGTTCAAACACAAAATCGATCTTCCTGAAAATTTAGCAATGGATTCGATTTTAGAAAAAGTAAAAGAAAAATACGCTGACTGTCCAATTATTACCATAGACGGAATCAAAATTGAAATGGAGAACAGTTGGGTTCATCTAAGAAAGTCAAATACAGAAGCTATTTTGCGTGTTTATTCAGAAGCTAACACTTATGAGCAAGCTAAGGCAATTGCGTTAGAAATTAGCGATTTAGTAGTTTAATGCATTAATTAAAAATCCGTTGGATGCTAATTAAATTATTACTTCCAACGGATTTTTAGGTTTAATATGTAACTGACTAAAACGAATTAGACTGCTCAATACTGCATTTGAGAAAAACATTCATAACTGAGGATATCAAATCTATTAATGGAATAAATTACCAAAATATATAATAGTCTGCTTTGATTCTAAAAAAAATCTGCCAACATTGTTTTTTAAACAATATCAGCAGAAAATTTTAATTATTTATTATTCGTTTGATGGTTTTCCAATGGTTGCAAGGATTCCTCCATCTACATAAAGGATGTGTCCATTTACAAAATCACTTGCTTTTGAAGATAAAAAGATGGCGGCACCTTGTAAATCTTCAGGATCTCCCCAACGATTTGCCGGTGTTCTGCTGATAATAAAATCATTAAATGGGTGTCCGTCCACTCTAATTGGCGCTGTTTGGCTGGTTGCGAAATACCCCGGACCAATACCGTTAGTTTGAATGTTGAATTTAGCCCATTCTGTTGCCATGTTTTTGGTAAGCATTTTCAAACCTCCTTTTGCAGCAGCGTATGCACTTACGGAGTCTCTTCCCAATTCACTCATCATAGAACAAATATTGATGATTTTTCCTCCTCCACGTTGAATCATTCCTTTAGCAACATTTTTGGAAACGATAAATGGACTGATTAAATCTACATTGATTACTGCAGCAAAATCTTTAACTTCCATTTCGATAATTGGTGTTCTTTTAATAATTCCGGCATTATTGATTAAGATATCAATTGGAGCTACTTCGGCTTCGATTTTGTTTATCGCTGCAATCACAGCAGCTTCGTCAGTCACATCAAATACATATCCGTAAGCTTCAATTCCTTCCGATTTATATTCTGCTATGGCTTTGTCTATGTTTTCCTGCGAAAGATCGTTTACTACAATTTTTGCTCCGGCGTGACCAAGTCCTTTAGCCATAGCCATTCCCAAACCATGAACCCCTCCTGTAATGAGAGCTGTTTTCCCTGTTAAATCAAATAAATTTACTGACATTTTTTATAAGTGTTTTAGTTATTAATTTTTTATTGCTATTTGACCTTTACGATTAAAGGGCTTTTTATTTGCTGATAAAAATGATCTAAATAATTGAACCATTGTTTTGCATCAGTAATTTTCCCTGCTTTATCCCACGCAGCTCCGGTATAATACACTATCGGCTCGTTATTTTTTGTTTCAGTTATGGCTAATATTTGATTGTTTTCTACCAACATTTTTTTGACAGGGGTACTCAATATACCTCCCACTCCGGTTGTACCATCTTGCCCATGAACAGGCTCCCAATATCCCAAAATACCTTGTTGTTCATTTAGTGAAAGTACTCCACTTTCAGGGCGCTTGCTTATTCCAACTGCAACCGGCAATGCTTTGCTATCTGCATAAGTGTAAACATTTTCTATTCGGTTCAATTGTGAACCTGCATCTAATGAAATGGTTTTGATACAAGAAACTCTAATACCGGATGCATCCCAACTGTCATATTCTAATTTAAAAGTAGAACGCAACGGACCATTATCCAATAATTTCCATCGATGGTAATTTCCGGAATAATAAACACTGTCTTTAATATAAGGTGCCATACTTCCAGCTCCTAATGTGTATCCAACCTTATAATAATCCAATCCATCTCCATGATCCGTATGATACTCCCCTATTTTATAACGTTCATTTATAACCATTTTATCGGTACGTTTTACCCAAACGTCCAATCCATAAGCATCATCTCTTGTTTTTTCAAGCGCCTTACCATAGGCCCTGAATGCAATACGGTCATTTTCCCAGGCAAAATCATCCATTCTTTCAGGGACATAACGTGCATAGGTTTTGGTTTGAAATGCAATTGGTTTTCCTTTTTGTATTGAAAGACTAAGTTTTCCTTTGGCTTTGACATTTACCTGCACCAATAAATTTTGGATAGTCGAAAGTCCTTTGTGTTCCAATTGATAAGGAATTTGCTTATTGGTCGATAAATTGATCACAACAAAATTTGTAGTGTCTATTTGAGGATAATGAGATACAATTGTTTCCCATTTGATAGCCACAACAGCTTCCTTTCTTTCCAAATCCAAATTATTTTGTATTTCAATAATTTTCTTTGTTTGGGACAAAAGCAGTAATGGTAAAAAAAGAAAAAATAAATAAATGTACTTGGTGTATTTCATTGGAATAGTTATTAGGTTTAATTCTGATATTTTATTTCTACTGATATTGCTTTTAAAAAACACTATCAGCAGAAAATTTTAATAATTTATTATTCATTAGAAGGTTTTTCAATGTTTGCAAGGATTCCTCCATCTACATAAAGCATATGCCCATTTACAAAGTCACTTGCTTTTGATGACAAGAAAATTGCTACATCCTGTAAATCTTTAGAATCTTCCCAACGATTTTCTTGTGTTTTACTAATAGTAAATTCATTGGATGGAAGTCCGTCCACACTAATCGGAGCTGTTTTGCTGCTTACGAAAGAACTGGTACCAATACCATTAATTTGAATGTTAAATTTAGCCCATTCTGTGACCATATTTTTGGTCAACATTTTCAAATCTCTTTTTGCAGCAGCATGAGCACTTACAGAATATCTACCCAATTCACTCATCATAGAACAAATATTGATCACTTTTCCTCCTCCGCGTTCAATCATTCCTTTGACAACATTTTTCGAAACGATAAAAGGACTTATTAAATCCAAATTGATTCCTATTGTAAAATCTTTTACTTCCATTTCAATAATTGAAGTTCTTTTGATGATTCCGGTATTATTGATTAAAATATCAATTGGAGCTACTTCAACTTCTATTTTATTTATGTTGGCAATTACGGCAGCCTCATCGGTCACGTCAAATACATATCCGTAAACTTCAATTCCTATCGATTTGTATTTAGCTATAGCTCTATCTAATTCCTGTTGTGAAAGACCATTTATTACAATTTTAGCACCAGAACGACCAAGTCCTTTAGCCATAGCCATTCCCAGACCATGAACCCCTGCTGTAATGAAAGCTGTTTTTCCTGTTAAATCAAATAAATTCATTGTTTCTTTTTTTTAAATCATTATTAACCAGTTAGCTGTAATTATATCTTGAAAGGGTTTAAAAAAGATGATTAGTCAGAGTGTAATTTTTTAAATAATTCAGCTAATTCAATAATATTGGTTATACGAGCTTTTTTAAAAATATTTAGTTTGTGTGTACTTACCGTTGTCATTTTAATGTCAAGCTCATTCGCAATCTCAAGGTTACCATATCCTTTCACAAGAAGTGCAGCAATTTCAAATTCACGCTGGGTAAGTTCCTCCAAAGGATTACTATATTCTTTCTTATTTTGAAAAAAGGAGATAAACTTATCCAGAATATCGGCTGATATGTATATTCCAACTTCCAACACAGCTTTTACGGCTTTCACGATTGTATCGCTTTCACTAAGCTTATTCAGATAGCCATTGGCACCAGCTTGTATGTAACGAAAAGCATACGCATCCTCCTCGTGAACAGAAAAAATCAATATTTTCACATCTTTTTGTAATTCCCTTAAATCGGCTATCATATCGTGTTTTTTTCCACCGGGTAAATTAATATCTAATATTACCAAATCAAAAAAACTCTTTTCCAATTTAGCGATTGCATCAGGAAAATCATTAGCTTCAAAAACTTCAATTCTGTCTATTTCGTTTTCCAATAAAAATGACATTCCAGATCTTACAATAAAATGGTCATCGACAATCAGTATTTTTTTAATCATATTTAAAATTAAACCTCTTGGCTATAATTAAATTTAGTTATTAAAACCTATAATTTATATAGTTCAGATTGATCTGTTTTATCATTTCAAGGAACAAGAAATTGCATTTTATGAATTCATTTATTTTGATCCTCCTCAGACTGAAATGACAAAATAACTGACATTACTCTTTTCCGATAATTGCAGCAAACGGCTATTATCTTAATTAAATTCTCTATTTATAACAAAACCATCTTTTGTTTTTTATCCCCTTGCATTTATTTCTGTAACTTTTTTTCTAATGCAATCCTGATAGTTAAAGACGACTATCAATAAGAAATCCACTCAGCCAGCCCTTCAAACGTTCCATCCATTTGTCGTTTGTTGTCTTATTGTACATACCAAAACCATGACCGCCCTTCGGATACAAATGCATTTCAGCAGTTACTTTGTTCTTGATACAGGCCTGATAATAACGGATGCTGTTCTCTACCGGCACAACTTCATCATCCCCGGAGTGTACCAAAAAGGAAGGTGGAGTTTGGGCTGTTACCTGTAATTCGTTTGAATAATTTTTTATCTGAGCTGCCGAAGCTTTTGCTCCAACTAAATTATTTCTGGATCCCTGATGTGTAATCGCGCTGTCAAAACTGATAACCGGATAAATCAATATTGCAAAATCAGGACGAACAGAAGTTGTGTCTTTGACTGTTACATCAACATTTGATTCAAAATGTGTTGCAGCAGTTGAAGCCAAGTGCCCGCCTGCTGAAAATCCCATAATGCCTATTTTGTTTTTATCCAAACCCCATTCGGCTGCTTTCGAACGAACCAATCGAATGGCTTGTTGTGCATCCATTAACGGTGCAGTGCTGCGGTCTATATTACTTCTATCATCAGGCAAACGGTATTTCAACACAAAAACAGTAACTCCCCATTTGTTCATTTCTTCTGCTACCCGTGTACCCTCTAAATCAATAGCCAAAATCCCATAGCCACCACCCGGACAAACAATTACAGACATGCCGTTAGGGTTTTCTGCTTTGTAAAGGCTAAGTGTTGGCACACTCACATTAGAAATGCGTGTTACATCGTCCAGCATTGCCGAACTTTCTATATTGGGAGTAGGTTTCGAATTAGGAATTGTGCCTTTGTATAAAGGTATTTCCTGCTGAGCCTGTGCTGCCGTAATTGTCATAATTAATAAATTGATTAATGTTGAGAACTTCATAAAATGTTTGTTTTTAATTCATTTTAATTTCCAATAGACAATACTTTTTCATCATACCGAATCCTTTTGATAATTTCACTCAACGGCTTATTTTTTGTCTAAAACAAAACCATCTTTTGTTTTTTTAAGCCATTGCTCCAAAGAAGGTTGCATTTTTTTTACAACTGACAAATCCGGACTGTAAATATTTTTCAATTCAAAAGGATCAGCTTTTAAATCATATAACACCTATTCGCCCTTGCCTTGATAGTATTGAGCATAGCTTTTCCCATCAATGGCTTTAGGTGTTTTGTCTTTCATTCCCATTAATTCCACAAGAGTCGGATAAATATCCGGAAGGCTTTCCAGGAATGTATTATCCATTCTTGGCTGGATATGCCCTTTCCAAAATCTATTTTTTGGATACTAATGTGAATTTGTTTGTAACACCATCCACACTATTTCCTCCAACAAATATTTCAAAATCTCCGGCATCTACTTTTGGTTTCAAATTCTCATCCAAATAATTTAAATCGGATGAATTTAATGTAAAAGTTACCGTTTGCGTCCCTCCGGCAGGAATGCTTACACGCTGGAATGCTCTTAATTGTCTAGGAGCTTGGGTAATATGCTTGGTATGCAGATTGGTAAAATACAACTGCACTATTTCATCGCCATCTCTGCTGCCTGTATTGGTAATATTTACAGACAATTCTATCTTTTCGTCCATTGAAAATTTATCCTTTGCAAATTTGATAGCTCCATATTGAAATGTGGTATAAGACAATCCGAAACCGAAAGGATATAAACAGTAATACCTGTCTTTTGAAACAATTCCATTAACTTTAGTCTCAGGATACTCCGCAACACTTCCTTCCCTTCCATAAGGACGGGTAATTTGGGTCAATGGAATCTGTCCTGTATGTCTTGGTATAGTAACGGTAGTTTTACCGGAAGGATTAACTTTCCCTGCCAGTATTTCAGCCAGTGCATTACCTCCTTCTTCCCCTGCAGGAAACATCATCATAACTGCATCCACCTTATCGAGCCAATTCAGCATGGTTACAGGTCGGCTATCATTCAACACGACGATCACAGGTTTTCCCAAACTGCTTATTGTTTTAATCAACTCTTCTTGAACTCCCATCAAATTCAAATCAATTCGGTCTTGTGATTCACCACCGGTAACACTATATTGCCCTCCCATCACCAACACCGCGATATCGGATTGCTTAGCTATAGTAACCGCTTCTTCAAACCCTGTTGTATCTGTACCGGTAAGCGTACAACCTTTTGCATAACGGATAGTGGCTGTCGAACCAAAAAGATTTTTTATCCCATCCAGCGGGCTAACGCCAGGCACTCCGGCTGATGAATATCCACCCAATTGAACCACATTGGCATTTGGTCCTATAACAGCAATATTCTTAACCGATGTTGCGATTGGCAATACATTGTTTTTGTTTTTCAGCAATACAATACTTTCCTCTGCCGCTTTTTTGGCCAAAGCCCTAAATTCAGGGGCATTACATAATTTGGTAGCCTGAGTGGTATCTTCAATATACGGATGCTCAAATAGCCCCATCTCAAATTTTACACGCAAAATACGTTTTACACTTTCATCAATTACCGATTGGTCAATATTTCCTTTTTTAACTTCATCTATCAATTCAACATAGGCTTTGTATCTAGGCAAATCCACATCCAAACCTGCCTTGGCACATATCACCGCAGCCTCTCCTTTTGATTCGGCTATTTTGTGCATCCCCATGGTATGTACTACTCCACTCCAATCCGACACGGTAAACCCTGAAAATCCCCATTCTTTTCTCAATATATCCGTAAGCAGCCATTTATTGGCATGACACGGTACTCCATCAATAGCGTTATAAGCTGCCATTAAGGATTTTGCTTTGGCTTCGGTTACTGCCGCTTTGTAAGGAACCAAATGGATTTCCCTTAGTTCTCTTTCACTTAACGAAACATTAGCCGCATCCAACCCATTGGCAGGTACAAAATTTGCGGCAAAGTGTTTTGGCGTACAGATTACACCATTTTGCTGTACATTCTTGATAAATTCAACTGCAAAACGAGAAGCCAGGAAAGGATCTTCCCCATACGTTTCTTCCATTCTCCCGTGACGCGGATCCCTTGCCAAATCAAGCACCGGGCTCAACGCCTGTCTAATACCTCTGCTGTAGGCTTCTTTTCCGATAGCGTCTGTTATTTTTTTCATCAGTGGTAAGTCCCATGTACAAGAGAGCGCAATAGACTGAGGGTAAGTAGTGGCGCCAAAGCCTTTGACACCGTGCAAAGCCTCATCATTAATAAGCGTAGGAATACCCAATCTTGTTTCTTCTACAGCCACTTTTTGAATTTCATTGACTGTTTTAACTCCTTTCGCGGCATCCATATCGGTTGTAGGGCAACTAATATGACCCGTACCGTGTGTTTTCATCTGTTGACGAATATAATCGATTGAATACACCCCACTGCTTTTGAATATCTCGTCTCCGTCACCCAAACGCAAGGCACACATTTGATATACTTTTTCTTCGAGGGTCATTCGTGCAATTAAATCATTTACACGCTTCTCAACCGATAAAGCGGGGTTTTTATAAGGCAAAATTTTGCCTTCAGGTTTTGTTTGCGCAGTAATTACTCCGCTAAAAAGCAAAGAAACAATTACTGTTGATATTGGAGTTGATGATAAAAATTTCATTTTTTCGTTTTGTTTTTAATTCATTATCTATATAATTATGATGGTGTTTTTTATTTGCCAACCCCCCAATTTTTATTAGGCAAAGGTCCCATTTCAAACACCAACTTACCACCGTTAACGATATCCTTAAACTTGATTTTTGGTTGCGTCAGAGGTTTGCCATTTAGCGTCGCTGATTGAATGTAAATATTCTCTTTTGAGTTGTTCTGAGCCTCCATAACAAATTCTTTTCCCTTGTAAAACTTTGGATCAAACTGAACGGTAACTTTGTTGAACAACGGGCTGGTAAGATCAAGTTCAGGTTCTGTTTCTGTACCACCACGCATCTCAAATAATCCCATAGCACTCATTACGAACCAGCCCCCCATTTGACCTTCGTCTTCATCGCCTTCCCAAGCCTGGTAAGGTGTAGCTCCATAAAAGGTTTCCATAATTTCACGAGTCCATTTTTGGGCTAACCAAGGCTTACCGGAATAATTGAATAAAAATGCAGGTTGCATATTAATCTCGTTTCCATGGTTAATATAAAACTCTTGTCGGCTACCGGTATTACGATCTAAAGCGTGTGCCGCAAATTTATGTTCCACCGATTTTTCAAAGCCTTCTTCTAATCGTTTATTAAACAAATCTTTCCCCATCAAACCAATAAGCCCATCTGCATCATGAGGTACATAAAAGGAATATTCCCATCCGTTCCCCTCTACAAAAGATTTGTTTAAAAACTCATCGTAATTCTGTATCCATTTGCCTGTTGAATCTTTTGGAACGACAAATTTCAGATCGTTATTAAATACATTTCGATAATTCTGAGAACGTTTTATGAAATAATTATAGTCGGCTTTTCGTCCCATTTTTTTTGCTAATTGAGCCACACAATAGTCGTCAAATGAATAATCCAATGCCTTATTAGTATTACCAACTTCATAGGGAACATAGCCATACTTCATGTATTCTTTTAGCCTTGGATTTCCTGCTCTACCTCCGTAAATATTAACCCCATTATGCATCATCATAAATTTGGAAGCTTCAAAAACTTTTTCAATAATAGCCTTGTCCTTGATAATTCCTTTCTGTATAGCTGCTACCATCAGCGCTATTTCATGTGAACCTTCCATAATACCTGAATATTCAAGTCCTGTTGGGCCTTTGCCAGTCCAGCCTGTATGCTCAAACAACTCCAGTTGAGAGCCTACCCAATTTTTCATAATATCAGGAGCTATAAGGCTTAGAACTCCATTGCTATTCCAAAACGAATTCCAAAACGCATCACCTCCATATATATCCTTGCAATACTTGACGGTTTGAACGTTTTCGGCAGGGTCAACATACTTTCCATTTACATCATTCCAGGTTTGCTTGGCAGCAAAGACACGATATAAATTGGTATAAAATTTTATCTTATCGGTTTCTGACCCGCCTTCAACTTTAATGGTTGAAAGGAGCTTGTTCCAAACATCTTCAGCATTTTTCTTTACCGCTTCAATGTTCCAGCCAAACGGTTCCATTTCTGTTTTTAAATTTAACCTAGCTTGTTCAATACTTACCAGCGAAATACCTGATCTCACATTAACTTGATCCCCTTTTTTAGTCTTGTAAGTAACAAATGCACCTATATCTCCACTACCTGCAATCTCACTGCAATTAGCCGTTAATTTTTTTCCAAGCCAGCCATTGAAAGTTTGAAATGGCTTATCAAATTGAAGAACAAAACATAACTTGTAATCATTAAAGACCCCGGTAACTGTTTCAGCATAGCCCTCAATTTCGGTATCGGATACTTTGGTTATTTTAGCGTTCTTCACATTAAATGCATATTCGGCAGGAAACAGCAAATCAATAAGAATTCTTGATTCCTTTTTCTGCGGAAATGTATAGCGTTGCAATCCACAACGGGTTGTAACCGCCATTTCGGCATTCACTTCATGATCGTATAAATACACCGAATAATAACCTGGGGAAGCTTTTTCTGTTTTTTTCTCTATTCTTGAATGATACCCTGCCCTTCCACCTTTATAGGGTGAGTCAGTTGGTTCATCGGAAAAAACTAAATCCGTGGTAGTAGGCATAATTCGTAATCCCCCCATAGTCCAAGCATGAAGATGACTAAAACCATCTACACTATTTATGGCATACTCATAACCAGACATCCAGTTATTAGCATCCTGTTTTACACCCTGATTGTCTGGTCCTAATTGAATCATTCCGTAAGGAACAGTTGCATAGGGACCGAGCATCCAACGTGAATTTGATGTCCCCAAAAACACATCTACATAATCAACTGGCTGTTTGGTTTTTGTTTGTCCACAAAGAACCGTATGCATCACTAGCAATAGCAATAGTAAACGATAAGAATGACATGAAAATTTCATAATGTTATATTGCTTTTTTTTATAATTAAATTAGAATTAATATGGGAAACTCCCAACTCTTTATCTCCCTCCTTTTAATCTAAGATTGGTTGATTATTACCAATCATCAGTCCTAAAACTGCTGGCAGGAAACCCTTCAGTATTGAACAAGTCACCTACCACAAAATCTTTAAACGCATAGCGCACAGCTACGGGATTAGCAACCTCTGGAGCGGATACCTCTAGTTTTCCCTTAGAGATTACCGCTTTTGCAGGGTAAAAAACTTTATCGGCTCCGGCAATTTCAAAATAGCTTAATGGCTTTCCGTAAGAAGTTAAACCGTTGGGCGTATTGCTGAATTGCACAGTAGCCACATTACCGGCAAAGCTTACTGATTCATACATTGGAGAGGCATAAGGAAACCCTTTTAAACCATAGGTTTTAGCCAGTGCCATATAAGCCAGCCTCTTTCCCACCGTTTCTTTATCCCAGGGATGGATGAAATTTTCTGTACCAATATCCATTGTCACGGCCATACCACTGTTGGGAATTACTGCCAAAGCTTTTCGCTGGGCATCTCTCAAATAGGCTGAATTTAGGTTGGGAGTAGCTTCAGCAGGTTTATAATGTTTGTAAGGGGCAATCTGAACATAATAAAACGGAAGATTGTCGTCATTTGATTTTGTTCTCAGCATTTGCACAAAAGCAGGAAACAAGGTCTCGTATTGTTTCGGACGTGTTTGGTTACTTTCACCTTGGTACCAGATACAGCCTTTGATGGTATAGCCCAGAAAAAGATGCATCATTCCATTATAGACTGTAGTGGCATTCTGATTAGTAATTTTTTGTGAAGTATCTGTTTTAGAAGGAAAAGAGGTAATATCAGGGAATGGCTTCAATGCTTCTTCATCCATAAAACTTTCTACGGGAGTACCTCCATAGCTATTGCATACCAGTCCAATTGGCACTTTTAATTTCGCATACAATAATCTCCCAAAGTAATAAGCTGTAGCACTAAAGTTGGTAACCGATTCGGGTTCAGATTCGTTCCATGTTGCCTTAGCTGAATCATCCTGAGCGGCTCTCTGAACTGATCTTGGCACGGTGTACAACCGGATTTTGTCATTGGCCGAATTAAAAATGGCATCGCTGGCACCAAGAATAGGCTGATCCTTGAAACCTTTCATTTGCATTTCCATATTACTTTGTCCGCTGCAAAGCCATACTTCGCCTATCAAAACATTTTTAATCGTAACGCTATGGTTGGCTTCACTTATTTTTATTTCAAAAGGACCTCCTGCTGCAGGAGTGGTAACGTTTGCTTTCCATTTTCCGTTGGAATCGGCAGTAACGGTAACCTTCTTTTTATTCCAGGATGTAACAAGGCTAACTTGGGCTCCTGCGGTACTCCAGCCCCAAATCAAGGGATGCGATTGTTGCTGCAACACCATATTGTCCGAAAACAAATACGGAAGTTTAATGGCACTATAAGCTGTACTTCCAAAGGAAATAAAGCAAATTAGATAAATAATTACTTGTTTATTAAGTTTCATAATTTTGGTTATTTTGAAATTAGTTATTCAATTTGAAATATTTTAAATGCTGTTTAAAAACTATTCTGGACTAGTTTAAAATGTATTGAATTAATTCATTTCTCTAATCCATTTGGGTAATTTACCCAACCTCAATTTTAATTGAGCTTCATACAAAGAAGCAGGTTCAACTGCAGTACCTATGGATTCGGACTGTCCGACTTGCTCCATTTTAAAAGTGGTTCCCTTACTTGTGAAACCAACAATTACCGGATTTGGAATTCTCCACCATTCAGACACCGCATTCGTTGGCCAAAATTCAAAATCGTTGAAAGGTTCATTGGTTTGTTTATAATTCCATAAAACCAAACCCTGCATGTGATTGGGCATGTTTTCCATAGCACCACCGGCACGACCATTCATCAAACCGCCTTCGACACCGTCAAGCAAGGTGTTTCTCGGTTGGCTCGAATGGGACTCAAAACAAGTTGTTGCGGGATAGGTACATTTCCAAATTACGGTATTCATTGATCCATTGGAAGAACCAAAAGAATGCCATTGCGAAGCCTCGTCAACACAATTGGCAATCAGCACATTGGTAGAGCCGTTGGAATTTATGGCCTGATGGCCTGCATTACCATCAATTTTACAGTTTACGACCGTGATATTGGCACTCTGACCAATGGTTGTCGCAACACTGCAATTGGTAAAGCGGCAATTTTTCATCCATGAATTAGTGGTTTTCCTTATATTCAGCATGGTATAACCACTATCGTCTTTCCAGGAACGGTGATGCTCAAATTTTTCTTTCCAATTCCCCACAAACGCAATATCTTCTATCCCAACCTCTTCGCTATTGGCAAATTTATAGACTTCCCAAGTATATTTCGGGTCAATCGCATAGGCAATGGGCGCATTAAGCGTAAGCATTCCCTCCTTTATTTTTTTAATCTGATAAAAAACCTTGACACTTATTCCTTTTTCTAAAAGGTTTTTCCACTCCGCTTCTACTTTATTATTTTTTAATTCTGATGCAATTAAATCTTTATTGTTATCCAATAATTTCAGCACAATCCAATCGCCTTCTGCCAAACCTTCGGTGGTATTGACCTGAATAGTTAAATCACCAACAGAAGCAGCTGCAGTAAGCTGTCCAATTTTTTTATCAGAACCCGAATTCGTAAAAACAAATAATGGCGGAACGGTCCACATTTGGGAAGGATTTGCCGGCGGAAGATTGTTTTTCATAAACAACTCCGTTCCTTCTGGACCAGAACCACTTCCTCTGAAAATGATATGCCCACTTTTGGAAATAATGGAATTTTCACCATCTCCTTCTTCATTAACCAAAAATCGTCCTTTTGGAAAAAAAACAATACCTGAACCGTTTTTATTGGCCGCATCAATGGCTAATTGTATCGCTGTTTTATCCGAAATATCATCATTTGGTTTGGCACCAAAATCGGTAACATCAAAATATTTATAATCGGTGATATTGGGGATTTTCTTTTCGCCCTGATGATAACCTACATAAGAGAAATCAGGCAGGATACTTCTGTCTTTTTTATAATCTTCAAATATTTTGGCTTGCTTCTGGGCAGAAACCGTTGTTATAGTAAACAGATTCAAAAGAAGGATTAATCCCTTTTGAATCTGTTTATTATTGGAATGGTATATTTTAATTGATTCTAACATGATATTAAACAATATTTTTATTTAATTATTAAATTAATTCTTCAATTTAATCTTCACACACATTAATCCATTAATTTTCCAAAAGACTTTGATTTTTTCATTATAAAACATTTTCAAATTTACCTAGATGCCTTTTTTTTTTAAGCGTAAAATCTTCCTTTTTTATACTATAATCTTCCTTTTTTAAGTAAAATTATCTTTTAAAGTTATTACCTAACAAGTGTTTTGTAAACTTTTACTTGTATAACAAAATAATAAACACATAGAACACCGATTTTGAAGTTGTTTTTAAATTAAATCTACATCTAATTTTTTATAAACTAAAAAACTATGTTTCTATGTGTTTCGAATTTACAACTTACCCCCAAGTTATAAATACCAATTTTTGTATCTCAATAACGCTTCCAGGAAATAATAGTCAGCATAAGTCAACGGAACATCAATTTCTCCGTTATGCGGAATCGAACCTACGCTGTGCATCAACAAATAACCTCCATTTGTTCCTAATTGAGCTCTGTATTTTGGACTCGATAATGATTTCAAAATGGTCTTGGCAACATCTACATAATTTTTCTTTTCCTTTCCCGAAGTGTATTGTCCCAGTTCCAATAATGCTGATGCATAAATCGAAGCTGCTGATGCATCGCGCAAAGTACTTGGAGTTATAGGTGCATCAAAATCCCAATATGGCACCTTATCGGCCGGTAATTTTGGGTTATTCAGTATAAATTTAGCAATTCCCTTTGCTTGTTTTAAATAAGCAGGATTTTTTGTAAAACGGTACATCATAGTGTAACCGTACAATGCCCATCCCTGTCCCCTACTCCACGCACTTTCATCAGCATATCCCTGAGCGGTAACTTTCTTAAGAACTTCACCCGTTTTTAGATTATAATCTAAAACATGGTAACTGCTGAAATCCGGTCTGAAATGATTCTTTATCGTCGTATTGGCATGATTTTCTGCTATGTCTGCAAAAGTCTTATCGGTACTGTTTTTACTCGCCCATGCCAACATTTCAAGGTTCATCATGTTGTCAATGATAACCGGACCTACAAAACCTTTTCCGTTTCGCAATCCATCATCGCTCACTTCCCATGACTGAATCACTTTGGCATCGGGACGGTAACGGGTTGCCAATGATTTAGATGATTGAAGAATCACTTTTTTGTATTCCTCGTTCTTTGTCAATCGATAAGCATTTCCAAAACTGCAATACATCATAAAACCTAAATCATGGTTTTTAGTGTAATATTTTACCGTATCCAATATCGCTAATCGTTTTTTAGCTTCTTCCAGGATCAATGGTTTTTTAGTATATTCATAGATATACAAAAGTGTTCCCGGATAAAAACCGCTGCACCACCAATAAACATTAGAATTCACATTGCGATTCTTCTCGAAAGTTTTAGGCATCGAATCTGAAGGTGTTGCCTTTTCTAAATATTGATATTGCTTTGCCGCAAATTCAAAATTATCACGGATCAGTTTTTTCATGGCAAAACGATCCTTGCTATTATCTTTTTGGGCAAAAACAGTTAAGCTACAAAAAGATAATAGTACTAAATAGCACTTTATAGATTTCATGATTTTTCTTATGTAATAAAAAAGTTGGTAAAAATGAAGTAAAGTATTTTTACCAACTCTTTCAGTAATTAAACTAGATTTTACCAACCTGGATTTTGGTCAGCGGGAGTTATCAATTTATTGGACAACATTTCTACAGAAGGGATTGGAAACAATAAGTGTTTTTGGGCTGTACTTTGCCCTGTTACCCTACCATATTGGGTATTCCCAATTGCCAAAGGTGCAGATGTTGGACTTGATGCAATTTCATTTCCTACAGCATTCATAATAGTAACATAACCTAACCCTTTCCAACGGATCAAATCCATTCTGCGCAATCCTTCAAAACATAGTTCACGCATACGCTCGTCTTCAATAGCTTGTTGTTGGAAAGATGCTTTATCAAGTCCAGCAGGCAAATCAGCTACTAAACTTGGCGTACCTATCGGAAGCCCATACCCTCTGCGACGCACCTGGTTTACGGCATCGTAAGCTGCAGCTGTTGGACCGCCGTTTACCTGATTTTCTGCTTCAGCAAACATCAAAAGCACATCGGCATATCTCAAGACTGGGAAATTAATTCCACTTTGGTTTTTATCTTTAGGATTAATAATTTCATATTCTCTTTTCCATTTCGCAGCATCTCTACCGTATTGAACAGTCTTGTCGATGGCTGTTTTAGTTGCAACAGCGGTAGTATTGTTGATAGTCCATCTGTAAGTGGCCAAATTCCAATCACGACGCAAATCTCTACCGGCGGCATCATAGCTTTTGAATAATCTATGCGTTCCCTTTACGAATCCATAACAATATCCAATAGAATTCATAAGAGGTGAACCATTTGCAGGTGTAAAAGCAATTCCAATCAGGCTTCCTAAGCCTCCCAATTCGAAGTATCCATCGGTGCGATTCCCCTTAAATTCTACCTCCCACATACTCTCTTTTACATCATACTTATCTTGCGCTGCAGTGATAAATATCTGACGGTAAGCATTATTAGAATTTGCAGGAACAGATGGTACTGTTTCATTAAAACTGTTGAACTTAGGATCTGTATCAAAGGTTGTATTCAAAGCATGTAAACCAGAATCAATTACTTTTTTAGACCAAGTTAAAGATTCAGCATATTTTGAAGTATCGTTTAACGGATAACCCGCCATGTGCAAACATACTCTGGCAAGAATCCCCTGAACAACGGTTTTTGAAACACGACCAGGGAATTTAATGGACGATGTAGGTGAAGCTGTAACTTTTGCTTCAGCCTCTTTCATATCTTGCAATACTTGTGCATAAACTTCAGCTTTTGGAGTTCTGGCCATATTAATTCCTACTGGACTTGTTGTTGGGGTCAATCGCAAAGGCACATCTCCAAAATGGGTTACTAATAAGAAATAATAATAGCCTCTTAAAAACAAAGCTTCTCCCAAAATTTGTTGGCGTGCACTTTCATCCATAGTTGGCACATTAATATTTGCAATCAAATCATTGGCTCTTCCAACACCCTTATAAAGGTCAGTCCAATAATTCGCAATATTATTGTCAGCAAAAGTATAAACGTTTACCGATAAACCTGATGCTGCGTTACGACCATAAAAACTCTCATCCGATTGTATTTCAAAAGTTGTGTTTATTGAATTACCATAAACATTACTAGATCCCAAGATGTCATACACCCCTGCTAATACCTGGGTTAAACCTTGTTCATCTGTATAATACTGCTCCAATCCAACTTTATCAATCGGCTTTTCATCCAAAAAGCTCTCGCATGAGCTTGTGCCCATGGCGATTAAACCCAATAATATATATATCTTTTTCATTTTGAAAATAATTTAATGTTATTAAAATGTAATGTTAGTACCGAAAGCAATTGTACGTGCACGAGGATAAGGCGAATAATCAAATCCCGGTGTTAAGGCAGTGCTGTTAGTATTAACCTCCGGATCCGGTCCTGAATATTTGGTCCAGGTATATAAGTTTTGCCCCGAAACAAAGAATCGCAACGATTTAAGGTGCCATTTAGTAACCAATTTTTGATCTACATTGTATCCTAAAGAAAGGGTTTTGAATCTTAAATAAGAGCCATCCTCAACTGTATAGCTTGAATATCCGGCTGCAGAACCAAGATAACCTCTAACACGTGGAACATCAGAAGTTGGATTTTCTGTAGTCCAACGGTCTACAAAATTTGCAAAAAGGTTTTTATTAATTCCGGCTCCCTGAGCATCAAATACCACACGGTTACCATTTAGAACGTCATTGCCATACGACCATTGGAAGAAAATATTCAAATCAAAGTTTTTGTAGCTAAAATTATTGCTAAATCCTCCGGTATGTTTTGGCATACCATTTCCAATCACAGTATAATCTAATTTGTCTATAGTTAAATCTCCGTTTTGATCTTTATATTTAACATCTCCAGGTCTGATATTGGCTCTTACATTTCCATTACCGGCAATAGTCGATTTTAAAAGAGGTAACCCATTAGACTGAATATCAAATTCGTCATCTTTGTAAGTTCCTAAAAACTCTAAACCATACATTTGTCCTATAGGTTGTCCTATTTTTGCAATATAACCACTCGTATTTACGTCAAAGCCGGAAATAGTACTTTCCATATAATCCTGTCCCTCATTTAAAGCCAACAATTTATTTTTGTTGAACGCAATATTAGCACTGGTACTCCATGTAAAATCTTTGGTAACAATGTTTTTAGTTTCCAATGACAATTCCAATCCTTTATTTTCTATACTACCAACGTTTTTAAATGCTGTAGTAAATCCGGAAGAATTTGGAATTTGTGTTCTCAACAACAAATCTTTGGTTGTTTTTTTATACACATCGGCAGTAAAAGTAATTCTTTGATTAAAGAATCCTAAATCGATACCGGCATCCATTTGCTCTGTAGTTTCCCATTTCAATTCAGAATTACCAAGTGTATTAGGAATAACTCCATCCATGTATACTCCATCGAAAGCATAGGAGCTTCCTATTGGATTGAAGTAAGTAGTAAGATAATCATAAGCCCCTACACGGTTGTTACCGGTTTGTCCGTAACTGGCACGTAACTTACCATCTGATATCACTTTACTGTTTTTTAGGAGATTCTCTTCTTTAAATTTCCAGGCAATTGCTCCTGATGGGAAATATCCCCAGTGATTTTGAGAAGGAAATTTAGAAGATCCATCCGCTCTCATCGAAGCCGTAACCATATACTTAGAACCATAATTATAATTCACTCTCGATAAAAACGAAGCCATTGACCATCTGGTATTCGTAGGATCAATTCGCGTAGGAACTCCCTGTCCAAATCCATCAAACATCAAATCCTCATTAGGCAATTGAGTTTCTCCATAACCATAGAACCAGTCTTTTCTTTGTTGGGCTGTAAATCCTCCTAAAACATTGAATTTTGATTTACCATAGGTTTTATCCCAGGTAATAGTATTTTCATTCAACCAGTTAGTATAATTGTTATTACCAATACGTCCATTAACTCCATTTACACCTCCTACACGTCCTCTTGACGTTTTTGAATTATAGAATTCACTTCTTTTAGATTTATTTTCACTGATTCCAAAAGTAGATCTCAATTTCAAATTTTTAGCCAATAAATACTCCACATAACCATTAAATCCAAAGTTTTTTACTCTGGTAACGTCATACGTATTTTCAAGAGCAGTTATCGGATTTACTCTATAATCAGAAGCATTGGTTATACTAGGATCAACAAATTCTTCTTCTATATTATATGTTTCAGAAGGAACCGGACGTGTACCCCATACAGATGCAAAAACATTTGACGTAGTTGCTCCGGCAAAATCTGATTTTGTTGGATCTAATCCGGTTTGTTTCAAGAAGCTATAATTCGCATTAACACCTACTTTCAACTTATCAGTAACATTATAATCAAGATTTAAACGACTTTGATATCTTTTATAATTAGAGTTCAATACAATACCATCCTGATCCACCATAGAAAGAGAAGCTGCGTATTTAAATTTGTTAGTTCCTCCTCTTACAGCAAAATCATTGTTTTTATACATTGCTGTACGGGTAATTAAATCCTGCCAGTCAACTGGCTTAACCGTCTTATAATAGTCTAATGTTCTTCCTGGCCCGGTAAGATAAAGTTCAGTCGGAGTTTTTGGTGATCCGACTGGAGCAACATCAGTAGGATCAACTTCTATCTGATATTTCACATAATCGTACGGGCTCATTACTTCTACTCTGGATATTGAACTTTGAATCCCTGTAGTACTGTTAAAACTAAATACAGGCTTACCTGTTTTACCCTTTTTGGTCTGGATTACAATAACACCATTTGCTCCACGAGCTCCATAAATAGCCGTAGCCGAAGCATCCTTTAAGATATTAATAGATTCTATATCAGCCGGATTGATTACGTTATTGTTAGGATCCTCAATCAGGAAACCATCAATAACATACAATGGACTATTAGCCTGAGTAAGCGAGTTATTACCACGAATTACAATATCAACACCAGAACCCGGTCTACCGTCAGAAGAAGTAACCTGAACTCCGGCAACACGTCCTGCTAAAGCTTCGTCAAAAGAACGAACGGGTGCTCTATTAATATCTGCCATCGATACACTGGCAACAGCCCCGGTTAAATCTTTCTTTTTCACGGTTCCGTATCCAACTACAACAACCTCATCCAGATTACTGGTTGTAGATTTTAAAGTTACATTTATGGAAGTTTTTCCCCCTACTGCAACTGTAGCCGTTTCATAGCTTATATAGGAAAAAACTAATTGGTCTTTTGAATCGGCCTTGATTTTAAACTCACCATTAAAATCGGTTGAAGTGGCTACTTTTGTTCCTTTTACCAAAACAGTAACACCCGGTAAAGGCTCTTTCTTATCATCATGTACAGAGCCCGATATCATTCTGCTCTGTGCCTGCACAAAAACTGGTGCAATTATCAAAAAAATACCAACAAAAAAATGTCTGAAAACCTTAGTAAGAGGCTGGTATTTCAAATTTAAATTTTTCATAATTATTATTTTAGTTTTAGTTAAATCTTTTTCTTTGGTTTGTTGTTAAAGGTTAGCCTGTTTTACATACATCTATTCGGTTCATTTTTCATAATATTAAGTTAGTTTATTTACTCGGACTGCGAAAACGTTTTCTTTAAAAAGATAATATCAAAATTACCCTGATTTGGAATTTTAAAAGGGGATAATCATCCTTTTTTAGGTTAAAATATTCCTTTGTTGTGATTTCTAATATTTTATAAACAGCTGTTTTAGTTCATTTTATAAAGTCTACTCTTTAATTGTGCTTCATATAAAGACAATGGATACACTTTTCCTTTATTAAAATTTTCTGTATAAATCCATTGGTCTTTGGTGTCGGAAGAATTGCCGTTTATGGTTACCTTAAATTGGGGTTGGTAAACTCCTGCCAAAATACTTTTGGGATACATTTGATGGCTTAAATTATCTTTGACCAAACCTTTTAGAGGTGACTGCCAACTAAAAAACAACTCTGAATCCTTAGCGTTAAAATCAGCTAGTTCCACATTCCACCAAGTATTGAAATTGGCTGTGTGCGGTAGATTGTTTGCGGCTCCGCCACCACTTATCTTATTCAGCCCTTTAATGTTTTCGAATAAATTTTCGGCAGGAGGCGAAAACCTTCTGTCACTGAACCCATGAAAATCAAACAAACCTGGTTTTCCGCTGACGGCCTTATAAGTGACGTTTCTGAAAACATTACCATACGCATTGCCCTCACCACTTAATACATGGGTAAAATTGTTTTTGAAATTCAGGTTTTGGATTAAATTATCACTGGCATGGCTGTAAACTTTAACCCCGCTGTGACCATCAAAACCAAGAAATTCAACTCCATCGACGGTAACATTACGGCTGTCTAGCAAATAAACCGGACTGGTAAAATTTTCCAAAGTCACATTTTTTATCCAACCATTGGCAACTCTGCAAAAATTGATGGCATTCCAGCCGTAATCCATCTCATGGCTTTGGTATTTATCGCTTCCCTCGCAACCGTGGTGGCAATAATATCCCGCCCAACCCGATTTTATATAGATATTTTCCACACCAATTTCACTAAGCATTTCAGCCTTGGCCACAACAGGTTCATATTTTAAATCAAAATCTCTTCGCAGCGGTTGTTTTAAGGTAATTTTATTTTTACTGATGCTTTCAATTTGTACCAACCATTGGTAAGAGGGCGCACTACTGGGACCCGCGCTTTTGGCAGACGCTTCAAAATCATAAAACTCTTTGACAGGGCTGATAATACTTTTAATCAGTGTTCCCGTTTCGTCACTATTGTATAAGCCCAACAAAATATAGTCATTGGCCGCCAATTGGGCTGTGCTTTTCAACCACAACGTTTTGTCCCCTTTTTTGGCATTTTTAATCAGTTGGTTCAAAACCTGGGCTTCCTGAATTTCTCCGTTCACAGCACCCGCACTAGTTGAAATCACTTCTGAATGGTTTACCGCATTTTTAGGATAATCTATTCCCCAAAAACTTGCGGTACTCTGCAATTTAGTGGCTGTTTGAATTAAAGCCGGAGATAGCCATGGGCTTATATCATCTTGTGTCAATGGATAACCATCAAAAAAGACAGTTCCGTTACTGCTGTTAGCTTCACCTCTCAATACTACATTGCTATGATTTATTTGCAAAAAACGCTTTTCTCTGGGATTCATATTAAAATAATAAACCCCTTTTGGAAAATATAAAACACCTCCCCCATCGGCGCCAACTTTATCTATAAGCTGTTGCACTTCTTTGGTTTGGTCTTTCATGGAATTGGCGCTAATACCATGTTGGGTTACGTCTATTACATTTTTTGTAATATTGGGAACGGGCTGTTCTCCGTAATGGTAACCGGCATACGAAAAATCAGGTAAATCACATTTCTGGCTGTTCTTCTTAAACGCCTTATAAATAGCCGCTTCTTGTTGCGCAAAGCATGAAAAATTAATGCTCATAAAAAACATGCAAACAAAAATCTTATTTATACTATTATTCATGGTTAATCCTAATTTATATTTTAAAGTTTTTCAGAAAGAACTTTTTCACCAATACTTTCTATTTTCAGAATAGTATAAAGGCATAATCAAAATTAGTTCTGTCAAAAAAATGGTTCTGATTATTAACAAAGTTGCGATTAACAATAGCATTTAAGGGTTAAATACTTCCTTAATAAGTGTATTTTTTTCCTTTTTTATTGAATTCCGTGATTCTCAAAATACTGATTAAATGGAACTTAGATTTACTATTGTTTTTTTTATATTCGATACTGAACAAGTACATAAAAATTGATCTTAAATAATTATGAGAGAAGAAAGTTTTTCCCTTGTTTTAGAAATTTCAAACATTTAATAAATTATAAATTATTAAGAATTAAGCGCTAAATTTATATCCATTTAAATCATTATTATTTTTAGTCTTACAAAATTTCTATTAATTTTGACACATATCCATAATCATAATAAGTGCTATTTTAACACATATCTTTATATATTCTTAAACATAAAATTTAAATATTTTAACAGCATCTAAGTGCTGCTTAATTTATAATCCTTAAAAACTTTCAATGATTTATAAAAACCATAATCTTAGATTTCTTTTTTTGGGGTTTTACTTTTGGAGCTTGTTTTTTTCAGCTTCAAAAAGTTGGGCACAGGGAAAATCATTATCATTTAACCATTTAGATGTCACCAATGGTCTTTCAAACAACTCTGTTTTATCAATCAGCCAGGACTCTACCGGCTTCATTTGGCTGGGCACAAAATATGGTTTAAACCGTTTTGACGGGCGTACATTTAAAGTTTTTAAAAATGACCCGGAAAACAAAAACAGTATATCTTCCAATGATTTTATAAAAAAACTGGAACTCGCTTCAAATAAAAAAATGTGGGTGGTTACCGGGGGGCTGGATTTATATCATTCCGAAGACAATTCTTTCGAAACTATTTTGCCACAAACCGAAGGTCTTTTGAAGGTATTACAAGATACTAAGGGAAATTTATGGATAGGTTCGTTGACCCAGTTAAAATTTAAAGCTGCCAACAGTAAAAAAATCATTCCCATCAAAATTGCGAAAAACAGCCTGCTGGTTTCTGAATTTTTTGAAGATCATGCCCATCATATTTGGGTGGGAACCTCCTCGGGACTATATGAATTATTTTTTGCCAATAAAAAACTGCTTATAAAAAGACATTTCAGATCCGAATTTAAAAATGGGGCACATAATGATCCTATTACAAGCATCATACAAGATCAAAATTTAAACTATTGGATTGGAACCAAAAAAAGCGGGCTTTATCTTTTTGATAAAAAAACATTACAACTGACTCATTTTGTAAAAAACAACAATGATAAAAACTCATTGGTAAATAATAATGTACGCAAAATTTTGCTCCATAAAAATGGTTCGCTTTGGATTGGTACCCAGGATGGTTTATCCATTTTAAATCCCTACACCCATCAATTTATCAATTACCAGCACGATCCTACAAACCCCAACAGCCTAAGCCAGAACTCTATTTATGATATTTTTCAGGATAAAAATGGTTCTGTTTGGATAGGGACTTATTTTGGAGGTGTTAATGTGGTTTATTCGGTAAATACGCCTTTTACCATATATCAAAATAATATCAGCCAAAATAGTATCAGCAGCAATATAATCAGCTCTATTGTTGAAGACAGTAAGAACAATTTATGGATTGGTACAGAAGCCGGAGGTTTAAATTACTTTAACAGGGACAACCAACAGTTTATCAATTATAAAAATGATATTAATAATAAAAATAGTTTAAGTTCCAATCTGGTTAAGGCCATTGCCATTGATAAGAACCAAAACATTTGGATAGGAACAGGTTTAGGGGGGGTAAATCTTTTTGATCCCAAAACTTCGAGTTTTACTGTTTTTAAACGAAATATCAACAACAGTAACAGTATTGGCTCGGACAATATCAATTGTTTAGTTGTCAATAGAGAAAATAAATTATTTGTTGGAACAGATATTGGACTTAATATTTATGATATTGCCCAGCAAAAATTCAGTTTCTTTACAACCAATGGAAAAACATATGTAGACAAGTCAATTAATACCTTATTGGAAGATAAAAAAGGGACTATTTGGGTAGGTACTCCTCTGGGAATTTATGTTTACCAAGGAACAAAACTTCAATATAAAAATTTTAAAGACAGCTCAAACAAGTCTTTCAAATACAATATTAACTGTTTTCTGGAAGACAATCAAGACTACATGTGGGCAGGAACCTATCATAGCGGACTGGCATTACTCAATCTGAAAAACAATACTTTTAAAATTTTCAATACTACTAATGGTTTACCTAGTGACAATATATTATCCATTACAAAAGATAATGATTCTAACTTATGGATAGGTACTGATAATGGCCTGGTAAAATACAATCTCCGTTTACATACTTTTAGAAGTTTTAATATTTTTGATGGCCTCCCTGATATTCAATTCAATACCAATTCAGTTTTAAACGACAGTCAGGGAAGGATGTACTTTGGCACTTACAACGGTTTACTCAGCTTTATTCCGCATAGTATCCAAAAAAATATAATACCGCCAAATGTTGTGTTGTCTAATCTCAAATTGTTTAATAGGAGTGTCAAAATCAACGATGAAAACAAACTTCTAAAACAAGACATTAATTTTAGCAATACCCTGACTTTTAATCACAATCAAAACAATTTCACTATCGAGTTTTCGGCATTAAACTTTATAAAATCCAATAAAAATAAATATGCCTATAGACTTGATGGTTTTGAGAAAAACTGGAATTATGTAGATATGCCCTCGGCTACTTATACTAATCTGCCTGCAGGAGACTATCAGTTTTTAGTGAAATCAGCCAATAATGATGGTATTTGGAGTAAAAATATCAAAAAAATTAACATTGAGGTACTTCCTCCTATCTGGAAAACCTGGTGGGCTTACCTCATCTATTTTATCACAACATTTGCAATAGCTTATTACATCATCAAATTTTTTAAAGCCAGGGCAGATCTTAAAAAAGAGCTTCATTTTGAAAAAATGAAATTGGATTTTTTCACTAATGTATCTCACGAAATCAGAACACCGTTGACATTGATTCTTGGTCCTATTGAAAAATTAGAACAATTAACTACCGAAAATACTCAGGCCAATAAATATGCACTCAGCATTAAAAACAATACCGAACGCTTATATCGATTAGTAAATGAATTATTAGATTTCAGAAAGGCCGATTCAGGTAATTTACGTCTTTATTTCTTTGAAGAAGACATTGTAAGTGCTTTAAAAGAAACTTTTGACCATTTTCAAACACTTGCTGAAGCAAAAAATATTGAATACACTTTTAAAAGTAGTCATCCTCAAATTTTGGTTTATTTTGACAAAGACCAAATGGAGAAAGTGTTTTTTAATTTATTATCAAATGCTTTCAAATTTACCCAAAACAATGGTAGTATAAAACTGGAAATTACCTTAAAAAAGCGAAAAGTAAATATTAACGTTACTGACAATGGCGTAGGTATAGATGCCGAGAATATCGATTTTATTTTCAAAAACTTTTATCAGGCAGGACAAAGCTTTGGAACAGGTATTGGTTTAGCGCTTTCAAAAAGTTTAATAGAACTTCACAAAGGAAAAATCAGTGTAAAAAGCACTCCTGCAACGACAGTTCAAAAAGGAAAAACCACTTTTAAGGTTCAGTTACAACTTGATAAAAACCATTTAAACGAAAGTGATATTAGCCCAATGCCTAAAGTTGAAAATATTATTTATGAAGAAATTGGAGACTACACTTCCGAGAGCTTCCTTGACAATCCGGTTACAGATGATAAAAATAAAACAGCAACTATATTAATTGTTGAAGATAATGATGAAGTAAGGGATTTTATCAGGCAATCTTTAGAGCATCAATATCAGGTTTATGAAAGTGAAAATGGATTGGAAGGCTGGAAAAATGCTATTAAAACACTTCCGGATTTAATCATTAGTGATGTAATGATGCCTGTTATGGATGGTTTGGAGCTTTGTAAAAAACTAAAAACAGATGTGCGTACTTCTCATATTCCTGTAATTATGTTAACTGCCAAGTCGGCTCCAATACACCAAATACACGGTCTGCAACATGGTGCCGATGCCTACATCACCAAACCTTTTAGTGATCAGATTTTACAACTTAACATACACAATCTCTTATCTCTAAAAGTGGCGCTGCAAAAAAAATACAGCGAACAAATATTAAAATTACCAATTATAACAAATGTAGAATCGTCACAGGATGAAATATTCCTGCAAAAACTGCAACAAATCATCGAAGAGAATATTGCCAACACCGATTTAGATCTCAACTTTATTACATCCGAAATTGGTATGAGTAAATCAGTTTTGTACAAAAAATTTAGTGCGCTTACCAACTTGTCTTTAAACGAATTTATAAAAACACAACGCCTAAAACACGCCGTTGAGTTTTTCCAAAAAGGCGAAACCTCTATCCTGTCAGTCGCTTTACAGGTTGGATTTAATGATCCCAAATACTTTAGCCGCGAATTCAAAAAAATGTACGGCATCACTCCTAATGATTATATTAAAAATAAAGGACAGGAAAAAACAACTTAGAATTCACAAATAAAAAATAGTCAGTCTAATTTAGACTGACTATTTTTTATTAATCCTGTATCACTTTTTCAGGACTAAACAATATTTTATAATTTATTTTACAAAAATCATATCCCTATTCATAAGAAAAAAAAACTCTTTCTATTGTTCTTAATCAGTCATATTTTCCAAACTGATCTAATTCCGTTCCACATTTGGGACATGTATGCTTTCCCAGAACCTCTTGTTCCAGATTCTTAGGCTTTCTAATAATAGGCAATTTAGTTTTACACTTAGGACAGATGTCGCGTTTTATGTTTAGCGTAAAATTAGGATCTATTTTTTTTAAGATAAAATAAACTGATACTATCATTAAGACAGTCATAAATACATCGATGATAATCTCCATTAAAAGATTTATATTTAGATTAATTTGAATGATTTTTTATTTGAGATAATTTATATATTCCAGCTTCGAAACTTTTATTTAACCATTACTATTTATAAAGAATTTGAGAGCTTTATACCAGTTTATCCAATTTATTGGAAATCTGCAGGCTTATAATAGTTTTGTGGCGTTACAATAAATAGTCCTCCATTAAAAAATTCGGTATTAATTCTTGACATTACAGGACTGATTCCTGTATTAATATTATTTATTTTTTTTGGATAAGTCATATTAGAATCATGATTAAAGCCCACACAATGTCCTATTTCATGTGCTGTAATATCCCCTGCATCCTTTTTTATATAATCATGCAAAATATGTTCGGCATAACCTAAAGTGGCTCCACCACCTAAACCGGATACATTGGTAACCTTGCCACAGTTAAAGCGAGGATGGATAAGAATATCGTTATAAACTTTCTCCTTTTCGGTCATTGTTAACGCCGTTGTTCCGTCATTTCCGATAATTGTCTCGTTTAAAAATGACTGCCTAAATTCATCTGACACAAAAACGATTCCCATATTGATCATAAGTCCTGAAAAACGACGTATATCTTTGGCTGTTATAGGTTCCCAATTATTATTGGGGTCATTATTAGGGTCAAAATCATGATACTTGATTGTCCATTTGAGTAATTTTAATTTTTTCAATCTGAGTATAATTTCGCTGTCACCTGTAAAATCAAATGAAATTTTAGTTGGATCCACACCAGTTGTTTTATAGTGTGATAAATCAACTACTTTATTATCCATATCTAAAAAAAGCGTAGTTCCCTCCACAAATGGGTACTTCATGGTTTGGGTAGCATGTGCCCTTATTTTTTTTATTTGAAAAAGTTGCAGCTGCCCCACACCTTCAATAGTGGCTAATATGGTAACATTCTCAATGTCAAAAGGTGCAAAATTTGAAACTTCAATAGTTTTATTATCAACAGCTTTTACGCGTATAATCTGTGCGATGCTGTAAATCCTGGATTCTGAAGTCATCACTGCCAATGGCTCATTATCCTGAAACATTAAAGACGAATTTTGGTCGGTATCAAAAGAAACCATTTTTGGGCTTACTTTTTCTTCATCTTCACTACAAGCAGCAAAAAATCCAAAAACAATCAGGAATGGAATAATTTTTTTCATCATATATAAAAGGGTTTTAGTTTAAGTAGATTTGGGGCAAATACTTTTTTATGTTAACATAGCGTTCTCTCTAAGAGACATTTTAAAATATTAGAGCAATATCCAAGAATTTCTGTAAAAAAAGAGACTGTTCTAAAAGTTAGAACAGTCTCCCTGGTAATTTATTGCTTAACAATAGTACTCCTAAAAGTTTCAACACCATTTTGAACAACTACAATATAGTTCCCTGTAGCTAAATCTCCCGCGTACACATTTTGTGGTACAGCGGTAAAACGAAACTGACGAATCCTGATACCAAGTACATTATAAATACTAATTGTTGCATTCGGATCCAGTTTTGACGACACCGTTACATTAAAGTTGTCCTGAACAGGGTTAGGATAAACAGTGAAATTGGATGAAGTTGATACTTCCTCTTTAGTTGCCATTTTTGACGTACCACTGCAAGAACCAAGCTTGTCTCCATGATCCAAATGCGCCTGAACAGCAGATTGCGCCACACAGATTATAGTATTGTTATGACAAATCTGTACTTTGGTATTGTCGTTACCACATCTTACATCAAGAGTGTTTATGGTAATTGAAGCCGTTGACTGGCATCCTCCTGCGTAAGTCACAGTTAGCGTATATGTACCTGATTGTGAAACTGTAATCGATGGCGTATGTGCTCCAGTGTTCCAAGTATAGGTAACATCTTGATCGCCTTGCACCAATGAATTAAGGGTAAGCGATGTAGGTCCGTAGCCTATATAAATGGTGTTTTTATCATCTATAGCCGGATTCATTGCATACACATCCGGAATAGACAACTGTACAGTCGGACAAACCACATCAATAGTAACAACTGTAGAAGTGGTAACAGCACCATCATTATCGGTAACTTTAGCGGTTAAAACATAAGTTCCTGTAGCAACGTTATTCCAGTCAAAACTGTAAGGCGCAGTTACATCTTCACCTAGTTTTATTGTCCCATTGAAGAATTCAACTTTACTAACGCTTCCGTCTGAATCAACCGCATCAGCAGCAATTGTAATATTGGCAAGAGCATCATAGCTTGCATTTGACAAAGGGGAAGTAATAGATACCGTAGCCTCTGTATTTACCTTTAGTATTTGTTCTACCGCTGTGGCAACATCATAAATGTTGTTACCTTCCTGTGAAGCTGTGATAGTAGTGGTTCCTTTTCCAACAATCGTCACGGTGCTGCCACTTATGGTAGCCACGTCTGTATTGGAACTGGTGTAGGTAACCGGTAAATTGGATGAAGCCGTAGCAATCAAATCAAAGGCTGTATCACCGATTGCTTTTGTCGGTATCGCATCAAAAGTAATCGTTTGTGCAACTGGGTTCACTGTTAGTGTTTGTTCAACCGCCGTTGCTGCTGCATAAATATCATCACCATCCTGTTTGGCTGTAATAGTACTAGTCCCTTTTCCAACTATTGTAACTGTACTTCCGCTTACGGTCGCCACATCGGTATTGGAACTGATGTAACTTACAGATAAACTTGATGAAGCCGTAGCCGTTAAATCAAAAGCAGCATCCGTAGCTACTTTTGCAGGTAATGCATCAAAAGTAATAGTTTGCGGAGTCAAAATACGACTCAATGCAATTTCTACCGGTAATCCATCTACAGTTGTAAACTGGATTGTAGTCTCTCCATTTGCAGTACCTGTTATGCTGGCATTGGCATTAGGTTGTGAAATTTGCCAATTCGTACCTTTTATAGTAATATTTATTTGTTTAATTACAGACGCCTCTTTTGCTCTCCATGTAAATCCAAGATCAGGATTGGTTACTGCCATTTTAAGACTTTTTTGTGTCGGATCATACTGCGACATCACCAAACATGGAGTATTTGCACCTGTCAATTGTCCTGAATTATCGATACCGGAAAGCGCATTAAAAAACGAATAACCAAATATAGCATTTTCCGTAGCGGTAGGTTTGTACTCCACTATGTGGGCTATTTCATCTTTGCGGTGTACCGTGTAAGGCTTATTACCGGCAGTTACCTGACTATTTAAATTAACCATGTCAGCAGCGGTGGCATTAGGCATACAAACATATTCGTATCCTTTGTTAGACGGAGCCGTTCCGTGGTCTATATAACCAATAGCGTAGTTTCCTATCGGGTTATTGGCAATAGTTTGAGCAGATAAATATTGGTCATGATTCGGTGTCTGTTGGTCTGCTTTAGACAATTGTATGGTACCGCTTCCCGCAAACACATAAAAACCAGTGCCAAAATTATCTACGACCCAGTGGTTGTCTGTATCAGCATAAGTATTGTTGTAAGTTCCTGTTGACAATGCATTACCATCAACAGTTACCTGCTCTTTACCAGAAATGGCTTTGCGTTGGTACAAGGCAGTCAATGTGGTATTGGTAGCATCGTTGTTGCCAATTCCGGAACCCAAGCAAATCAGCATATTGTCAAATGTGAATACCGACTTTTTAAATACAAACGTAGTATTATGACTCTCTGGATGATAACGAGTTCCCCATCCATTCGATTTTGCCTCCTGGAAGTCCATAGCAAACAAACCATAAGTTCCTTTAATCGCTTTCAGATAATCTCCGTCTTTATGAGCAAAACTTAAAGATCCTACAAATCTTTTCTGTTGCAGTTCGTCAACACGTTCGGTTTCCCCCTCAAGTTTATCCCAAGGAAGCCTTATTACTGTAGCGCCCGGCGTGAAATTCCAATCCCATGTCGTATAGTCATATCCATTTCCGTTAACGGCATCTCCGGAATAAATGATATTTACGGCACCATAACTTTGGTAACGACCAAAACGATTGCCCGAATTACCAGCAGGAAATATCTCTGAGCCAAGCATATTATTATTAAAACCTTTGCAAACAGCTACCCAATTGTCTTTTCGGTAAATACCGGCCATACTGTAATTGAACTGAAAATAGCCTTCGTTAAAAGTATCTTGAGCACCATTCCCAAAAGGTCCGTAACCGCCCCATACACGATTGTAATAGCTAGCCATCACTGGATCTGAAGTTCCTGTTCCCAAAATACTCCCTCCTGCTACTGCCATAGAACGAAAACTAAATCTATTGATAGTTGTAGCCACTTCACTCGCTTTTCTTCCTGCCATGGTTAGGAATCGCGTAGGACTGGCAGTAGAAGTAACAGTGCCTTCATTCGCAAACATGAGTTGAGCCATGATGGCATCCCTCAACCGTAGGTAACCGGCACTACTCACTTGAAAAGAGGTACCGCTTAAATTTGAAATAATATCAGCAACAGCATTCAAATTGTACATATAGGACGGATAAGCTGCATTATGATGAAACCCGGAACCGTCCGGTTTTATGCCGCTGTAATCGTTAGCACCAGCTGTTGGATAACTGATGAAATTTTCCATATATCGCTTGAAAGCAGTCATATAACGATAGCGCTCATCAGCAGAATCTATCCATTTTACGTAAGCCATGGTAACATTAGCGCTCTGCCCAACAGCATCATCGTTGATACCACCATCGTAGTTAGCGTCCCATAAATAATCAAAAGCACCTACCTTGCTCAACAGGTTTTCAAACAAACCTTTTTGGTAAGGGGAGTCCTTAATATGGGGTATTAATATGGCAGGCCGTATAAAATCCCTATAATTATATCCTCCATTCAAGGGATCAAACAAGCCTTTGCAGGTTCTATCCGATACCAGCCACACCGTGTTAAGGGCTTTGTTGAATATATCGGTGTCATCGGGATGAAATTTAAGCCATTGTGCAAATGTTTTTAAAAATGTCACCTGAGTATAGGCCGTAACAGCTGTTCCGGAAGATATGGAATATCCGTCTACCGTTATGTTTAGTGCATTATAGCTTGCTACTGCACTGGAAAGTGATGCAGCTGTTGGTTCGGTTGTACCCAAATACGCATCAGAAAAATGCTGTACAGCTGTATTAATATCTGCTTCCACGGTTGAATTAGAAGGTAGCAAAGGCAAATCAGGATTGAAAGTAACAGGACAAGGCGGCGGCGGCATTATCGGAGCTGGGGTTGTCTGTAACTGATAAGTTACTTTGGTTCCTGGATAACTAACTGTACCGGTATAGCCAGCTGTAACTTGAACAGTAGTAAAGGTACCCGAAACAGTTCCTGCTGATGATTTTGCAAAATCTAATGATGGCTGGCTTGAAGTAGCGTATGAATTAATAAAATCAACATTTAATGTTGTCGAAGCCCCTATGCTGATATTTCCCGTAGCGTTTAATTGATCGTAAGTAGTTACCGCTGTAGGGCCTCCTGCCTTTACACGCATACTACCATTGTCTGCTATTGTAAAGTTACCATTTACTTGTAAGTTTCTTGTTGTTGTATCGCCAGAAGCAGTCCCAAAATTTAATGAATTCACTGTAAGATTATTACCTATTGTAACAACACCTAATGAAGCTGAAGGAACCCCATACTCATTATTAACATTAAGTTCATTAAGAACTGCCGCTGTAGAATCAAAATTGATTTTAGTAGCTGCGTTGCTTCTAGCTCCCGAAATAGTCAATTTTGAATTACTATTTCCTTTTATCAAACAGCTTGCATTATTATCTCTGATGTTAGTTACTTGCAAATTAAAACCGGCAAGGTCTAATGTACCACCAGCTGTATTCATAACTAAAGGACTATACAACTTACAATCCCCTACCAACGAACGGGTACCTCCAAAAAGAATCCCAACACTGATGCTACTAGCCGAACTAATACCTGAAGAAAGCTGGGTTAAACTAAGTTTTTTCCCGGTTCCTCCCAAATAAACCCCTCTTGAGCTACTACCATCATGAATTGCTGTGGTTCCTGTAACATCACCATTTACGAAGAAAAAATTACTCCCAGACACTCCGTTCAGTGTTTTTATGGTTCCATTCCAGGTCAAAAGACCATTAATGGTAAATGCTGATCCAGTAGCATTGTTGTTGTGGATAAGTGTTCCTCCCGCATTAATGTTCACTGCGTTAATAGACATTCCTCCTGTAATGGTGGCTGTACCTCCATTCAAAATAACAAGGTTGTCGCCTGAGTTAATAGTCACAGGTCCCAAACCAGTTGTCCCATCGGTACTCGTTGTCCAATTGGCTGAAGTTACCGAATTACCAGCCAATGTTGCATTTGGCGATGTGGTATAATAAGTAGAAGCAGGTAGTCCAGAAGTGGTTAAAGTAACCTTATTGTTCAGATAAGTCAAGTTTCCATATTGCGATGCAGGCATTTGAAGATTTGCAAATGAACCACTTAGCGTTCCTGCTGATGTTGCAAAATCAAACTGAGTTCCTAATGCAGGAGGAGTAGTCGTATACGAATTAATATAATCAACTTTTAATGTTGTCGAAGTCCCTATACTTATACTTCCCGTTGAACTTGCGCTTAATTGATCATAATTGGTTATGGCTGTAGTACCTCCTGTTCGCACACGCATGCTACCATTATTTGCTAATGAGAAATTACCGTTTACCACTAAGCTTCTGGTTAGAACATCTCCGGAGTAATTACCAAAATTTAATGAATTCACTATAAGATTAGTGCCTATTGTAACAACACCTAATGAAGCTGAAGGAACCCCATACTCATTATTAACATTAAGTTCATTAAGAACTGCCGCTGTAGAATCAAAATTGATTTTAGTAGCTGCGTTGCTTCTAGCTCCCGAAATAGTCAATTTTGAATTACTATTTCCTTTTATCAAACAGCTTGCATTATTATCTCTGATGTTAGTTACTTGCAAATTAAAACCGGCAAGGTCTAATGTAGCTCCAGCTGTATTCATAACTAAAGGACTATACAACTTACAATCCCCTACCAACGAACGGGTACCACCAAAAAGAATCCCAACACTGATGCTACTAGCCGAACTAATACCTGAAGAAAGCTGGGTTAAACTAAGTGTTTTCCCTGTCCCTCCCAAATATACCCCTCTATTACTGGCGGCATCATGAATTGCTGTGGTTCCTGTAACATCACCATTTACGGAGAAATAATTACTCCCAGACACTCCGTTCAGTGTTTTTAAAGTACCATTCCAGGAAAGAAGGCCATTAATGGTAAATGATGATCCAGTAGCATTGTTGTTGTGGATAAGTGTTCCTCCTGCATCAATATTCACTGCGTTAACAGACATTCCTCCTGTAATGGTGGCTGTACCGCCATTCAAAATAATAAGGTTGTCCGTTGTTGCGATGGTCACCGAAGTTAAACCGGTAGTTCCATCCGGATTGGTAGTCCAGTTGGCTGAAGCTGCTGAATTCCCAGCCAATGTTGCGCTTGCCGAAGCTGTGTAGTAATCGGTAGCAAAAGCATGAGGCATGAAGCCGTAAAATAACAGCAGCATAAAAACGACGTGTAATTTTCTTTTCATGGTTTTTAGTTTAATTAATAATTTGGTTTTGGTTGTAAAATTGTCTTTATTATGAAATCGTTTTCGCTAAAAGAACATTTCCAAAGTTAGTTCGATGATGTTTTTTAAAAGAGTAGATTCTTCCTTTTAAAGGTTAAAATCTTCCTTTTCGTCTGTTTATCAGCTTTTAAAGCCCCTGTAATACATACCTCGCTATTATAAATATCAGAGAAGTATCACTCCTCCTAGTTTCATTTACAGCCAATATTATAGTCAAAAAATTATTTGATTTGGCTTAGATGCAAGAGATAAAGAAGAAAGATTATCTCTTATTTTCAAAATCTATTTTTATAGAGATTTTCAGGTAAAAAGAATAGCTTGTTAAGCTTAATAGAAAAAGCCAAAATATTCTATTCTTATTTTTTTAACTGAGTAATTACATTTTAAATGTCTCTGATAATCGCTCCAAATCCTCTATAAAATGGTTCGACATTTGTTCGGTTGTGGTCACAAATAGTATTGATTTTATTGGGATTACAATAAATTTGCTACGCATTTGCTACACATTTAAGAAAAACACTCTTTTTAGGGTGTTTTTTTGTGCTATTTTGTGCTATTTTAGAACTGGACTTGCAACAAAAAGTCGGACATTTTTTTTAAGACCTATGCTACACTTTTAATTTTATAAAATTCTAGTTCCATTTCTTTAGGTGTTTTATATCCCAAAGAAGAATGCAAACGTTTTCTATTATACCATACTTCTATATATTCAAAGACTGCTAATTTAGCTTCTTCAATGGTTGTGAATTTATGCTGATAGATAAGTTCTGCTTTAAGGGTCTTGAAAAAACTTTCGGCTACAGCATTATCCCAACAATTAGCTTTTCTACTCATACTTTGGGTGATTAAAGTATTTTTATTAATCAATTTTCTGAATTCTATCGAAGCATATTGTATTCCTCTATCTGAATGAAAAAGTAAAGATTCTGTTATTTCTCTTTTTGATACTGCCATTTTCCAAGCTGGAATAATCGTTTGATCGGTATACATTCGTGTGCTTAATGACCATCCTATAACCTGTCTGTCATATAAATCAATAATAGTAGTAAGATATAACCAGCCGGCAGCTGTTCTTATATAAGTTATATCAGACACCCAGACCTCATTAAGTAATTTTGGTGTAAAATTTCTATTGAGATGATTACTGCACACTGGATATCGATGATTAGAATCCGTGGTCACTTTAAAGCGTCTTTTAAGTTTACTTCTCCAGCCATTAAGAAGCATCAATTTAGCAACTTTCCTTTTGGATATTTTATATCCTTTTCTTTTTAGCTGTTCCGCTATTCTGGGACTTCCATAAGTTTGACTGCTTAAATCAAAAACTTCTTTTATCAAGTCTGTAAATAGATTATTTTCTATAGATCTATTAGAAGGCCCGCCACTAAACCATCTATAATAACTGCTTCGGCTTACTTTTAAAACGCTGCACATCTTTTCAATAGGATATAAATGTTTATAGCTCACTATGAATTGGTAGACTTCCCATCGCTCTTGGAAAAGATGTGAACGGCCTTTTTTAATATCTCAAGCTCTAATTCTTTTTCCTTAAGAGCTTTTCGAAGTTGTTTGACTTCTAAAGAATCTGTCTCTGTTTTTTTAGAAATAATTGGTTTTGGATTAGTAAATGTTTTTTCAGAGGATCTCAATTTATAAATACGCTCTACCTGGATTCCTAGTTCATCTGCTAATTCTTTGATGTTTTCTCGCTCGTAACTTAATCGTACTGCTGATGATTTAAACTCAGCACTGTAAACTCGTTTTTTCATAATTCTAAGATATTTATTTTTATTTAAACAGTCTTAAAATTTATGTCCCAGTAAATGTAGCAACTCCAATAATAAGTGAGTGGGAGTGTCGAACACTTTTACTGGATACTTCGGAATGCTATAGTTGTTTTAAATTTATTAAAATGAATATTAATTCTCATAACACATGAAATCTTCCCTTATTTATATAATTTTTAAAAAATAATTATGCCTTTTACAAATTATCCTTTAGGCAAAACGAAATTCAATCTTTGCTAAAAAAATTTAAAAACAATTAACTATTAAAATTATGCAACTAAGCTAAAATCAACCATCTTTTACTCATAGTTAACCAATTTCAAAAGTTTTATGGTAGAATTTGAAATAGCGTTTTCTAACTCATATATAACTTCGCTTCATCAAAACATTGAAAAGAAACAAACTATAAACGTAAAAGATGAAGACTATGAAAAAAACCTTTAGCTTATTTTTAGCTATCTCTACCATTACTTTTAGCTCGTTTGCCCAAACCAATCAAAATGACGAATCGTTTAAATGGTTTAAAAAAACATCTGAAGTAATTAGCTATCAATTAAAGAAAGCAGCACAAACATACAAACCCGGTAAAAATCCGCGTTCGATAAATCCTGACGGAACAGTGAGACTGGCTGGTCTAACCGATTGGACAACGGGATTTTTTCCAGGAAGTCTTTGGTATGGATATGAACTAACGGGTGATAAAAAATTAGCTCAAGAAGCTAAAAATTTTACTCTTGGACTTGATTCTATCCGAAATATAAAAAACACTCATGACCTTGGTTTTATGTTGTATTGTTCTTATGGAAATGGGTACAGAATAACAAATGACAAAATATACCTTCCTGCATTAAGTGAAGGTGCAGCAAATTTATATGCACGTTTCAGTCCAAAAGTAGGCGCTATCCGTTCCTGGGATTTCTCTTGGTGGCATTTTCCAGTAATTATAGATAATATGATGAATCTGGAGTACCTATATTGGGCAGCTCAGGAATTTAATCATCCTGATTATGCCAATGCAGCCAATACACACGCATTGACTACAATGAAAAATCATTTTAGAAAAGATTATAGCTCCTACCATGTAGTTGATTATGATCCTGCAACTGGAAAAGTATTGCGTAAAGCAACACATCAAGGATTAACAGATGATTCTTCTTGGGCTCGTGGACAAGGATGGGGTTTGTATGGATATACATTATGCTACAAAAACACTAAAAATCCAAAGTTTTTAAAACAAGCCGAAAATATTGCCAGCTTTATCATGAATCATCCGCGAATGCCAAAAGACAAAGTACCTGTTTGGGATTTTGATGTACACAATGCAATGGATACTGAAGAGCGTGCACCAAGAGATGCTTCGGCTGCTGCGGTTATCGCTTCTGCTTTATTGGACTTGAGCACTCAGGTAAAAGACGGACAAAAGTATGCTGATTATGCTGAAGAAATATTAAAATCATTATCATCAGATACTTATTTGGCTAAGCCGGGTGAGAACAGTTATTTTCTGTTAAAACACAGCGTGGGAGCTTTTCTTTACAATTCGGAGATTGATACCCCATTAGATTATGCTGACTATTACTATTTAGAAGCATTAAATAGATATGCTGCAATCAAAAAGATTGATTCTTTTAAAAAACTTGCTAATCAATAATAAGATATGAATATTAAAAAAAACATATTGTTTTTTGCTCTTATTCTATTTTTTACTCAAAGCATTTTGGCTCAAGAGTCTAAAATCAATAAATCAAGTTTCGATTTTATCAATTTAAACCAAATGGGATTGGAAAAAGTGAAGAACTTGGTTGACTCTGCAAAATACAATGAAGCAGCAGCTGAATTATTACGATTTTATCGTAATCGTAGCAATGTGAGACATTTGGATTTTAATATCGATAATAAAGAAAAACTGGCTAATGAAAAAGTAAACAAGAATACTTTAGAACTGGCTAATAATATTTTGTTACACAAATTCAAACCACACAAAGGTTATCCTACATACGATTATGGGAAAAATATCAACTGGCAATATCGTCCTGTAAAAGACCAATTGTTGACTACTTTTTTACACCGAACTGCTTTTTGGGAGCCTTTAGGTATTGCTTATCAAAGTACTGCCGATGAAAAATATGCTAAAGAATGGGTGTGCCAGGTGCGTGATTGGATTAAGAAAAACAAAAATGGAGCTTACCCTGATGACAAAGATTATGCATGGAAAGCTTTTGTGGTTTCTTTTAGACTGAATCATTGGTCAGCTTATTTTAATATGTTTCTTAATTCACTTCATTTCACTCCTGCATTTTTGATGGAGTTTTTGAGCTCTTACAACGAACAGGCCAATTATGTAATGAACAATTACACTGATATTGGGAATCATAGGTTGTATGAAGCCCTTCATATGATGTACGCCGGTAGTTCATTTCCAGAAATGAAAGAAGCTACAGCTTGGCGTAAAAGTGGAATCGAAATTTTGAATGAAGAAATTAAAAAGCAATTACTGCCAGATGGCATTCAGTTTGAATTGTCACCTTCTTACCACATTGGAACTATTAAAATTTTTCTGGATGCCTTGCAAATTGCCCAATTAAACGGTGCAGAAAAAGAGTTTCCTGAAAGTTACCGCAACTTGGTTGAAAAAATGGTATTGGCTGTAGGTAACTATTCATTTCCTGATTATACTTTTCCCCTATATGGCAATGCTTTTTTAACGAATAAAGATCTCATGCTTAAAAATTATAAACTTTGGGCAAAGGTTTTTCCTGAAAATAAAGTAATCGAATATTTTGCTACAGATGGTGCGTCAGGTAAACAACCGGATTATCTTTCGGGATGTCTCCCTAATGCCGGTTTTTACGCTTTTAGAAACGGTTGGGATACTCAATCAATTATAATGCAAATTAAAGCCGGACCACCAGCTGAGTTTCATGCACATCCTGACAATGGCAATTTTGTGCTTTGGGTAAAAGGCCGAGATTTTACACCCGATTCAGGAAGTTTTGTATATGCGAATGTAGGTAATCAGGAAAACTCAAAAAGAGACTGGTACCGCTCTACCAAAGCACACCAAACCTTAACTCTGGACAATAAAAACATTGTAAACAACGCACAATTGCAAAAATGGGAAACTGGACCTAATTTGGACATCCTTAGCTATACCAATCCTAGTTATAAAGATTTAAATCACCAGCGTACCTTTTTATTCATCGATAAAACCTTTTTTATAATTATTGACAGAGCGATTGGTACTGCCAAAGGCAATTTGGGCATTCATTACAATTTAAAAGAAGATAGTAAGGCTACAGCCAATGCTAATAACAACAGCATTAACACCAACTATTCCGATGGAAATAATCTTTTGATACAAGTACTAAATAAAGACAAAGTGAGTGTCAAAGCAGAATCGAGTTTTGTTTCTTATCAATATCAAAAAGAAACAGTCCGCCCTGCATTTGTTTTCGAAAAAGCTAAAAACGACAGCAAAACACAAGGATTTATTTCGATAGTATATCCTTACAATGGCAGCCTACCTCCTGTCATAAAAATTTCAGAAAACAAAGCTAATGATATTGCAAATGGTAAAATAGATATCATTTTGAACATCAATGGAAAAATCACTACTGTAAAACAAGATCTCAATTTTTAATTATAATTTGAATTTAATGAATTAAAAAAATATCAACCTAATAACTCAACCAAAAAAGGTAATATCCTGATTTTTTTATAAATGATTAACCAGCATTTAAAGAAAAACACCCTTGAAATGTGTTCAGGATAATAACGGGTTAATTGCGAAGAATAAACATAAAAAACAATTCTAATAATTACTCCTTATTAAAAACCCTAAAACCAAAAAATCATGAAAAAAAGTTTACTTGCTTTACTCTGTGTATTTGCTTTATTAGAAGTAAAAGCACAAAATTCTACCTGGATGTATGACTTCGGCACTACTACAGCAGCTCCCTATACATCCACCACATACAACACCAGTTATTTACCCGCTCCAACGACAGAAGGTGGCAATGCTGGTGTAAGAGCTTCTTCTTCTACAGAAGGAAAAATTGAACTAACAACAACTGGTCTAGCTGGTGGTAGTGGAGTCGAACTTAAAATGACTGGAGGAGCTACTACTTCAGGTGCAAAATTTGGTCTTGCCCCTTTTTCAGGCACAACCTTAGCCTCTTTTGAATGTAAAATTAATATTAGCTCAGGAACTAATGGTAGATTCTTATTGTATTTTGGAAATGGTGGGAATTTCACAAGTGGTGGCGGAATCAATGTTGGTCAAACATTTGCTGCTCTTAGATTTACACCTGCCTCTACTGGTGTGAATCTTGACTGGCTAATCAATTCAGGTGGTGTTACATATACAACCACTGGTCTTGCAAAGACTACAATTAATAAAAACCAGGTTTACAAGCTGAAGTTTTTTATGAACAATAGCAGCACCAATATCTCTTATACTAACAATGACGGACTTTATCATCTGCCTGCAGGTACTTTTGATATATGGTTGGACGGTAATAAACTTTTAATCAATGCAGACCCGGGCACTGGTACACTACCCCAAGGAACAATTATTAACGGGATGAATTTACTGAATGTTGGAGCTGGTTCATCTACGCCTACCCTTTACGTGGATGACATTATTTACAGCAACTTTTTAGAAGAAGGGAATACCAATCCTGCGGCAATCAATAGTCTTAGTACCAAATACCGCAACTGGCTTACTGGCGAAAATGCAGATTATTCAAAAAGTCAGGTTATGGAACGTTATAACCGTTTCCTTTCCTCCGGACTTGCTGCAATGGATTTATCTTCATATGATTTTATCAATCCTGGCTCTGTTTGGGATTTTACAAACAGTGCTGACCAAAGTGATTATGCTGCATTAGTGGAACAAAAGCTTATTCGATTGGTTTTTTTATACCAAATAAAAGGACCTGTCGCTAGCCCAAATCCTAATTACCATCACCCGGCACTTAAAGAAACCATACTTACTATCTTTAACTACCTGAAAGCAAAAGGTGTAACTCCAAATGCAAATTTTGCATACGAAGAGCATTCTTCGAGCGAAATGGTAGCCACTAGTGCTAATGGTATTGCATTGCGTTCTTCCGCTTATGCTACTTCTCTTTTTTTAATGAAAGAAGAGCTCGTAAATACAGGAGAATTTGCTAATCATTTGGGAGCATTAAATGGACTTACCTTTTTTATCTCTCCTGAATATCCTTATTTTAATTTTACGTATCCTGGCTATAATGCCGATGTAGTACGAGCATCCGTCCAACAGCGATTATGTTATGTACTTGCTCAGGACCAAACGAGTAGCAACAGAGCTGCTAATATGGATTTCTTAAAACGCTTTATTAATAATGCAATGCAGATAAGTAATGGATGGGCTGAATTCATAAAACCCGATTTTATCACCTTTCATCATCAGGGAGCTTATTCGAATTCGTATGGAGTAGATGCTCTTCATCAGGCATCCATCCTCAACCTAATACTTAAAAACACGGAATTTGAGCTCAATTCTACAGCTCAAAGTAACATTAAAAATGCAGTAATGGCTTACCGCAAATTTTGTAATGACTTTGAAATGCCCACTGCACTGGCCGGAAGGTTTCCTGCTAACACTGATGTTTTTAATGACCTTAGACCAGCCTTAGCCTATCTATACCAAGCTGACCCAATTGCTAATGCTGATGCTGGTCAGGAGTTCTTGAGGCTTTGGAATCTTTTGCCTTCTGCGAACATTCCTTTGCAAAGAGCAAATACCGTTAGTATTAATATGGTAAATACTCTGGGTGGTATCCAGGATATGGCTCAGGTTCTTAACAGTAATCTTACACCAGCTGTAAAACTTCAACAAGGACACTTCACGTTTCCATATGCCGGACTAAACATACACAAGTATAATGGTTGGCAAGTGAGTATAAAAGGTACCAGCAAACATATTTGGCATTTTGAAAATGGAAGTAGTGAAAACATTTACGGTCGTTACTTTTCTGCAGGAACTATGGAAATATTAGCACTCGGAAATCCCATAAATAGACTGGCAAATGGCCTTACTGAAACCGGTTGGGACTGGTCACATTTAGCAGGTACTACAGTGGCCTATCTTCCATTAGCTTCACTTCCTGCCAAAATGAGATTGTATAACGATAAACAATTCCTTGCGCATGCTTCTTTGGGTAATAATGGTGTGTTTTCTATGGATTACAGAGATGCAAATGCAACAACTGACATGTCAGCACTAAAAACTAATTTCTTTTTTGGAGATAAAATACTCTGTCTTGGTTCGAATATCAAAGACGTAAACGGAAATAATCCTATCCATACCACTTTATTTCAAACTGCTTTAGCGAGTTCCTCAACTCCAACGTATGTAAATGGAAATACAATAACCGGAACATCCTATAACTTTACACAAACAGGAGGTTCTGCCTGGGCAACTGATGCAGTTGGCAATGGATACGTTGTAGTAGACAGCAGTTCAACAAATAATAACATTCTCACTATCCAAAGAGTAGTACAAACCTCTATGAATAATAGAGGTTTAGTATCAGGTACTGGTAATTTTACTACTGCTTATATTGACCATGGTGCATCACCGGATTCAGCTGCCTACCGTTATGCTATTGTGTTGCAAGGTGGATCTCTGGGAACGCAAGAACTTGCTACAAATTTTTCTAATTATTTCAATATAATAGAACAAGATAGTTTAGCTCATGTGGCTAAATATGTCCCTGATTCTATTTATGCCTATGCCATTTTTAACGCTACAAAAACATTCAACGCTGATGTAGTTAAAAGTGTAGACAAACCTGCAGTTGTGATGACCCAAAAAACTGAAGCAGGAAATAAATTAAAAATTAGCCTTACTAATCCACTTAACTTACTTTCTTCCAATGAAAACTACACCTACAATCAAATTACTAATGACCCAACTGTTTTTCACAGAACTTCACCAATAGATATTGTAACACTGACGCTTGATGGTAAATGGTTTTTGGAATCACCAACATCTAATATCACATCAACTATTGACGGTAATGTCACAAAAGTTTTTTTTAGTACTTCTGATGGAGCAACATTAGAAACTACATTAGTAAAAGCATCTCTAACTTTTAAAAGTACATCAAACGCTACTAAAACAACAAATCCCGGCGTTTGCACTTATACTGCCCATGGAAATGAATTTGATATTGATGTTACAGGAAATTGTGGAAACAGCTCAATTAATTATACGCTAAGTGGTGCTACGGTAGGCTCTGGAAATCACTCGATAGAAAATGTAGTTTTTAATACCGGAATTACTACCGTTAGTTGGACTGCAACTGATTTATGCAGCACTGTAACTAACAGCTTCAACGTTACTGTTACGGATGCAGAAGCTCCAATTATAAATGCTATTGAATCAGTTTCTTTATGTTATAATACAAATGGTAATTACAATATACCTACCGCAACTGCAACTGATAATTGCAATATAAATACAATTACTTATCAAATAACTGGTGCTACGGTAAGAAATGGAAATGATCTTGATGCAAGCGGAACTTTCAATGTGGGGACCTCAACAATAATATGGACAGTAACCGACAATGCTGGAAATACTAATACGACAACAACAAATGTTACAATTAATAGTGAAATAACCGGAACTATTGCCGATGTTTATGCCGTTAATCCAGGAGGTACAGCTAACACTATTTATTTAGGTTATGGTCCTTCTTCATTGACTCTGACCGCAATTCCTGTAAACGGAACAGCACCTTACAATTTTTCTTGGAGCAATGGTGATACTACTGCTACTACAACAGTAAGTCCATCAACTGCTGGGACACATGATTACACAGTAACTATTACTGATGCACTAGGTTGTTCCTTTACGGTAATCAAACAAATAACAGTAATTGATATTCTTTGTTCAGACGGAAAAGTAAAAATATGCCACACTAGTAATCCTAATCATGATAAGAGTCTTTGTATCTCTGTAAGTGGCGTTTCAGATCATTTGGCTCACGGCTGTTACTTAGGAAGTTGTGTTGGTAAGATACTATCAACCAACAAGGATATTATTGTAAGTACAGAACAACAAGTAAACAATTTTAAAGTAGCATTTTCTCCTAATCCAACAAAATCCGAATTTCAATTATGTATAACAGCTGTCTCAACCGAAACTGTTTCTATTAATATATTCGATATCACAGGAAGAAAAATAAAATCTTTAAACGCAAAATCCGGTCAGATAATAACCTTAGGAAACGAGTTTTATCCAGGAATCTACCTTGCAGAAATAACCCAGGGAATGAATAAGCAAACCGTTAAATTATTAAAACAGTAAATTAGATTTTCTGTAATTTCACAAAACAAATTTATAAATTCTTGAAAATTCAAAAAGAATTGCAATTAATACTTAATAAATAAAACAATGAAAATTAAAAACTTTATATCACTTTTCTTTATTTTAATTTCTGCTATACTTGCACATGCTCAGGAAACGAAAATTACCAAAGAAAGTTTTGACAACATAAACCTGAATTACCCTGCTCTTAAAAAAGTAAAAACGCTTTTTAATGAAGCTAAGTATGAAGATGCAGCCAAAGAACTTTTGAGCTATTTTAGAAACCGTAAGAATGTAAAACATCCAGAGTTTAATGTCGGTGATGAAAATCGTTTTAGAGGAAAAGACATTGGCAAAGCTAATCAGCTAAAAGCTGATAATGCTTTAGAACATAAATTTCAACCTCAGAAAGGATATGGTTATTATGATTATGGTAAAGACATTAACTGGGAATTTTGGCCAGTAAAAGACAATGAAGTACGCTGGCAATTACACCGCATTACATGGTGGCAACCTATGGGAATGGCTTACCGTAGCAGTGGTGATGAAAAATATGCCAAAGAATGGATTTTTCAATTTAGAGATTGGGCAAAAAAAAATGCTTTAGGTCTGTCCAAAGAAAATGACCAATATGCCTGGCGACCGCTGGAGGTTTCTGAAAGAATACAAAGTTTACCCGGTACTTTTAATTTATTTATAAACTCACCAAACTTTACAGCTGCTTTTCTATTGGAGTTTTTAAATCTTTACAAGCAACAAGCCGATTATATTCCTGCAAATTATAGTGAAGAAGGAAACCATTTATTATTTGAAGCACAACGAGTTTTAAGTGCAGGAAGCTTTTTTCCAGAACTTAAAAATGCTGAATCTTGGCGCAAAAGCGGAATAAAAGTACTTAATGACGAAATCGTTAAACAGGTGTATCCTGATGGTATTCAATGGGAACTATCTCCAGCTTATCAGGTTGCTACTATAGATATTTTCCTGAGAGGATATGATGCTGCAAAAATGTCTGATTTAACAAATGAATTTCCTGCAAGCTACATCAAAACCATTGAAAAAATGGTAGAAGCAACGGCAAAAATTTCATTTCCTGATTATAACAACCCAATGTTTGGCGATGCATGGCTCGTAAAAAAAGACGAACGAATCAAGCGTTTTCAAAACTGGTCAAAAGTATTTCCAAACAACCAACTTATCAAATACTTCGCCACTGAAGGCAAAGAAGGTCAATTGCCAAATTATTTATCAAGCGCTCTAATTCCTTCTGGGTTTTATACTTTCAGAAACGGATGGAATGACCAATCGACAGTAATGGTTCTAAAAGCCAGCCCTCCTGGAAAATTTCATGCGCAGCCAGATAACGGTACATTTGAACTTTGGGTTAAAGGAAGAAATTTCACTCCTGATGCAGGTGCATATGTGTACAGTGGAGATTCATTAATCACTAAAATGAGAAATTGGTACCGCCAGACAAAGATCCACTCCACCCTTACCCTGAATAATCAAAATATGTTGATCACTAATGCCCTACAAAATAAATGGGAAACTGGTGAAAATTTAGACATTTTAGTCTATACTAATCCTAGTTACACAGACTTAAATCATCAACGTAGTGTTCTTTTCATTGATAAAAAATATTTTCTAATTATCGACAGAGCCATTGGAAAAGCCACGGGAAATTTAGGCATTCACTTTCAATTAAAAGAAGACAGCAATCCTGTTTTTGATAAATCTAAAAACAGAATTTATACCACTTATGCTGATGGCAACAACCTTTTGATACAATCACTCAATACCGATAAAGTATCGCTTAACGAAGAAGAAGGAAAAGTATCTTATACCTACCAAAAAGAATTGAAAAGACCTGCTTTTGTTTTTGAAAAACAAAAAGACAATGAAAAAACAGAAGATTTTATAAGTATCATTTATCCGTATGATGGCACTAAAGCTCCTGTAATTGGAATAAAAGAAAACAAAGGGAATGATTTTGAAAAAGGAGAAATCAATTTGACTTTAATCGTTGATGGTAAAAAGACCAATTTAAAAACAAAAATATAATACCAAATCCATGATTATTATTTTTTTAAATAATAATCATGGATTATCTCAAATAAATTATTTCTAAAATCCTACCCGAAATTTATTTGATTCAATAAAACTCCGTATTTACTGATTTTTTGATTGATATTTAAGAAATAAAAAACAGTATTAAACAAATTCAATAGCATTTTGGACATTTTCAAAACCATACTTTATACATGATTTCTAACTTTACAAATGTTAATTAACAGGATTGAAATGAAAATCAAGGAATAAATAATCAATCTATTTTATAAAAAACCATTATAACTAAACAAAACCTAAAACCACTCTTTATGAAAAAATTAATTTCAGAGTATTTATGATATTCTACAAAAAATAATATGATATCTTTTTTAAAATTTAACTCGAGAAAAGAAAAAAACAGATGTCAAAACTATCATTTAACTAAATCATTACCAATTAGGAAAAAGGTCTAACCCTTTTCCGTTTTAATAATAAAATTATGAAAAGGACTATATTTTTATTTTTGTTGCTTACAACCTGCGGTCTTCTCTACTCTCAAGATAACATAACTGTAAATGGTATGGTAAGTGATAATCAAAATTTACCAATGCCGGGTGCTACAGTTTTAGAGAAAGGAACTCAAAACAGTACCATAACTTCCATAGATGGTTTCTATCAAATTAAAGTAAAACCCAATGCAACATTAGTATTCTCTTTTATAGGTACAAAAACTATCGAAGAAAAGCTAAATGGCCGAACCACCATAAACGCCAAATTATCAGATGAAGCTAACAGTCTTAATGAAGTAGTAGTAATTGGTTATGGGACTAAATCCAGAAAAGATCTTACTGGCGCTATTTCATCTGTTAAAGGAGAAGAATTAGCTAAAGTACCGGTACAAAACGTGGCTCAGGCACTACAAGGACGTATTGCTGGTATGCAGGTCAATATGACTGACGGAACACCTGGTTCTGAACCTTCCATAAAAATACGTGGAGGAATGTCTATAACTCAAAGTAACGAACCTCTATATGTTATTGATGGAGTTCCTCAAACAGACGGAGTAGGATTTTTAGATCCTATGGATATTGAAACAGTTGACGTATTAAAAGATGCTTCTGCAACCTCTATTTATGGAGCTCAGGGAGCTAACGGAGTTATCTTAATTACTACCAAACAAATCAAATCTGGAAAAGTAAGAGTTAATTACGATGCTTATGCAGGTGTAAAACAGGTTACTTCTAATATTCCGGTAATGAATCCTTACCAGTATGTACTATTGCAATATGAAAATGCACTTGATGGTACAAAAATGCCCAGCTTTATAAATAATTACGGAAACTTTGATGAATTAGAATCTCTATATGGCAATCGCCCCGGTAAAAATTGGCAAAAAGAAGTTTTTGGTAAACCCGTAGTAAGCCAATACCACAAATTAAGTATTAGTGGTGGTGAAGACAATACTAAGTTCAATCTTTTTTATTCTGTAAATGATGACGAAGGTATTATGCTTGGTAGTGGCTCCAGAAAAGATATTGCTAAACTTGTCGTTAACCATAATGTAAGCAAAAAGTTTTCAGTAAATGCTATTGTGAACTATTCCAAACAAAAAATAACCGGACTAGGGACAAATGAAGGAGGAAATGCCCGATTGAGTATGCTACAAAATATCTTGAAATATCGTCCTACCAATGGTCAATTAGGTGCTGACGATGATCTTACTGACCTGCCTCTGGATCCTCTTGATAATCCAAGTTCTCCTGTTTTTCAAAGTCCGTTAATTACCATTGAAAACCAAAAAAGAGAATCTGTTAGAAGAGCAATTAATGCAAGTGTACAGCTACAATACAATCTTAGTCCTAAATTAATATACAAAGGATTGGTAAGTTTTACTGATAATGCCATTTCCAGAAAGTATTTTAATGGAAATTTAGGAATACAAGCTATCAGAAGCGGTGGTCCAAATGGTGGAATTACCGATAACCTTGCAACACGTTTTAATTATAACAATACCATTACCTACAACAATACTTTTAATAAAAAACATAAGTTTGATATTACAGCTGGTCAGGAATACATCTATAATTATTCAGAAGCTCATTCTGTTAGCGCTTCTGCTTTCCCTGAAGTTAATTCCGGATGGAATAAATTAGAATTAGGAACTATCCCAGGAATTCCTTCATCATCAGCTGAAGAAGATAAAATGATGTCCTTTTTTGCCAGATCTAATTATTCTTTCAAAAATAAATATTTATTATCAGCAAGTATTAGAACGGATGGTTCTTCTAAATTTGGAACAGAAAACAGATGGGGTTATTTTCCAGCAGTATCTGCAGCATGGAGAGTTATTAATGAAGGCTTCATGAAAAATGCAACTGCCTTTTCTGATTTGAAACTTCGTTTAAGTTACGGTCAGGCAGGAAATAATAGAATTGCAAATTATGCCGCACTAGGTGTTTTCGACACAGGATCATATCCTCTAAACAATCAAGTAGTTATCTCTGCTTTCCAAAATAACCTGCCAAACCCTACTTTGAAGTGGGAAGCTACTCAATCCACTAATATTGGTTTGGATTTAGGATTTTTCAATCAAAGAATTGCTCTTACAACAGAATGGTATGACAATCGTTCTAAAGATTTACTTTTTAATACGCGTATTCCGGCTAATTCCGGTTTTCAAAGACAATTTCAAAACATTGGGTCTACCTCTAGTCAGGGTCTCGAATTTACTTTAAATACTGTAAATATTAAAAAGACTGATTTTAGTTGGAACACCAGTTTTAATATTGCATTCAATAAAACTAAAGTGCTTAGCTTAAGTAATGGCGAAACTTCATTAATAACCAATAGTTATACTTCTTCAAACGACTATATATTACAAGTTGGAAAACCTGTAGGTCTAATGTATGGATATATTAATGATGGCTTATATCAAGTTAGTGATTTTGATTATAATACCACAAATGGAACTTATACTTTAAAACCGGATATTGTTAGTGATAATATAGTAGTACAACCTGGATTTATCAAATTTAAAGATATTAGTGGTCCCGATGGTGTCCCAGATGGGGTAATTAACGACTCAGACAGAACAATAATAGGTAATGCTAACCCAAAATTTACTGGTGGTATAAACAACAGCTTTAGTTATAAAGGATTAGATTTAAGTGTATTCCTTAACTTTACAGTAGGCAACGATATTTATAATGCCAACGTATTGAACAGTTCCAGATTGGATCTGGAAAACCAAAACACATTAGCAAGATTTGCTGACAGATGGACAACAATTAATGCTGCCGGACAAAGAGTAACTGATCCTGTTGAACTGGCTGCACTAAACGAAGGAAAAACAAATCCTGTGTATAACGGAAATCCTACTGGGCGTTTGTATAGTGATATTATTGAAGATGGTTCATTCTTACGAATCAATAATGTAAGCTTAGGATACACTTTCCCTAAAAAGTGGCTAAGCAATACCAAAATTGCTAACATGAGATTTTATTTAACGCTTTATAATCTACATGTATTTACTAAATATTCTGGTTATGATCCTGAAGTGAGTGTCTTAAATAATGCCTTAACACCTGGAGTTGATTTTAGTGCTTATCCAAGATCAAAATCATTTATTACAGGTTTAAATATTTCACTATAATTTAAAATTTAAAGAAAATGAAAAACAATATATTTTCCCTAAAAGTATTAATGGTAGCTGGTATATCTTCTCTTATACTGCCTCTTAACTCCTGTGATAACCAATTAGATGTAACGCCCTACTCTTACTTTACATCGGCTAATTTTTTCTCTAATGAAAATGAAGCTTACATGGCAACTCTAGGCGTTTATGAAATAATGTCTTCCTTAGACACTTATGGTTGGAATATTCCAATGATTTTTGATGCTGATACAGATATTCTTCAAAATAGTGGTTCAAGTACAGTAGACTGGCGAACAATTGCTCACTATCAAGGAATTTCTCAAACCAATACTTTTTTTGATGTATGGAGCCAGTTATACATTGGGATCGACAGAGCCAATGTAGTGATTGAAAAAATACCTCAAATGGAGTTATATAAAAATGGAAACCAGAGCCAAAAAGATCAATTAAACAGAATGCTAGGCGAAGCCAAATTTTTACGTGGTTTTTACTATTCTGAGTTAGTTCGCTTGTGGGGAGACGTCCCTTTTAAAACTAAAAGTTCACAAACAGGAGATAATTTTAAAGCTGGTCTTGTAGATCGCTATGAAATATACGCTCAAATCATAAAAGATATGCAGGAAGCGGCAATGGTTTTACCAGAAGAATTACCCGTTGATGAACGCATCAATAAATGGGGTGCAAAAGCAATACTTGCCAGAGTTGCCTTATTTGCGGGAGGATATTCCCTGAGAGCAGACGGAACAATACAACGTCCTGATAATTACAGAGAATATTACGTATTGGCACAACAAGAAATAAATGATATTATGAATGCCAATCCTTTTAAATTAAACCCATCCTACTCAAAAGTTTTTAAAAACCAATGCCAGCACGTGCTAGAACCTACAGAAAATATTTTCCAGGTAGCTTTTTACAATCCAGCAGGAAATCAAGGAAATGCATCATGGGTAGGTTATTTTAATGGACCTCTTACAACAAATGGTTTGTATGCCGGTACTATAGGCCGATCATTAGTCCCAAAACCTTTTCATAGCAGTTTCAACTCAGCCGATCAACGAAGAGATTTTTCGATAGCTACTTATACTATCAATAATCTTGGAAATAAAATCCCTCTTCTTTCAGGTAGACAAGATGAAAGTTGGACCGTGGCTAAATGGAGCCGGGAATATCAAACTAATTCTACTTTAGAAAGAAGTTATACTCATATCAATTGGGTAATCATGCGTTACTCTGATCTTTTGTTAATGCGTGCCGAAGTAGAAAATGAGTTAAACGATGGCCCTAACACTATTGCTTATGATGCCATTAATCAGGTAAGAAGAAGAGGTTTTGGTATGGATATTCCCGGAAGTCGTATCAACGTTACTTTAGGAAGTCAAGGCACAGGATATACATCCGCAGCTACTGTGGTAATTAATATCTCTGGCGGAGGTGGTAGCGATGCAGCTGCAGCTGCAGTAACAATGGCCAGCGGAGGTCGTATTGGTACTATTGCTATGTTGCGTTCGGGAGATGGTTATACTTCTGCTCCTACAGTTACTATTAGCAGTACTGATGGAAAAGGTTCCGGTGCAACAGCAACAGCAACACTTCTGACCAAACCAACAGCTTCCCAAATTAATCTTTCGGGATTAGATAAGGCTAATTTCCTAAAAGCTATCCAACAAGAAAGAGCTTGGGAACTTTCTGGTGAAGGTATGCGCAGAGCCGATTTAATTCGTTGGGGAATTTTAGCCGATAAAATCACAGAAACAAATACAGCTGTAAAACAAATTCGTTCTAACTATTTCTATCCTTCATTTGGCAATTTTGTAAGTGGAAAACACGAACTATATCCTTTCCCACAAAATGAAAGAGATGTTAATAGCAGTATCACTCGTCAAAATCCTAATTATTAAATTTTAAAAAATGATATTTAAAAAATGTTTCATATCTCTTTTACTAATTATTCCTTTGTTGGGCAGTGCTCAAGAAGACATTTACGATCCATCAAAAGAGTACGAATATCCTACTGACCCACTTGTAAAAGACAAACTGGATAAATGGCAGGATCTAAAATTGGGTGTACTACTTCATTGGGGAGTATATACTCAGGCAGGCATACCTGAATCATGGGTAATATGTGGAGAACCCTGGCCTAAACGCGATACAACATTAAATTACGAAGAGTACAAAAAATGGTATTGGAACCTCGCTAAGCAATTTAATCCAACTAAATTCAACCCTGAAAAATGGGCTGAAATTTCGAAAAATGGAGGAATGAAATATGTAGTTTTCACCACAAAACATCATGATGGTTTTAATATGTTTGATACCAAGCAGAGCGACTATAAAATCACAAATGGTCCGTTTAAAAACAATCCTAAGGCCGATGTAACTAAATATATTTTTGATGCTTACCGCAAACAGGGAATGATGATTGGTGCTTATTTTTCTAAACCAGATTGGCATTCGCAAGATTTTTGGTGGGATCGTTTTCCTACTCCGAGTCGTAACATTAACTATGACATAGCTAAATATCCTGAGAAATGGCAAAAATTTAAAGATTTCACTTTCAATCAAATTGGCGAAATTTTAGGAAACTACGGGAATATTGATATTTTATGGTTGGATGGCGGATGGATTCGTCCTGCATTAAAAAGTGAATTAGCACGTACAGAATGGGGACTTGATAAAAGAGGTAGGTCTAACTATCCTAATTTTAACCAGGAAGTAGATATGCCACGTATCGCTAAAATGGCAAGGGAAAAACAACCTGGTATAATAATAGTTGACAGAACAGTGCATGGACCATACGAAAACTACCGTACACCAGAACAACAAATACCAAAAGAACAAATGAGTACTCCTTGGGAAACCTGCATAACTCTTACTAAAGCCTGGAGCTATCGCAAACCGGAAGAAGAGAAGATAAAATCTTCAGCATGGGTAATTCATACACTAGCGGAAATTGTGGCAAAAGGTGGAAACATGCTTTTAAGTTGGGGGCCTACACCGGAAGGTGAATTTCCTAAGGGAATCGAGAAACCTTTGCAAGAAGTAGGCAATTGGCTTAAAGTAAATGGAGCTGCTATTTATGGTACTCGAATTACTCAAAATTATAATGATGGCAATACTTGGTTTACACAATCAAAAGATGGAAAAACTAAATATGCTATTGTTTGTATTAAAGAAGGAGAATCAGTTCCTGCTAGTGTGCAATGGAAAGGAAATCAGCCTACAAAAAACGGCACAATTAAGCTTGTTTCAACGGCTAAGAACGTCAATTGGAAAAAAGAAGGTAACGGCATAATTGTAGAAATCCCTAAAAATTTAGTGGGAATGAAAACAGAAGCTTTAGTCTTTGCTTTAAATTAAAAGAAAGCATATAACTTCAAAAATTAAAATCTAAGAAACATGAAGAAAATTATAGTATTATTCAGTATGATTTTTATTACCACCATTAGCTTTGGCCAGAACAAACAGAAAAATATGCGAGAATTGAGAGATTCTATTTTTACAGTAATGAAATTGAGCGATGCTAACCGACAAAAAATGCATGATTTAATTGCCGAAACTGGAAAAGGCGGAAAAGCAATCAAAGAAGATGCTTCACTAACTGAAGAACAAAAAAAAGAAAAGAAAAAAGCTTTTAACAAAGAAATGAGAGCAAAACAGGAAACTATACTAACTCCAGAACAATATCAAATTTGGAAAGATTTCGCTATCGCTATGAGAAATAAAGAAAAAAAGCAGTAATTAGTATTTATATGAACCGTATTTTAAAAAAATCGTTGTTGATAGGATTTCTTTTTCTACTAAATGGAAGTGTTTTTGCACAGCTTACCGAGATTAACGCCCTTAAAACAAAATACGTCAACTGGATGTTGGGCGAAAATGCAGATTATACTAATCCCCAAGTACTAACAAGGTATAAGCAGTTCCTTGTTAGTGGAAATTCGGCTGCAACAAGAGATTTTAGTGATTATAATTTTACCTCGCCAGGTACTCCTTGGGATTTTAAGAATTTTAAACACCAAGCTTTATTTACTAATCTGGGAGAGAAACATTTGGCAAGCATGGTTTTTTTATACCAAATAAAAGGACCAAAAAATAATCCGAATCCTGCCTATCATCGCAAAAGTCTTCGTGATAGTATTTTCATGATTTTCGATTATATAAAAGCGAAAGGTGTTAATGGTAAATCAGATTTTAACTATGAAATTTCCGGTCAGGATGTTAGCGCAAGAGTCGCTTTGCGTACATCGGCCTACGCTACTTCTATTTTATTGATGAAAGACGAATTAAAAGCAGTCGGCACATTCAAGCATCATATGGAGGCTTTAAACACTTTGACTGCTTATATTGCTCCTGATTTTGGTATGAAGATTGGAATACCGGGATATCCCACCAATCCCGGTATGAATTCAGATATGATCAGGGCAGGATCACAACAAAGACTATGCTATATTTTGGCACAAGAAGACAGCAGTAAAGATAAAGTCATAAATATGGAATTCTTCAGGCGCTTTTATAATACCGCACTACAAATTAGCGGAGGCTGGCACGACTGTATTAAGCCTGATTTTATGACTTTTCATCATCGGGGTGTTTATGCTAATAGCTACGGTCTTAGCGCTCTGCTACAGGCAAGTGTTTTGAATATGATACTTAAATCTACCGTTTATGAACTGGACAAATCGGCACAAAGCAACCTTAAAAATGCCATCATGAACTATGTAAAATTTAGTACTGATTTTACAATGCCAAGAGGACTAACCGGAAGATTTCCTAAGAATACTTCTTTTAGTGATTTATTACCTGCTTTTGCTAATTTATTTCAAGCTGATCCAATTGGTAATTTAGATGCGGGTCAGGAATTTAAAAGATTATGGAATCTAACATCTGAAGAGACTAAAACAGCACTGATAAAATCAAGTGGTGTAAGTTTGATTATGGTAAACGGTTTGGCCGGAATGCAAATCATGAATGATGTTTTGTCAAAAGTGAGCGAAGGGAAACCAATTATGGAAGGTCATTTTGGTTTTCCGTACGCAGGCTTAAGTGTTCATAAATACAAAGGCTACCAGGCCAGTGTAAAAGGCACCAGCAAAAACGTTTGGCATTATGAAAACAGTGATCAAAACAATCTTTACGGTCAATATTCATCTGCAGGGGCAATGGAATTACTCACACTTGGTGTTCCAAAAACTCCGGAAACGAACGGTTTAACTTTAGAAGGCTACGACTGGGCTCATGTAGCGGGTACAACCGTAGCCAATGTTCCTTTTGCAGAAATGGCAAAAAGCGAGGCACGTGAATTTAATGGAAAAGCATTCTTAGCACACGCATCTTTAGATAATCAGGGTGTATTTGCTATCGATTATAAAGACTATAATCTGTCTACTGAAATGACAGCTTTAAAATCGTATTTCTTTTTTAATGATAAAATATTATGCCTCGGTTCTGACATCAAGAATGCAAACGGCACTCATCCTATTCACACAACGTTGTTCCAAACATCGTATGGTACAAACAATAAATCCATTGTAAACGGAAAAACCGAAACTGGTAACGATTATATTTTTGACCAAACCAGTGGTGGCGTTTGGGCTACCGATGCTAACGGAAATGGCTATGTGTTGCCTAAAGCTGTGGTGAATAACAACAATGTGGTAATTACAAGGGGCAAACAAACCTCGTTTAACGAAAACAGCAAAACCGCGACATCCACTGGTAATTTTACCAAGGCATACATTAACCACAAAGTGGCACCTACATCTGCTACCTATCGCTATGCAGTATGGCTAAAAGGCGAGACAAACACCAAAGATTTAGCTGATAACTTTAGTAAATATTTTAACGTTATCCAACAGGATGAAAAAGCGCACGTAGCGCAATATGTGCCAGATGGTATATTTGGCTATGTAGTTTTCGATTCTTCTGCAAAATTTAATGCGGATGTAGTTAAAAACGTAGACAAACCATCAGTTATTATGACGCAAAAAATAACCGGAGGGAATTTAAAAGTAAGCCTTACCAACCCAAATTTAGGTTTACTTAAAGAGGACGAAAATCCCGATTGGAATACCATCAGTAAAACTCCTTCCTTTTTATATAGAAAACCAATTACGGAAGAAGTGAGTTTAAATCTTACAGGAAAATGGGCTCTAAAAAAAGGTGTTACAGGTGTTACGACAACGGTTAACGGAACAGATACTAAAATTACTTTTAGCACCGTAAACGGTAAAACCATGCAAATCGAACTGGTTAAAGCCCAATAAAACGTTTCAACTAATCCAGTATCTTATAAAAAGATAAAACAGAAATTCTTTAGATCAACTTAATAAATGCAGAGCCAAAAAGCCCTGCATTTTTTTTACATAAAATCTACAATGGTCAAAAATACCTGTAAATATTCATCATTTAAAATGGGTTTTAATCAAAATTGATAGTTTTTTAGCGAAAACCAAACTTAATAGACTGTCAGATGTCTTTATTTAGCATTACTAAATCTAAAGAACAAATAAAGACTTAAATAAATTTCATTTTAAACAAAAGTAAAAGCTTCTTAAATGTTGAGACTTATTTATAGCTTAAGAAGCGTAAAAATGTATTTTAATTTTAAAAAAAATCAGCAATACAATATGATACAATTTATAAAACAACAAAAAAAAGGATTAAATAAATTAACAAGCGGTATTATTTTACTATCAATTTTTAGTATTGGTGGCAATAATACATATGCTCAAAAATCATCAGAGTTAAGCAATAAAAAAATAGCTTTCATATTTGATTTAGAAAAAATTTATTCGAATAATATTTTAAAAAAAGTAAAAAAAACGGGCAAAATGCCTCGATCTAGCTCAAAAGGATATACAGCTATCAGTGATTGGACCAGTGGATTTTACCCTGGGAACTTATGGTTAACTTACGAATTTACAAAGGACAAAAATATCCTTAAAAAAGCCGAATATGCGACCGCATTGGTAGAAAGTAACAAATATTTTACTACCGACCATGATATAGGGTTTATGATTTATTGCAGTTATGGTAATGGATACCGATTAACTAAAAACGATAAGTATAAGCAAGTGATTATTGAAGCGGCAAAAACTGCTGTAACAAGATACAATCCAACAGTAAAATCTATCATGTCCTGGAATCCAGATTCAGGAAGAGATTGGAAATTTCCGGTAATTATTGATAATATGATTAATCTGGAATTATTGGTAAAAGCAACCGAATTTACAAATGACAGTACTTACTACAAAATAGCGGTTAATCATGCCAATACAACCATGAAAAACCAGTACCGGGCAGATTTTAGCTGTTCGCACGTGGTAGATTATGATCCTGAAACAGGAAAAATGCGTAAAAGAGACTGGAACAACGGAAATAGTGACGCAAATACTGCTGCCTGGAGTCGTGGACAAAGCTGGGGATTATATGGTTTTAGCTTTATGTATCAATATACTCATAAAAAAGAATATTTAGAACAGGCAGAAAATGTAGCAAGCTATATTTTAAACAACCCTAATATGCCAAAAGATATGGTTCCGTACTGGGATTACAATGCTCCACAAATACCAACAGTTAGAGATGCTTCTGCTGCAGCTATATTAGCTTCTGGTTTATTGCGTTTAGCGCCTTTATCATCTGAAAATGGTGAAAAATATTTTAAAGCTGCAGAACAGATTTTAAAAAGTTTATCTTCTGACACCTATCTTAATACGAGTAAAAAAGGAGATTACTTATTAAAGCATGCTACTGGAAATTTTTTAAGAAATTCTGAAATAGATGGTGGTTTAATTTATGCCGATTATTATTTTTTAGAAGCTTTACTTTCTTATCAACAAATGAAGAAAAAGTTTAATTAAACCAATTGTCAATCTGGAAATTGAGAAAAAACAAATTAACCGAATTAAAAATAATGATCATGTTTAAAAAAATGAATACCAACTTATTGGCTCTATTTCTTTTTTCTACGATATGCTTACAAATGGTTGCACAAAAAAAACCAAATATAGTGATTGTACTTACAGATGATATGGGATATAGTGATCTTTCCTGTTATGGCAATCCACTAATTAATACATCTTTTATTGATGGTATGGCAAAAAAAGGAGTTTTGGCTACTAATTTTGTAACAACATCCCCTACTTGCTCCCCTTCCCGATCTTCTTTAATTACCGGTAGATATTGTACCAGAACCGATTTAGTATGGCCGGTCGGTCCAGGTGAAAAACCTTGTTTAAAAGATGAAGAGGTTACCATTGCCGAAATGTTAAAACCTGCTGGTTATAAAACGGCATGTATAGGGAAATGGCACATGGGCGATTATGGTACGGCATTGCCTAATAAGCAAGGTTTTGATGAGTTTTATGGTATGATGTACAGCCATGATTACAGAACTCCTTATGTACAAACTGATACCATCATTAAAATTTTCAGAAACACTAAACCTGAGATTTATAAACCTGCAGACACCATATTGACTTCTATTTATAGCAAAGAAAGTATTAAGTTTGTTAACGAATCTGCTAAACAAAAAAAGCCTTTTTTCCTTTATCTCACCTATAATATGCCACATCTTCCTGTGGGTTTAGCTGCCAAAAAAAATGGTTTACAATCCGCTGGTGGAGCGTTAGGAAATGTCATAGAAGAAATGGATGAAGCACTTGCGAATCTTTGGAAAACATTAGAAAAAAACGGGCAGGCAGACAACACTATTTTTATTTTTACAAGTGACAACGGTCCTTGGCTAAATGCTCCACAAAGAATGTTTGAAGACGGAATCACACAACCGTACCACATTGGAACCGCTGGTATTTTTAAAGGTTCAAAAGGAATCTCTTACGAAGCCGGACATCGTGTTCCTTTTATTATTTATTATAAAGGACATACTCTTGTCAATGAAGTTATAAGAACTCCTCTTGCAAATATTGACATACTGCCTACCATTGCCGATTGGACACAAGTAAAATTACCTGCCTACACCATTGACGGAGAATCAGTAAAAAATATCTTAAGTATTAAAAATTATAATAAACAGCACCAGCCTATTTATTATGTCAATCGTGTATTAGAAGGAGTAAAAGATGGCGAATGGAAGTTAAGAAAAACTGTAAAGGATGGTAAAAATCTAAATGAAATGTACAATCTCTCAGAAGATCCTGCAGAAAGAGTAAACCTGTTTGACAATCCAGCCTACAAACAAAAACAAGAACAATTATTACTACTGTTTAATCAGTATCCGGGATGATTTTACTCGTTTGATTTCAGTCAAACTTAAAATCTGTAATTTACCCCCTCAAAATGTTCTAATCTAACAAACATGATTAAACCTTTTTATGAAAATTAAAGTAATATATACACTAGCATAACTGTAAGAATAAAAATTCAAAAACAACCTTAAATATAATATCAGTTAAAATAATCATTAGTAAATAAACACTTTAACTAAATTTAATAGCATTTTGAACATATTTAAAACTGCTTTAAAGTATTGATAGCTAAATTCGTGTTGTACTTTAAAATTGTATAAATCAAAAGATTATGAAATTCAAAAAAAACATAGTTTTCTTTTACCTGTTGGGATTGATAAATTTTCCATTGGCAATTGTAGCACAAACAGCTGATCGCCCAAATATCCTTATCATCATGACCGATCAGCAAACTGCTGATGCAATGAGTATAGCAGGCAACAAAGATTTGCATACACCAGCTATGGATAAGTTAGCGCAAAATGGTGTTCGCTTTACAAAAGCTTATTGTGCCCAACCGTTATGTAGCCCGTCTCGTACCGCTATTTTTAGTGGTAAAATGCCTTTTGAAACTGGTTTCGTAGGCAATATACCAGAGAAAGATGGTCTTTGGCCTGATGATTTATTGATGATGGGAAAAATTTTCCAAAATGGAGGTTATAAAACAGGCTATGTTGGTAAATGGCATTTACCTGTCCCAGTTACTAAGAAAAGCCAACATGGTTTTGAATACATTGAGAACACAAACTTTTTAGATTATAATGATGCTGCCACACCTTCCTTTTGCGCACGCTTTATTAAAGAAAATAAAAATGACCCATTTTTACTGGTTGCTTCCTTTTTAAATCCACATGATATTTGCGAATGGGCACGGGATGAAGATTTAAAAATGGATGTTTTAGAGAAAGCACCACCACCTCATCAATGCCCTGAGTTACCAGCCAACTGGGAAATTCCGGACAATGAACCAAAAATATTACGTGAACTTCAAAAAACCGTAGGCTTACGCACCTATCCATCGGTAAATTACACTCCGGAAAAATGGCGTCAATACCGCTGGGCTTATAACCGATTAGTAGAGAAAGTGGATGCTTATATCGAAATGATTTTGGCTTCGCTAAAAAAATATGATATCGAAAAAAACACCATCATTATTTTCACAGCCGATCATGGCGATGGAAATGCGGGACATAGTTGGAACCAAAAGCAGGTTTTGTATGAGGAAGCCGCTAAAATTCCTTTTATCATTTCGAAAATAGGCGAATGGAAACCCCGAACTGATGACATGTTGGTTTGTAATGGTATCGATATTATTCCTACCATTTGTGGCTTTACCGGTGTAGAAAAACCTAATTATTTAAAAGGTATTGATATCAGTAAAAAAATAGAAAATCCTGGTTTAAAACTACGAGATACTTTAGTGATTGAAACTGATTTTGCTGATAACGAAGATCTATTAGGCATTAGTGGTAGAGCTGTAATAACAAAAGATTTTAAATACATTGTTTACAATAAAGGCGAAATAAAAGAACAGTTGTTTGATTTATCAAAAGATCCGGGAGAAATAACTAATCTGGCAGTAAATAAATCATACAAAAAACAACTCATTGTTATGCGTAACTATTTAAAAAAATGGTGTAAAGCAAATGGCGATAAGTTTACGTCGAGTCTGTAATAATTATTTTTTCAAGCTGTTGATAGATGGTATAAACAGTTAAAAAGCAACAATGAAAACAATTTTTGACTTAGGATATAAAAAGACGATACTAAATTCTATCCTCTTTTTAATGGTAAGTGCTAGCTCTGTGGCACAAAAGAAAGCCATGCTAATTTATAAATCAGATTTTTCTAAACCTTTAGACTGTAATACTTGGATAGCTGAAATCGAAAATATTCTGGGTTATACCTCGACGGTTTACACTCATAAAAACGCTTTGGTACTAGATACTCAAGGAGGTGTTACCGTTTGGTTAAATAAGGTTTTGAATGGCAACATACAAATTGAATACGATAGAATTGTACGAATGGATAATAAATGTAACGACCGTGTCAGTGATTTAAACCAATTCTGGATGGCAAGTGACCCAAAAAGCGAAAAGCTGTTCTCTCGCAGGGGTAAATTTGAAGAATACGACGATCTATTATTATATTATGTAGGTATGGGAGGATGGAATAACACTTCTACTCGTTTTAGAAAATACCATGCCACATCAAAACCTGTCATACAAGAATATACCGATAAAGCACATTTACTAAAAGCTGAAAAAACATACCATATCAAAATAATAGTAAAAAACGGCACATCCAGTTTTTGGGTAAATGATAAACTGTTTTTTAGCTACTCAGATCCTGCTCCCTTAACATCGGGATATTTTGGATTTAGAAGTTTACATTCCCGGCAGGAAATTAAAAACCTGCGTATCTATGCTCTTTAGTATTTAAAAAAAATTATTAAAAATTTACACCATATAAAATGAAAAAAAGTAAATCATTAAGTCTTTGTTTATCAGTGGCTAGTGTCATTTTTATTACAACATCTTATGCCCAAAACAATAAACAAACTAAGTCCAATACGATACGGAATATTAATTGGCGGTTAAGTGAGCAAAAAGACATAGCTACACCGGAACAAATTCTGGACAATCAATTTATTCCTATCGGTGATAAAGAACCAAAAGGTATCATTATCGAAGACATGAAAAACAAACATAACGGTAACCCTGTTTATAAGTTCATTTGCACTGGAGAAGCTAACCGAATTGAACTTTCTTCAACATTTGGAACCAAAGAAAACCTAAAAGGCTATTCTGACGAGGAAATCAAAGACTTATCAAAAATCTATGAAGGCTATATCAATTCATTTCATGGTAATTATGGTGATATAGTAACTTACGATTGGTATACCAGATTTCCGGAAGCCGAATCCCCTACAAAAGGTGGAATTATTGCACAAATCCACGGCAGACCAGACCGCACATTACTGATTAATCCTAAAGGAGAGTTGGTAAAATTATCGATACAAGAAATGACAAAAATGCTAGATACTATGTATTTTGATAAACACATAGGCAAAAACATTAAAACGAAAAAAACAAACGGTTGGCGTGTCGATGCAGCTGCAGGAGGTCCAATTGCCGAAATGAGTTATCGTCCGCCTTATTTATATATGTTGGTTCGCAGCAGTGCCGAACGTGTATCTGATAGTGAAACCAGAACCAGACCATACCCTAACAAAGTACCAGTAGGTAAAGTAATTGGTGAAAATGGAAAAACCGGATTCTTGGCATTCTCTGAGCCAACAAGCAGTGTGCCTATTAATAAGTGGATTCATTTTAAAATGGAAATTAAATACAGTAAATACAATCACAACGCTGACGGGGTTTTAGAAAAAGGGTATATTAAAATGTGGATGGATGACAAAGTGTTGTGCGATATCAAAAACGTTGACATAGGTAAAAACGACGAATTAGGCCCCTACTTCAAATATGGTATTTACAAACCCTTTAAAGATGGTTTTACAGTAGAACATAGTGGATTTAAAGAGACTATCCAAAAACAATAAGTAAATCCCCGTTAGTCATTTATTTACATTCGGAAAACTTAACTGATTATACTCAATAATGTTTAAAAAACATCAAATGAATAAAACGTTTCTAGCTTTTATTTTCTTACTCATTAGCCTTACCAATCAAGCTCAAACTGAAAAAAACAAAGTATTAGTTTGCAGTTATCAATTTACCAATAATAGTGAATTAAAAGACTGGCAAATGGAAGGAGAAGGAAAATCATACATCAAAAATGGAATGTTAATTTTAGAGCCTTTGCATTTTCAGATGCTAAAAAAGTTAATGGATAAAGGAAAGATTTCAAAAAAAAATAATACCGAAGAATATCAACCATACCTTATCAAAGCGATGAAAAAAAAGTATGGAAAGTATATTTCACGTTATTATGTTAATAATACTACCGATTCAGATTCAAACAAAAATGACCTACAATTTTATGGAGGCAGCTTTAATATTTGGAACAAAAAATTTTTAACCGAATCCAGTTTTTCTATCGAATTTGACTTTAAAGCACTTTATCCCACTCCATTGCATATGGTATTATTTTCTGCTTTGGGAACCAACGGAAAAGGAATTTTTGATGAAACATTTCCTAAGCGTAATGGACTTTCAACCGAACTTATGACTGGAAACCTGAATAATTATCGCATCTCATATTTTGAGCCACAACGCAAAACAGCCAATCTTCGGAAAGCTCCAGGTAGAAAATTGTTGTATGAAGGAGAAGACATTGTTTCTAAAAATCCAGATAAAACCTATCACTGTGAAATCAAAAAAATCAATGATGAAATCAGCTATATAGTTGACGGTAAATTGATTTTTAGCTACAAAGATAATCAACCTTTAGCAGGTGGTTATTGGGGATTCAGACTCATGCCTTGTGCTTTAGGAGCGTATGACAACATCAAAGTGTACAATTACAAATAAAATATAAACTGTTATTACCAATTCAAAACCTAACCGTATAAAACAATGTTCAAATTAAATTATCCATCAGCGCATAAGGTCTTCATTAAACTCCTCTTATTAGCTCCTCTATTTCTATTGGTACAGAATGTTTTTGCACAATCTACAGTAAAAGAAATTTTTAAAGGGTTTTATCAGTTTTCAGAGGCTTATAAAATTAGTAATAACGAATCTGACAACGGTAACGGTATTAAAAACATCAGCTTAAACGCTATTCGACAACAAGGCAACAGAGAATTTCCGTATCCTGTAAAAGGACATACGTTGATTGCTAATCCTCCAATATTTACCTGGCCAATGGCCGATTATGAATATCCAAAAACTTTTCCTGAAACACCCAGTAAAAAAAAATTAGAGGAATACCTGCGTTATGATTTTCAATTGGGGCAGGATAAAAAATTTTTCAAGACTATAATTAATGCAAATGGTTTACGAATGCCTTTTTATAATAATCATAAAGCCTTGGCACCCGGAACCTGGTATTGGCGTTATAGAGTAGCTGGTAAACAATGGTCACAAACATTTGAAATTGATATTTTACCAAACATACCAAAATTTGAATCCCCAAAAGAAAATGTTGCATTAAAACTAATTCCCTCGCAACATCCACGTATTTTCAAGCCCTTGAAAATAAATTCTCCAACAGCTGACCAAAGTAATTTAATAGCTCAATATAAAAGCAAAGCTAATGCTGCTCTGGGAAAAAATATAGTAACCTATAAAGTTAAAGGAGAAGAAATACCAGCTACAGCATCAAAACAAGAGCGAGACCAAATTTTGAAATTTCGTTTGCGTTACGAAATAGAAGGAATGTGTAGTGATATAGAAAACCTATTGATGGCTTATGATATTACACACAATGAAAAATATTTGGATAAAGCACTTACGTTTACCAGATACATAGCTTCTTTAAATGGTGTAGAGATGTACGAAATGGCCGATTTCTCTGCTTCTAAATCAATGTCAACTTTAGCTATGACTTATGATATCGCTTATGATAAAATTAATTTGGCTGATAAAAAACAATATGAAAATTTTATCATTCCTGTGGCAAAATTGATAATGGGAGAAGCTTTAAAAGAAAATATAGGCTCAGCTGATGGTATCGTAGGGGAACATTTTTTTCAACATATATTCCATAACGTGTTTGTAACATCAATGGTCATGAAAGACCATACTCCGGAAGCAAAAATATGGTTTGATATGTTATATAATATCTGGCTTTCCCGTTCTCCGGCAGGAGGTTTTGCTTCTGATGGTGTTTGGCCTAATGGGAATATGGGATACCTTCATGTGAGTATGGAATCAATGGTTAGTAATTTTATTTTATTTAGAGATTTATTTAACGTAAATACTTTTAGCCATCCCTGGTACTTAAATTGTGCCAATGCCCTGGCCTACACTATTCCTATCAAATCAGCAGGTGACGGTTTTGCTGACGGAAGTGATGAATGGGAGCAATTAAACAAATTACGAACCGGATTTGCCTATATTCTTGGGCAGGAGCTAAACAATCCTTTTTCAATTAATTACGCCTATAAAATTTCCAATCAATCTTTAGACAGCATTTATCAGTTTAATGGAAGTGGTTTTTCTGATTATCGCCTACAACACCAGCCCAAAAAAATAATGCAATTAGATTGGAAAACAATTCCACAATCGGCTGTCTTTCCTGAAAGTGGTATTGCAGTTATGAATACTGATGTACTGAATGCCAAAAAGAATTTATTTCTTTCTTTTTACAGTTCGCCATTTGGAGTGGGTTCGCATGCTTTAGCCGAGCAAAATAGTTTCAATATTATTTATAAAGGTAAACCTTTGTTTTACCCAACTGGCTACCGAATCACTACACAAGATAAACATTATCTGTTAGCACAAAAACACAGCAGAGCCAGAAACACGATTACTGTTGACGGAATGACACAAGGCTATAGTCAAAAAGATTACGGATGGTTGCCCCGATATCTAGACGGAGAAAACATAACCTATGTAATGGGTGATGCTTCAAACGCTTATAAAAAAATGGATTCAACTATAATCAACTGGATTACAGTGCTGAAAAACGCTAATAGTTACGAATCTAAAAATGGATTTATCATTAACGATGAGGACGATCCTAAAGTGAGTAAATTTCGTCGACATGTAGCTCTTTTACGCCCCAATATTGTGGTAGTCTATGACGAACTGGAAGCGCAAAAGCCTGTAAACTGGACTTTCCAACTGAATGGTTTGCAAAGAGCAAATATGACATTAAATCCCAATGATAAATCATTAATTGCTAATACCGATAATGGTGATGCTTTGGTAAATGTTTTTAGTAGCTTGCCAACGGCTAAAAAATTGGTCGATAGTTCTTTTGTAAAACCATTTGATTGGCTTAATCCACAAAGAGGAAGACCTGCCAAAAAATTTGACAAACAACAATTTCATTATAAGGTTGAAAACGTCGAAAAATCAAAACAGATGCGCTACTTTGCCGTAATACAAATCGATGAAAGCAATGGGTTATCATTTACAAACATACAGCCAGATGACAAAGGGAATATCGCTATAGGCAATTATATGATAAATGCACAACTGAACTTAGATCAGCCGGCGAGATTGGAAATAGAAAATAAAAAAACCGGTGAATATTTGTTGTATGGTCCATCTAATGGTGCTTCAAAAGCAAAAGGACGTAAATTTTCACTAAGTACCATTTTAGTAAATAGTTCGAATGGTTTTCAGGAATCGATAGACCGCTATCCAATGATGGTTACAGATAAAAAATGAATGTAACGAATATTATTTTCTGCTAAAAAATTAAAAATGCGAATACAAAAGTTATTAATGAAAGTTTAAACAAAATCTAAATATTTTTAATTAAAATCTAAACCCATTCAAAAAAGATATCATTAGTTTTACTTCTCAAGAATATAACTGCTTTTTTAAGTTTTTAATGTTCAAAAGAAGTAAAAAGGCACAATAATAACTATATTGTAGTTGTATAATACAACAATTACAATCAATATTAACAAAATGAAACACTGGGCTAAACATAAAGTAATTTTATATACCATTTTCGGTATGTTACTTTTTTTATTACTTCCTATGAGTACGGCTACTGCTCAAAATGGTAATAAACAGTTTAGGAATATTTCGGTGGATAAAGGGCTTTCACAAAGTTCTGTCTTTGCAATTCAACAAGATGCTCTTGGTTTCATTTGGATTGGAACTCAGGATGGTCTAAATCGTTATGACAGTAAAGGTTTTAAGGTATATCGTCCCTTACAAAATGTTAAAAACAGTCTGCAATCCTATTATATCCGAAGTTTATTTACCGATCATAATGGTCAATTATGGATAGGTGGAAATCAGGGAATCAGCGTTTATAATTATGATACGGATAGTTTTATAAACTACAAACTGCCTCGTACTTTAGGTGAATGGTATATTTCCTCTATTACAGAAGACAATAATCATCAAATTTGGGCCACATCTATCACAGGCGAAGTATTTGTACTTAATCCGAAAAAAGGAAATTTTAGCGCAGTCAAATTCAATGTTTCTTCTCATGAAATTAAGAAAATTGCTTATATCGGACTTTGGCAACAGCAAATTATTTTAGGTACCGATGTTGGCCTTTTTAAATTAAAACCAAATACCCATCAATTAATCAAATTTAATCTAGGAGCAAAAAAACCTTATATCAACGATGTTTTTATCCAAGGTAAAATAATGTGGATTGCAACAGAGGGTTATGGTCTAATTCAATACAATGCTGAAAACGGAAAAAATAGTTCACTACTACACAGCACTACTGCAAATAGTCTAGTGGATAACAATGTTAGATGTGTAGGGAAAGATACAGAAGGGAATATCTGGATTGGGACTTTTAAAGGGCTTTCCATTTACGATTTAAAAAACAATTCTTTTACTAACTATTACCACCAAATAGCGCAGCCATATACCATAAGTCAAAATTCGGTGCGCTGTTTCTTTAGAGACAAACAAAATGGTATTTGGTTAGGAACTTATTATGGTGGGCTTAACTATTACCATAAAAATGATATCAAGTTTAATCTACTTAGTCAGAATTCAGGAAAACCATCTTTAAATGATGAAGTCATTGGTGTAATCAAACAGGATGCGAAAGGTAATTTCTGGATTGGAAGTAATGATAAAGGACTAAATTACTGGAATAAAAATACCAATACTATTAGTTATTATTCGAATAATGAAAATAATCCAAATAGCTTAAGTTCAAACAATATCAAAGCCATTGCTTTTGATAGTAACGGAAATGTATTGATTGGTACTCATAATGGGGGATTAAATTTGCTAAATCCTAACAGTGGTAATGTACAGCGTTTTCTTCACGATGAAAACAATCCCAGTTCCATAGCTGGAAACCTGGTTTATAGCATCTTAAAAGATTCCAAAAACCGTATATGGGTGGGTACACGATCCGGATTGGATCAGTTTCATCCTGAAACCAAATCTTTCACGCATTTCCATTTAGACAAAGCAGGAAAACGCCCTTCTTCAGATGATATTACCTATCTTTTCGAAGATAGTAAACATCGAATTTGGATTGGAACTACCAATGGAGTTACATTGTTCTATCCTGACAATATTCTATTTGGAGATCTGGGACACGGAAAATTAAGTGATGATATTATCAATTGCATTACCGAAGATAAAAAACATCGAATCTGGATTGGAACCAGAGAAGGATTGCGCCTGTATGATGAAGCTCAGGAATCTTTTAAAAGCTTTACAGCCGCAATAGATTTTGTAAAAGAAACGATTTACGGTATAATTCCAGATGATGATGAAAATCTATGGATTTCGACCAACAGAGGCTTGATAAAATTCAACCCAGACAAAGGGACGGTACAAACCTTTGACGAAAGTGATGGTTTACAAAACAAACAATTTAACGAATATTCCTTTTATAAAGCCAAAGATGGCATGCTCCTTTTTGGAGGAATCAAAGGACTCTCCTATTTCTATCCATCAATGGTAAAACAGCAGGCACTTCCTTTAAAATTGAGTTTCACAGCGCTGGAAGTTTTAAATAAAACCGTTGCTGTCAATGACGAAACTAACATTCTGCAAGAACACATTGATCAGGCTAAAAGCATCAAAATTGGACATGAATACAAACAATTCAGTATCTTTTTTAATACGTTTAATTACATATCGTCTAATCGGACACAATACTATTATAAATTAAATGGAATTGATAAAGATTGGCAACGTACGGACCAACTAAAAATTAGTTACAGCAATCTGCCTATAGGAAAATACGAGTTGCAAATTAAAGCTATGGGACCTAATGGCGAAATGAGCGCCATTAGAAATTTAGACATTAAAATTCTACCACCATGGTATAAAGCCAATTGGTTTATTTTTTTAGTATTAATTGTTATTGGCACAGCATCTTACGTTGGTTTTCGAATGATTACCGAACGTATTAAAGCATTGCAACAATTAAAATTAGAACGAATTGATAAAGAAAGAGTCCGTGAAATTAATCAGGTCAAAATGGATTTTTTTACTAATGTTTCGCACGAACTTCGAACTCCGTTAACGCTTATTTTAGCACCTTTAGAAGAATTATTGAAATTACCGTTTACGGATAAAGCCACCAAGAAAAAACACGAACTGATGTTTCTGAATGCTAAAAGACTCTACAATTTGGTTGACCAATTATTTGAGTTTAGAAAGACAGAAATGGGAACACAGCAACTTAAAGTGAGTAAAAGTGATATGGTACGTTTTATTCATGAAATATTTGAATCCTTCAAACCACTTTCAGAAAAAAAACAAATTCACTTTACAAACTATTCTTCTGAAAAGGCACTTTCCATTTATTTCGATAAAGATGCAATGGAAAAAATATTATTTAATCTTTTATCAAATGCCTTTAAATACACTGAAGCAGGACATAATGTGAGTATCGAATTATTGAAAAAAGAAGATAAAATTTTAATCAAAGTTTCCGATACCGGAATAGGGATTAGCGAAGAGGATTTAGCTAAAGTCTTTGATCGTTTTTATCAGGTAAACAATAAAGAAATGAATTTGGGGTCTGGTGTAGGATTAGCTTTTACCAAACGATTGGTCGAACTGCATCATGGTGAAATTACTGTTGAAAGTACAAAAGAAGAAGGAAGTATTTTTACCGTAAGCTTACCTATTGCAGATGAAATTTATAACAATGATGTTCATGTAGAAAATGATATTCAAGAGTCATCTATAATTTCTGAAAACGAGAACATTATTGAAAACAATTTGCTCTTAGAAGAAAATGAAGAATTGATCAATGAAATTACCGAGGGAGTACAAGCTATTAAACTACTTATTGTTGATGATAATAAAGAAATTCTAGCGTATTTACAGGATTATTTCTGCAAAATGTATGACGTAACAGTGGCTTATGATGGTCAAATGGCTTTGGATTTGCTGGAAGTTCAACCATTTGATATCATTATTAGTGATGTAATGATGCCAGAACTCGATGGACTGCATTTTTGCAAACGGGTGAAGCAAAACATCAATACATCCCATATTCCTTTTATGCTTTTAACAGCCAAAACAGAAACCAGTCAGCAAATAAAAGGACTAGAAATGGGAGCTGATGATTATATTACAAAACCCTTTTCAACGCAGTTATTAGCTGTAAAAGTAGCCAATCTATTGCGCTCTCGTAAACGCCTGAAAGAATATTATTCGGCTACGCAAGAAATGGTACCCGAAAACATTGCTTTTAATACACTTGATGAAGAATTCCTAAAAGAAGCCATTGCTATTGTTGAAGAACATCTAGCCGATTCTGAATTTACTGTAGATGTATTTAGCAGACAAATAGGAATGAGTCGCTCCAACCTTTATCTGAAATTGAAGGCAATTACTGGTGAATCGGCAATGGATTTCATAAAGAGAATACGTTTTAAAAAAGCAGTAGAACTGATGCAAAGCAAACGTTACACCATTGCTCAGGTTACTTATATGTGTGGTTTTAACTCGCCTTCTTACTTTTCAACGGCATTTAAACAGCATTATGGCTGTATGCCAAGCGAATATTTGAACAAAATAGATAATGCAAAAGAATCTTCATCATAATTTAAAACAACAGAAAGAAAACAAAAACATTAATTTTTAATATCATAACTCAATAAAAATATTCACTCATGAAATTCGTCAATTTATTTTTGGGATTCACACTTATGTGCTCCTTCCCTATTTTTGCACAAACAAAAGCAACAGTTTCCATCCTAAACAATTCAGATTTAGATAGAAAAGAAGCCGTTGTGGCTATAAAATGGGATGCTATTATATCCCAATTCCCTCAAATAGATACAACTGCTTTTATCGTAGTTAATTCGGTAACAAAAAAACAAGTTCCTTTTCAATTAGAATATCTGGGTAATGCATCAATCCAAAACTTATTAGTACAAGTTGATGTCAAAGCAAAATCAACACTTTTACTTTCAATTCAAAAAGGAAAAGCAACAGCAGTTGTTACCAAAACTTACGCTCGTTATGTACCCGAAAGATTAGATGATTTTGCTTGGGAAAATGATAAAATTGCTTTCCGTGCTTACGGAAAAGCTTTAGAAAAAACTGAAGGCGATGCCTATGGATTTGATGTATGGGTAAAACGAACTGATAGAATGATTCTTAACGAACGTTATAAACTAGCAGATTATCATGTAGATCATGGCGATGGATTAGATTATTATCATGTAGGTTATACATTAGGAGCCGGAAACATGGCACCTTACATCAATGATACTATTCGTTACTCAGGAAATTACCATCATTGGAAAGTATTAGATAACGGCCCATTGCGTTCTACTTTTCAATTAATGTATGATACTTGGAATGCTGGTGGCATACAAGTTAAGGCTACTAAAACCATATCAATTGATGCAGGTTCTCAGCTTAATCGTATTGAAAATCAATTTACTTTTGATGGGAATAAACCAATGCCAGTAGTTGTTGGTATTATCAAAAGACCAGAAGCTGGAAATATTTTATTAAACGAACAATTAGGTATAGTAGGCTATTGGGAACCTACTTTTGAAAAAGATGGTACCACTGGTGTTGGTGCAATATTAACAACTCCTGTTACTAATATGTTAGTTAACAAACAACAACTATTAGCTAAAACCACCGTTAAAAACAACGAATCTATCGTTTACTATGCTGGAGCAGCCTGGGATAAAGCTGGAAAAATCACCAATTCTAAAAAATGGTTTGATTATTTGAATGATTTTAATCAATCCATCAAAAATCCTTTGATTGTAACTGTAAAATAACGGCAGTAAAAAAGAAATAAATGAAGTAAAACTCATTTCGACTTTATTAAAAAGGCGATTAAATCTTCCCAGATTTAGTCGCCTTTTTGTTTAACAGGATTTCATTTTTACAATTCCGTAGAGACTAATCAAAAAATCAAGCACAAAAGCACTAAATGACTCTAATTCAAACACTTAAACATACGATTTCAACCATAAAACAGCACATTTACTCAAATTTGAAAGTTTAATGGTAAATATTGAAATACGATTTCGTCATTCAAATATAACTTCGCAATATCAAACTAAAGCAACAAAGAATATTGGATACATAAAAAACGATACGCTAAGATGATTAGACTATAGCACTTTCGTTAAAAAAACATATAAATATTAACTAAAACAATTAATAAAATGTCGATTAACTTATTTGATTTATCTGGAAAAACAGCATTAATTACTGGAGGAGTTCATGGTTTAGGAATGGCGATGGCTAAAGGCTTAGGTCATGCCGGAGCTAAAATTGTAGTAAACGATCTTTCGCAAGAAGCTATTGACAAAGCAGTTGCCGAATACCAATCGGTAGGAATTGAAGCTTATGGCTATGTATTTAATGTATGCGATGAAAAAGCTGTAATTGAGGCTATAAAAAAAATAGAAACAGAAGTTGCATCTATTGATATTTTAATAAACAACGCTGGAATTATTAAAAGAACTCCAATTATCGAAATGGAGGTTGAAGATTTTGCAGCAGTAATAAACGTAGATTTAATTAGTCCGTTTATTGTTTCTAAAAATGTTGCCAAAGGAATGATTCAACGTGGCGGTGGAAAAATCATCAACATCTGTTCTATGATGAGTGAATTAGGTAGAGATTCTGTAAGCGCTTATGCTGCTGCAAAAGGTGGTTTGAAAATGCTAACAAAAAATATGGCTACTGAATGGGCTAAATTCAATATTCAAACCAACGGAATTGGTCCGGGTTACTTTGCTACAAGTCAAACCGCTCCAATTAGAGTAGACGGACATCCGTTTAATGAATTTATTGTGAGCAGAACTCCAGCTGGTCGTTGGGGAGATCCAGACGATTTACAAGGTGCTGCTATTTTCTTAAGTTCTAAAGCAAGTGATTTTGTAAATGGACACATTGTTTATGTTGATGGAGGAATACTAGCAACAATTGGAAAACCATCTAACGAATAATTGCAATACTTCGCTCCTTTTAAAAACTACTTTATTTAAAAACTATGTCAAAAATTGAATCAACAATAGATTTGAATCAACAAAGTGCATTAATTCCAATGGTTATTTTAACCAGCTTGTTTTTTATATTGGGATTCGTAACCTGGTTGAATGGACCGCTAATTCCATTCTTTGAATTGGCTTGTGAACTTACATCCTCACAGGCTTATTTTGTGACATTTGCTTTTTACATCGCCTATTTTGTTATGGCTATTCCTTCTTCTAAGGTAATTGAAAATATAGGCTACAAAAATGGAATTTCCTTTGGTTTAATTACTATTGCTTTTGGAGCTTTTATGTTTTATCCAGCTGCTGAGAGCCGTACCTTCTACTTATTCTTAATAGCACTTTTTATTATGGGAACAGGTTTGGCTATTTTGCAAACTGCTGCAAATCCTTATGTAGTTGTAATTGGACCGCGAGAAAGTGCCGCTGCCAGAATTAGTGTCTTAGGAATTGCAAATAAATTAGCTGGCTTTATAGCTCCTATTGTATTAACTGCTTTAGTATTATCAAATATGCAGGATTACACTGCCGAAAAAATTGCAACTCTTGACAGTGTTGCCAAATCAGCAGCTTTGGATACACTAGCGCTTCAATTACAAACTCCATACATATATATGGGTGTTATCATCCTTATTCTGGCTTTATTAGTAAAATATTCTCCACTACCGGAAATCGATTTGGACAAAGATGGAAATGTGGCTCACATGAGTATTTTAAAACAAATATTACATGCATTCCGTTTTCCACAATTGGTTTTAGGAGTTATTACTTTAATGCTGTACCTCTCTGCCGAAGTTTTAGCAGGAGATTCCATTGGTGGATTTGGAAAACAATTAGGCGTTTACGGTACTGATGGTAATTTTTATTTGAAACTAACTTCATTTACTATGACTGCTATGGTTGTGGGATACATTTTAGGAATTACACTTATTCCAAAATATGTTTCTCAGGTTCAGGCACTAAAAGCCTCTGGTATTTTAGGTTTGATTCTGGTACTTTTAATTGTAACTATTTCTCGAACTATAACAGTTCAATTGCCTGGAGTTCCAACATTACCCTTAGTAATTATTTTAGTGGCGCTTATGGGGCTTTCTAATGCGCTATGTTGGCCAGCCATTTGGCCTATGGCTTTACAGGATTTAGGTGGATATACTAAAATTGCCAGTGCTATATTGATAATGGGAATCATTGGAGGAGCGATTTTCCCTTTGGTTTATGGTTCCATAGTAGAAACTATTAATACAGCTAACGTTGCAAATGGCGTAGCTACAACAGCAAAAAGTGGGAATCAAATAGCTTATTTAATATTAGTACCCACCTACTTAATGATCATTTTTTATGCCTTCAAAGGACATAAATACAGAAGCTGGTCAAGAAAATAATTCAAATTAAGAGTAAAGATTATAAAATAAAAAACAATGAAAAGTACAATAGACAAAGCGACAGGATTTGAAAAACGATTTGAAAATATTAATACTGTAGTTTTCGAAAATTCAACTGAAGCTTCTAAAGCTGTGGCACAGGAAATCGCAGCACTTATCAAATTAAAACAAGAAAATAATGAATCCTGCATATTAGGTCTTGCAACAGGATCTTCGCCAAAAGGATTGTATGCTGAATTAGTTCGTCTTCACAAAGAAGAAGGACTGAGTTTTAAGAATGTAATTACATTCAATTTGGATGAATATTATCCCATGCAACCTGATTCCATCAATAGCTATGTTCGCTTTATGAAAGAATTATTATTGGATCAAGTAGATATTTTACCCGAAAATTATCATATTCCTGACGGAACTTTGTCTAAAGAAGCCATTGCGGATTACTGCGCCGATTATGAAGTTAAGATTGAAGCTTTGGGAGGCATTGATTTGCAAATACTTGGAATTGGAGGAAACGGTCACATCGGATTTAACGAATCGGGTTCTTTGCAAAACTCTAAAACCAGATTAGTTGCGCTGGATCACATTACCAGAGTGGCTGCAAGTGGCGATTTCTCAGGATTAAGTAATACTCCAAGAACAGCTATTACCTTAGGAGTAAAAAAAATAATGGAAGCCAAACAAGTAATCTTAATGGCTTGGGGTGAAGGAAAATCAAACATCATTCAAAAATCGGTTGAAGGAGAAGTTACCAATCAAATTCCTGCTTCTTTTTTGCAAGAGCATAACAATGCAGTATTTGTATTAGATAAAGAAGCTTCTTCAAAACTAACTAGAATCAACAAACCTTGGTTAGTAGAAAAAATTGTGTGGACTGATAAATTAATCCGAAAAGCAGTTTTAGGATTAGCGTTGGATTTGAAAAAGCCAATTTTAATGCTTACCGATGCTGATTATATTGAAAACGGAATGAGCGATTTATTAGCCGATTCAGGCCCTGCTTACGACATCAATATCGCCATTTTTAATAAACTGCAAAATACCATTACAGGTTGGCCAGGTGGAAAACCAAATGCAGATGATACTAATCGTCCAGAAAGAGCAGAACCAGCAAGAAAAAGAGTGTTGCTTTTTAGCCCACATCCAGATGATGATATCATCAGTATGGGAGGAACTTTTATGCGTTTGCAAGAGCAAGGACATGAAGTGCATGTGGCTTATCAAACTTCAGGAAATATAGCTGTTGCCGATGATGAAGCCTTACGTTTTGCCAGCTTTGTAGTGGATTATAATGAGAAATTTGGAATTAAAAATAGTGAAGCCGAAGACATCTATAAAAAAGCAACTACTTTCCTTAAGAATAAAAAAGCGAGTGAAATTGATATTCCTGAAGTTCGTTATATTAAAGGATTGATTAGAAAAGGAGAAGCACGTGCTACAAGTCATTTTGTGGGATTGCCTGATGCCCAAATCTATTTTATGGAACTTCCTTTCTATGAAACAGGAACTATTGAGAAGAAACCTATCGGAAAAGAAGATATTCAAATTACTATGGACTTAATTGAAAAAGTAAAACCACATCAAATCTATGCTGCTGGAGATTTAGCCGATCCACACGGAACGCACAAAGTATGTCTGGATGCTATTTTTGAAGCGGTAAAAAATCTAAAATCTAAGGATTTTATGAAAGACTGCTGGGTTTGGTTGTACCGAGGAGCATGGCAAGAATGGGGAATTGACGAAATTGAAATGGCTGTACCCATGAGTCCTGATCAGGTTTTAACCAAAAGACATGGAATTTTCAAACACCAATCTCAAAAAGATGGTGTGGTATTTCAGGGAACTGATTCAAGGGAATTCTGGCAAAGAGCCGAAGACAGAAATGCAGAAACTGCTCAATTATACAATCAATTAGGTATGGCTCATTATGCGGCTATGGAGGCATTTGTAAGATGGGAATTTTAGATTTTTTTAATTTGTTGTAGTAGAAAATGAGGCTTTAGGCCTCATTTTTTTATTTAGAAAAAGATAAACGAAGAAGTATTCATATAAACTTTAAGTCTATGAAAATAATAAATCAGTATATTATTTCTTGATAATATATTTTATTACTAATCCAAAATAACAACCCAAAAAAGTGTTCGACCGTCGAACACTTTCAGCTATTATTAAAGTTATATTTTTCATTTTTAAATGACTCTTTCTTGTAAAAATTCTAAAAAAAACACCCTTATTAATATTATTGAAAACAATTTAAAAATTAAATCATATGCGACACCCCTAATAAAACAAAGGAATAATACTCTGTTTATCAAAACCTTAAATAAACATTAAAACTGAAATTAGGTGTTCGATTGTAATCCCATCGACTCCCTTTGAAACGAAGCCACAGTCCATTTGGAAATAATTTTTAATTTTTAACATTTTAACCTCAACAAGACATTAAACCCAGTTTTCAATATACTTTAAAACTTATCCTATATATTTCTATTAAAAACAGGCTAGCTTCTTTAAATCCTGCATAAAATGGTTTGAAATTTGTATGGTAGAGGTCACTCTTAAAAAAAAGTTAAAACGAAAGTTTTAGCTTTTTTTTATGCCTTTACCGAGCTATTTTAACCAGTTTTTTACATACAATATTAAACGGTTTGTTTGTCCTATCTAGTTGACCTTACAAAACACAAACCACCCATAAGTACTATAAACGTTAAGATTAAAAAAAGTATTATCTTAATGTTAACAATGATTTTGGTTTTATTGAATTCATCAAAGAAATGTTTAAAGGAAAAATTACGGTTCTGTCGCATCTGTCAGAATCAAATATAAGAATTTAAGTAATTTAGAAATTAGGCCACTAATTTACAGAATGCTTTAAACATAGTCATCCCAGATGCAAGCATCTGATTCTTCCTCAACATATTCACAACTTCAATTCCACTCAAGGTTCGTTTGGCCGATTCAAAACTTTTAAAGCCTAATCCGTTTTGTATGCGCCACTTTATAAAACGATGATCTTGTTCTACAATATTGTTGAGATATTTACACTGTCGGATTTTAATCTTTGAGAACGAAGACTTGTTATAGTCTTTGATAGCGGCGGTATTAGAACCTCTTTTATCAATCTTTATAACTCTTGGCCTGTAGTTATTACTAATTGATTTAATTAGAAATGACTGAGCACTCATTCTCTGTCTTTTTCTGGTCAAAAGAAAGTCTACAGTATTGCCTAATTTATTTGCCGCTCGATATAAATAACCTCAAATACCTTTTACTTTGATATAGATCTCATCCAATCTCCAACTCGTCCCACTCTGCCTTTTCTCTTCTTCATCTCTGACTCAATCAAAGGTGCAAACTTATAAACCCAACGTTGAATCGTCGCATGATCCACAGTCACTCCCCTATTCTTCTTTATTTCTTCGACATCGCGGTAACTAAGTGTAAATCTTAATTTGAAATATACTTTCCGAAAAATAATTGATTTTGGATAACAATGACATTTAGTATTGATTTTTTGATGATTTAAAATTCTAAAAATAAAAATTATTCCCAGATGAGAATAAATCTTAAAATAATAACCTAATCTAAAAATATAGAAGCTAAAAATCAATAATCAAACTGAAATAAACGGAGTGAGGAAAACACCTGATAAAACGAAAGAAAACAGTAAAAAACCTGTTTTTACAAAAACAACAAACAGCTTATAATCAAATAATTAACATACAAAACAAAGATAAACCATACAATTCATAACCCTGAGGTCACGGGTTCAACTCCCGTCTTCGCTACAAAACAAACCCTAATCACTTACAAAAACAAGAGGTTAGGGTTTTTTATTTACGGATAATTCACGAATAAATTTTAAAAGTGTTTCCTTAACTGCTTTTAAATCAGTCGAATTAAATCAACTTCAATTTTTATAAATTTGCAAATACATCATAGCTATTACTTTAGATCAAAAACTCTCTGAAATTTCATTCTATGTCTTGGCAAATTAACTTCATGTGCTTGTGGATACGGTTCTCTTTGGGTACTACTCACATCTTCCTTAATGCGTTGTTGCGTTAAAAATTGATGGTCTTTTGCATCAGAATACCTTGGATTAGGTACAAAAGGAAGTTTAGCCATTTTTAGTATTGTAATAGTTGGAAAGTCATAATCAACCTCTACTGTTCCTAAAAGCAAATAACAGCTACCTCCTTGAAAAGGATACTGCTACAAATTGTCTAGAAAATGAGTGCTATCAAAATAAGTTCCTTCAAAATCTACCCAAGTTCCAAAGAACATCGTTCCTCTAACCGTTGGAACTTGCTTTCTCGAAATTAGATAACCTAACATTCGGACTTGCTTTTTGTGATATTGGACCAAATCTTTAGCCATTACATCTCCTCTGTATTGACTTTGCAACAATTCGAATTATTCCAGCTTGGAAAATGGCAGTATCAAAAAGAGAAATAACAGAATCTTTACTTTTTAATTGCTTCGATAGAATTCAGAAAATTGATTAATAAAAACACTTTAATCACTCAAAGTATGAGTAGAAAAGCTAATTGTTGGGATAATGCTGTAGCTGAAAGTTTTTTCAAGACCCTTAAAGCAGAACTTATCTATCAGCATAAATTCACAACTATTGAAGAGGCTAAATTAGCAGTCTTTGAATATATAGAAGTATGGTATAATAGAAAACGTCTACATTCTTCTTTGGGATATAAAACACCTAAAGAAATGGAACTAGAATTTTATAAAATCAAAAGTGTAGCATAGGTCTTAGAAAATTTGTCCGACTTTTTGTTGCAAGTCCAACTGTAACATACTCTTGAAATTCGTCCATAGAGTTTTTAAAACTCTCCTAAATCTAGTATCAATCCCTACAAGGCTTTTATACGAATCAAAATCCTGTCAATACCGAAATGAATTGAATTTAAAACAACCATACTAACTACATTTTCGTAAAATATAATCCTATCAAAATTATTTATTTTCTTTTCTATATTCTCCTGGTGTTACTCCATATTTACTTTTAAATATTTTATTAAAATATCTAATATCTAAAAATCCTGTCATATAGGCGATTTCTTTAACAAACAGCTCACTATTATCTAATAATTGGGCTGCTCTTTTTAAACGAACATCTCTAATAAATTCTACAGGAGTATAACCCGTAAGGCTTTTTATTTTATAATAAAAAGAAGTTCGATTAAGCCCCACAATATTACCTAAGTCTTCGACCGAAAAATTATTATTCTCCATGTTTTCTTCAAGGGCAAGCATTACCTTTTGCATGATTTGTTCATCCTGATCCGTAATTAAATAAGGTTTAGGATTGTACTCTTTTGTATCGTTTCTTTCATAAGAATGGAAAATACCCTGCAGCCTTTTTCGTTGTTCGAGTAAATTCACAATTCGGGCTTTTAGGTACGAAACGCTAAATGGCTTCGTTATGTAATCATCAGCACCATACGATAGCCCTTCCAGCTGACTTTCAATAGTACTTTTAGCGGTTAAAAGGATAACAGGAACATGGCTGATTTCTATATTGTTTCTTATTTTCTGCAAAAGTTCCACACCGTTGAGCAGAGGCATCATGATATCGCTAATGACAAAATCAGGAGAGGTTTCCTGTATTTTTTTATATCCTATAGCACCGTCTTCCGCCTCTATTACTTCGTAGTCGTCTTCTAGCACGTTTTTAATAAATGTTCTTAGTTTCTCATCATCTTCAACAAGGAGTATTTTAACTTTAGTCTGATGGCTTTCTAAACTATTATTGAATATAATAGGTTGGGTTTTAATCCATTTATTTTCAGAATTTTCCTGAGAATCTTCTGAAACAAATTCGACATCATCAGTAAAATGATTTTTTCCCCTTTTGAAAATAATAGAAAATGTACTGCCTACATGGGGCTTACTTTCAAAACTAACTTCTCCCTGGTGTTTCTCAACCAATTCTTTAACCATTGATAATCCGATACCGGTACTTGGGTTATTGACATTTTTATTAAATGAAGCAAAACGATTAAAAATACTATTTTGATGTTCTTCGGAGATCCCGACGCCTTCGTCTTTTACAATCAGATTTATTTTTTTCTCATTTTTTATAATACAAACACTTATCGATTTGCCGTCTTGAGTGTATTTAAAGGCATTTGATAAAAGGTTCATTAGTATCTTTTCCAAAGCATTTCTGTCGGCCCATAATTTTATATCTTCTCCTTCAATTTCCAAATTATAGTTTATCTTTTTCTCCTGTGCTATTTCGATAAAACTGTTAAAAATGCTACTGGTAAATTCCGGAAGATTAATTTCTGTAATTTTCAGTTGCTGATCCTGTATTTTCCGGAAATCCAGAATCTGATTTACGAGTCTCTGCAGTCTGTTTGTGCTTTGGGATACATATACAAGTTGTTTTTTTATAATTTCAGGTGTCCGGTTATCATTTATTAAATAATCAATAGGACCTGTTATTAAGGTCAAAGGAGTACGTAATTCATGCGAAATATCGATAAAAAACTTTTGCTTCATATCAAACACTTCCTTTTCAAATTGTGCATTGGTTTTTAGTCGGTATATTGTAATTATAGTGCGGTTAATAAGTATTATGATTCCAATTATTAAAAGTGTATAAAAGATATATGCCATTGTAGTATTCCAAAGTGCCGGTTTAACAGTTATTTGTAATTGCCTTTCATTGTTTACCCAATTTCCTTGACTGTTAGTCGATTTAACCCTGAAAGTATAATTCCCTTTAGGTACGTTGGTGTAAAAGGCCGTTCTTTGGTTGTTGACAAAATTCCATTTCTCGTCCAATCCTTCTAATTTATAAGCATATTTGATGTTTTTTGGATTCTTATAATCTAAAGCAGCAAATTCAATATTGAAAAAGTTTTGATTGTGTTTTAAAACAATGTCATTACTGTTATCCAGAGAAAGCCTAAGAGGAGATTCTTTGATGTTGATATCAACTTTTTTATTAAAAAGCCGCAGATTAGTAAATGATAAATAAGGTGCATAATGATTTGATTTAATCTGATCAGGGAAGAAGCTTACAATTCCTTCAGTGTAACCGAAGATCAGCTTACCCGATTGCAGTTTTATTTTAGTTGCTTCCGAAAAATTTTTGTTAGCTATAATCCATTTTAATTCAGGAAAAACCTCAAAGTATTCCTTATTGACATCAAAACGAGTTAGGATATCATCGGTTGCTACCCAGATTTTACCGGCCTTGTCCTCAACTATGGAAAGCAAATTGCTGGATGGTAATCCTTCATTTCTGCCAAATGTTTTAAACTGAACCGGAAATCCCTGATTATCTTTGGATATCACTTTACTAATACCTCCGTCAGCCGTTGCTAAAATGGTTTGTCCTTTTAGTGTAACACAAATGTCTATTATATCATTACTCATCAAACCATTAGAATTAACATAATCTATCTCATATGTTTTAAAAGTTCCAAGATTATTAAATCGATTAACATTTGATTGAAGAACTAGTAATCCATCAATACTTCCAACTAAAACAAGTCCATCCTTACTTTGGTTAATACATCTAATTTTATTAAAAGAATCTAAAGGATAGTTCTTCCATTTATTTCTATGACTAATAAAATTTATCTTACCCGACTGATCTTGTTTAATAAGATTTAGCCCATTAAAAGAACCAACCCAAATGAGCCCATTATCATCTTCAAATATTGAATAAATATCATTATCTGATAAGCTATACTCATCTTCTTCATTATGCAAATAATGTTCAACCTTATAATGAAAAGCCTTTTTATCAGGTGTCAATTTATAGAGACCGTCTCCTTTAGTGCCAATCCAAATAACAGAATTTTTATCTTCAATAATGCTGTAAGCTGTTTTAGACCATACAGCTGATTTTTCCAACTTACCTGATGGAGAAATTTCTCCAATTACATTCATGAATTTATCATAAATAATAATTTCTTTTTGTCTAGTACTTATCCAAATATTCTCTTTTTTATCTTGAAAAATGGCGCGAACATTTCTAGGATTTGATTTTAAAGGAGATGTTTTAAAATTGTACTGATTAAAGATAATTTTAAATAATCCCAACGCAAATGTATTGTACCACAAATTACCTTGTCTATCAAAAAAAACTGTGTGAAAATTATTAGGATAAATGGAATTATCAAAACGGTTAAAAGGAGGATTGAAAGATATAAGTTTCTTTTGTACAGGATCAAATCTTGAAAAATTTCCGCCATTAGGTTGTACCCAAACAGTCCCGTTTGGGTCTTTTAATACAAAAGCATTAACTGGATTACTTCCCAAATGTGTCTCCGGAGAAGAACCAGAAAAATATGTTAATTGTTTGTCTTTGAAATCAAATAGATAAATACCCAGCTCATTATTTGTGACAAACCACAGTTGATGGTTATTTAAAAAAGAAATTGGATTCAGGTCTTTAGTATTTAATTTTTTTAATGTCTCTGAATTATATAACTTGATAGCCCCTGTATATATATTAATTGTACAGAATCCATTTTGATCAGTAATAGCTAAAATAGTTTGTTTGTCTATTTGTTCAAATCGTGTTATCTTAGAATTAAGTTTTAATTTTGTGGTTCGAAAACGATGATTTTCTTTAGAATAAATCATGGTAGATCCATCAATTCCACCAAACCAAATTTCATCTCCAATTTCAATAGCTGAATAAAACCCTATATTACTATTTGTTTTATTTGGATAATACTTTACTTTTTTACTTAGATTATTGGAGTCAATTAAACAAATACCTTTATTAGTCAATAACCAAGAATTTTGTTGAGAATCTTCAAAAACTGAGTTAATAGTACTTGTATTTAAAGTATTATATTTTTTATTAAAAATTTTAGTTGTGAACAAACTATCTGAAACAAGAATACATCCCTTATCATTTTCTGAAATTAGCCAAACTTTTCCTGATTTATTAATTATTATTTTCCCCACATCAAACTTAGTGTTAGCTAATTCAGGTACTAGCTCTGGACTCCAAAAAGATTCTGTTTTTGGATTGAAACAATAAGCTTTAGATCCAACAACTTTAGATGTCATCCATATTCTACCAAAAGAATCTTCTTGCATTCCGTCGATTCTTTTATTCTTCATACTAATTTTATCAGAAGCCTTGGGTTTAAAGTTTGTAAATGAATAACCATTATACCTACAAAAACCATTAGTCGTAGCTATCCAAATAAACCCCTTTTTATCCTGAATAATCTTATTAACAATATTATGAGGAAGTCCTTCTTCTACCTGATAATGTTCATATGAATAATTTTTTTGACCATATATTGTTAGCTTTGACAGTAAAAACAAAAGACTGAAGTATAAAATTTTGGTAGTTATTTTCATTTTATGATTGCTGGATTACAAAATGTATAATAAATTATGGACATCAATATTTTCTATTTATTTTTGAAAATCAAAACCATAAAATTGAATATTCTATAACTTATATTTTTTCATTCTTACTAAAATAATGAATTTTTAAGATGTTTTTTTCGCTTATTATCATTGTGGAAAAAATCATGTATCATTTGCTGTCGATTTGAAAACATTAATTCCACCATTTAGTCCTTATTAACGAAAATACTAATAGTAAAGGAAAACATAAGGAGTAGATTTATATTTTTTTTTAATTTATTTGCTTTTAAAACTCATTCCGTCAATTGTAAAATTACTTAGACTAATTGATTGATGCTTTATCTTTTGATTCGCCCATGGGTAAATTCGCACATATAAACTTTGTCCACTTTCAATATTCTGATTCATTAAATAAGAATACTTTTTAATAGTGTCAGAAGTAATATTTGTTTCTTCTCCAACTACAATCTCATGACTGAAATCACTATCCGTTGAAGCTATAATTCTAAAATTAGAACCCCCACCTATAAAAAAATCTACGGATTTCGTTACTACTTTTGCATTTTCAGAAGTTTTAAATCCAAATTGAATATATCGGGAACGAACGAGGTCTATTTCATTAGTTGGCCATTTTTCACCGGTCAAATTGAGGTGTTGAACTTTTGTAGTTTTAAAATCATCCGTTGCATTTTCTAATACAGCATATTTTCCCAAATTTAATCCTTTCCAGTTTTGAACAAATCCCTGAATTGGACCGTCCACATTAGGCTTGTTATTATTTGAGAGTGTATAAAATACCTTTATAGGCTTGTTGTCCGGCACAGCTAAAACATCCCCTGACAACTCAATATATTGAACTTCATTTTCGGGTCCGGATAATTTTATGCGATCTTTAAAATCTCCCGTTTGTTTTGGAGTCATTCTGATATGCAGCTTAAAATTGTTTAAAGAATCTTTGTCAAGCACTAGTTCTTTAACTTTGTTAAAACCAACATCTTTTTTAGTAGAAACTTCAAAATCGCCTATCGCTTCAACAATTATTTCCCCTTGTATCTCTTTATTTTTTGCTGCGTAAATCAAGTCAAAAACACGATCAGTTTCTGTCCCTATATAAATGTCTTTCATGGAAATTACTGATGTATTGGTCATCAATCCTCTTTCTGGTTTCAGGTAAGCAGTAAGGAGATTATTCTTCCTTAATTCCTTTATAAAAAGCTTTGAAAAAAGTAAAGCGCCATTCGATCCAAAATGAGTTCCGTCATTAGGTAATGAATAAATTTGTCGAGCAGCTTCTTTATCTCCAATTGAGTTAACCAACTCTTTAGTGGCTCTGGTCATGTCAATTAAAGTACAATTCAGTTCTTTTGCCACCAAAGCCATATTAGCCGAATAATTTAATGCAATGGTATCTTTGGCATCAAATGAAGTATTAACATGTTCTGCATAATATTCGCCTAAATCATGCTGCCCTCTTCTGGTTAACATATGATCTTTTCCAAACATTTTGCGTACTACAGGCGTACACAATACAGGGTAGGCTTTTAATGCTCGGATTTCATTTATATAAAGTCTGAGATAGTGGCGATACGTCATACTGGGAACAGTACCTATTTCCCCATCTAAACCGTTATGCTTTTCATCATTGTGCCCAAATTGAATCAACACATAATCACCTGGCATAATCCTTTTTTTTGCTCGTTCCCAGTAGCCTCCATTGTAATAGGATTTTGAACTTGTACCTGACTTTGCAGGATTAACAAGCACCAAATTCTCATTAAAAAAATTGGGTAACATCTGAACCCAGCCCCTCTGGTCTTTTACATTTGGGTTTTGTTCTTCCATTGTTGAATCGCCAATTGTATGCAACCTGACAACTCTTTTTGATTCCATATCTTTATCCATTCCATAAATCTGAAACATTAAGAAAAAAGAAACAATAATTTTAATTCTATTCATTCGTTATTATTCTATTTTGTGAAAAATATTAAACCAGATGACATTCTGATTTTGAAAAATATAAAAATACAGCTATCCGAAAAATTAATTCCAAATAGCTGTATCTATTTTCAAAAAGCAATTAATTCTTAACAAATTGCCACACTTGTCCCTTAGATATTCCTCCTTTATTATCTTTAACATCTACACTCCAATAAAAAGTACCTGAAGCATTTAAACTTTGAGTATAGGTTTTTAAGCTTTGACCGGAAGAAACTTTTTCTGTAGGCGGATTTGTCGTTCCAAAATATACATCATAAGTCAGCACGTCATTCGCGTCTACATCTGAAGCAGTCCATTCTAACACAACCGAATTATCACTTACAACGGACGACAATTCAGGTTTGACAAGAGACGGGGCAAAAGGCAAATGATTGGTCAAACCAGTACCCTCTGTATAAAATTGAAATACATTAGAATAATTACCTGACAAGTTCTTAGAATCTATTGCCTTTACCCTCCAGTAATAACGTATACCTTTTTCCAATGAAATTGTTTTACTTGGAGTCGTACTAGAATTGGTATAATCAATTTGCGAAAACTGATTATCTTTTGCTATTTCAATTTGATAAGTAATAGCGTCTGAATTCGGATCAGATGCAGCATTCCATTTAAAAGCAACAGAATTATCAATACATAGTACATTATTTTCCGGAGCAATTAAAGTTGGAATTGAAGGGGCTTTATTTTTTTTAGTAACATCCGAACTATCATCTCCTCCACAAGAAATGAGTAATAATCCAATAAACAAGGTCAGTATATACTTTTTCATTTTTATTATTGTTTTATAATTTTTAAAATAACTAGCTCATCCAAATACACTTTTACAAAATAAACCCCTGTAGCTCTATTTTCAAGATTCATTTGTACTTTTCCATTATTTACTTTGTAAACATCAGAAGAAATCAGTTGAGAATTAACGTCGAACACTTCCATTTTTATTTTATCAAGTATAACCGGAACAGCTACCTCAAAAAATCCTTTAGTCGGATTTGGAAAAACAATTACTCCTGACAAATCAATTTTTGAATTGATTGTTCCCTCGCAAGCAATAGCTGTTTGTACCTGAACTACATCACCAGGGAGCACATCAACAGAAAAAGAAGAAGCTGTGGTTTTCAGAACATTTTTTCCGTTTACCGAAACTGTATATGGAGCCGTACCCTGCTCGATATCTACCGAAAGTTTATCTGAAACCATTGTAGTTTTAGCTGAAACATTCGTTCCGCTTGCCACTACGGCACTAAAGCATCGATTGTAGGAATCAGACGCAACAGAAATACAGAAATCATACCCCCCCGGTGTTAAATTTTCAATTATTTTAGTTGTATTAAAACTGTAAGTCACTCCATTGACTATCGTCGTATAATCCAATGCTTTGTTAGCTGTTATGATTATTTTACCGTTCTTTTTACCCACACAGCTTTCTCCGACAGTTTCAATGGTAAAATTATCGGAAGACAATGTAAAACAGCCATTTGCGTCTACTGTTGCACCAGGTGGTGTATTTAGACATAGATCTTTATTATTTTTAACTCCGTCATTGTCATCATCTAACTGACTCGCAGAACAACCAGAAGTATTAACAGTTTCTCCTGTTGGCGTACTAGGACAAGTATCTAAGTTGTTTTTCACGCCATCATTATCATCGTCTAATTGACTTTGAGCACATCCAGAAGTATTAACAGTCTCTCCTGTTGGCGTATTAGGACAAGTATCTAAGTTGTTTTTCACACCATCATTATCATCGTCTAATTGACTTTGAGCACATCCTGAAGTATTAACAGTCTCACCTGTTGGCGTATTAGGACAAGTATCTAAGTTGTTTTTCACTCCGTCATTATCATCGTCTAACTGACTCGCAGAACAACCCGATGCATTAACTGTTTCTCCTGCCAGCGTATTCGGACATAAATCCAAACTATTATTCACCCCGTCATTATCATTATCCAAGTCTTGTGCTACAACAACAATCTCTTTTGTTACTGAATTATTACATAATGTATACGTAATTGTAGTAGTTCCTATAGCCAGCCCGCTAACCAAACCATTTGCATCTATCGTTGCTTTATCAGTTGCGCTACTTATCCATGACCCACCGGTAATTTCATGTGATAATTGAAGTGTACTGCCCACATTAACTTCTGTGCTATTTTCCGCTGAACTGATAGGATTGACTGAAGCGCCAAAACAGTTAACATTTATTTCATTTGATGCAGTTCCAAGTCCTCCCATGGAATTGGCAGCTCTAACTTTATAAGTTCCCGTTGCAGTGAAATTATAACTATTGGTAGTAACGAAATCAACAAAAATATCATCCTTAAAAATTGCCCAACCTAAAACGTAATCATTGTCTGCCCATGTTAATGAAGTTGCAGTCTTGGTTACAACTGGTGCCGTGATTTGATCCGTATAAAGATTAGGTTGCCAGCCGTCACTCCCCAAAACATTTTCAACAGTATAATTAGCTGCTTCTGTTGGTGTAAGTACTGGATTAAGAGTTACTGAACCACCATCGTAATCAGTATAATAAGATTTTCTGTTGGTCAAGTCGACAAGACCGCCTGTGGCAGTCATACTATTGTATTCTGCATAAACTTTGGGTAAAGTTCCCCATGCAGACCAACCTTCAGCCTTGGGTAATATATTCATTTTAGTATTGATAAAAACCACTTGTGGAGCATCATGCCAAGGACGCCCCAAACTATATGTTCCTTTGTTAATATCGGCTCCATCTATGGTACAATCACTAAAAACAAATCCCTTACCAGTTAAAGGAGTAGATGCAGCAGTAATTACATTACCGCCTCTGTTTTCTAAATAGAGTAAACATTCTTTGAAATAAGCATCGCTGCTTCCGTATATAAAATCTACCGTACCGTGGATTTCACCGTTTTCAAGATAAATCTTTTGGCCTGCCGTAAAAAAGGTGTCTTGATTTCCCAATAATGCCACATTTTTCAAAATATTTTTATTTCCAATATTTTCAAGAGCAAGCCCACGTCCACCAAATTCACCTGTTCCATAACTTAAGTTATTCATAAGAGTCAAATCCTGCATGTAAATATTATTTGCAGTTTCTGTCAAATTAATTGTTGAAACTTCAAAACCTTCATCGGCCAATAGAGGCTTATTAAAAAGGATTGTTTTATCCATACTTTGTCCAATGAGAGATATATTTGGAGTTGAAATCTTGGTCTCTTTTTTGGCATCTCCAGTCAAAAGACCTAAATCATAATTTCCATTTGGCAAAAAGATAAAAAACCTGTTTCCTCCGCTTGGAGCTGCTGCGATAGCTGCAGCCTTTGCTGCAGCAAAATCGCCATCAACACCCACTATAAAATCGTATCTTTTTTTAGTTACTGTTGGTTTATTCAAAGTACTAAAACTAAAAGAAACAGGCGTAGTCAAGGTGTTTCCTGACAAATCAGACACCTTGCTTCCAGCAAGCGTAAAAGTATAATTGGTATTATAATCCAAGCCCACATAAGGAAAACTAATTGTTTTTCCCGTAACTTCAGGAGTCAGGGTTTTACTTCCCAATGTAGCCGTAGTCCCAGGGACAATTTGAACTTTCTCATCAAAAGCCAAAATGATTTTTCCAAAAGTACCAACCGTAGTTGAAGCTGCCGCAGGAAGAGTGGATTGAAGAATTGGAGCAATGGTGTCAATAACTAAAACCTCATCAGCTTTTACCATAACGTTAGATAAAACCGTTGCTGTAACGTCAAATGTGATTCCGTCTGCGGGTAATCCATGTTTTGGACCCGCAACATTAGGAAACCATCGGAGATACACTTTTGCTTGTCCTTCTGCCTCAACCGGCAATGTTCCTCCAATTGGTGTAATGGTACTTGTATTTATGGTAGTTAAGCTAGAAACATCTACAAAGTTCACGCCATCCAGTGAATATTGGAAAGTCCACTCGTCACAGCCGTAATAGAGACCAATAAGTCCCGACGAAACGTTTATATTTTTATATCCAACCGTTGAAAATGAAGTCTGGAAATAGAAAAATTGCCCTCTATCAGAATTCCAAACGCAAAACCCATTTTTTCCACCCCTGTTTTGAAGTCTCACGCTAGTAGCAAAAACATTGTCTGCAACATTATAAGCAGATATTTGTGGTCTATTATCAACATTAGAATACAACTCGGCCACCCTAGGATTAGCATATTGGTCATTCTTGAATGTCCAGCCAGCTATAAAGGATAAATTGTCATACGTACCTGTAATACTTTTATTTCCATCCATTGTTACAGAAGTGCTTAATGCCGTTGTTCCATCTGACCAATTGCTGAATTTAACGATATCATTTTCAACAGCCGTTATGGTAACATTAGTACCTGATTCGTAAACAGAAAACGCTCCATCTTTTCCGGCAGGAGAAACCGTGTATTCTCCCAAGCCAAATGCTCCTTGTAGATCTATACCCAAAGTATAAGTGTTGACGGCTTCAAATTCTGCCACTAAAGTGGTGTTTGAAGAAAGAGTAAAGATGTATGGATTGGTAGTTGAAACCTGAACGCCATTCCCATCGACCCATCGAATAAATTTGTATCCAAAGTTTTTATTGGCCGTCATGGTAATCTCTGTTCCTTGATTTAATGTGGTCCCCCCAGGATTCGAAGTAATTGTTCCTGACAAAGCAGGGCTTACATTGGTTGTCAAAGTATAGGTAATTGCATTAGGATCATTGGTCACTTTTTCGAAATAATCTACATTGAACAAATATCCCGTGTTTGTTGGATGCTTAAAAACCAGATACAAATCGTGGGTACCGGTGGTTGACGTAATTCCAGTTGAAAACTTTTTATAATCGCTCCATCCTGAAGTTCCGGAAACTGTTGCTGTCCCAATCAAAGTGCCATCCACTGCATCCAGCCTAAATTCAATAGTTCCACCTGTTGTTCCTGCAGCTGCCACATCAAAACGAACATCATATGGATCAAACACCTGTCCGGTAAATTTAATCCAAGTATTGTTTTTAATGTAGCCCACATTTCCAGTTCCAGAAAGACTAGTATTCGTTTCGGCCTTTGCTCCTGAAGCCTCATTATAATTTTCTGCTTCGATTCGCTGAATTGTTTCCGAATATCCTATTACTGAAAAGAGCATCAGCAACAAGAACATAAAGTATTGTTTTTTCATTTTTTTTTTGGTTTTTTTGGTTTTGCTAAATAGTTTATATTTACTCCTATGCATATATTTTAACAAATTAAAATCCATACTGGAGGCCTATTAGTTCAATTTAAGAGTCTTTTTTCTTCATATATTTAATGTTTAAATGTTAATTACTCATGTTACGCAAAAAAAGTTGTCATATATCCAGTTTTAGCATTTGCATTGTTGACAACTTATGTGGTATAAAACTATATTTACTCTGCTGTTCTAGGTTTTGACAACAACATAAATTATGCTTGTATTTGCAGAATTATCTTGCCATTGTAAAAAAATTAATAAACCTATTAAGATTTGCTGTCGTATTTACAATTGTTCCTTCTTCTTATTTACCATTTGTTGGTTGTTAGTTAATAGGTTATATAAACATGCTTTAAAACAAAATCAAGTTTAGGGCTACTTGTAAAAGATCCTACACAGAAACTTTGAAATCAACATCTGTGCAGGATTATCAAGAATAATTCTATCCCTTTTGCTTTATAACTTGATCTGAAACAATACTGTTAATATAAACTTCTATATTATCATAAGCAGTACTCAAATTTCTACCTTTAGCATCGTTATTATTAGGATCTAGTCCTTTTGTATTTTCCCATTGATCAGGCATACCATCATTATCAGTATCTTTCAATGCTGTCCCAGATGCTAATACTGGCCATCCACCAACGGCAGTCTGGGAATCGATAAGTCCATTTGTACTGCCTTTACCACCATCCATTATTGTTGCAATACCCTTACGAACATCATTAATTATTCGCTCATCTACAACATCACGAACTAATGAAGCACCAGCAAAATCTAATACTAAAGAATATGCTTTATCGGCAGCATGAGTTGTTACCGCAGAAGCATTATGAGGCGTATTAATTCTCATTGCAGCTTTATCTGCATCCGAAACAGTACCATATTTACTATTAAACTGATTAAATACTCCATAAGTCCAATTGTCTTGCGTTGCTAGTACTGAACCTTCAACAATATTTCCATTAATATAAAATTTACCCCAAATGTTATATACAGGGTTTGGAGAAACATCAGTATTAGTATTTTTATCTATTGATATAATACGATCCTTTCTGGATGTTGCCGGACCTGGTTTATAATAACAGTTTACGATATTTACATTCGTCGCTTCTCCTCCATAACAGCTGTTTCCTCCCCAATTATAAATTACATTATTTCTTAAGTCAATCAAATCCGTAAGAGCAAAAGCATCATTAGCATATTCTCCTAATCGAGGGTTTCTACTATCATTAGAAGACATCAAATTATGATGAAATGAAGCGTTCTTTCCACCCCAAATTCCTCCATATCCATGAGAACCTTTATCATGAACTGAGTTTTTTAACGCTTCGGATATCATACACCATTGCAACGTGAAATTTTCATTTTGATAAAAAGAAACACATTCATCAGTGGACCAACTCATCGAACAGTGATCTACAATAATATTTTTATGAAATCTCCCCCCTAAAGCATCATCCTCTACTGCTTTAGTATCTCCCATTCGAATTCTTAGATATCTCAAAATAACATTATCAGCATTAATACTTACCGGATAGTAAGCCAAACAAATACCTCCTCCAGGTGCCGTTTGTCCTGCAATTGTAATATCATTATTAGAAATAGTTAATTTAGAATTTAGATAAATCGTACCTGAAACATCAAATACTACTATTCTAGGACCTGTCTTATTTACAGCATATCTTAATGTACCTGGTGCATTAGTATCTTCCAAAGATGTTACTTTATATACAGTACCTCCTCTACCTCCGGTTGCATTCATACCACCACCTTCTGCTCCTGGAAAAGCAAAAGGATCTTCAACCACCGGACTATTTGAATTGGTATTATTGTTATTGCTATTGTCATTATTTTCACCAAGATTATCATCCAACCTATAAGATGATGTACATGCAGGAAAACCGAATAGACATACACTAGTGAAAAAAAGAATACCTAAAACACACTTTTTCATGGTTTTATTTTTATTTAATAATTTTATTTGATTTAATGATTGTAAACTCAAAAAGAATTCAGTTGTCCTTTTGGAACATAACCGAAACTAAAAAAATGTAGGTAACGAAATTTTTCTAACAGATAAACATTGCCAAAAAATATCATCCTAATAACTACTAAATACTTTCTTTCTAAAAATATTACCGACACCATATTTTTTCCTTGACAAGATATTATTCATGGTTTTTGGTTTATCAATGAGATGTAATTTTTATCTCAATATCTATTAATTCTCTACCCAACAAAAGAGTTATATTCGAAACTCATCCATAATATAATTGTCTAAAAAATTGAACATAAAAACATATATTTAAAAATAAAAAGAGATAAAAAACAGATACGTCAAAAAAATCAATTTTTAATCAAATTCTATCTTAGCAAATGTATTTATGTAGATTGGAAAAATATGGGGGTCAAATACAGAATCATTGAGGTCATATCGCAAAGCCTAGTGTTTTTAAGCCTTTACAAAAAAAACACTAACCTAAAAACAGGAGTCTCGTACTTGAAAAATGAAATTTTCATTTATAGATTTAAAATAATCACTATCAAAAAAAGTAATTTTATACCTAGTACAATTTTTAAAATTTTAAGTCAAATAAAGTAAACATAGCTACTTATCACCAAAGTTAAAACTGAGTAAAAATCGAAGCGTACTTTTTATAACTTTCCACCTTCAGTTAAATTTATTAAATACAATTTCATGGGACTCATAAAATTCCGCTATATCAATTGCAAATTAATTCGCCAAAGTAACATCACTGTTATCGGTTGCAACTTTTAAATTTGAATGAATAGATCTGCCCGAAATAGCCATTGAAAATTTTCCACTCAGTTTTAATGAATAAGAGCCGTCTAAAGCAAACTAGTTAGGTCTCACGAGAAAAAAAACCTCATCTGGATCGCTTGTTTGTCTTAATGCAATATCACCAAAGCCAAAATATCTAAAACTTGTTGCAAAGGCACTTCTATCGTCTATTTTATGATAATTAGTAAGTTACCCTAGTCCTACATCGTTTGTTAAATTTACAGGGTAATAATTACAAATTAATAACATTCCTTTTTATTCTTTTGCAAAAGTATATTTTGCGGGATTCCATTGCTGAGAAAAGACATCCGAAGATGTAGAAACTCTCATGTTTACCATACCAGCTGCACGAGCGTCAACTGAAACTAATAAAAAGGCACTGACGGTCTGATTACTCTATCTTGAGCTTTATTCACATACATTGATAGAGCACAAATAATTAGTAATTTTTCATATTTTGGTTGATAATTTTGGTTAAAAAATTAATAGAGAGTTATTCTTAATAAAAAAACTAAACGATTTTATTTATTTAAAAAGCCCATTTCTCTTAGCCAGGCTTCACACAAACTCGTCCAAAGCTCTGTAGATCCGGGATTGTTTCTTAGAGCAATTGAATGTCCTCCCTGTGGAAAAATATGCAAGGCCGATTTTACACTGGCTTTTAAAAGTGCCTCGTAATAATGAATACTATTTAATGGGTTAACTACAGGATCATTGGCAGCACAAACTACAAAAGCAGGACAAGTTGTACTGTTAACATTTAGTTCTCCCGAAAAAAGAACCTCTGTATCCGTAGAAGGATCCTTACCTAACAAAGCGTCATGGCTTCCTTTATGTGCATTTTGCATCATACTGATAGCTCCTGAAACCACAATCTGAAAATCAGGTTTAAAATCAACTGTATCTAAAGCATCGTTTATTTTTGTATAATCTGTATTTATGGTTGCCAGATTCACAGCCAGACCTCCCCCTGCCGAACAGCCCATCACTCCAATCTTATTTTTATCAATTTCCCATTTTTCAGCATTTTCACGAACTAATTTAATTGCTCTTTGTCCATCCATTATAGGTCCGAAAGCCTGATTTTTTAAATCGGGCGAAGTAGGCATTCTGTACATCACCACAAAAGCATTTACACCAAATGTATTGAACCATTTGGCTAATTGAATTCCTGCAATATTATACGTTAATTTTTGATAGCCTCCGGGTGGAAAAATTAAAACTGCCGCTCCTGTATTTTCTTCCTTCGAAGTTAAAAAAGTATACATCCCCGGTACATCAACCTGAGTAACACGTTGACGCTCCTCAATCCGTGGCAATTTCATGCCCTTAGAATTTGGCATCTTTCCCTCAGGCCAAAGAGGTATATACTCCTGTCCTAATGCAGTGAATGATGCAAATACAAATAATAAATTCAGTACAATATATTTCATTCTCATTCTGTTTATTATTATTGGATTTTCCTAACGGACTCTTTTATTTTAGAAAGAAAATTATTTCCTTCTATGATTTCTGAATCTTTAAACTCTAAAAAAACATCGACCGGCTCTTTTTGAAAACAATTATTTAACAAAACATTTTTAGAATTACTTACTTTTATTACTGACTGATTCGTTATAGGCTTTTTAGACCGTATATCATTCAAAACCAGATTATCACAATTTTTAAATTCAAAAGAAGCTCCTTTTTCCGTACTGATATCAACATTATTAAAGGTTAAATTTTTCGCTAAATCCGAACTGAAACCCTGCTGAGCTTCCAAATTAATATTGGTAAAAGACAACTCACTAATAGGCATTTCTTCAATACCCTTTATTTCTCCGGCTTTATTTATACCAACTCCTGAAACATCACTTATATGAATATTTCTAAATATTGGGGTACGCTCAGAAACCGGTTCCGGTTTAGAAGCACGGTCATAAAACAAATCAAAAGTGAATGCATTCCGACTAATATTCCTCATTACAACATTAGAAACCCTGATATTTTCAACCACACCTCCTCGACCTCTGGATGCTTTCATGCGAATTCCTGCATCCGTTCCGTCAAAAACACAATTAGAAATCGCTACATTTTTCACACCTCCGGACATCTCACTACCAATCACAACCCCTCCATGACCGGCTAGCATTACACAATTAGTTATTGTGATATTCTCGCAGGCCTTACCATAATTTCTACCATTTGAATCTCGTCCTGATTTTATAGTAATGCAATCATCTCCTACACTAATAAAACAATCTGAAATTCTAACATTACTACAGGACGAGGGATTAATCCCATCAGTATTAGGACCATGTGGATCTTTTGCAGGATTAAAAATCGTAACGCCATGTACCACAATATCATTACATCCTTCAGGATTAATGGTCCAAAAAGGAGAATTTTGAATACGTATTCCTTCAATTCTTATTTTATTACACTCTAAAAACTGGATAAATGGAGGACGAAAAAACTGCTTCTTAAATATTCCTTGGTAATAAGGTTCTACTGTCAGATCTTTATTGGCCGCAGTCCACATTTTTTGCAAATCATTTGGTTTTTCGATACCATTTTTTGATTTAATTTCACCTAAAAGTCTATACTCTTCATCCCACCAGGCAAATCCGTTACCATCAAGAGTTCCTTCACCTTTTATAGTAATATTTTCCGCTTTATATGCATTAATTAAAGGGGCGAATGTATTCATAAACACTCCTTCATAACGAACATTTTGAAATGGCAAATAATCTTTAAATTCAGAAGAAAATTTTAAAGTAGCTCCAGCTTCCAAATAAATTGTAATATTACTTTTTAAGGTAATTGCCCCAGTTAGATAAGTTCCTGAAGAAAAATACAAAGTTCCTCCTCCTTCCTTTGCTGCCTGATTAATCGTTTTATTGATTAAATCAGTACATTTTATTTTTGCTGTATTATCTGCGCCCAATGCTCTGATATCATAATTTTTACAATGAGCTGTAACAGACAAGAACAGCAGAATTACACAAGGAAGATTTTTAATCAATAACTTTTTCATTATTATATTTTTTTATTATTTATTTTATTCCAAAACTATTTTTGAAAAAACTAAAACTTAGTTGCATCCAGTGCCCATTCACTTTCAACCTTAAAAATTTCATTTAATTCAAACTTTGATAATTCACTTTTTCTCAAATTATGAACCCATTTAACTCGTTTTGAAGTATCGGATCCCGATCCTTTATTTCCGTATTCAGCATAAAAAACAGTTTTCTCTTGTTCTGGTTTTTCCCAATTATGCCAGCCTTCTGGAAGAATATGCTTCCCCAGAAAACAATCAATAAAAACCACCTTAGCATAAGCTCTCCATGGTCTTCCTAAATACACTTTATCAACTTCCGGATCAGCAGTTAGGTTGCATTTAAGAAAAACAAAACCAAATTCAGCTTCCTTGGGAGTATTTGCTGCTGTAATAAAGGAATTGGTTTTACTATGAATCTCACATGAATCAAAAATAGCTGTGGCAGATCCAAAAATATAATCCGTTGTCCCAGCTATATAACAATCTTTAAAAAATTGTCGGCTATTTTGACCTGCAGCATATAAAGTATCTTGATTCCCCAACAAACTGCAATTCTTGGCAACAAAATAATCGCCTTCAACATGAAGCGCTACAGCTTGACCAACTCTTCCTGCTGCATTTTCAACAGTTAAATTTTCTATTCTTATATGATCGCCTGAAATTTTTAAAGTATAGCTTGTAAAAGTTCCAATAAAAGGCTGTCCTGCATAATTATCATAGGTCAAAATCGTTTTTTCTTTACTCTCCCCTATCAAACTAATATTAGTATGAAAGGAATCGATTAATACTTTCTCTTTATAAACTCCGTTTTTAATAAATATCTTTTTCTTAGTGCAAGAAAAAGCTCCGCAAGCGGTAATCGCTTGCTGAATTGATTTATAATCTCCGGAGCCATCTAAAGCAACTACTAAATTATTTTTGTCATTTTTTGCAAAAACTGAATTACCCGAAATCAGCATTGCTATAACAACCAAATAAAAAAATTTAACTATTTTCATTGTTTAATTAAAATAAAAAAAGAAAGAATAAAAAATTTAGAATCTATTATCCTTCCTTTTACACTACCAAATTATTTACTATTTAATTTACAAACCGACACAAACCTATCATATATTTTTTTCTATGGAGGTTGTTGTTTAGCAATGATAATAGCGACAAATCACAATTACTAAAAAAAAACAACAAGAAACACTCATTATAAACAAGTTACAACATTAAAATAAAGCTATCTTGTTAAAATCTTCAATTCATGAAAGAAAATGAAATAAACATATTGTATAAGAAGAAGCCTCTTTAGTTATGATTTTATAATAAAAATAGTCTTTGGATATACCAATAAATAATTTTACAAAAACTCAATAAAGAATTGAAAAACATCCTATGTTAAACTCTTTACAATAACTAGATGCTCCGAACATGCCGATTTAAAAAATCAACAGTTTTACATGTTACAAAATAGCCTGTAAACATTATTATTTACAGGCTATTTTTTTATTTTTAATATTAGTTAGATAGTTGCTTGTGTTTTTAATTTTCAAACTAGCAACTTGAAAGATTCAATTATTTGCACTGGATTACAATTTTCTACCAAAACACAGAATATAAGGCTACTAATATTCCGCATATAATCATTGCACCTACTGCAAAGCCTCTGCTAACATTAAACATTTTACTATCAATTTCTAAACCTTTAGCTTTAGATCCATTTTTTTCATCTATTAGACTTATCAAAATCATGAGTAATACACAGATTACGAATACGAATCCCATTCTGTCCAAAAATGGAATTTCATAAACCATAGATTTATCCTCTTGCTCTACTAATGTTGCAAAACCACTACTACTTAAAAATTCCAAATTCATAATATTAGGTAGGAATTTAAAAATTACTGAAAGCACAAAACCTCCAATAGTCGCAAACATAGCAGCATTGGAACTTGTTTTTTTCCAGAAGAAGCCTAAAATAAACATGGCAAAAATTCCAGGACTTACAAATCCGGTATATTCCTGAATAAATTCAAAACCTCCTTTTTTATCTATCCCTAACATTGGCGCTATTAGCACCGCAATAAACATTGATACTAAAACTGTTAATTTACCAATCTGAACCAATTTCTTTTCGGTAGCATTTACATTTAATTTGTTTTTATAGATATCCAATGTAAAAATGGTTGAAATACTATTCACTTTACCAGCTAATGAAGCTACAACTGCTGCAGTTAAGGCTGCAAAAGACAATCCTTTTAAACCTACTGGTAATAAGTTTAATAATACAGGATAAGATCTGTCTGGATTCATTACTCCATCAGAACCTAACATTTCTGTTTGCAAACCTCCTTTTGAATAAATTACAAAAGCAGCGATACCCGGTAATACTACAATAACAGGCATTAATAATTTTAAAAAGGCTGCAAATAAAATTCCGCTTCGGGCCGTTTTCAAATCCGCCCCTAAAGCTCTTTGTGTGATGTACTGATTACATCCCCAATAATTTAAATTTACAATCCACATTCCTCCTAATAACACTGTCAATCCGGGCAAACTAGGGAAATTAGGGTTATCTTTTTTGAAAATCATATGAAAATGATCTCCAGATTGATTCATCATATAATTAAAACCTTGTACTATTCCGTTTTGACCATTTAATTCAGCTACTTTGTCTAAGGCTAAATAAGTGGTTACTAGTCCTCCAAAAATCAGGAACACTACCTGAACCACATCGGTATAACCAATCACTTTCATTCCTCCTAAAGCAATAACAATAGCAAAAAATGCCAGCCCATACATACAAAGAGTTAGATCGATACCCGAAATACCATTAATGGCCAATGCCCCTAAATAAAGTATAGACGTTAAATTCACAATAACATAGAGTAACAACCAAAAAACAGCCATAATCATTGCCACGTTCTCATTATATCTTTCACTTAAAAATTGTGGCATAGTATAAATTTTATTCTTTAAATAGACCGGAATAAAAAACACGGCTACTATAATTAAAGTCAATGCTGCCATCCATTCATAAGTAGCAATGGCTAAGCCCATTTTAAAACCATTACCTGACATAGCAATAAACTGCTCCGAAGAAATATTGGAAGCAATCAAGGAAGTTCCAATTGCCCACCAAGTCAAAGATCCTTCTGCTAAAAAGTAATCATGAGATGCCGAAATTGATTGTGTTTTTTTACGTATATAAACCGAATAACCATATCCCGCTACAATAAAAAAGTAGACAAGAAATACCATGTAATCGGCTAACTGAAGTGAATTCATAAAATTGTTGTATTAAATTATTTTAGTTGTTAATGATTTATTTTTTAATAAAAAAAGGTATCAGCAATAGTATTCACTGATACCTTTCCGGAACTTTTTGCTTGATAATATTATCAAACTCAATTATTGAGCTATGCATTCCGACTTTAGGGTCAGAAGTAGTTCATGCTTAGGAATCACTTAAAAAGCATTTTATAATTATTTACAAATGCTTTTTCACAATAGCGTGTTTTTATTCAAACAGAACTCCGTGTGTTTTTACGATTCTTTCTTTTGAATTCACTTTCTTAGCCGTATATTCTACACCCGCATACATTTTTACGTTCCCAGTATATTCCATTGAAAAATCAACATTATCCTGAGTTGATGTTAGAACCCCGTTTAAGAAAGTACTAGCTGTACCTTTGCCGGAAAAATTCACTTTGTACTGCTTTCCGTTTTCCGTTACTTTAAAAACACCTTCAGTGGGTTTTATACTTACACCATTGGCAACACGCAAGCCTTTATCAGTTGAGGTAATATTAATCCCTAACAAAGATTCGCCCCAAGGTGTATATGTAAAAGGAGTTGCTGAGGAATAATCTCCCAACATATAATTCCCCTTGGCCAGTTTCTTATCTGTAGAAGAAAACAATTCAAAATAAACTACTGCTGCATCGGTATTTGTACCTGAAAGTGTCTCAGAACGGGCTGAAAAATCAACATTGTAAGCATTTCCTCTTTTGCCGTAATTTTCCAAATACGCCTGAGAAAGTGTAACAGTTTTATCGCCTATGGTTAATGAGCCCTCGTTCGTTGCACTTTGAGATTCAACAGTATCATTAGAACAAGCGAAGAAAAAACTAACGAAAACCAGCGAAAATAATTTGACTATAGTATTCATAATTATTACGTTTTTTAATAATAGTTACTTTTAAAATAACAGGAGGCAAAGTCTAAAAGTTTCGCCTCCTTATTTTAAACTTATTTAATGATAATTTTTGCGGTCATACCCGATTTTGAACTTTGGATTAAATAATAACCCGCAGGTAAATCACTAACTGAAATTTCAGTTTCAGAGTTAGTTGTATTAATTTGTTTTACAACAACACCTGTAACAGAAACAACATTCACAGTATCATTCTCAACTGATGATTTTAAAGTTACACTATGTTTAGCCACGGTTGGGAAAGCATAAAATTCCTGTAATTTTTTCCAACGTGCATAAATCGACACATTAGTTGTCTGAGTTGTATCAAAACCAGTGATTTCAAACATATGACCAGCATCAGCATACCAGCCCATGAAACGATACCCTCTACATTGTGGATCTAACAACTCATAAGTTGTTCCGATTTCAATTGTTTTCAAATTAGAATTAATTGCCAATTTAGGCATGTTTAAGTATGAAACCGTATAAGTTGTTGGCGCCGCATTGATTGGTAAATTATTACCTCCATTACCCCAAAATGCGTATAAGGTTTGTGTTCCTGTAGCGGTTGCTGATATAGACTTTATTACTCCAGGTACTGTTGGCGAATTTGACCATCCGAAGAATGTATAGCCTTCTAATGTCGGTGTTGGTAATAGTGTTACACCACCTTCTCTGTATTCCACCGGAACTACTGTTGTCATTGTTTGTCCGTCAATAGCATTAATATACGTAATTGGTGAAAAAGTTGCCCTTGTTTTTAACCATCTTGGATCTCCAATTACTTCTGCTGTTGATGAAGCTGTTGCCAAAGGTGAATTTTTAGAAAAACTAAAATCTCCTAAAGCTGGATTTGGGAACACCAATCCAGTAAGACCTAATCCACTGACTGTTTTTACATTACTTTCTGACTTAGTAACACTTCCTTTTACGAGAACAGATGTAACCCCATCCAATAAATTATTATCCAAACTAGCAGCTCCAGCTCCACTAACGTGATTGGAGTAAAACATATAAGTTGTTTTTGGATTATCTAATTTTTGTTGCATCACATTATTCTTGAAATCATATATAGAAGCCGAAGTATAAGGGTTGTTTACATATACTAAAGCATTCGTATCCATACTACCTACATTGTAAACCGTGTTACTTTCTACCTGAACATTTATTGCTTGATCAGTGTTGACACTGTTCTGCAATGCAATAAAGTTCAATGCTTTATCAAAATTGTAAATCGTAGAATTTTTCAATGAAATTTCTTTCACTAAATGCGCATCCGGTTGAATAAAATTGTAGCCTATTGCAGCCGAACCATCCACAATACAATTATCTAAAGTGATTGCATCAATAACATTTTCTGTATTTCCTTCGGTTAACAACAAGCTTTGTTTAACACCTTTGATTGTAGCATTTTTGATTTCCAAAGAAGATAAACTGGCTCCGTTTTTAAACTGTAAGAAATTCGAAGTGGCATTGGTTAAATCAATAGCTACTCCATCAAAACTAAATCCTGCTGTTGCAATCGCAGCATTATCTGTATAAAAAGATGTTGCCAAAATTGGCTTAGCATCACCATCTGGCACAAAACGATAATTGTTATTAGTAATAGCAAGAGGCGCAGCCGAAGTATAGGTACCAGCAGCCATAATAAATTTACTACCATCTTCGGCTTTATTATATTTCTCAACAAAGTCAGTTGGATTAACATATACATCTAAACTCCCGTTTTGATTATCTGTGATGTTTTTAACTATTTCGTATAAATATACTTCAACGTTTGTATATTGACCATCAAGAGTAGTTAAATTACCATCAATCGGATTATTCGGATTCAAATCTTTTTCCGTTTCCCAAGCATCAGGCATTCCGTCTCCATCTGTATCAACAGGAGCATCTCCACCAGGTAATACAGGCCATCCTCCAGTAGCAGAAGGAGAATCAATATACCCATTAGTACTACCATTACCTCCATCCATAATCGTTGCATTTCCATTACGGGTATCATTTACTGCTCTTTGATCCACCTCATCTCTATATAAGCTTGCCCCTACATATTCTAATACCAACTCATAAGCTTTAGTAGCACTGTGCGTAGTAATTTCTCCCGGATTATGTGGTGTTTCAATTTTTACTTCGGCTTTATCAGCATCACTTACTGGCAATTGGCTACTATGAAACTGATTATAAACACCATAAGTCCAGTTGTCCTGCGTAGCTCTTGGTGAACCCACCACATAATTTCCATCTACATAATATTTTCCCCAAATACCATACAAAGGTGAAGTGGTATCTAAACTTCTTCCAGTAGACAAAATACGTTCCATCGTAGAACTAGAAGTTCCAGGTCCTGGTTTCCAATAATTGTTTACTAAATTCACATTCATAGCATCACCGCCATAGCAGCTGTTCCCTCCCCAATTATATATCACATTGTTACGAATGTCTACCAAATCAGTTAAAGCAAATGGATCATTAGCATATTCACCTAATCTTGGATTACGACTATCGTGATGTGCTAACAAGTTATGATGGAAAGATGCATTTTTACCTCCCCATACACCTCCATAACCATGGGCACCTTTAGCATGAACCGAATTACGAAGAGCTTCCGAAATCACACACCACTGAAGTGTAAAATTTTCATTTTGATAAAAAGAAACACATTCATCTGTTGACCAACTCATAGAACAGTGATCTACTATAATGTCTTTTTGGAAACGACCTCCCAAAGCATCATTTTCTACATCATGAGTATCCCCCATTCTAAAACGTAAATAACGAAGAATTACATTATTCCCTCTTACCTTGACATTGTAATCCTGCAACGTAATACCTCCACCCGGAGCAGATTGACCAGCAATGGTAATATTATCTGTAATATTCAATTCACTTTGTAACTTAATGTTACCAGAGACTTTAAACAATACAATTCTAGGACCACTTTGATTAATAGCATCACGCAATGAACCTGGACCAGAATCATTTAAATTGGTTACATAAATAACTTTACCTCCGCGACCACCAGTTACATATTTACCATGTCCCTCGGCACCCGGGAAAGCAGGAACTCCAGTTGGGCTACCTCCCCCTCCAGTATTACTACTGCTTACATCAATCTTACCAAAACCTGTAAAAAATTGTGGATGGGTCGTACTGTCATAGGAACCTTCAGCTAATTCAACACCATTAAGTGTAAATGTTTTAACCTTAACAATCGTATTTAAAACAGCTATTCCTGTCTCTGTAAAATTAATCTTCAGGTTTTCTCCGGCTGCCTGCTCATGGCTAAAAATAACCTGACTATCCTGACCTACATTAATAGTTCCGGAACCAAATGCATTAGCTGAAGATCCTTCTAATGCAGTGATATAATTAAGCCCATCATATTTAGTACTTTTCTGTGTTAAATCCCAAGTACCGTTAAACTCTGTATTATCTCCTTTTATAAGTAATACTCCTGTATTAACTACGCTACCCTGACCTATATTTAATGGAATTATATTTCCGCTGCCTGAAATTGGCCCTAACAATGTCATTGTAGTTTGATCAGCATTGGTAGATTGCATATCAAATCTCACATTCCCTGAAATCACCAGTGGCGCTTCCAGTGACATTCCGGCACCGCCGGTATAATAATAAATACTAGTACCATCTTTTAAGATTAAGCTTCCTGTCGCTTTATGAGCCCCTCTTAAACGTAATTTTCCACTGCCTGAAAAAGTAAGATCAGCAGGAAAAACAGTAGCAGTTGTTTCAATTTCCTTAGTCACGGAAACTTGTTTACCAGCTTCAGGCATTGTAGCCGGATCAAAATTGGTTGCTACATCCCAACTTTTGTTTGTAGCTCCTGTAAATACATAATCAAAATTTGTTGGAGGAACTACCGAATCAGGCTGATTATTTCCATTTTCACCCCAAAAAGCATAATATACCTGGTTTCCTGTAGCAGTAGCTGCTATTGTCGTAATTGCATCTGGTGTTGAAGCTGAAGTTGACCATCCATAAAATGTATAACCGTCTAATGCAGGTGTTGGTAATGTTACCGCAGTACCTTCTGTATAAGTCACAGGAGTTAAATTTGCTATCGCTACATTTCCAATAGCATTCATATAGGAAATAGAAGAAGTTACTACTCCTCCAACGGTTACTTTACTCAAAGCACTCAAACCTCCATAGGCATTGGCTGCCTGAACAGTATATTCATGAGAACCTGAAAGCACTTCTGCATCCACGTAAGTGGCATCTGTAGTAATGGCTAAAAATTTTCCATCTTTACATACTACATAACAAATAGCATATTGATTAGCATCCCAAGAAAGTGTATTATTTTGCCCCATTGCTAAATTAGCTGGAGCGGAAATTTGCTCTACAATTTCAAGAGGATTCCATTTATCAGTACCACTTAATACATTTTCGATAGTATACACATCAGCCTGTTCTTTGGTCAATACCGGATTGTAATTAGCTGTTGTTGGTACTCCATTAACAGTAAAAACATTTGTTCTGTTATCCGTATTCACTTTAACACCATTGCCATCTACACTATTGTATTCGGCAAAAAGAGCCGGAACTGTTCCCATGCTAGCCCAACCAACAGTATTTGGTTCTACCAACATCTTCGTATTCAGATACACTGCTCTAGGAGCATTTTGCCAAGGACGACCTAAGTAATAACTAGTTGCCGCCGAAATCGTACAATTATTGAAAATATAACCGTTTTGTACATTAGCATCATGGTTAGGAGCCACGATATAACCTGCTGCCACTGAAACTAAATTACATTGTTCATACCAATGGGTTCCGCCACCACAAATAAAGTCTACATCACCTTCAATAGTTGATTTGTAATAAAATGTTCTGTTTCCACCTGTTACCTCAGTATCCTGTTTACTTCTTAAACGAACGCCATTATACACATTACGGTCACCGGCAGGATTCAAAGCAGGACGTTGTCCTGACGTAGTTACACCATCTTTATGTTCCACAGTTACGTTTTCCATATATAAATCATTGGCCTCAATAGCCAAAACCGCATTCTTAATACCCCAGCCTGGATTACCCTGGAAAATCACTTTATCTTTAGATTGAGCAATTAAAGACAGCTTGTCTTTCCCGGCAGGAAGCGTTAACAATACAGATTGCGGATTAGTTCCGTCACCTCCTAAATTGTATGTCCCATTCGTAATAAATACCAGATATCTGGTTGCCGAATTGCTTGGAACTTTATTAAAAGCTTCTGCAATTGTTTTCACATATCTTCCTGAAGCCACCTGATCATCTGTAGCATTAGCATCAACAATTAAATCAAAATCACGCTTAGCAGGTATTGGTTTCTGAATTGTTGTAAATGTAAGATTTACAGCTGCCGCATTATTACCTGATAAATCCTTTACATAACCTTCAGGTAAGCTAAAGGTATATTGTTTATTATATTCTAAACCGAAATAACTAAATTTTACTGTTTTGTTTACAAATTCAGCAGTCAGATTTTTTCCGTTTAATGTTGCCTGACCGGCACCTAATTGAACTGATTCATCATAATTTAAAATAATAGTTCCACTAGCACTTGCTGTTGTAGCTCCTTCAGTAGGAATACTGGATAGTAATACCGGCGCAGTATTATCCACTACTAAAACCTCATCGGCTTTTACCATTACATTTGACAATACCGTTGCGGTAACATCAGTTGCACTACCATGAGTTGGCCCATTTACATTAGGGAACCATCTCAGATAAATTTTTTCTTTACCCTCAGCTTCAACAGGAAGTACTCCTCCAATAGATGTAATAGAACTAGAATTGATAGTTGTCAAACTGGAAACATTGACAAAGTTTACACCATCTAAAGAGTATTGAAAAGTCCATTCGTCGCAACCGTAATAATAAGCCATTAAACCCGAAGATACATTGATATTTTTATAACCTACCGTAGATAATGTAGTCATAAAATAGAAAAATTGTCCTCTATCGGAATTCCATACACAAAACCCGTTTTTACCACCCCTGTTTTGCAATCTCACATTAGCCGCTAAAGAGTTATCAGACACATGATACGCAAAAAGCTGTGGTCTGTTTTCTACATTTGAATATAACTCAGCCACCCTTGGATGCGCATATTGATCGGTTTTAAATGTCCAACCTGCAATAAAAGGCACATTGGCATAATTAGCCGTAACATTAGTATCCGCATTGATTGTTACCACTTTGCTCAAAGCAGTGGAGCCATCCTCCCAATTGCTGAATTTTATAACCTCATTTTCAACTGCTGTTATGGTCACATCAGTTCCTTTCTCATAAATAGAAAAACCACCATCTTTTCCTGCAGGACTTACGGTGTAATCACCTAATCCGTAAGCTCCTGCTACATTTACAGTTAAAGTAAATGTTTCTAAAGTTTCATATTCGGCTACTAAAGTAGTGTTTGCCGTTATTGTAAAAGTATATGGATTAGCTGTAGAAACCGTAGTTCCATTACCATCAGTCCATTTTGTAAATTTATAACCAAAGTTCTTATTGGCTGTTAGCGTTACTTCAGTTCCTTGATTAATTTGTGATCCTCCCGGATTAGCTGTGATTATACCAGCAGCAGTCGGGCTCACTGATGTGTTTAAAGTATAAAGTACCGCATTGGGATCATTTGTTACTTTTTCAAAATAATCTACGTTAAATAAATACCCTGTATTTGTTGAATGTTTAAAAACAAGATATAGATCATGGGTACCTGTGGTAGAAGTAATACTGGTCGAAAATATTTTATAATCTGACCAACCTGTGCTTCCGGACACAGTAGCTGTTCCTATTAAAGTTCCATCTGCAGCATCCAATCTAAACTCGATTGTTCCTCCTGTTGCTCCTGCCGCAGCTACATCAAAACGAGTGTCATATTGATTAAACACATGCCCGGTAAATTTAATCCAAGTATTGTTTTTAATATAACCTACATTTCCAGTTCCGGAAAGTGCCGAATTGGTTTCGGCTTTTGCTCCCGAGGCCTCATTAAAAGTCTCGGCTTCAATACGCTGAATGGTTTCTGAATACCCTATTACTGAAAAAAGCAGTAATAACAGAGAAATAAAGTATCTTTTTTTCATTTTTTGGTTTCTTTTGGTTATCTAGTTTTCATTCCCTCCGTAAACGAAAATCTTATTCATTTAAAATCTGTGTTGGAGGTCGGTTAATGTAATTTTAAGTATTCTTCCGTTTCATGCTTTTTGGTTTTAAAGGTTACTATTTTTGAGTTTATTTTATTTGAAATAAATAATCACACACGCATTGTGCTATTGGATGATTTTAATCTGATTTTTAATTACCTCAGAAACTTTAATTTCTTGAAAATCAAGTTTTTTACCCCTACTATTCAGAGAAATCGATTGGGTTAAATTACCTCCAATAAGAAATAACTGCTTTTGACCTGACGATTTATAACTGTTAAATCGAATATTTTGGCTGTTAGCCATTTTAACCGAGAAATCTTGTTTTTCAAGATTTAAATCAACATTGTCAAATTCAATTTGCTTGGCATAATTGATTTGCATTCCCACTTCTGATAGCGCAAACACATTTTTAAATCGGATGTTTTGAACCGGCATTTCAGGAAGTCCCATAATTTTCAATGCCTGTTTAGCACCATTGATATAAATATTCTTAAAAAACATATTTCTGAATACCGGAGTTTCTTCGGTTACTGGCATATTTTCAACTAATAGTTCTCCTGTAATTGGGTCTTCTTTTGCCGACTTTCCGAAATAATACAGATTAAATCGAATGGCTTCGGTAGGAATGTTACTCATTCGAATATCTTCCATCCAAATATTTTCTACGACACCTCCACGACCACGGGTAGATTTAAATCGCAATCCACAATCGGTACCAATAAAGGTTAGATTTTTGGCCAGCAGATTACGTACCCCTCCAGACATTTCGCTACCTATGACAAAACCACCATGTGCATGATAGACCACACAATCAGAAATGACAAATAATTCAGTAGGTTTTCCTCTTTCTCTACCCTCTTTATCTTTACCTGATTTAATACAAATAGCATCATCGCCTACATCAAAACGACAATTAGTAACCCTACCAATACGACAGGATTCTATATCCAGACCGTCACCGTTTTGTGAATACCAAGGATTACGAATGGTTAAATTAGTAAGAGTCAAATGTTCGCACATCAAAGGATTTACATTCCAAGCAGGAGAATTTTGAAACGTTACACCGTCAAGCAGTACTTTTTTGCAATTCACAATGCTTACCATAACCGGACGCAATGCCTGTTTATAGATCTCCATATTTACAACAGTACGTACTTTTGGAAGTTTATCCTGTTCTTCATTTCCTATCAAAGCACCTTCTGACGGATACCAGGTTTTGCCATTTTTAGCAAGCACACCTCCCGATTTTAACAATTCTTCCCATTGCCCTGAGGTCATTTTACCAATTTTAACCGGACGCCAGGCTGAACCATTTCCGTCGAAAATACCCTGACCAGTAATAGCTATATTTTCTAAATCAATTCCCATTATTGGCGATTCGCAACGCAGGGTTTTACTTCCTTCAAAATAAGATTCAATCAATTTGTACTGACTCAAATCACTGGTAAACTGAATAAAAGAACCATTTTGAGTGTGCAAATTCACATTGCTTTTCATCTTTATAGGACCTGTAGTCCATAAACCAGCAGGAATTATCACGACACCACCTCCTGATTCCGAACATTTTTGAATGGCATTATTAATCGCTTTGGTACAAAGAATATTGGTATTAGGTATCGCGCCAAAATCAATAACATTTAAAGTATCCTTTTTAAAAACAGGAATTTGCACCTGAGGCATATCAAAAGGGAGCTTGTTCATTTCAGAAACGCTAACTTTTGATTTGCTGGAATTTTGCGCCATAAGACTCACCTGACTGCCTGTAATGACTAACATTACTGCCCAAAAAAGGAGTGATATTTTAATTTTCATCATCATTGTTTTATCTATTATTGTCTATAGTATTTTGTAATTCAATGGCTGCCATAATAAAAGGCCCCACTGCTTTTGCATCATTTTCCCTTATGGGTTCTGAGATATAATATTCGAATGAACCGTCACGATCCTGAGGATTTTTTCCTCCTAATCCGGCAACGGCACAGCATTTTGTAATTGAAATTGTTCCGTCCGGATTTTCATTGATAAATTGTTTTAAAACTCCATCAAAACCAGTCCTCGCAGCATTTAGGTATTTTAAACCAACATATCCTTTGTTATAAGCTTTGGCAAACGAATAAATAAACATGGTTGAACAGGTTGATTCTAAATAATTACCTTGCTTACGAGGCTGATCCATCACTTGCCACCAAACCTTAGTTTCTGAATCCTGCGCCTTTAAAACAGCAGTGAAAACTTTTTTAAGTGTGCGTATTAATACCTTTCTTTTAGGATGATTCTCGGGTACAAAATCTAAAATATCAACCAAGGCCATAGAGTACCAGCCCTGAGCACGTCCCCAAACATGAGAAGAAGTTCCGGTTGTTTTATTGGCCCAAAATTGCTGGCGTTTTTCATCATAACCATGGAAATTCAAACCTGTTTTAGGATCAAACATGTGTTTTTGGATTAATTCCACTTGTAAAATGGCATCATCAATAGCCTTGACTACTTTAAATTCAGCACCGTATTGCGCAGAAAACGGATCTGCCATATAAACCCCATCCAGCCACATTTGCCAGGGATATGATTTTTTATGCCAATAACCTCCATCAGAATTTCTAGGATGATGTTCCAACTGCTTATGAAGTGAATCCATAGCCGTTTTATATCGTTTATCTCCCGTTTTTTTATAAATATCAAAAAGAATTTTCCCCGAATTAACCAGATCCAAATTGTATTTGTCAACAGCAAATCCTCCCAAAATTTGCCCTTTATCATCAATTAATTGATTTGCATATTCAAATGCATAATCCCAATATTTTTTATCTTCGGTATAATCAAATAACTTTTGGTTTGCCAAACATACCAAACCATTTGTATAATTCCATCTTGCTGCTTTGGCACCATCGAGATATACCGGATTGGGTACTCTTTTTTGATCAGAATCCGCCATTTTCTGGGCCCAGACAATGGGTTTTACTTTGTCCAGACTGCTTTTAGGATTTAATTGTCCAAACAAAACAACCTGACAAGTCAAAAGGGTGAAAATGGTATATTTAATTTTTCTTCTCATTTTAAAAAAATAGGTTACTCAATGGATCATCAGATTTGAAAACTATCCGTTATTTTACTATTCCTGCATACTAATAGACATTGATGACTTTTTTACTTCATCATTACTTTCAACCTTAAACCAATCATAATTAGCATAGCTACTATCATTTACAGTCTTGGTTCCAGTTGCAAAAAGACCTATTTTAGCCCCAACCCAACGACCAGCAGCCGGCTTAAAAGATTTTCCAAGTACATTAAATTTTTTACCATCCAAGCTGTAATAGAACGTAACCTTAGCATCAAAAGGGTCTTTGTCCTGAATCATTTCTACTTTTGTTCTAAAAAAGACTTCTTTTTGTTGAATAGGCAGTGAGGCTAATTCAATTTCGGTTTCTTTAGAAGTACGGGCATTTTTCATCGAACGTTGTACTAATTTGAGCTTTCCTTCATTGTCTTGTTCAATGGCGATATAAGCATAATCTTCACCAAATATGATAAGTCCCGTACTGCATTTTTTGGCATCTGGATTATTCTCAAAAGTTACTTTGGTTGTAGCCGTAAAATTATCCGCCGGAAATTTTTGTAAAAACAAATTCGGCATCATCCACATGGTTTTCATTTCTTCAGGACGTGGAATACAGTTCAGTCTTAAAAAACCTAAATTAGCAGAAGACCATCCCCATTGTTCACTAGGATTTTGATTAGCTTGCCACTGCCATTGTAAACCATACTGATGCGAATTGAACTGGTCTGAAGATTCTAAAGGAGTTATAGGATAATTACGCCCTACATTAGGTTTTTTCCATTCTTCAACTGGCTCACCTATACCATCATTATTGGTATCCACACCAATTATTGGCCAGGCATTTTTCCAAGTAACAGGCTGCATATGTACAATTCGTCCATAAGCCCAACGATCCTGAAAATGTAAAAACCATCCTTCACCGTTTGGCGTTTCAACATAGGCTCCTTGATGCGGTCCATTTACGGCTGAATTCCCTTGATTTAAAACAATTTTCGCTTCATAAGGTCCCCAAATATTCTTGGAACGCATAGCTAATTGCCAACCCGGTTTTACCCCACCTGCAGGAGACCAAATCCAATAATAACCTTCTTTTTTATACATTTTAGTTCCTTCTGCAGTTGTATGACCATCATGACCATCAAAAACCAAAGCCGGATTTCCAATTAATTTAGTTCCATCTGCAGCCATTTCAGACAACATCAAAACGGTTTTCACATTGGCTCTACTACCGGCAAATGCATAAGACAAATACGCTTTACCCCCTTCATCCCAAAACGGACAGGTATCAATAATACCTTTGGCTTCTTTTACCAATACCGGCTCATCCCAAATACCTGCGGGATTTTTGGTTTTCACCATATAAATTCCAAAATCCGGATCACCCCAATAAATATAATACTCTCCGTTATGGTATCTAATAGATGGAGCCCAAACCCCATCGCCATGACGAACGGTTCGATAATGCTCAGCAGGAACCTGTTCTTGTAAAGCATACCCAATTAATTTCCAATTGACCAAATCCTTTGAATGAAGAATAGGCAGCCCAGGAGAGCTATTAAAACTCGAAGCAGTCATATAATAGCCATCCTCGCCTGCGCATACATCCGGATCTGAATAATCAACATGGATAATTGGATTCTTGTACTTCCCATTGCCTAAATCGGCATTCCATACCTGAGCATTTGTCTCTAGCGCACAAACTGTCAAACTTAATGACAGTAGTAAGTGTCTTAATCTCATTTTAAAAGTTTTTTAATCAAATAGGTATAAAGAAGTATCCATTACGGATACTCCTTTTTAAACCTATTTTATTTAGAAATTGTTAATAGTAAATTTTTAAGGCAGCCATCTGGTATCTCCTACTCTGTTTGTAACAATTGGAGAATTAGAATCCTTAATCATTAGATTTCCTTGTGTAGGATTCACAAATAAATCCTGTGCACTAATACCTAACTCAGTTCCCTGAATTGCCGAAGCCCCAAGTAAATAATCAGTTGTGGTATAATTATTCCCGAATGTAGTAGTCGTATTGGCAGCAATAGACTGAATTACTTTACCACTTGCAGAAGCTAACAACACATTCTTGAATATTAATGTAGAACCTACCGCGGCAGGAATATTGATTAATGATCGGTTATAAGCATAGTCATAAACTGTTATGTTTTGATATTCCAAATGAATTGGGTAAGCTGAAGAACCATAATCAAATAAATGTTTAAAATTACGAGTTGCATCAGTTGTTCCATAATGATCTCTCATGAATGTACAGTTAGAGAATACAGCACTTTTAATATTATCAGCACCACCAGAACCACAAACAAAAGTACCGTAAGGCCCCGTATGACCTCCCACTTCGTCTAATGTAGAATAGCTCATATCAAAACTTCCAATTTCCTTGTATTTTCCACTACCCTGATGTCTCCAGAAACCTCTTTTGAAATAATTGAAAACACAATTGTAGATAGAAATCTCACCTACTGTCCATGAATTTCCACTATTAAAGAAATAACTGGCGTCGATCGTTTGATAGAAACGAATGTTTTCAAATGATAAAGATGAAATATAGGACCCTTCGGCAATATTCCAGTTTCCATTCATTTCAATTTGTGGACGTTCACCCTGAGTCCCCCCAGTCAACTTAAATCCTTTAACAATTGTAAATGGTGTAATCTTGAATAAGGAACCCGGTTCTAAGAAATATTCTGTTCCTTCCGGAATATCTGGATTTTCATTATTCTCTCTTAGCAAAGCATCCAAATCCATCCCATTAGTAACCAAAATTGTTTCAGCAGAAGGACCTGCAGTACGGAAAGTTACCTGATTGTATGGTTTATCATAACGTCTTGACTTGTTGTTGTCAAAGACATTCAAATTATATAAGGTGTTTTTTTCCAAACCAGTTAAAGTAGCTTCTCCACTTAAAATTTCTTCAGCTGTCAGATAACGACCTAATGCAGGCACATCCTTATTCAAGGCAGGTTCTACAGATATACTGTCTACTGGATTTTGAGCATCTATCATCCAGCTCACTTTTACTGAATTTTCATCAATATTTATTTTCTCCACTTTATTCAAAATCTCAGCATAAGGTGGACGCTCTTCAGTTAAAGCGCTGGTGTAAGCCCATTGTGAGTTATGCGACGCATCGGCATGATTGGCTCTCAGACGAATATAAAACTGCGTTTTGTATGGAATATCATCCATAAAAATTTGTGTATCAGTGACAGTAAATGATTTATACAGACTCTTATAATAATTATCGGTATGTAATTCAACTGTATAAGAATCAGCATCATTTACTTTATACCAAACTAAAGCAATGGAGTTACTCTCAACCAATGGAGCTGCTAATACAAATTTTGGTTGAAATAAATCGTCTTGCCTGTTGTAGATAAAATTATCTGCCTGGCAGGACTTTAACATTACCCCCATTAGCAATAAGCTAATGAAGGATAAAATTTTAGTTACTATTTTTGAACTTTTCATAATCAATTGGATTTAATAGTTAAAACCATAATAATTCTTAATGGCACCACGGTGATCCGTAATTACCTTTGATGGATACGGACACAAATAACGAAGAGGTTCGCTTGGAGAAACACTCGAAGCATTATTAAAGTTTATAAAACCTCTAAAACTCCATTTAATATCATTTCTTGGTTCATAAGTAGCTGTTTCACTATTTAATGAATACCAGTTCACAGCAAAAGGTTGCTCCGTATATCCAGCAGGCTTGGCTTGAACAATTTCATCAATGCCCTGAATATCTAAAATGGTTCTTGAGGCATTGTTTGGATCGGTTATGTCTTTCCAGTAAACACTTCCCGGAACCTGATCAATTCCCGGAACATAAGCACCATTGGCCACTTTGCCCCAATTAATTAATTTGTGGTATTGATTGTAAATTACTTCACCAAATTTATTCCAGCGAGCCAAATCAAATTTACGTTTGCTCTCCCCTCCAAACTCCCAGGCGCGTTCGTCCATAATAGCCTGAAAGAAACTTTCTTTAGTAGTTTTGGAATTCACATAATTTTCTACTTTTTCTCCCCAATTAGCTTCTGCAAATGCTCTTCTTCTTACACGTTTCAAACATTCCTGTGCATCATTACGAGGTCCAAAACGCTCATTTACTGCTTCTGCATACATCAATAAAACATCAGCAAAACGCATCCATGGAAAATTGACACCTGTACCACTACTACTAGTACTTCCAAGAGGATCATTCATATACAACTTTGACCATTTAGCAACAGCCAAACGAGCCAAATCCAAACGAATTACTTGATTTAGATTCTCGTTGTAAGAATATGGAGCACAAGTCATATCACGTCTTACATCCTGTTTGTCAAACGAGTATAAATAGGTTCCACACAAACTTAAATTTCCAGAAGCCCCCCCATATGGATGATTTCCCTCCGTAATAGGAATACCCAAATAATAAGCATATTGACCTGCAGAGTTTTTCAATAACGGCAATGAAAACATTACATCATCATCAACTGGTGTTTCCCAATTATTTTGTTTCACCCAAAAATCACGGAAACTTAACTTTAAATCATGATGCTGATCCTGGATTACTTTTCCTAAATACTCAATTGCAGTATCATAATACATTTCGTAATTATCACCTCGTACCATCTGACCAATACTTGCAGGATTATTTTCATCAGGACGTAAAGTCCATCCACCACGTGTAAGCGCCAGTAATCCAATTAGTCCTTGATTAAAACTTCTGGAAGCTCTTTCTACACCATAATCTAATTGATTAGCATATTGCATCAATGGCTCTACTGATTTTAAATCTTCTATTAAAAACTCTAGAATTTCATTTCTATCTGTTACTCCTACATAAAAGTTTTCATTTCCTGTAGACGATTTCGTTCTAAATACAACATCCCCCCAAATACGGATCATATCTAAATACACCATGGCACGAAGCGTTTTTACTTCTCCATAAAGTTGCGTCACGGCAGAAGGTGTATCTTTACTGGCCGACTTATAAAGATCGGATTGCTCAATACCTTCAATTACATCATTTGACAGGTTAATAATTCTGTACATGGCATTCCATGTAGAATTTAATGTTGTCCAATATGGTTTTGGTTCATAACAAGCCAGATCAGAACCATTGACATTAACGGTGTTTGTAGATACCCCTGACATTTCAACATCAGTATTCATGTTAAACACAAAAGCAAGACGGCTTGAGTAAGCATCATCAGTAAGCATTAGTGTGTAAACCCCAGCTACAGCAGACTGTATATCTTTCTCTGATTTAAAAACTTCTGCTGTCGAAAAACCTGTATCTGGTTGTACTTCTAAATAGTTTTCACAAGATGTAAAAAACATTGCAAAACTTAAAAGAAGACTATATAATATCTGTTTGTTCATCTTTTTTATAATTTAATTTCATTAAAATGATAACTGCGCTCCAAAAGTGTAATTTCTAGATCTTGGATAGGCGTTATAATCGATATTAGGTGTTAAACCGGTTTCTAAATTAACTTCCGGATCATACCCTGAATAATTAGTCCAAACAAATAAATTTGAACCTGTTGCGTAAAAACGAGCTCTGTTAATTCCAATTTTTTTTGTCCAATTTTGAGGAATTGTATAACCAATTGTAAGGGTATTTAATCGTAAGAAAGTACCTTTTTCAATAGCATAAGACATCGCAATAGGACGACCAATTGAAGTAGGATTCCACATGGTTGCATTTTCATTGAACTTAGCCAAAATCTCCGGCTGGTAACGAATTTCATTCCCCATATCATCAAAATTTCTCCAACGTTTGTCCAATCCCACTTCCATTCCTAAATTATTTTGGTTGTTTTGATACCAGGAAGTCATCATGATTTTATTAGCATTATAAACATCAAAACCAACTATGAAATTGAAAAAAGTTGAAAAGTCGAAGTTTTTCCAAGTGGCATTTAACCCAAAACCACCTGAATATTTTGGATTTGTATTTCCAATAACCTTTCTGTCCTGATCACCAATTACGAAAGTATTAGGGTCTGTTAAATCAATAGGAGTTAATTTTTTGAATTTTGCATTTCCAGGTCTTGGATCTCCTGAAAGATTTTTAGAATTAACTACTCCTTCTTTTAATTTCCATGATCTGGTAAGCGGATCAAAAGATTCAAAATCATCCATAGTATAGAAACCATCATTGACAAAACCATAGATTAAGCCTTTTTGTCCACCTACATAAGCACGGTAATCATCATCATTTAGCAATTGCGTTCCGGCCCATCCTGAACTTAAAATCCATTCTTCTTCTCCACTAGCCAGTTTGTCAATTTTATTTTTGTTAAATCCAATATTGAAATTCACATCTAACTGAAAATCTTTCTTCTGAATTACGTTTGCATTTACAGCAAACTCAATACCTTTATTAGATGTTTGACCTACGTTTTTCATGATTTTTGTAAATCCTGCAGTTCCCGGGATATCAGAAGGCACTAACAAATCTTTTACTGTATTTTTATAAATTTCAATATTACCTGTAATACGTTCTTTAAAAAATCCAAAATCAAAACCTAAGTTTCTCGTATAGGTAGTTTCCCATTTTACATCAGGATTATTTAAGAAATTGGTATTATAAAAATTATAGTAGTAATGATTCTCTTCACCCCAACCTACAGAACGATTACGAGATACACCATAATACTTTGCGTATAAATCACCATTAATTCTGTCATTACCAGAAACACCGTAACTTAAGCGTACTTTTAAGTTTGAGATTACATTGCTATCCTTCAGGAAATCCTCGTTAGACATTCTCCAAGCTAAAGCTGCTGCCGGGAATAACCCCCAACGATTACCCGGACCAAACTTAGTTGACCCATCAGCACGTGCAGCTAACATAGCAATATATTTATCATTAAAACTATAATTTACACGACCAAAAAGTGAAGATATACGATTTGGAGATCCTGCTGAAGAACCATTTTCAAATGGAGTTCCTAATGCTAAATTATTTAAAGCTTTAGCTCCTGTAATGTCTTCTGGAAAATATCGGCTTCGATAATTCTTACCAAAGCTTTCCTGATTTTTCATCTCCTGTCCTAACATCATTTGGAAATCATGAACGTCTTTCCATTTGAAAGTATAATTCAAAACATTACTTAATTGCCATCTTGGGCTTTGGCTTGTTCCATAATATACTACCGGCTGATTGTTATTATCATTAGCTGTTCTTGTATCAGTTCCCCAAAAACGACCTTCTTCACTGTATTTATATTCATACCCAAACATACTACGAAGACTCAAACCATTAATAATATTCCAGGTAAGTGCTCCAACAGTATTAAATGTACGAGTATTACGTTTGCGGTAATTTTTCTCTGCTTCTTGTTTGGGATTAAAACGAACTGTAGGCTGATATTCTTCAGGGTCAAAATAGGTATTGTCTTCTGGTAAAGTCATGTACTCCTCTAAACCTAATGTAGGTGCCTGACGTAAAGCATCTAACAAACTAACTCCTTCAGTACCTGAACCATCAATAGTTTGATTAATTAAACGGCTTTGTAATTCAAAAGAAAATTTATCCGATAACTTAGTAGTCATCATGAAGTTCAAATTGGTTTGTCTTAAACCGCTTCCGATTAATACTCCAGGTTGTTCCTGATTCACAAGAGCAAATTTATATTTAGTACTCTCGTTTCCTCCAATAACACTTAAATCAGTATATTTTGCAACAGGATTAGTTCCAAAAATTTCATCCTGCCAGTCAATTCCTTTGTTACCCTGATAAATGTATAATTCATTAGCACGACCATAACGATTAAAGAATCCCGTAGGGTTAGAATTACGTTGACGCTCATATTCGTATTGCATCATTACAAATTCGTAAGGATCCATTACATCCAAACGATTTGCTAGTGTTTTCATTTGCAAATAACTATTTACATTAACCGAAATTCTACCTGCTTTTGGTTTTTTTGTAGTCACTAAAACTACCCCGTTAGCTCCACGTGCACCATAAATAGCCGTTGATGCTGCATCTTTCAATACCTCAACAGATTCTATGTCTGTAGGAGGAATATCATTCAAGTTGGCTACCTCAAATCCGTCCACTAAAATTAATGGTGAATTGTCCTGTGTAACCGAACCACCACCACGAATTCGAATCATTATTTCGGCACCTGGCGAACCATCAGCTGAAGTTACCTGAACTCCTGGCAGTTTCCCTACTAAGGCTTCTGCTACGGAAGAGGTTGGTATTTTAGCCAATTCAGAACCCTTAATACTAGAAATAGCTCCAGTAAGATTCCCTCGTTTTTGTGTTCCATAACCAATTACAACTATTTCATTTAATTCGCTGGTAGATTCTTTCAATTGAATATCTATTCCTGAAGTACGTCCTTTCAAAGGAACTGTAACATCATTCATCCCTATGAATCTAACTAACAAAACTGCAGTTTTTGGATCATTTACCTTTACCGTAAATTTTCCATCTATATCAGTAGTTGTATTGGTATTTTGATTTACTACAATAACTGTGGCAGAAGGTATCGATCCTGTTTTGTCTCTTACAACTCCTGTTACAGTTACTTTTTCCTGAGCATAACTATTAAATGCAAAAAGCAAAACAACTAAAACGCTCACGATATGTTTTTTTATCGTCATAACTACAATATTTTATTTAAAGTTATTTTTAAGTCTGTTTATTATTTCTGATTGATATTTTTTCCTGTATAAGCTTCCCCGTTAACAGTAACCACATAATCCTCTATAACTGGTGTATCTACATCATTCAGATTAAAATTAATTTGAGTCACTCCTTTAGCTAAAATGGGAAAGGAACCTGAAATTTCTTTGGTTTTAACTACTGTTAAATCATCCGCCAAAAACTCAATCCGGATACTCACATTATTAGCAGCATCATCCGTTTGGAAAACAATAAAATCATCGGTGTAGTTGATTCCTCCAGTAGTCGTTTTTTTAATTCTAGAAACCTCCATGTTTTCCTGAACATAAGTTGTATCAGCTACTTTGTAACCACTACGTTTTACCTCTACTATTGTTCTAATATTAGTATAGCTTGGATCAGCAGTGACGTCTTTCGATTTTAATCGTAAAGTACCTGTTCTGGTCAAAATGTTCATAGTAAGTTTGTCCGTAAATGGAGACTTATAAGGTATAGCTGCCGAAATATTTACTTTTTGATCTGCATGAATAGCTTGCGGAATAATCAAATCGTTTAAGTTCACTGGTGAAGGGATCATTTGCTCTGGAAGATCAGTAGCTACAAATTTATATCCTCCATTCTCAAGCGCAAATCGATAATGCGAACTGTAATTTGCGAAAAAATCGCCATCATTTTTATAAATAAAAATAAATTTTGTTGAAATACCTGTATTTAGGACATAAGGCTCATCATTTATCTGAATTTCAAAATTCCTGACTACTGAAGTATTGTATTTCACTTCGTCATTATTGCAAGCGGCAATACACATAAGAAGTACCCCGTATCCCAAAATCTTATTTAGTATCTTTTTCATCATAATACAATTTAAAATTGAAAGTTTCTAAAGTGTTTAACTGTCCATTTTTTATCAGAGATAATTTGGGTGTCAGTATGCGATTTTTGATGTAAGACACTAATAACATCCCGAGCAGAAACAGCAGCAGTATGCAAGTGTTTGTTTGTTCCATAAGTTTAATTATTTATTAATGATTAGTTAAAAAACTGTCCCGAAAGACTTTTTGGTTCGATGTAAAACTAAAGAGAGTATATCCGAATCAGGTAGAAAAATTGCTTTTCGATACGGGTCGTTTCACTAAGAGGATTTACAAATCCCAAAAACTAAAAAAAAGGGGAGTCAAATTGATAAATAACAAGGGGTATTTATCTAAAAACTGTACATTCAGCATGTATTTCTTACAAATAAGTTCAAAAGAAAATCAACCAAAAACTTAAAAAAACAATCAATTAACAATAAAAACTTAAAAATAAACCGGTTTAAAAACGAATAACGAAAAAAATACGTCTCTAAACAACAGATAACAAATCTACAGAGTAACCAATAAGACTATTTAGTCACTTATTAGTTAAAAAATAGCAAATAAGTTAGGCTATAAAAAAAGTCCACAAACAATTATTACATTGTTTATGGACCTCAAAAAAATACTAACTAAAACTATTTATTTATAAAGACGACGATATTCAGCCGGGGTATAATTGAATTTAGATTTAAAGCATTTACCAAAATATTTCAAATCCGTGAAACCTACTTCAAAACAAATCTCTTTGATCAGTAAATCATCTTTTTTTAACATTTCTGCAGCTTCGTTTAATCGAATATCCCGAATAAAAACTACAGGAGAAACTCCCGTCAAATCCTTCAGTTTGTTAAAAAAACTAGCTCGCGACATTCGCATCAACTTTCCTAATTCTTCAACTGAAAAATCAGTTTTTGAAATATTTTCTTTTACCAATTTAATTACCTCAAACATAAACTTATGATCCTGATTTGAAATTTGTAGAGGTTCTTCATTAGAAATTTCAACCAAATTCCCACTTGAATACAAAAGCTGTAATCTTTTGCGCTGATCCAGCACATTTTTAATACGAGCTTTCAAATAACTTACATTAAAAGGTTTTTCTAAATATTCATCAGCTCCATATTCTAATCCTTCCAATTTTGTTTCTATAGCTGTTTTTGCACTTAGTAAAATAACAGGAATATGACTAGTAGCTAAATTATTTCGAATCAGTCGGAGCATCTCAATCCCATCCATTTGTGGCATCATCACATCACTAATAATAAAATCAGGACACAATCGAGCCGCTTTCAAATGGCCTTCAATACCGTTTTCGGCTATATGAATCGTATAATCTTCCTCTAGCATGGATACAATAAAACCTCGCAATTCAGGATCATCCTCTACTATGAGACCTACAAATTTGTCTTTTCGGTGTTCTACTTCATTAATTGTAACAATAGCTTCCTCTAATTGATTATCCATTTCACTTTCGACTGTTTCTTCTTCAAAAACAATATCAACCTCATCACCAAAATGCCCATATCCTCTTAAAAAAGTAAGCTGAAAACAACTTCCTTTACCTAAAACACTATCAACTGTAATGGTCGCATGATGCTTTTCTGCCAAATCCTTAACAATGGAAAGTCCGATTCCTGTACTGGGATTATTAGGGTTTTCATTGTAATTAGAAAAACGAACAAATAATCTTTTTTGTATTACTGGGCTTATTCCCGGACCTGTATCCCGAATTTTTAGCACTAGTTGATTATCGGTTTCATCGATTACAACTTCAATCGAATCTCCATTACGACAATATTTAAAAGCATTTGAAATTAAATTTACCATAATCTTATCCAGACTATCAGAATCTGCCCAAATAAAAGGATGTTGCGCAAGCACTTTTAATTTTAAACGAATTTTTCTCTGTACACTTATTTCTCTAAAATTATCACATACTTTAGCAGCAAACTGTCCCAAATCAATTGCTTTTACTTCTAATTTTCGATTTTGGATTCTTCTCAAATCTAATATCTGATTCACCAGATTCAGCAATCGATTAGTACTTCTTTCTACCAATTCCAATTGTTTCTTAACCGATTCCGGAACTTCTCTATCGGCAAGCATTTTTTCAATCGGAGCCGTAATCATAGTAAGAGGAGTTCTAATTTCATGCGAAATATCGGTAAAGAACTTTAACTTTAATTCCGATACCTGTTTTTCAATTTGGACATCATTTCGCAATTTTAGAATAGTCGAAATAGTTCGTTTAATAAGTACAAACAAGCCTATTCCTAAAAAGAAATACAAAATTAAAGCTAAGTTAGACCACCAGATTGAAGGTCGAATAATTATTGTAATCTCCCGATTATTATTGACCCATAAATTATGACCATTAGTAGAAGAAATTAGCAGTTTATACTCTCCACGACCTAGATTAGTATAGTTAATTGGCTGATTTCCTTTTATATAATTCCATTGTTTATCAACTCCTTCCAGCATGTATCGATACACAATATTTTCATTTTTTATATAATCGAGTGCCGAAAACTGAACGCGTATAAAATTCTGGTCATGCTCTAGCGTTACTTCTTTAAGTAAATCAGGATTGGCTGGTATTTCGTGGTTAATCTCAGCTAATTCTTTATTATTTACTGCAAATCCAGTAATTGCTAAATAGGGCTTAAACGCTAATGGCTTAAGTTTTTCAGGATTAAAACAAACAGCACCGTTAGAAAAACCAACAACTATTTCTCCGTTAGAAAGACGACATTTTGTAGCTTCTGAAAAAATTTCATTTCCGAGAAGAGACTTCAATTCTGGGAAAGTTTCGGCCGTTTTCATTTTGGTATCAAAGCGTACCAACTGATTGTCACCCATAAGCCAAATTCTACCAGCCTTGTCCTCCTGTATAGCAACCACTTCATCCATAGGAAAACCTATATACTCTTCTCCAAAAGTTTGTAATTCTAAATCACCTTTATCATCCATATTGGCTAATTGTATCCCTTTTCCATTAGTGGCTAAAGCCAGTTTATTTTGAGATGTTACCATGATATCCAAAATATCATTACCAGAAACCTCAGGATACTCTTTGAATTGAACTTTATTAGCAATGGCATTTTTTTCTGAAAGGGAAAAAAGCTTATAAGAAGAAATAAAAAATAATTGGTGCTGTCTGTTTTCAACAATCGAACGTACCCTATCAGCCGATTTTATTGGATATTTTTTCCATTCATTTCTATAATTAATAAAACGGATTCCTGAATTTGTTTCCTTAATAAGATTTAAACCACCTCCCCAGGTTGCCAGATAAATATGTCCTGAAGCAGTCTGATATATTCTATAAATATCATTTGCACTTATGCTATATTTATTCGATTCAATATACTTATAATGAAGTACCTTATATTTATAAGGAGTTTGACTTGGAATCAAACAAAACAATCCATTGCCTCTGGTACCTACCCATATTCTTCCCTTTTTATCCTGATAAGTATGGTAAATATCAGCTCCCCAACCAGGGCTACTAGATGATAAAGTCCCGTCGGCTCCCAAAAATCCAATCATTTTTTTGTTCTTGTCAAATAATGTTATTTTTTGATTCCTGCAGGCTACCCAAAGAGTTCCATTGCGTTCCTGCATCAAACTCCTCACATTATTTTTTTGTAGATCCTTTGAAGATTCGAGAGTTAAGACTTTAAATTTTTTATTCTTAAAAATCATTATATCTAATCCCTTTCTATAAGAGCAAAACCATAGATTCCCTAATTGATCAAATGCAGCGGCATGCATCACATCAGAAACCTCTTCTATCGATTGCTTCATACAATGCGAAATAGAAAACAACTTATTTTGACGTTCGTCCCAATATCCTAATGAGCCGTCTTTAGGTTGAATCCATACCGTTCCATCTCTAGCGGTTAGGAAAAACGTCTTTCTTATAATATTCACTGCCGTAGGATCACTAAAATCAACCTGCATGTGTTTTAACTTTCCAGTCATTAAATCAAACTGATAAATTCCCGGACTTGAAGCTTCAAACCAAAACTGTCTCCCATGAGATAACCCCATATACTTTATTGCTCCTGCAGGAAATCCTGACAAAGTCTTATTATTATAAATTTTAAGTTTAGCTGATTTCAAATCATAATAAGCAAAGCCATCTGACTGACTCACAATAAGAATCTTACCGCCGGAGATATACTTAATCTTTTCAATATCAGAATGAATTTCAAGAGGTACATCAAAAAAAGCTGAAGATTTCTTAGAATATCGAGTCAATTTCCCGTTAGTTCCGCCAAACCACAGTTCATCATTAATTTCAGTAACAGTTTTAAAAGAATAGGATTTTCCAGAAGGGCGCGTCATATTAAAAAATAAGTATTCCGGCTGGACGGCATTTTTCTGTAACCTGCAAATACCAAAATTGGTCAAAAACCAAGTGGTCCCTTTAGAATCTTCAAATATTTCCTGAATTTTACTCCCTCTAAGTTTCGAGAAATCAAAATTTATCCGCTTTATCTCTTTATTATTTTCTAAAACAACTAACTGATTTTTATTTTCAGGATACAACCACACCCTACCCGAGGGCATTAATTTAAAATCTTTAAAAAAAGTGGATTCTAAGGCCGTATTTTTTATTTCTACGGGATAATGATAACTCTGTGTATTTTTATCAAAATAATAGACTTCATTTTGCTCAGACTTAATCCAAATCCGTCCACTTTTATCAAAATGAAAACTGGAAACTCTATTAGAAGACAGATTTAAATTTCCCCTCCTTAATACTTCAAAATTTTGAAAAGTGGTACCATCATAGCGAATTAAACCATTATAAGTTCCCAGCCAGATAAATCCTTTTTCATCCTGTTGAATTTCGAGAATATGAGACTGACTCAACTTTACATCATGTGAAAAATGTCTTAGAACTCCAAAAGGTTGTGCCAAGCAGCTCTCTAAAAATAAACAAAAAATAGCAACAAATACTCCTCTTCTCAAAACTACACCCATTAGATTATTCATAATACATACAAAAATATCAAAATTCTTTTCCGAACCTAAAATTGGGTATCAGTCTAATCAAATACCCCCTCTAAAATAGCATTATGCCCCCACTAACAATAGCATCTGAAATAAAAAATCTTATAAGTAAGTTTTATATGCTCCCTGAAATAGCAATTTAGCCCAATGAAAGGAAAATAAACCAATTATTTTTGACAAGACGAAAACCGTTACTGACAACTGTTTAATCACCTTAAAATGAAATCAATAAAAAAATTATAAATTACGAATAATTAACTTCCAAAAACAATGAGAAAAATACGCTCTTTAGTGTTTGTGTTACAATTTGTAACCGTTAGCACTTTTGCACAAGAAAAATTGCCATTCAAAAACCCTGATTTACCCACTGTACAAAGAGTGAATGATCTAGTTTCTAGAATGACTCTGGATGAAAAAATTTCACAACTGATGGATCATTCTCCTGCAATAAAACGTTTGGATATTCCAGAATACAATTGGTGGAATGAATCTCTGCACGGAGTTGCTCGTGCGGGTTATGCCACTGTTTTTCCCCAATCTATTTCAATTGCCTCCTCTTGGGATCGTCAATTAATCTTTGATGTGGCTAATGCTATTTCGGATGAAGCACGTGCTAAACACCACGAATATCTAAGAAAAGGACAGCATGGTATGTATCAGGGATTGACCTTCTGGTCGCCTAACATCAATATTTTTAGAGATCCTCGCTGGGGACGCGGACACGAAACTTATGGAGAAGATCCTTATCTAACCGGACAATTGGGGCTTAACTATGTTAACGGATTACAGGGAAAAAATGACAAGTACCTCAAAGTAGTTGCTACAGCCAAACATTATGCCGTCCACTCAGGACCGGAACCTTCCCGTCACTTCTTTAATGCTCACGTAAGCGATGTAGACCTATACGAAACCTATCTTCCAGCTTTCAGAACATTAGTCAAAGAAGGCAAAGTTTATTCAATAATGGGAGCCTATAACCGTTTTAGAGGAGAATCGGCCAGTGCCAGTCCTTTTCTATTTGATATCCTTAGAAAACAATGGGGATTCAATGGCTATATCGTTTCCGATTGCGGTGCTGTTACTGATATCTGGAAATATCATAAAATTACCAATGATGCTGCCTCGGCATCTGCTTTAGCGGTAAAAACAGGATTAGATCTGGAATGCGGAAGCAGTTTCAAAGACTTAAAAGAGGCCGTTAACCGAGATTTAATCACCGAAAAGGATATTGATATTGCTGTAAAACGACTTTATACAGCTCGTTTCAAACTGGGTATGTTTGACCCGGATGAAATCGTTCCTTATGCGAACATCCCTTTTTCGGAAAACAATAGTCCAGAGCATGACTATTTAGCAAGAGTGGCTTCGCAAAAAAGTATTGTTTTATTAAAAAATCAAAATCACAGTTTACCTCTAAGCAAAAAATTAAAAACAATCGCGGTGATTGGCCCAAATGCCAATGATGCACAATCTTTATGGGGAAATTACAGTGGTATCCCAAGTAATCCTGTTACTGTACTTAAAGGAATTCAAAACAAACTAGAACCTGCCACAAAAGTTCTATATGCGCAGGGAACTGATTTAGCCAAAGGAATTCCAGCAATGCAGGTTATTCCATCCATTTGTTTTCAGAAAGAAGACGGCACGCAAGGTTTAATAGCCGAATACTATGATAATTTAGAATGGAGCGGCAAACCTTTATTCACTAGGTCTGATGACAAAATTGATTTTCACTGGGATGTAAACACTCCCGATTCCCGTCTTAAAATGGGGAATTACAGTGTAAAATGGACGGGCTATCTTATTGCGCCTAAAACCGGAACCTACTCCATTTCGGAATGGTCAAAACCCTTTATGACTGTTGAAATTGAAGGTGGAAAAAATACGGGCGGGAAAAACAATCATAGCCCACGTATTCGTTCACAAAAAATTGAATTACAAGCAGGAAAAAAATACAAAATAGAGGTAAAATACCAAAACTTCTATGGCGATGCCATAGCTCAACTTTTATGGGCTGAACCCCAAGAAAATGTATTACAGCAAGCTGTTCAGGTGGCTAATCAGGCGGATGCTGTAGTTCTTGTATTGGGATTAAATGAGCGCCTAGAAGGCGAAGAAATGAAAGTAGAAGCTGATGGTTTTGATGGTGGAGACCGCACCAGTCTTGACTTACCATCCAATCAAGAGGAATTAATGAAAGCCATGGTAGCAACAGGAAAACCAGTCGTTCTAGTTTTAATCAACGGAAGCGCGCTTTCCATCAATTGGGCCAATGACCACGTTCCTGCCATCCTTACAGCAGGCTATCCTGGCCAACAAGGTGGAAATGCTATTGCCGATGTCCTTTTTGGTGACTACAATCCGGCAGGACGACTACCAGTAACGTATTACAAATCTGTAGACCAACTACCGGACTTTGAAAATTATAATATGACAGGTCGTACCTATCGTTATTTCGAAAAGAAACCTTTATATCCATTTGGTTTTGGTTTGAGTTATACGCAATTTCAATACAGCAACCTACAACTTCCTCAGAATGTGAATCCTGAAAAAGATTTTGAAATATCAGTTGATGTAACCAATATTGGAGAACGTGATGGCGACGAAGTATCAGAATTGTATTTAAAAGACGAGAAAGCTTCCACTCCACGTCCTATTTGGCAATTAGAAGGTTTTGAACGTTTACATTTGAAAAAAGGAGAAACAAAAACGGTTCGTTTTACCATTAAACCAAGGCAACTTTCTTTAATTAACACTAAAAAACAACGCGTAATAGAGCCTGGATGGTTTACAGTATCTGTAGGAGGAAAACTGCCTGATAATACTAAAGACATTTTAAATGAAAGATTTGAAATTAAAGGTAAAGCCATAACATTAGAAAAATAACATTTTGGGGATTTTGTAAAAAGAACTTGATGTTGGTATTTTGATTTTATTAAAAAAAGTGTTCGACAGTCGAACTCTTTAAGCTATTGGACTTGCAACAAAAAGTCGGACATTTTTTTTAAGACCTATGCTACACTTTTAATTTTATAAAATTCTAGTTCCATTTCTTTAGGTGTTTTATATCCCAAAGAAGAATGCAAACGTTTTCTATTATACCATACTTCTATATATTCAAAGACTGCTAATTTAGCTTCTTCAATGGTTGTGGATATGCAAACAAAAACTGGAGAAAAAGTTAAGCTACATTTTTGTAATTAATTTGATTGTTAAATTCTTCAATAG
>NZ_JBZEEN010000002.1:0-417883 GCF_058309975.1 Flavobacterium sp. ST-158 | reverse complement strand
AATTTTGCGGACTTGTTTCATAGGTTAAAATTAAGATTATTTCTTAACTTTCTGTGATGGCTAAGTTAGCATGTCCAGTATATTTTTTTTCATTGAGGGTATTTGAACTCTCGTTACTTTTAATATCCACAACTATTCCTTTTCGCATACAACAAACTGTATCTGCCGTTTGCAAATTTGCAACATACATTTTCCATGTTTTTACTTCTTTATTGGTAAAATATTTTTCATCCACATTTACTGCTTCTATGATTTTGATTTTTTTGTTTAATTTAAGAGGAAGACAGTAGGTAACCAAACTATCAATTTTTGGATTAATTGCTCCAAGAACAGGTGTGTATTTGTAACCCAAAGAAATAGGCATTTGCGAATTTATAGGTTTCAGTTTTAATAATGAACCATTATATCCTGAAACCACTATTTTTTGATGTACCGGAGCATCTGAATTTTCGAGTTGTGTAAATTCTAAATCTACAGTATAAGTTCCTGGTAATTCCTTGGTGTAATTAAGAGTTACACTGTTATCAGCATCTCTTTCTACTGTAATGAGTAGTTTTGGATTCTGGGCGTTAAGACTCACATTAGTACTAAAGAATACAAACAATACCAATGGAAAGATTTTTATTTTTATCATAATTTCATGTTTTTAAGAATTTAGGCTCACTCTTGAATTTATAAGCGGGCATTGATTTCACATCCTAAATTTTGTTGATTTTAATTATTTTAGTTTTTTTTGACCTTTTTTGTTCGAAAAAGCAACAAACTACCACTTTTTTTTGGGTGGTAGTTTGTTATTCTGTGGTACGAGCATAACGTTTGTGCTAGTCTAATGATAACTGATGTTCGAACCAAATAAGTACACTTTTATTGTTTAACTAAAGAAAGATTACCTTTTGGAAATATCGGTGCTATATAGCCATTTGGACATTCCTCATCTGAAGTCAAAACATGAGAAGGAATTGTATAAAAATTCATTTTTGCAGGATCCATATTATTTATTGAGATATAAATTTCTGCTTTGTTTCCACAAAAACTGTTTTCTCCTACATAAAAGATTTGATATGTACTAGGATTATTATCTGAAAGACCAATGCTTATAATAGATACATCGTCTTGAGAGACTGTCCTTGTATCTTCTATTACCAAACCATTGGTATTTGTAATTAAACAACGAATTGATAGTTCATCAAATTTTAATAAATCATTATAAACACTTACTTCTTGATATTTTGTTATAAAAAATTCATAATTTGTAGTTCCAAAACTTCCTTTCCATCTACCTAAGTATTTATTTAGTGTGCCATTCACATCTTTTACATAAGTTACACTTTCAGGAAAAGCTATTTCTTCTTTTCGAAATTGTAAAGCCTCCTCAAGAGAAAGTGTTGTTTGTGCATAACTTGATAGCCCGCAAATTGTAATTAATAAAACCATTATTTTTGTCATTTTTTTATATTTATAAGATTAGTATTAACAAGGAGTTGTAATAACTTTACCATTGGAGTCTAGCATTATTTTTACGGCTTTTCCGTTAGCATCAATTTTGTATAATGTAATACCTTTTATATGAAGGACATTTTTCATAAATTGTAAAATACCTAGCTCTAAATTGTTTTTTTCTCCTTTTGACATATAGCGCAAATATTTTCGCTCTATTTTATCTTTGTTTAATGCGCTGTAATTTGTGCCATTATCTATCGCATCTTGTGTAGTTCCTTCAAACTTCATAGTATAATTTCCCTTACTGGAAATCATCGCTCCATATAATTCTTCAAATGGAATATTGTTACTATGTGCACGATAAGTCAAGACAATCATTTGTTTTATATCTTCTGAAGAAAACATCCTTATAGGTTTAATTTCATCAAGTATACCATCGCCATTATTATCTTCTGTAAAATTATCTAGGTGTACGTGTATGAATCCTGCGATATTTGAAATATTAGTTATTTTTAAAGAATGAACTGAATTATTAGTCAATTTTGTAAAAATTCCTCCGCTAGCTTTACTGCTTTGTATGTAGCCGTTTTCGGCAGTTTGTCCTGTTTGATTTTGTAGTTCAGCTACTTTTGCTTTATAATCAGGATTACTGTTTTGTACTGCTAGTTCTTCACAAGAATCCTTCACGCACTCACAATTTACCCAGCTAGATCCTTTGTCACAAACTGTTTTATTAGTACAGGGTGGTGGTGTAACACTACAAACACTATTATCCAAACTATATAAATTATCATTACAATCTTGTCCTTTGGTCATAGTGCTTGTCCATCCCGGTCCGGGACTAACCGTGGATCCCTGTGCAGTTGCATGCCAGCCATCGCCATCCATGTCCAGAAACCAGCCTATAATAGGGAGTGCTCCACTGCAATTATTAGTAGGATCATATTTATTATCATCACAGTCTTCTCCTTTTGTAACGCTTGTCCATCCGGGACCCGGGCAAGTGGCTCTTACTTGTACAACTCCAGCATTATGATAGTCGTCGCCATCGTTGTCTATAAAAAAGAATTGATAGCAATCATTGGTTATGTTTCTGGTTGTATCATCGCAATCCGGGCCTAACGGGTCTCTTATAAAAAATCCTCCGGGGTTGTATTGGGATTCTATTGGTGCAACATCTTTATCGTACCACTTATCGCCATCTATATCCACATACCATTTAACTACTGCACCGCAATTCATCCCTATGGCAGGATTAGTATCATCACAATCAGGACCTTTGGTCATAGTACTCGTCCAGTTTCCTGCTGTAGTAGGTTTGCTTGTGCCTGGTTGCACAATTGCAAAATAACCATCAGTGTCGTTGTCGAGGAACCAGCCTCTTACCGAGCCACATTCATAACCCCATCTGGAATCATTGTCATCGCAATCCAGTCCCATTGTGGAGACACTCCATCCAAAGGGGCAGGTAGCTCTTGATTGAGTGTAGCTATGATAGCCGTCGCCGTCGTTGTCAATGAACCTAACCAAATTTAGCAAAAAAACAACAACTTTTTTTTAAAAAACCCTTTCAGAGTTTTTTAACTCTGAAAGGGTTTGTGGTTTGCTCTACTTTGCGGGCACAGAATGCAATTCTGCTATCCAACACAGGATATTTGCTACATACCTAGAACGTCGGGCTCTCGTTGCTATTTTACTTGGCCAAGTTGAGGTACAGTAAATGCAATAGTCAAACAAGCTTATTCTGGGGTAGCAGACATATTGGAATTTAACTTGAGGTTTTTAAATTCCAGCTTATTAGTTGAAACATTTATAAGTTCTAAACAAAAATCCCTAGCAACAAAATACTTTCCTGAATTTGAATTTCCAACATTACTTTGTATAAATTTGTTAGGTCCACATTTACTTAAATCATCAACTAAGTAATATTCATCTTCGCCAACAATGATTCCATTAGAGTAAGTTATCATTTTGGTGTTGGTAAAAATAATTTTATACGTGTGATCTTCTACTCCATCAATAATCCATATTTTTGAAATCAAGATATCTTTGGCATTTGCAGGTATACTAGATTGCGCTGCACATCCAAAACTTGAAATTATATATAGAAATACTATAATTAAATTTTTCATATTTTTCATTATTTATTTTTTTTAATTGTTACTACATAATTATTTGGAAAATTTGCTGGAGAGGATTCTCTCAAACTTCCATAAATCGGATCCATATATATATAATCTCCATTAAGATGGTAACCCACAATAACTACGTTATGATAAGTATTGTTACCCGCATCAAGATTGGTCATTAAAAAATACCCTGCATCTATCGCTTGAGTAATCCCAACAAAACCAGTAGTTTCAAAAAAATTACTTGCAAAAATTGTCATTTTACTATAATCTACACCTACAAACATAAGGTTAATTCCAAATTGATTGTAATAGTATTGTTCAAATATTGCTCTTGAAGTGTTCTTTCCAAAAATCTTAGCTAAATATTCCATTCCGGATGTGGTACAAGTGTTTAGTATTTGTTTAGTCATTGTTGTCGGAATATTCGGTTTTGCAAATTTATCATTTGCTTGCGGAATATATGCGCTTCCTTGTTGCTGAGTACTGCCACCAATAGTATAGCAATTTATGGTAAAATAAGGATTAGTATCATCGCAATCCGGGCCTAACGGGTCTCTTATAAAAAATCCTCCGGGGTTGTATTGGGATTCTCTTGTCGGAGCATCTTTATCGTACCACTTATCGCCATCTATATCCACATACCATTTAACTACTGCACCGCAATTCATCCCTATGGCAGGATTAGTATCATCACAATCAGGCCCATAAGTTATAACATCAGTCCAGTTTCCTGGCGCAGTAGGCATCGTGGAGGACATTTGCACAGCTGCAAAATAACCATCAGTATCGTTGTCCAGAAACCAGCCTCTTACCAGGCCGCATTCATAACCCCAGCGGGGATCATTATCATCACAGTCTTCTCCTTTTGTGCTGCTTGTCCATCCGGGACCCGGGCAGGTTTCTCTTGTTTGACTCACATTTTTTAAATTCCAGCCATCACCATCGTTGTCCATGTACCAGGTTGGGATAATGGTTGTGGTGGTATTAATAAGTGTAGATACATTTAACGTTCCTCCATTTTCTACTGTTTGTGACAATTGTTGCAAAGATCCTATCAATGCTTGAGCCTGTGCTATAGCTATAGTCTGTTCTAGAATTTCAGCCTGAGCGGCTAACCACGCAAACAGCGTTTGTAACTGTGCCATTGCAGCTGCGGCATGTGCTTCTTGTATTTGTTGAATAGTCAAAGCCTCGTGTGCCTTTGCTATATCTTCCTCGGATGATGAGGGGTTACTGAGTATTTGCTGTATGTTGATCGTCGGCGCCGTAATTGGGGGTGGAGTGTATAGCATTACTGGTATTGTTTGCAGGAAAGATATTGGTTTTACAATATCTCTTGTATTTTTAACACTAATTTCAATATTAACCCAATTATTACCATCAACCGAGGACTGTTTCCCAACAATTTTATTTTGCCCATACCCCATCATAGTACTTAGTATTACTACAATACAAAGATACCTTTTTATCATTTTTTGCATCTTTTTTATTGTTTAATTACTATTCGGGAATACACTTGGTTATTTACCGTTATCTGCACAATGTACATGCCCGGTTTCAGGTTTGTTCCATCCAGACTGTAGTGGTGTTCGCCGGCGGTTTGCATAGCACCCGGGTTCAAGTGTTGCGGGTATTGGGTTGCCCATAAGGTCATACACGGTTACACTTACCTGAGCATCGGTCTCCAGCGCATAAGCAATAGACACACTGCTGGTAAAAGGATTAGGATACAGCGTGATAAAATGTTCTTGTTGCTGGCTGATGGCCAGAAGCTCGGCATCGGTCAAATCTTCTTCTTCTCCTTCTTCTGCTTGTCTCAGGATAACGCGCATGGGTGGTCCCGGTTCTTTCCATTGCTGGGTACAGATTTCAAAATTAAATACTAATTTAGAATAATCAGGATCACCTCTTCTTATCGCTCTTTTACAGGCATAAGCCCATAAAGAGTGAATTATATATTTGATAAAAATTTTTATCATTATTATTTAATAAATGTCCTTGTACTAGTAAACCAAGCCTTCTTTTTTCATACAGTAATCAATCAAAACTTAGGCTAACAGGAGTTATCAATACCTCTATTTCAATTTAAAAATCTGGTTATCATATTTATCAAAAACATAAATAGCTTCACCAAACGATTCTATTTTCAAAGTATTGGTATATTCGCTGAAATTATGCGTCTTGTTTTTTCCTAATGTGGATTCTGCAAGAAAAATTTCTGATTTTAAATTTGAATCTATTTTAACAATCCGGGTTCTGTTTTTATCTGTAACGTAAAGATTTCCTGAATTATCGATAGTAATATTCTCCGGTTCATCTAAACGAATACCATTAGGTACAACGACAGTTGTTTTTTTACTTCTTGATACCTTTACAATTCTATTATTGTTAGAGTCACAAATAAATAAATTGTCATTTTTATCAATAGCAAGACCAGCTGGAGCATTAAGTTTTATCCCTAAATCAAATGGAATTCTATTTCCTAAAGAATCGAATTTGTAAATCTCATTCTTTACATTATCAGAAACATACAAATTATTTTCCGAGTCAAATACCAAATCATTCCATCTTTCATTTTCTAAATTTTCTTTTTTTGGATCTAAAAAAATGGAAGATTCGCCATTGGTATCAATTTTTTTGATACGTACATCTTTCCAATCTCCATCAATGACATAGAGATTTCCAAAGCTATCCATAGCTATAGCTGCCGTATTAATAAAACTGGTATTTTGTGCTGAGCCTGTTTTGTCTCCATATTCTCCATTTCCGGAAAAAGTACTTACAAAACCTTCTTTTGAAATCTTTCGAATGTCCCTGTTTCCTTTTTCTATAACATAAAGATTACCTGTGGTATCAAAAACACCATCATAAGGGATATTAAATGTGGCTTTATCAATACTTCCATTTCTGCAACTTCCATTTTTTTCGCCTATTTGCGTTATTTGAAAATCAGGGCTAATTATATTTATAAAATCTACTGAAGGAAGTATTATATTATCGTCATCATCAACAGTCATTTTTAGCTGAAATGAATATTTTTGCGAAGCCAAGATAGTTTTATTTAAAGTGTTTATTAATTTTCCATTTGGATCAAACGTATATAATATTTTGGCGGAATCATCAAAAACAAACACTTGACCTTTACTGTTTACAGCAATTGATGTAGGCCAATTAATAATACTTCCAGGGACAAAAGTACTTACTAATCCGTCACTCAATTTTTTAATTTTTTTATTAACCTGATCTACAATATAAATGTCTTGTTGCTCATTTAAAGCGATATCCGATATTTGATAAAAAAGGGCTTCCTCAGCTTTTCCTATTTTATCACCACTTTGATTACTTCCTGTAATAGTTGTTACATTTCCATCAGCACTTATCTTCCTGATTTTATTTCCATCAGCTACATATATTACCTCTTTTCGACCTCTTACTAAACTGGAAATAAATTTAAAGGAAGCCACTTCTCTTTCTCCATCTACTCCACCTTCAATCCATCCTGGAAAAAATTTCCCTGCAAAATGAGTAACATTTCCTAAACTATCAATTTTTTGAATTTGATTGTAATTTACCGAAACGTAAATGTTTTTTTTACGGTCCATCATTATGTTTTCAGGATTATTTAATGAGGCTTTGGTGTATCTCCCGTTTACATTTTCTTTGTTTCCATTACCAACATAAGTTGTAATTACATTGTCTTTAATCTGTCTGATAAGATTGTTACCAGTATCTGTAAATAAAATCGTGTTTTTATATTTGATTGCACTTGAGGCATTATTAAAATAGGAATCACTTGTTGCAGGAACTCCCGCAAAATTTATAATTTCAGCTAAGTGGCTAGTTGTATTAACAGAACCTTTTTTGTTTTCAGGATTAACTGTCTTTTTTACAGAAGAACAACTAGTAATAACAAGAATTGCAATGGATAACACTTTTTTCTTCATAATTAATCTAAATTATATTTTTTTATCTTAATCTAATATGTGATCTTAATCTACTCTCCAACCTTCACTCTAATTCCTTTGGTATGACTAGAAAATTCAGGAGCATACATACTCTCGATGGTGGTAATTCCGTTAGAGAAATCGCCCAAATTATTCACTCGAATGTCATATTCTAAAACGTAGGTTCCTTTGTTGATATAGTCAAAAAAGAAATGCGTGGCGGCGTCTTTGGTACTTTTATAAAAACTTAAACCTGATTGGCATTGGTAATTAGAGAGTACATCTACAGGTTCAAAACAGGAAGGCCGCATATCTTTCAAATGCACAAATTCCATATCATCTTTGGCAGTAATAATCAATCTTATGGTAACTAAATCGCCAATATTCAAACTTTTGTTAGCCTTTAATTTTTCTAATACATTACCTTGGAGCGTACTTTTCTTTAGATACAATTCTTTTGAAACTGATAAATTACCGTCGGCATTGTTTTTAATTTTATCTAAATCTTCAAAATATTGCCAATAAATCCCTCCAAAACCGGGCACTTTTGATTTGTTTTCGATAACAATCGATGCCATTTCTTTATTAATTTCGTCAGCTTTCCAGTTGAGTTTTACATAGCCCGTTTCGGCTTCTTTCTCGTTTTCAGATATTTTCTTGGTCAGGATTTTTTCATCACCAATTTTAATAACAGTATTATCTTTAACACTCAACCAGTCAGTGCCTTGCATCAACAGAGCATAGACGGCTTCGGTGGTCGATTTTGTGGTAGGCCAGTTTTTAGTTTGTTTATTTTTCAATAACCAAACTTTCATCGCATCGACTGATTGGGTGTCATTTGTCACTTCGGCGAAAGCCTCAATTAACAAAGCTTGAGTTTCAATAGGTGCTTGATACCAATACCAGCCTGCCTTGTTAGCAATCCAATACATTCCCCAATTTTTGTTGTTAGATGCGGTTTCTTTTAGACTTTCGATAATTTTTTTCGCTGCTTCATTTTCTCCAAAGCGATTTAAAGCTAAAGCTGCCAATCCTTTTTCGTATAATGAATAGGTGAGCCAGTCTTTTTTAGCCACTTCAAGATACAATTTAGTCGCTTTTTTCAAAGTGTCTGAAAGCGGGTAATTGTCTAAATAAAAACTTCTGGTATATAAATAATGTAAATCAGAATAGGGATTAAACCAAATCAATTTGTCGGTTGTTTTTAGGTTTTGGATTCTTGCTTTGTGGTACTCTAAAAACTTTCTGTCCAAAAACGGAATACCTTTTTGAGTAATTTCTTTGATTTTGTTAACGTTTTTTTCGTTTTTACTTAAATGAGAAAGATGTCCCAAACCTGCTAAAATATGTCGGGTAATGTACTCACTTTCGTTACCACCATCAAACCAGGCAAATCCTCCGGACGATTTTTGTTTTTGTATTAATTTATTAAAAGTAGCTTCTTGCGAGGTTTTCATTTTCTCCAAATCGAATAAAAGAGCTATATTTTTCTTTTTTTCGTCTTCGCTTTGAGCATCGTTCAGCCAAGGTGTTTCGGAAAGAATCATCGATTTTAGTTCTTCGTTTTCTTCTAGTTTTGAATTTAATTTTCCATTTTTTCTCCATGTTTCAAACAAGCTTGCGATTTTTGGATTGCTCGAAATAATTTCATTAGCCAAAGCATTCGCATAAAAACGGGCAAAAGTTTGTTCGGCACATTCGTGTTCGTATTCCATCAAATAAGGCAAAGATTGAATAGCTAACCAAGTAGGATTTGAGGTATATTCGAGGGTAAATTGATGGTTTCGTAAAGTGGTTGAATTTTTGTTTTTTAAGTTTTCAAAAGTGTATTCTTTCTTAGAATTTTCCCGAACCCAAACAGGAATGCTTTCCGTAACCAACATCGAATTGGTCAAAACAGGTACGATATTTTCCTCGCCATCCGAAAAGTTGCCCGCTTTTGCCAATATTTTATACTGGAGTCCTTGCAATCCTTCGGGAATGTAGATTTTCCAACTAACTGTAGTATTTCCGTGCGGAGGGATACCGAAATTTTGTGTTGGTTTTAGATTTTGCATTTTTAAGTTCCGATTTTCCATATTTGAAGCATCAAAAAACTGTAAAATTGCCAATCCCGTTTTAGTTTCGTTAGTCATATTTGCCACTTTTGCTGTTATGACAATCGAATCTTTTTCCCTAAAGAAACGAGGAAAATTAGGCACGACCATCAACTCTTTTTGGGTGACAACACTTTTTTCTAAATACCCCGAAACCGCTTCTTTATTGTGTGCCAATAGTCGTAGTTTCCAAGCTGTCAAGGCTTCGGGAGAAGTAAAATTAAAACTGATTTTACCTTTTTTATCTGTTCTTAAATGAGGAAAGAAAAACGCTGTTTCCGAAAGATTTTTTCTGGCTTTTAGCTGTGTTAATGCATCCACTGCTTTTTTGGTAGTGATCACAACTACCCCGTTTTCTCCTTTACTTCCATAAAGAGCTTTGGCTTGTGAGTCTTTTAAAATATCTATTGAAAGAATGTCTGAAGGATTTAGATTTTTAAGAACATCACCATAAACAATTTCTCCATCTACAACGTATAATGGAGTGGAATTCCCCGAAATAGTGGAATTCCCTCTTATTTGAATACCAGGCACTTTTCCTTGCAATGCTTCTTCAATAGATACGGCTTGTGTTTGGCGAAGTTCATCTCCGCTAATTGACGAAATAGAACCTGCTACATCTTTTCTTCTTACACTGCCGTAACCGATGACTACTACTTCATTTAAAGTATTTAAAGCAGATTCTCCTTCCTCTAAAACAACATCTATATTTTTATCATCACCTACAGTTACTGTTTGATTTTCATATCCAATACTCGTAAAGATTAATTTTTCATTTTTAGCAACATCAATTTCATAATAACCATCAAAATCTGTAATGATACTTCTTGTAGTACTACCTTTTACTTGTATTGAAACTCCTGGTAATCTTTCGGATTTAGAACCTAACACAAAACCATAAACTGTATCTGCATTTTTAGGTTTTTTAGCTTTTTTATTAAGTTGTTTTTTATATTCAATGCTATTGAATTTTGGCTTTACTTCATTAAAATTGAATCCAAACCATATTAGTTGCGTTGCTTCATTTTGAAATTTTAATGGGGTTCTTGCTAAGTTAAGATCTTCCATATCTACATCGATTTTCTCAAATCCTAAACTTATTGGGAAATGAACATAATTATTATTATATTCACTAAAATGCGGAATAACCCAGTCTTTTTGGGTAAATTGATCTAAAGAACTGTCGTACATCGATGCCAAAATTTCGGCTTCCTTTTGGGTGTTGGTTGCTTTTAGTTGAAACGACCAGTTTTCGCTGCTTCCAGGTTCGATTTTATTTCTAAAACTTGTTAGCTCAAATGCCATTTTAGGTTCGTCTGTTTTTAAAACTACCTCTAATTGGTTAATGAAAGTTTGATTTTCAAAAACACTTTCAAAACCTATTTGCAGTGATTTTTCGAAATCTTTTTCTACAGGAATCCTTATTACGGCTTGATGATTTTCTAAAACACTATTTCCTTCAAAAAAAGTACTGTTTTTATAATTAGCAATACTATGAATATACAAAGTATCTATCACTGAACGTATTTGTATGTCTACAAAACCATCTTTTTTAGGGTCTTGATTCATTTGTTCAATTGTGAATAATAAATTGGGATTGAATTTATTTTTGCTTTGTATAATTTCAAAAACAGAAGCAGTTTCAATGAGGTTATCAAAACTATCTTTGGATGTAAATACTATTTTATAATTTCCTGATTGATAATTAGAAATAAAATCGAGTACAAGCTTTTTGTCTTTTTCAGTATCAATCTTTTTAGAAAATAACAGGATTTCTGTTGGCTTTTTCAAAGCTTCAAAATCGTTAACTTCATATGGAAATAATTTTTCAAAATCGGCATCAGTAATAGTATTGATTTCAGGTTGTTGAAAAACTCTATATTTGAATTTATCCCTTAAAGGATTTACAAAATACAACTTCAACTCACCTATAATCCTTTTAAATTCACCATTCAAATTTGTACTGTTTAAGGTAATTTCGTTCTTATTTTTAGTTTCTATCCTGTTTGGAATTGAAGTTTTCAAAATTAAGTCGTGGTAGCCTACTTTTATTATTGTTTGCGCAGTATGTGTTTCGCCATTACTATCTGTAACCGATGTTTCAATTCGATAATTAAAAACGGGAAGCTGTTCTTTGTTGCTGTTTTTTGATGGTTGTGCAATAAAATCTATCACAAATTTTCCTGAAGCATCAGTTTTTGTCTCGCCAGTCGCTAATATTTCAGTTGGTTCGTTGTTATAATAATTACCATAATAATTAGTAAAACGGCTTATAGTATAACTTACTTTGGCATCAGAAATTGAACTGCCGGAAAACGCTTTGGCAATACCTTTTACTGCTACATTTTGATTGACTTGAAAGGTTTCTTTTTTAGGTTCAAAAGTGACTTCAAACTTTGGGCGTTTGTACTCTTCGACTTTAAAATTAATCGTCGAGTTTTCAAAATCCACCTTATCCCAAAACGGATGCTCGTCTTCTTTTTTATCATAAGAGGTGTCATTTTCTACATCTTCAGGTTCTTCTGCTGAGATATAAAAATTTCCTGTTAATCCGCTTGTAGGCAAAACAAATTCTCCTGAAAATGAACCAAATTCATTGGTAGTAGTTTCAAATTCTTTTAAAATTCCGGAATTTGGATTCCTTACTATAATTTTCATTAACACATTTGGAACAATACTCGATTGGTTATTCTTTTTTTGAATGGCAATCCCCTTGTAATAAACTGTTTGTCCGGGACGATAAATGGCCCGGTCTAAATAAAATTCTACTTTGCCTTTGAAATCTATATCGTTTTTATCATAAATTGACATACCATAGAGATGTTTTTCACTAATTAAAATAGTATCATTCTTCGTTGTCAGTACAATAGGACAATAATTATTGTAATTTTTGATACTGTCTTTCTCTTTGAATATTGCCACTCCCTGAGCATTGGTTTTTAAGTTAAAATATTTGGAATTTAAAACCACATTCTCCATCGGCTTACCTGTTTTTCTATCAAGAACCGTGTAAAATTCAGAATCCTCTTTTTTATTTACCAATACCGAAATATTAGATACCGTTAGGGTTTCGTAGCCAAAACCCTTTTTATCTTTACTATCAGTTTCACTTTCAAAATAAACCAAATAACTGCCTGTTTCCAGCTGGGGTAAAAGGACTTCGGTGGTGTATTCAAAGTAATCTTTCTTATCAACAAGTTCATAATTTTTAGTTACAATGTTTTTTTTATTTTCAATTATTTTTAAAGCTATACTGTCCGGATTTTTTGAGTTTTCCAGTTCTGTTATTTTAGTATGACTAATTTTAAAAAACGAAATAGTTACATTATTTGTATTTTTATATCGTATAAAAGCACGTGAATTTTCTTTGTGGTAAAGGTATTTTTGAAACTCAACATTAGTGCTTTTTGTAAGTAAGATTTCTTTTTTTTGAAGCGCCTGTTTATAGGCATTTGAATTATTATTTAAAGTCAAAACACGCTCTAATTCGGCAATAGCTTTTATGTTATAATCAGGATGAATGTTTTTTGAAGCCAGTTTTATGTAAATAATAGCTTTTTCTAATTGGATTTTTTGCAGTTCGGTTGCTTCTTTTGCTTCTTTTTCTAAGGCAATTAAAGCATTTAATAAATCATTATCAGATTTGACAAGGTATTCATTACAAAATTGAATACGCTCTAATTGATTTTCAATTGCAGGAGCATCAAGTTCTAATTTTTGCTGAAAACCAAGTACTTTTTTAAGGTTTTTGTCTTCGATAAAATCAAGATTCAGTTTTGTAAAATCTGTCGTTTTACCTAAAAAAATATTTTTATATTCTTTAAAACTTTTAAAATCAAATTGATAAGTATTAATTTTTGATTTATAAAAAGCTATGTTTTCTTTTAGTAAATAATCGAATAAATTTTCATTTTGGAATTTTTCTAAAGTAAAAAAATCAAAAATGGCTTCGTATTTTGTTAAGGGAGTATTTTTTAAAACAGTTTCGTTAGCTCTACTTTTTTTGTAAGCCAACTCTATTTGATTCTGAAATTCAGCATTTGACCAAGTTAGAAAATTGCAGTCTGGATTATCAGTAGAATTTATGCTTTGTCGAAGGTAATAATTTCGAATATAAAAGTCATTCAAACATTTTGCATAAATTAAATTCAACAATGCATTTGATGGAATCGAAGCATGTTGTATTTCTTTTTGCAGATTGCTAATAATGGTCGATTGGGCGTTTTCTTCTAAAACTTGAAGGTATTTCGATTTATAAAAAAAACACTTGATGATTTGGACTTCATTTTTTTCTGCAACTGCTTTTTTGTAAATTTTAGAAACTATAGTATTTGCTGATTTAATTCTGCCATTACCCTCATAATAGATTACTTTTTCCCAGTTTTGCTCATAATTTTGAGCATAAAAAGCAGTTGAAAACAATAGAAAGACAAATATAATTTTAATTACATAGGAGTTATTATTTGTTTTTCTCATAATTTAAAATTGGTTATATAGTTCCTTACTAAACAAACTTAACAGGAAAAACCATCTCACAATGGATGCTTTTGTATCAAAACAGGGCAGTAATTGTATTATTTTACTTAAAAATACAGTTGTCTGTATTTAATAGTTTATGCTTATACAATTATTTTAATGTAAAACAAATTAGACCGCTGTTGAAATAGAATTGATAACTTCAAAAAAAAACAACTCTAATACTACTGTATCAAAGTTGTTTTTATTTATCCTGAACGGTACTTTCTTATGGAAGTTCTATTATTTGAAATGAACCGATGTATTTTTAGTTGGTCACTAATTCCCCAGCTTCATTTTGGCTACATCGCCCATATCTCCGATATTACCAACATAAGGACGAATAGAAAACTTGAACGTAGCTTTTTCGGTTTTCAGCAAATATTTATCCATTGGACCCGGACCGCAACTACCACCGCCTAAGCCGTTGTGTTGCCAATCGACTGTCAATATTGTCTGCTTTCTACGGCTTAGTTCATAAGGATGGTTTGCTTTTTCTAAATCAAACGGCGTGTAATGCAACGCACTAAAATTCATCTTGCTGTCAGCCACAACCATCATTCCCACACCTTCATGATTACTGACGGCAAACCAATTCACATCGGAACGATTACCGCAATCCTGCGTACGCAAATAGGGTTCAAACATAGCGTCAACAGTGGTTTCATAACGACCAATAGCTGCCGAACGTAATCTATCGCGATAGTTTTCGTGTGGCCCTGCTCCATAGAAAGTCACGTCTTCAAAACCTTCTGGCATTTGTAACAGGAATCCGAGTTTAGGTAATGGATAATCCAGTTTATCAGGGTCAAAATCAGTAGTAACATCGATAAAGCCGTTTCCATAAATTTTCCAGATGCTATGTTGCCCAACGGCATAACCTTTGGGCGATTTCGAATTAAGAGTTACCTCAATTACAAGGGCATCTCCTTCTTTTTTTACCGAAATATTTTTTACTGTCGGTTTCATACTGTATAAAGCCGCTTCTCGCCATTTAGGCCCATAACCACCACCAAAAAAGTAATCATTATCCACCTGCGCACGGAACACATTCAGCATAGGTCCAGCCACACGAGCATTATTTGTAGTGTCTGTATAAATTGTTCTTGTTTCCACACGAACGCCATTTATAGCTTCCGGATTGGTTTGTAAAACAGCTGTACCAAAATAATCCAAATCGGTAATTGTACCTACTTTTTTATTGAACTTTAAGTTAAATGCTTTTCCTGAAACTTGGATCCAATCCTGATATTCACTATAAGTAAGTGAAGATAAAGTTTGCGGATGAACAGGTACAACGGCAGGTACTTTAAATGGTACAGCCATTTGTTCCCAAGCCACAACGTGACCAATTGACGCCCATTTTTCATCCGTATGCAGTTTGAAAATTACTTTCAGAAAATAGTCACCACCCGCTTTTAATTGCGGTTTAGCAAACGGAATGCTTACTTCTGTAGCTTTTCCTGGCTCAAGATTAAGTGGATTCATCATTCCCGCTTCAATCACGCTACCATCACAACTCAATTCCCAAACCAGATCAAACTGTTCCAGATTGATAAATTGGTATTTATTTTTAATGTTGACTCTTCCATTCAGTATATCCTGAGGTGTAATAGCAATGTACTGATACACTTTTTTTACTTCTTCTAATTTAGGTGTAATGGCACGATCGGGTGTAGTTAATCCGTTGGCACAGAAATTCCAATCGGTAGGACGATCTCCAAAATCGCCTCCATAAGCATAAAAATATTCTCCGGGTTTTCCTGGTATTTCTTTTTGCAATCCCTGATCTACCCAATCCCAGATGCAACCACCAATAAGACGTTTGTGTTTTTCAATTACATCCCAATATTCCTGCAGGTTTCCCACGGCATTTCCCATCGCGTGTGCATATTCGCACATTAAAAAGGGTTTTGGGTCGTTTCGGCTACCAATTTCATCAATATATTCTACACTTGGGTACATATTCGATTCGATATCGGCTACTTCATAGTAACCCTGATAATGAATGGGACGTGTTTTATCTAAATTAAGAACTGCCTTACGACAGGCTTCAAAGTTAACACCTTGCCCGGCTTCATTTCCGAGTGACCAAATGATGATGGCCGGATGATTTTTGAAAGCTTCGACCATTGAAACATTCCTGCTAACGTGTGCTTTCTCCCAACGAACATCATGACCGAGTCCTTCTTTTCCAAAGCCCATACCATGTGACTCCAAATCGGCTTCACTTATCATATAAATGCCGTAGCGATCACATAATTTGTAAAAATCAGGATGATTCGGGTAATGACTGGTACGAACGGTATTGATATTAAATTGTTTGAATAGCTTTACATCCTTTTCCATCATTTCATAGGAAACAGTACGTCCGTTTACTGGGTCAAGGTCATGACGGTTGACTCCTTTGAGCAACACACTTTTGCCGTTTACCCAAAGCTGTGAATCCTTGATCTCAATTTTGCGAAAACCAAATGGCGTGGCAAGTACTTCGAGAATTTCGCCCGAAGCGTTTTTCAAAACAAATACGCTCTGATATAAATTAGGTGTTTCTGCCGACCATAAAGCGGGATGATCCACTTTAGTATTGATAGACAGTTCAGATGTTTTTTTACTAACTTCGGAAGCAGTAAGTTGTTTTACGAAAATGGGTTTTTCACCTTGGTAATGGTGACCGTCTTTCAATAAATAACCTTCTACAGAAACAGCTCCTTTGTATCCTTTATTTGCAAAAGAAAGAACTGTATTAAGTGATGCCGAAGTAAAATCAGGATTCAAATCGGATTTTACAAAAAAATCGCTGATTTGAAATTTTGGTGTCGCATACAAAGCTACATCCCTGAAAATACCAGCCAAACGCCAGAAATCCTGATCTTCCAGATAACTGCCATCACTCCATTGATAGACCTCAACTGCCAATGTATTATTCCCTTTTTGGATGTAAGGAGAGATGTCAAATTCGGCAGGAGTCATTCCTTCCTGACTATAGCCTACTTTTTTACCATTTACCCAAACATACATTGCTGATTGTACTCCAGCAAAATTTAGAAAAATCTGGCGATCCTTCCAATTATCAGGAATTACAAAATTGCGTTTATAGGATCCTACCGGATTTGGCATTTCACTATTGGTCCAACCAGCGTATCCTGATCCCATGATATAAGGTGGATTTTTAGCAAAAGGATAGGTTATGTTGGTATAAATGGGTTTGCCGTAGCCTTTCATTTGCCAGTTAGACGGTACTTCAATATTGTCCCAATAATTAGTATCAAAATCATTTTTATAAAAATCTATTGGTCGCATTTCAGGCGATTTTACCCAGTTAAATTTCCATTTTCCGTTTAATGAGAGATAATATGGTGATTCAATAGCATAACCAGTCAGTGCCTGATTAATAGTAGCATAAGGTATGTAAACTGAATGTGCTGCTTCCTTGTTAATACCTATCACCTGCTCGTTTTCCCAGTCGTGCTGTTGCGCAGATATAGAGGTAATAGATAAAAATAGTATGCAAATTAAAAATTGTTTTGTGGTCATTATGTTTTTTTGTGGGTGGTTATTTGTTGATAGTTTTTTCCTTAAAGCTGCAAGTTTTAAAGTATAAACCTTGATAATAGTGACAATAGTCTTTTTGTAGCTATTAAATAAACTGTACTACTCATATTTTTTGACTTTATACTTGCTACTTATTAGGACTACTCTAAATTACCAGATTTATAAACAAACTGGTCAAAATCGGCATAGGCTTTTGTATTTTTACTTTGGGAGGCTGCATATAATCCTATATAAGTTCCTGTAAAACCTCCATTGGTCTCAGGACTCAAAAACCAGACATTTATCTTGTTTAAAAAATTAAATTGCTTACCATCTGTTGAATAATAAAAAGAATAAAAATCTTTATCACCTACCACTTTTAAATACATTTTATCACTGGAAATTTCAATTTCTTTAGCGATGTGATTTAAATTTCCCATATGGTAATTGACTACCAGTTTTTGTCTGCCTTTTTCTGCCTGTTTTAAAAAGATGTCATAATGCGCCTGACTGGTATAGAAAATGGTCATTCCCGCTTCGTCACTTTCCGTGGCATCATTTAATGACAACATAGTGGTGGTCGAAAAATTGATATGTTCTTGTCTTCTTCCTACAAAAGTAGGCGAATCATTATCACTCAAAGAAACAGGACTGGCTTTCAATCGTAAAGAACCTTTCTTTTCCGTTAGCGAATAATTGTTCATAAATGGGTTTCGAAGATAGTTCCAATCAACACCTAACTTCGTTTCATCAAAATCAGTAATAGGATTTTGTTGTTTTGCAGGTTGCAAAGGTAAAGTAGGTACATTCATATCTATATTCACTGTACCATTACCGTTAATCACAGGCCAGGCATTGGCATCCCACCTTACCGGAGCTAAAAATGTTTCACGACCCAAGAGGTGATGCAACAAACTTTGCGGACGGAAACCTAGGAAAACTACCCACCATGAACCGTCATGTGCCTGAACAAAATCGCCATGCCCAGTGGCCTGGATCGGATTGCTTTGTGCGTTTTCATTCATGTGTGTCAGAATCGGATTAGCAGGATTCGCTTCATAAGGTCCGTAAATAGATTTACTTCGGGCAATAGTCATTTTATGTCCATACTCTGTACCACCTTCAGAAATGAGCAAATAATACCATCCATCTTTTTTATAAATATGCGGTGCTTCCGGGTAGCGTCCTCCTGTACCACCCCACACAATTTTGCTTTCGGTAAGTTTTTTCCCTGTCTTTACATCTATTTCACAAATAGTAATACCTGCCCCATTAGACATAAAATAACATTTACCATCTTCAAAATACAAAGTAGGATCGATACCTCCCTGTTGTACAAAAATAGGTTCCGACCATTCCCCGGCAGGATTATCTGTAGAAACATAAAAATTTCCGCCACCGGATACATTTGTCGTAACCATATAAAAACGCCCCTCATGATAACGGATTGTAGGTGCATAAATACCCGAAGAAGGTTTGCATTTGTCCAGTTTAAGTTGGGAAGGACGCGTCAGACAATGTCCAATTTTTGTCCAGTTAATTAAGTCTTTACTGTGAAAGACCGGAACACCTGGAAAATATTCGAAACTACTGGTTACCAAATAATAATCATCACCCACTCTACACACACTTGGATCCGGATGAAAACCGGAAATAACAGGATTTTTATATCCCTGAGCATTTGAGTTGAGGGAAAACCCCAAAATGCAAGCTAAAAGAATAATTATTTTTTTCATATTTTTATTTAAAATCATTTATAATGTCTTATTTCAAAATAAAATCAACCGTGCCCTTGATATCCGTGGCTGAAGCTCCAATCATCACTTTGAATTTTCCCAGTTCAGCAATCCAGGCGCTTTTTTTGTCATCATAATACGAAAGATCCTCTTTTGTTAAGGTAAAACGCAGCATTTTTTCCTCTCCTGGCTCTAAATAAATTTTCTCAAATCCTTTCAATTCTTTAACTGGGCGAGGTAAACTCGATTTTTCATCGTTAAGATAGAGTTGAACCACTTCCTTTCCTGCCACTTTTCCTGTGTTTTTTACTGGAATTGTCACCACTACTGAATCGGCTGTTGTAATTGATTTTGAAGAAACTGTAGGTTTTCCATATTGGAATGTGGTATAACTCAATCCATATCCAAATGGGAAAAGCACAGGAATTTTTTTAGTGTCAAACCAACGGTATCCCACCAATATATCCTCTTTGTAATTCACGTTGACACCATCACCTGGATAACAGAGTTTGTCAAAGGCATGTGCCCCAACATCTTCCAGTTTTTTAGGAAATGAGATTGGGAGTTTCCCTGAAGGGTTTACGTCTCCAGAAATAATATCTGCCAAAGCATTTCCAGCCTCTGAGCCAAGATACCATCCTTGTACAACAGCCGGTACTTTATCCAACCAAGGCATCAAAACCGCATTTCCGCTTAGTAAAACTACGGCAACATTTTTATTGACTTTTTGTATCGCTTCAATTAATTTATCTTGTCCGAATGGTAAACTAAGTGATTTACGGTCACCACTTTCACAATCCTGAAAATAATTTTTATTCAAACCACCAACAAACAGCACCACATCGGCATGACGGGCAACGGCAACAGCTGCAGTTTGCAAGGAGTCTAAATTTAATTTAGAAGGTTCTTCAGCCCCATATAACGACGGACCCGAAGCATATCCCATACTGTATACAATATGATTTTCACCGTATTTTTTCTTTAATCCCTCTAATGGTGAAATTTCATAAGCAGCTTTCAACGACGTAGAACCTCCACCCACAACCAGACTACGGGAAGCATTTTCGCCTATCACGGCAATCGTTTTGTATTTGCCTTCAGGAATGGGTAAAAACTGTTTGTTATTTTTAAGGAGTACAATACCTTCATCTGCAATTTTTCGTGCTGCGGTACTGTGTTCGGGCGATACAAAACGTCCAAACGGACGATTAGCACTCATGGTAGTGCGAAAAATCATTCGCAAAATTCGGCTCGCTTTATCATCAAGCTTCGACATTTCGTATTTCCCAGATTTAATTCCTTTCAGGAACGGATTAGCCAAGAAATAGCTGGAAAAAGGAAAATGACCTTGTGTTGTCAATCCATTGGTATAGGTTCCCATCTCAATATCAAGTCCACCATTGACCGCTTCATCGGTATTATGAACACCGCCCCAGTCACTGACCACCACGCCATCGAACTTCCAATCATTTTTCAGAATTTTATTCAACAAAATGTCGTTGTGACAGCAATGTACACCCCATATTTTGTTATAGGCTCCCATGATTGACCATGCTTTTCCTTCCTGAACGGCAGCTTTAAAGGCAGGAAGATAAATCTCGTGCAATGCCCGGTCACTTACATTTACATTAATTTCGCCACGGGAAATTTCCTGATTGTTCAATGCAAAGTGCTTTACGCAAGCAGCAACTCCATTGGACTGTACTCCCTGAATGTATGGAACCACTATGCGTGAAGCCAAAAATGGATCTTCACCCATATATTCAAAATTCCGACCATTGAGTGGTGTACGATAAATATTAACTCCCGGTCCTAGTAACATGGTTTTGTTTCGGTATCGGGCTTCTTCTCCAATAGATTTACCGTAAAGCAACGATATATCTCGATTGAATGTTGCCGCAAGACAGGTCAATGCAGGAAAAGCGGTGCAAGAGTCATTCGTCCATTGCGCCCCACTCCATTCATCCCATAATTTCTCATCGCTCACACCATGAGATCCATCGGCAGACCATACATCTGGAATACCTAGACGAGGAACTCCCTTGGAACTGAATTTTGATTGGGCATGGCAAAGTGCCACTTTTTCTTCTAATGTCATTCGGGACAAGGCATCCTTTACACGAGCTTCTATGGGTTTACTTGTATCCAGGTAAACAGGCTCTTGTGCCCATCCGTTGACAGACAATAGCGTAAATAGTACTACTAAAACGCTAATTTTTCTTATTATCATGATATTGTTTTCTTCTCTATTGTTTATCAAACTGCTGTCCTGTTAATTATTTAGTAATCACATCCACTTCGGCATAACCAGCTACATTATCGCCATGGGTGTTTTTCAAAGCGCGCAACTTAATGTAACGCCCCATTACCGGAGTAAAATTTTTGATTTGCATCAAAGGGTTGTTTTTGATGTTGGAAAATTCTCCTTCGCTTACCAATTTCCAATCTATATTATCTGCTGAAACATAGAATTGATAAGTAGTGATGATACCGGAACTCCATTTATTCTGATCAGGTGTATATTTAAAGCCAACAAAACTTTTACTGTTTCCAAGATCAATCACTAAATCAATTGGCATTTTATTATCCTTCTGATGCCATACAGTAGCTGGATCACCATCAAATATCGCAGTAGCTTTATCATCATTTATCCCAACTAACTTCCAGTCTTTTTTAGAAATATCAAATTTTTCAACACCAACCGGACTGCTCTTACGCGACGTAGGATCATAAGAAATTGCTTTTATCTCTACTTTACCGTCTGCTACAAATGGACCTGTATATTTTTTTGAATTTGAAGTAGGTTCGCTACCGTCTAAAGTATAGTAAAAAATTGGCCCTATATCATTAGTCGATAGGGTTACTTCACCAGATTGATTTCGGATAATAGAAGGCGCATACAAGAATACCGGAGCATCATAAATCTCGATATTAGAAATAACAGGATTGCATTTTGAATCGGTAACATTGAAACGCAGCTGAGTTGCATTTACAGCAGGAAAACGAAGGATTCGTTTATAACCAATGGTAGTTCCTCTTGTTATTTCTTTCCAATTTCCATCCACAAGAGCTTCCACAGTAAAGGATTTCACACGTTGACCCAAACGGATGTATTCCTGTGCCATAAAACGGTTGAATAGGGTTGGCTTACCCAAATCAATTGTTAATGATCCAGTTTTTGTATTATCATCCGTAGACCAATAGGTATTTTTCTTTCCATCTACCGCTAATTTAGCAGCAAACTTTTTTGAATTATTACGCACACTTGAAGCTGTTGTTTTTTTGTTTTCGGCAAGGTTTACAGCAAAGGATTCTTTTACAGCTTTACCAAATTCAATGGCATTCTTTTCATCAGTTGGGTGAATCAAACCGTTTGGCATAATTGGAAAATTCAGCAACATAGTTCCGTTGCGTCCAATAGAGTTGTAATAAAGATCCATCAATTGAGGAACTGTTTTTACTTTATTATCTTCGTCAGGATGATAAAACCACTCTGGACGAATGGAAGTATTCACTTCAGCCATCACCCATTTATTCCCGTTTTCAACACCAAAATGCAAATTATTCCACGGAACATCACCCGTTGCGTTCAAAAGACTCCAGTTTGTTTCGCCTACAAAACCTTCCTCGGTTCCCACCCAGCGAAGGTCTCCTCTTTCACCACCATCGTTCCAAATCACACATTTAGGCTGTAATTTATGAATCAATGCGTAAGTGGTTTTCCAATCATAATAGGTTTTAGCATCTATTTTACGAACTTCATTTGCTCCACCATAATAACCATCTCCTCCATTGGCACCGTCAAACCATACCTCGAAAATTTCACCATAATTGGTAAGAAGCTCTGTCAATTGGTTTCTGAAATAGGTAATATATTCCGGTTTTCCATAATCTGGATGATTTCTGTCCCATGGTGAAAGGTAAATACCAAATTTCAAACCGTATTCTTTACAGGCATCGGCCATTTCACGAACCATATCGCCTTGTCCGTTTTTCCATGGAGCATTTTTAACTGAATATTCTGTGTATTTAGAAGGCCAAAGACAAAAACCACAATGGTGTTTTGCTGTAAGAATAACTCCTTTCAAACCAGCTTCTTTACAAATACGTGCCCATTGGCGACAATCTGACTTTTCAGGATTAAAAAGTTTAACATCTTCACTTCCAAATCCCCATGATTGATCTGTATAAGTATTTAACGAAAAATGTATAAAAGCATACGATTCCATTTCTTGCACTCTCATTTGGTTCTCCGATGGCGTTGGCCCACAAGCCTGAGGCGACTTGGACTGTGCATATGAAGCACTAACTAAAAGGGAAGAAAGTAGCATTCCCCAGAAAAATTTATTTATCATTTTATTTAATTTATTTATGTTATTAAGAGTATTTTAATTCGTGAATAATGCGTTTATTTTTCAGCACTAATTATGATTGCAAAACCACCACCATTAGCCATATTAACGGTTAGCTTATCGGTATTTGTAACATTAACTGTTTCGTGTTTATAGTCTGTGGCATCTTTGTTTGCGTTGACTCCATCTCTAAAAATCTCGGCAGAGTAGGTTCCTTTATCGAGGAACGATAGGTCTACTATCGTCTCCCTTGATGTCCAGTTAGTCAAACCGCCTACATACCATATATCACCCTTTCTTCTGGCAATGGCTACATATTCTCCCACTTTCCCATCAAGGGCAACCGTTTCATCAAAAGTAGTTGGAATTTGAGAAATAAAAGTGGTGCTTTCCTGCTCTTTCATATAAGCTGTAGGACTATCGGCCATCATTTGCAGTGGTGCTTCATAAACAACATACATTCCCAATTGATGACATCTGGTTCCCTGACTCATTGGCATAGAGTTGCTTGGATGAAAATCGGATCTTGTTGCATTACGCATGGCTCCAGGTGTATAATCCATAGGTCCCGCCAACATTCGGATAAAGGGAATACAAGTGGCATAATATGGCGTATCATCATTTGGTGTCCACTTAACGTTCTCCAAACCTTTAACCCCTTCAAAATTGACAATATTAGGGAAGGTTTTCTGAATACCAGTAGGTTTATACATCCCGTGGTAATCAATAATAAGTTGATAGGATGCTGCTTTATTAGCAATATTATACAATGATTTTACCATTTTTTGATCATCACGATCAATGAAATCTATTTTAAAACCTTTCACGCCCATTTGTGAATATTTAGAAAAAGCATCATCCAAAACCTGATTTATGGCATACCACGAAGCCCAAAGAATAATCCCTACATTTTTTTGTTTTCCGTAGTTAACAAGTTCTTTAACATCCATGTTTGGAGCAATTTTCATCATATCGGTTTCCTCACTCCAACCTTCATCTATCACCACATACTCAATATGATTTTTCGCAGCAAAATCAATATAATATTTATAGGTTTCCGTATTGATTCCTGCCTTAAAATCGACTTTCGAAATATTCCAGTCATTCCACCAATCCCATGCTACTTTACCTGGTTTTATCCAGCTTATATCATTAATCCTAGAAGGTGCTGCAAGCTTTTGTACCATATCATTGTTCAACAAGTCTTTATCGCTTTCACTAATTACGATTGCTCTCCATGGAAATTTACGGCTACCGTTCGTTTTTGCGATATACGATTCCCTTTTTACTACCATATAGTCCATGTTGTTATAGCCTCCCAAGCGCTCTTCCTTTGGGTAATGAGCAAAAACTCCTTGCAAACCTTGTTGTGTTTGAATTTTACGTGTTAAGAACATACCCGGATAATCCTCTAGGTCAGCTTCTATAATAGCTGCTTTTTTTCCATTTCCTAAATCAATAAGAAACGGCGAAATAGCAAGTGAATCTATCACAAATTTGGAAAGAGGAGTTTCAACATAGTCGCATTCAAAAGCAAATGAATACATATCATTTTCCCTTAAATCCCTAACGTAGGGAACATAGGCCTTGTAATCCTTGTTAAAGTTAAAATTTGCTTCTTCAGATTCAATAATAGTTTCTCCCTTCTTATTGGTAAAAAAACGGTAGGCAACACCATCATTATAAGCCCTTAAAATCAAACCAAAATTACCCTTAAAGTTTACTATGACCTGATTGTACTCGTCTATTACCGTTTTCTTTTTATAAATAGAGGTATCAAAAGCGGTATTTACTTTTGAATTTTTAGTACTAATCACTTTTGCATTATTTCCTAAAACCTCACCGTTACCCAGTGTTAACGAAATAGTGGAAGGAGCGATAACTGTTGTATTTTCATGTTTTACAGACCATGAAATTTTAGCTCCGTTTTCTAACGCCATGTCAATCTTACCATCAGGAGACTTTACATGGATGACCTGAGTAAAACCAACAGCTGTTGATAAAAAAATAAATAGGATTGTATTTAAAAGTATTCTTTTCATACCATTATTATTTAACCGATTTAATGTTTATTGCTGTTTCTTCCAAAGTCGGAGAACTAACTGTTATCCTAATATTTCCTGCTACATGAGTACTCTTTACCACCATCAATGCCTTCCCTTTCCAGGCTTTACGTGTATTGTCTACATAAGAGTCTGTATCTTTGATGTTGGCATTATCCACTCCTGCTATTACTCCCGGACCATCAATTTTAAAATGCAGGCGATTGGTAGCATCCGGTTGGATTATCCCGTCCTTATCCGTTATTTCAACAGTTATGTATGACAAGTCCTGTCCGTTGGCCAGTATTTCTTTTCGGTCGGCAGTAAGTTTTATTTTTGTAACATCGCCAGCAGTTTGAAGAATGGTTGATTCCATTTCCTTTCCTTTTTCTACTCCAACAGCTCTAAGCACTCCTGCAGCATATGGAACTGAAAAAGTAGCCTTAAATTCCTGTTCTAGGGTAGTTGGCTGTTCACCAATCAGCTTATTGTCCTGATAAAGTCTTACTATCGGATATTTAGAATATACCTCAACCTGAATCTTTTTACCTTCAAAACCTGGCCAAGTCCAGCTTTCCCAAGTGGGCCACACTGACCACCATGTTGTTTTGATTTCCAATGGTTCGGGTTCGGGTTCACGAACGGCCATGTATAGTTTTTCATTGTCGTTGTACAACATGCTTCGATAGTGCGAAATGGGTTTTCTCCATCCCATCAAATCAATATCGCCGCAATAGGCCGCATGAATAGGAAACATATCGTTATCCCAATTTTCACCGGGTGTTTCGCCCGAATAAAAAGTTCTACCAATACCGGATTCACCAAGATAATCTATCGCCGTCCAAACAAAATCACCAATTACGCAATTGTTTTCCTGTACCAATTTCCAATTAACAAAAGCATCTTTTGGATAGGATTCCGTGTGAACAATCATTCTTGAAGGCACTCTTTTATGATCGTCCGGAGCACTATGCAAGTGATAATTATATCCTGCCACATCGTGTACCGCCATAAGCGGATCAAAAACTGACCAATACTTACCATTATCCACAATAGCAGATGTTGCAGGACGTGTTGTATCCATTTTCTTTATACCGTTTATGAGCATTTTAGCGGTTTCAATCGCTTGTGGTTCTCCTCTTTCTGGTATTTCATTACCAATACTCCACATAAAAACCGAAGGATGATTGCGATCGCGTAATACCATGGCGTCCAAATCGCGTTGCCACCACTCATTGAAATACTTAGCATAATCATTACTATTCTTTCCAACATTCCAACAATCAAAAGATTCGTCCATAACCAGTAAACCCAATCGGTCACAAGCATTTAAAAATGCTTCGGAAGGAGGATTGTGTGAAGTACGAACGGCATTGAATCCGGCTGCTTTGAGCAATTCAATCTTGCGCTCTTCGGCGCGGTCATAAGCAGCAGCACCCAAGCAACCATTATCGTGATGCACACAACCTCCATTTATTTTTACCGTTTTTCCATTCAATTGAAATCCGTTATCAGCAGTAAATTTTATGGTACGAATGCCAAAATTGGTTTTAGTCTCATCCAATACTTTTTTATCTTTTACAACCTGAATTTGAGCCTGATATAAATTGGGCGTTTCTGGTGTCCAAAGCAACGGGTTTGACATATTTATGGTTTGAGTGATTTCCTTTTCGCTGTTAGCTGGAATCTCAATTTGTATCTGAGCCTTTCCTGTGTTTTTAAAATTCTTGTTCCAAAGAAGCGTTTTTACAAGAACACTCTGGGCAGATGCGGTTTCGTTTTTCACTAATGTTTTTAGCTGTACAGTAGCTTTTTTTGCAGACACTACTGGAGTTGTGATTGCTGTACCCCATTGTGCCACATGCACTGGATTAGTTACCATCATCCAAACATGACGATAGATTCCTGAACCACTGTACCAACGACTATTTACCTGCTGTGAATTATCAACCTTTACTGCAATAACATTTTCTTTTCCAAAATTCAAGTAAGGTGTTAGGTCGTAACTGAAAGAAGTGTAACCATACGGATGTACACCCAGCGATTTTCCGTTGATAAACACTTCAGAATTCATGTAAATACCTTCAAAATAGATTGCTATTTTTTCAGCTTTCCACTCTGCGGGTACATCAAATGTTTTCCGATACCAGCCAATCCCTGCGGGGAAATATCCTCCTGCTCCTTTTGTTGGATTTTTAGGATTTACTTGTCCTTCAATGCTCCAATCGTGAGGCAAGTCAAGTTTGCGCCAGCTCACATCATTAAAATCATTTGCTTTAGCTTCAGCAACATCTCCTAAAAAAAATTTCCAGTCATAATCAAACAGTTGTTTTCTTTCTGTACCATTTTGCGAATAGCCGGCAAAAGAGCTTAGAAATAGGATGAATACTAAGGCAGATTGTTTTATACAATGATTCTTTTTGTGTGAATTTAAGCTACGCATCTTGTCAATTTCTATTATTTCTATTTTATAAAATTATCTCTTTATTAAAGCCATTCACATCGGGATTTTCCCAATCGTTGAGCGTTTGTGCATCGAGCCGGGTAGCAGATGAAAGAATTGTAAGTATGAATAAAAACTTTTTTATCATGATCTTTCATTTTGTAATGGTGCGCCCCTATATGGCAAATACTTTTTGTTTTGATTATTCTTCAATTTTAATACTCATTCCTGATAGTTGCATACACCCCGTAGGAAGCATCCGTTACTTTGTAAAAAGGCACAAGCGTAAATTCTTTTCCATTATTTCTCAATATAAACGACATAGAATTCCCTTGTTTGGAGACATTTTTCAAAATATCTACCTCATTTCCTTTTAATATTGTTTCTTTATGAACCTGAAATGCCAATAAAACCGGGCCATAAAACAGTGCAATGACGTTCGGATTGTCGGGCATTGGTTTTAAATGAAATTGATAATTATAGCGTATTTCTATTTTGTCCCCGTTTTTCCATTTTCTGTCAATAGTAACATACGACATGGGTACAATTTTCCCTTCTACAGGCTTTCCGTTTACTAAAACCTGAGTTTGTTCATCAGCCCATGATGGAATAAATAATTTAAGTGCAAATGGTGTGCTTTTCTTAGCTGTTATATTAAATTTCACTACTGGACTATCTGTAAAATCAGACGACTGAGATAATGTAATACCTTTAGATTTCCAATTGACCGAGGAAGGAATGTACAGGTTTACCCAGAGATTATCGTTGTTATAAAAATAAATATTGGCATTCAAGTCGGTAAATGCTTCGATAGTTGTTCCGTTGCAACAAAAAAAGTCACTTGGTTTTGCAAAATTCTTTTTATTTGGCGAACCCAATGGCAAGGAATAAACATTGCATCCGGTTTCAGCATTTTGCAGTGCAAAAACGGAATTATAAAGCGTATTCATATATACATCGGCATACTCGGGTTGGGCAGTCCAACGAAACAAAGTACTTGTAATTTTTTGTGTGTTATGCGAAACACATGATTCGGAAGTTTTGTCTGTAAGTGTCGTACTTAAACCATCAGCTTTCCCCCAATGTTCTGAAGTTTGAGCGGCAGGAGTTGTGGCAATAGGTCTCGGACCACTACTCGAACCATTCGCATAGCAATGATGATGTTCAAGCATATCCCAGAAATGAGAAACCACATCGCGGTAATAGATATCTCCAGTATTTTCATACCGTTTAGCAAAGCCAATCACCAAAGGCAAGTGGGTATTAGAATGCAAACCTGATAAAATATCTTTTCCTTCATACAAGGGTTGACTGAACCATTTGCAATCAAAAAGACAAGCCAGTTTATAATGTGCTGAATCCTTGGAAACAGCAAATAAATTGTGCAGGACGTCGTTCATTCCTCCAGCTTCGTTTGCTGGATTTGCCTGGGGCGTGTACAGTATTTTCTCAATTGTTTCGGGCGAAAGTTTATCCATTCGTTCTTTTACATAAGCAGCCATACCTAACACAATTGAATATGCTTTTTTGTTTCCGGTAGCCGTATAAACATCAAGCATTCCCTGCATGATTTTGTGATAGGTATAATATGGAGCCCAAACACCACTAAATTTAGTTTCAAGTATAGTAAAATCACTTTCAGGAAATGCGCTCAGGTATTTGCCCCCCAATTTTTGCTGACAATCTCCAAGTACGTCAACCATATATTTTACACGTTTTTGAAGCAAAGTATCACCCGTTTTTTCAATCAAAGAAGCACAAGCTGATAAATAATGACCTACAAAATGCCCACGTAAACCCACGCCAGGGGACTCCCAACCTTCTAATGGTTTCGCTTTCGATTCAATTCCGGCATTAATTCTAAAATTGTGAAGCAGCCTGTCAGGCTCAAACTGATAAATATACCGTGTGTTAACAGCCTCTCGTTGCTTTACCCACGACTCGGACAAAACAACATCTTTAGTGGAAAACGCGATTGGACGTTTATCTTTAACAAGAAACGTGTTTTCCCAATCGGAAAGCGTTTGGGCACATAGAAAGTTTATTGAGAAAAATAAGATTCCCAACAAGAGTTTGATTGTAACATTATTTAATTTGTACATACTTTCTATTAATATTTTTGTTAGGGTTTAAAAACAAAATTCAGACCTTTATGTTTTGGAATAAACCTTTAACCCTATTCTTTCCTAGCTTGTTTATTAGATTAAACCAACAAAGTCTTGGTATAATTCTATTTTTCTTTTATTTTAAATACTAATGCAATATTATTTGGGATAATTTTCGGTTTTGTAATTACCAGTGAAGCATCATATTGTTTCCAAGAAAGTTTTTCTTTACTACCAAGCATCTCTATCTTTTTAATTCTAAATCTATTTTTATTCTTTCCAAGTGATTTTATGATAATATCTTCTTTTGGAACATTCATAACTGTAGCGTATAAAACATTTCCTTTTTGATTAAAACGAATATCTTTTTCGCTAAATCCAACCTTCCCTTCATTAAAACCGGCCGCATCTAATGGATTTTCGGAACTAACCGATGGTCCTTCACCAAAAATATTCCAAGGACGGGTATCAAATATACTTTCTTTATTGACATCCATCCAGGCAGCAATACCTTCCAGAACAGCAACCTCTTTGTCATCAATTGTACCATCGCCGCGAACGGGAATATTGAGTAATAAATTCCCATTTTTACTTACTATATCAATCAAAGTTCGAATAACCGTTGCAGCCGATTTATAGCGATTTTCATCATACACCTTTCTATTATAATGCCAATCACCAATACAGGTACAGGTTTGCCATGCTTTGGCCTGTGGCTTGTCAGGCGCTCCACGTTCTACATCCCATACCATACATTCTTTTTGTTGCTCGGTAAGTATTTTACCAAACATAACAGCATTTAATTTCCCTTTATGAGTAGCCATATTATGATTGTAATAATGAGTAGCCAATTTTAAACCTGCATCACTTATAGGATATAAAGGAAGTGTTGTGTCATCAAAATACAACAAATCAGGATTGAATTTATTAATCAACTCCATTGTCCTGTTATAAAATTTATCACAGTATTGCTGTGAAGGAACAGAGGCTCCACCACCCCAATTCCACCATTCTGAAAAATCAGTTATCTTACTTACCTTATGATTTTGGGCATATAGTTCCTGCGGATCTAGACCTTCCCACCAGGTTCCCTTTCCATCTTCTTTTGTAAGCTTGCCATCGTAAGTTACACCGGCAAATTCTCCTTTTTTATCAGCACTCTGGGCTAATTCATACCAAGTCCACGGACGAGAAGCATGAACACTTAATCCAAATGGTAGTTTGTATTTTTTTGCCGCCGCTGCCCAACCTGCCACAATATCCTTTTTGGGACCTACACGCGTTGAATTCCATTCTTGGTATTTGCTATCCCACAAATCCAAATTGTCATGATGGTTTGCCATAGCAAAGAAATATTGGGCTCCTACTCGTTTGTATAACTTTACCAATTCTTCAGGATTCCAATTTTGAGCTTTCCAGTCGTTTATTACTTCTTTAAAACCCGCTTTAGAAGGATGACCATAATTTTGCACATGCCATTTGTAGTAATCAGAACCTTCTTCATACATACCACGTGCATACCAGTCGCCCTGCTCGGGCTGGCATTGTGGTCCCCAATGTGCCCAGATACCAAACTTGGCATTACGAAACCAATCAGGAACTTTGTATTGACTAAGAGATTCCCATGTTGGTTGAAACTTACCAGAAGCAATGGGTTCTTTATCAGTATTGACAACTACAATTTTCTCATCCTGTGCATTTATATTTGATGACAGTAGAAAAAGGAAGATACTTAGAAATGTACTACGCATTACTTTTTGTTTTAATATTTATTTTTTGAGTTAAATACTTTATTTACTGAATAGTTTTAATTACAACTTCTGTACTTTTCAAACCATCAGATGATGCTTTTAATTTAATGCTCCCAATTGCCTTATCAGACTGAACCAATACCATACAATAACCATTAAAAGCCATACGTTCACTGGCTTTATCGCGTTCGTGACTATTCGGATTTCCATTGGCCACACCAATTATCTTTCCGGGTCCATCAATACTAAATTTCACCAGATTATCAGCTGTTGGTACAACGCGCCCTTTGGTATCTTTTATGGCAACCTTAATTATTGCTACATCACATCCATCCGCTTTTAAAGTATTTACATCACTGTCTAAATCCAACTGAGCAGGAGCTGTAGTAGTTTCTACAATATCTTTTGTTACCAGTTTTCCAGCTTTGTAGCCTTTGGCTTCTAATTTCCCTGGTTTATATACCAAATCCCAAATTAGTTTTTTATAAGGTTCAGCCTTTTTCTTAGCTATACTTTTCCCATTAAGGAATAATTCCACTTCATCACAATTGGTATAACAATGAACCTGAATAGAATCACCTTCTTTACCCGCCCAGTTCCAGTGTGGAAAAATGTGTACAGTCGGAATATCCGTCCAAGCAGCTTTATAGGCATAATAACCGTCTTTAGGGAAACCGCAAACATCCATGAATCCGAATTGAGAGGCCACACTAGGCCATGAAAAAGGCGTTGGTTCACCACGATAATCAAATGCTGTCCATACAAACAACCCTCCCAAATAAGGATACTTCACAATATCTGCCCAATCCTCTCCCGGATAAGGTCCCCAGCCCGGTTGCCATATCGTTGAGTTTGAACAAAGGTGTTTCCACCAACTATTTTCATATTCACCACGGGTCGAAACAAAGCTTGTACCTTCGGTACAAAACATCACACGATCCGGGTGATTCTCTTTATCTTTTACATAGGCTAGTTGTTTGTCGCCATAATTATATCCTACAACATCGAGTAAATCACTGTATCCCCCCTCGTTTCGGGCATGATTCATGGCAGCGGTTACTTTTCTTGACGGATCAATTCGGTGGCTGGTTTCTACCATAGTTTCTAAAATTCTGGCCCCCATTACTGTACCTTGCATTGCTTCTTCATTTTCTAAGCTCCACATAAATATTGACGGGTGGTTTCTGTCTCTGTATAACATAGTAGATAAATCTTCCAATCCATCTTTGGAACTTGACAAATGACGGTTCTCATCCAATACCAACATTCCTATACTATCGCACATATCAAGTACTTCCGGTGTAGGCATGTGATGTGTACAACGATAGGCATTACTTCCAGTTTCTTTCAATACTTTTATTTTGTACCAGTTTACTTTGTCTGGAACTGCCACTCCTATACCGGCAAAATCCTGATGGTTACAGGTTCCTTTTACCGGGTATAATTTACCGTTAAGGAATACACCATTTTTGTTAATATCGACAGTTCTAACACCAAAAGTAGTTTCATAAGTATCCACAATTTTTCCATTTTCAATAACTTCGGTAAGTATTTTATATAGGTTTGGAGTTTCGGGTGACCAAAGCTTAGGTGTTTTAATTGCACCTGTTTGAGATACTTCTAACTGATCAAATGGAGAGATTGACATAGTAGTAGTTTCAGTATCGATAACCATCCCTTTTTTATCAACTATTTTAGAAACAAGGGTAAGGTTTTTAGCCGTTTTGTATTCGTTTTTCAATGTTGTTTTAATACTCACAGCCGCTTCTTCATCAGAAATAGTAGGCGTGGTAATATAGGTACCAAATCTTGCAACATGCAACTTATCTGTTTTAATTAGCCATACGTGTCTGTAAATACCGCAGCCTTCATACCACCAGCCTTCTGGTTGTGTAGCATCAACCTTCACCAAAATGACATTTTTGCCTTCATTGCCATAACGAAGAAAATCAGTCAAATCATAGTTTGAGGGTGTATACCCACTAAGGTGATGACCAAGAAGGTGACCATTAACCCAAACGGTACTATTTCTGAATATTCCGTCAAATTCAATGGAGATTTTCTTTCCTTTGTCTGATTCTGGAATCTCAAATTCCTTTCTATAAACTCCTTTACCTACAGGTAAATATCCGCTAGCAGATGGCTGGCTTCCCAAATCATCGTCATGAACGAAGTCTCCTTCGATACACCAGTCGTGAGGAAGGTTAACCGTTTTCCAATCGGTTGGTAACATTGATAAACTGCTTCTAAAATTTGTATAGTCAATAACGGTATCTTTCTTCTGAATAATTGGGACATTAATATCAGTTATACCGCCTTGACCAACTCTAACAACAAGCTTCATCGCTATATCACCTTTGTGAAATTGCCAACTTTCATCAAAATTTATTTTTGAACGTTTGGATACGTTTGCTTTTGGATTTATTCCAGATACTTGTCCCAACAATATTCCATGCTGAATGCATACAAGCACTAATACTTTCAATAATTTATTTGTCATATTTAAAACTTTATTTATCTATTTTGTAAATTCTGTCCATCAATTGCCATTTCTGATCGGCTGTTGCTTCGGCAGAGCTATCCTGAAATTGTGACATGTGTGCTTCCCATTCGCTTTGACGTGGTTTAAGTGCCAATTCAGCCATTGCTTTGTCATGGTCGAAATCAGTAACAGTGTCCATAATCATAAAAAGTTTTGTGCCCAAAAGATAGATTTCCATATCTACTATACCCACTTCCTTCATTCCTTGGGTTATTTCCGGCCAGGCTGCACCTTTAGCATGGGCTTTTTTATAGGCTTCGATTAATACCGAATCGTTACGTAATTCCATTGTCTTACAGTAACGTTTAAATATTTTTTTCATTTTTATAATAATTATTGAATAGTGATTTTTGTTTTTTTCAAGTTCTTACTATCAGAACTATTCCCATAATAAACTTCATATTCACCCGGAGTCACCAACATTTTACGCTGACTCCAATCGAAAAATTCAAATGAAGAAGGATCAAGATCAATAGAAAGCTGTTGGGTTTTACCTGCTTGAATTTCCACACGTTGATATCCTCGTAAGGTTTTTAAAGGCCCTTCAATGTCGTTTACTTTTCGAATATAAACCTGCACCACCTCTACACCATCACGTTTACCTGTATTTGTTATTGGCACAGTCAATTGGATTGATTCATTTTCTTTGATAGTGGTTTTGCTTAATTTGGCATTTCCCATTTTGAATGAAGTATAACTTAATCCATATCCAAAAGGAAAAAGTGCATCATCAGTAAACCGATAAGTCCTTCCTTTCATGGAATAATCTTCAATATCCCCAAGTTTATCTGAATTCTTATAGAAAGTAACTGGTAATTTACCAGAAGGATTGTAATCTCCAAAAAGCACATCGGCAACGGCCTGACCACCAGATTGTCCACCATACCAAGCTTGAAGAATAGCATCGCAACTTTCAGTTTCAGGAGTTAAAGCCATAGCAGCTCCGGAACAGTTCACAAACACTATCTTTTTACCTGCTTTTTTCAATGCTTGCAAACATTTACGTTGCGATTGAGGAAGTTCAATATGAGTTCGGTCACCACCTTTGAAACCATTAAATTCTACCGGCATTTCTTCTCCTTCTAATCTTGGTGAAATTCCACCAACAAAAATTACCTCATCTATTCCTTTTAGTTTATCAACCAATGCATCATAATTAACCGGGATCTCCCTGCCAATATTTAACTTAAGGCTCGCCTCAACTCCATCGTTAACAGCTGCATACTTAACCTCAATCTTGTATTCTTTCCCTTTTTCAACCTTATAGGGAAGTCTGATTGGCGCTAATTGCCATAATTCTTTTGAAAACAAAGTTTTGTTGTTAATAATCACATCGCATTTTCCTCCAAATTCTAACCTGAAAACTATTTCCTCCGATTGACTAGCATGGTAAACCGTTTCAAATTTTCCAGAAAACCCTTTAAGATTTACGCCACGACTAAATTGGTTTTGCCCAGCAGTTGTTAATTGTATCGGATTTATGATTTGTTCAATTGTAACAATTTCTCCCTTAAATTCTTTATTATTCCAATAGCTTGCCTTCATCCCCGCTTTTCCTTCAAAAGAGCAGTTTTCGAAAAGACTTTGTGTAATCATGTCTTCGATTATGTCACAACCCTTATCGTAAAATATTTTATCCACAGGTAATTTTGTTTGAATTCCCTCCAAAATAGTAGTGATACTGGACGGAAACCCATTATAATTCCCTAACAACATCGTCTCATCGTCAGCATTAGGTCCTATTACAGCAATCTTTTTTACTGATTTAGACAATGGCAGGATATTGTTTTTGTTTTGAAGCAAAACCATTGATTCCTGAGCCATTTTTAGTGCTAATTCTTTATGCTCCTTAGAATCAATTACCGACGTAGGAATCTTTGACCAGGACACTAAGGAATCATCATCCATTTCACCTAAGTCAAAACGCCCAACCAAAACCCGTTCCAGGCGTTCATCGATATCCTTTTCATCAAGTAATCCTTTATCAACTGCCTGAGGTAATTTATTGTAAGCATAGCCCCAACCACATTCTACATCAGTACCTGAAAGTACTGCTTTGGCAGCTGCATGCTCTTCATCAGATGAAACCTTATGACTGCTATAAAAATCGGTAATCGCACCACAATCAGAAACAACAAGGTATTTGAATCCCCAATCGTTACGAAGGATTTTCTGAAGTAATCGGTTACTTCCACAACAAGGTTCGTCATCCAATCGCTGATAGGCACACATGACTTCGCGCACATCAGCCTGTTGCACCAGTGCTTTAAAGGCGGGCAAATAAGTTTCCCATAAATCACGTGGATTAACATTGTTCAGGTTCAATGAATGTCTGCTCCATTCCGGACCGGAATGCACAGCAAAATGTTTGGCACATGCCAATAGTTTTTTATATTTTGAATCGGCAGGTCCCTGAAGTCCATTGACCACGGAAATTCCAATACGGGTGGTTAAATAAGGATCTTCTCCATAGGTTTCCTGACCACGTCCCCAACGTGGGTCACGGAATATATTTATATTGGGAGTCCAAACCGACAAACTTACAAATTTACTATTCTCTTTTCCTTCTCTTCGAGCCTCATGGTATTTGGCACGGAATTCATCAGAAACAGCATCAAAAACCTGATAAACGAGTTTGTCGTCAAAGGATGCAGCCATCCCAATAGATTGAGGAAAAACAGATACATTATATCCATATCTAATGCCATGCAATCCTTCACTCCACCAATTGAATTTTTTTATTCCTAAACGAGGAATTGCTTCTGATTCATCAAGCATCAAAGACGCCTTTTCCTTCAACGTAAGACGGGATATTAAATCCTTGGCACGTTCTTGAGAACTTAATTTAGAATTTTGGAAAGGATATTCTTGTGCCCAAACTTGTGTAATGAGAAAAAAAGTTATAGTTACGAATACGGATCTTTTCATTTTTTATTTTTTGTATTTTTTATTATTACACAGAGAGTAGTCTTTCGTCAAAGAACCTCTCTCATTAGATTTAAATTTATTCTTTCTGCGAAAAAACAACTTTTACTTTTCATTTAATGGGCATTATGTTTCACAAACATTATCGAAATGTCTTATTGACAGTATTTCATCCTTTGAAAAAAAGCAAACAAGGATTTTTCTTAACAAAAATCAACTTCTATATCTAATCGTGAAACAAATATTTTTACCAGAGACTTACATTTGAATAATTAATCTTTGATTAACAGTAATATTTAAATATCTGTAAACTTTCCAAAATCTTTACGTTATGTTGCTATAAACCTAAATACTAAAAAGATCTAGAAAAAGAGCTTTCAGAAAAATAACCTCCATTAAGTTTAAAAATCATAGTATGGATATTTAATAATATTCATACTATGATTGCATTTGCCCTCTAATCATTTATAAAGAATCGGTAAAAAAAAATGCTTTATTTTTTTACAACTTTGAATTTCTTTAGCGTCCCTGTATGTACTCCTTCAACCTGAACTAAATACATTCCGGGCTTCAATAATGCCCCCATTGATAACTGATTGGAATCTGAAGATTGGGCTGTTTCTACTTTTCTTCCTAAAGTATCAAAAATGGTAACACGAACTGGTTCTCCTGATTTAGCTATTACAACCTTAAAATCATCAACAAATGGATTAGGTGAGAATTCTATTGAAAAATTCTGATCTTCTGAAGCAATTTCTTTAGAAGCAGAATCTATTCTTGCCGTTTGGGTGCTCCCAACAACATTAATTGACCATTGCTGATTATAACTGATTCCGTCACTCCATTGTCCTAAATCTGCTCCATTATTACTGCTTCCTAAACCATCAAGATACATCCCCGTGGCTTTATTTCTAAATTTAAAATAGCCGCCTCCCTGATCTTCCTGAATCCATTTTTGTGCATCACTTAAACTATGCGTCCAATGTCCAGCTATGGATGGATTGGCATTTCTCCACATTCCATCAATGTATATTCCACTAGCTCTGTTTTTAATCATTACATAATCATCTGTTCTCTCAAGTAACCACTGCTGAGCAATGCTTCCACTATTACTCCACTGCCCTACATTAGTATCACTTCCTCTCCACATACCGTCAATTAATAATCCTGTACTACGGTTGGTTAACGTAACATAATTAGTCGTAGTTGAATTAAGCAATACGGCAGTAGTTGACAAAGCCGGAACAGTTATGGTAAATGAGTTTGAATTGACTGATACCGAATTCTTTTTTAAAGCGTTATTGGTATGAGATACAAATGTTTCTGTTGCCGGTAACGAAGAAAGTTGCAAGGTTTCAGCTGAGCCGTTTTTAGCAGAGAAACCATTAATATTTACAGTTACGGTATGCGATGTATTCATATCCCTGTTTACAATCATAACAGTCATGGCATCTGATCCTTCGTTGACAGTAGTATAAGCTGAAACCGAGTTTTCAAGTGTAGAAGTACTGGCGACACTATAATTTTTAGCATAATCACTAAAAAGATGTAACGTTTCCCACATACCGGTATTCCAAATCCAAGGAGAAAATAATTCAACTCCATTATTAGCAAACGTGCCCAAATGAGAAGCGTATATAACCGATTCAATATTAGGGTTGCTGTTAGTTGTCATAGTACCCCATTCACTTAAACCACATGTTATTCCATGGTTTACCCCAAAATGCTCGTTTAACCAACCGTTAATACGTTTAAAAATATATTGCTTAGAAAGTGAAGCATCCCATCCTCCAGTACTTGTTTTAATGCCGTTTGAACCAAGATAATCATAGGTTTCATCATAATAAATTCGGTGTCCTTGCAAAGCCGCAGCATTATCTCCATTATACCAAGGATAATTGTGAATATCTAATACATCTACTAGTTTAATACCAGTTGCATTATACTCATCAGCAAGTCGCTTTATAAAATATTCAATCCAAGGATAATACCTGCCATTAACATATATATTTTCAGTTGACCATTTGTACCATTGCCATTCAGAAGTGGTTACCGGTCCGCACAATTTGATTCCCGGGTATATCGCTTTTGCTTTCTTGGCTAATTCTATGTAGCGATCCATAAAAGCAGAAGCCGATAGTTGTGTTGGCATTGCCCAATCGTGAGTGCCGCTCCATATATCCACTTCATTGTCCATACTCCAATACACAAACTTATCTTTGTTAAACCCTTTGCCACCAGTACCAAACCAATCATTTAGAATTCCTACGGAAGAATCTGCCGGCCATGGTTCACTAAACAAATTAATATTACCATCAACTAGGGCTGTACTACCTCCATTTAGATTTGGAGTTCCTCCTCCTGCCAAATTTTGTCCCGGTACCTGTAAACCATTATGAGTTTGACTAAACTCCCAATCATTAAAATTATTTGCCTTGGTGGATGCAGTCCTACCCAGTAATTGAAAGGCAAACATACTCTGCAAATTAGAAAAATTGTTATTAATTTTTTGAGCATAAACATCCCAGTCCGAATCATAAACATTGTTGTACCAATCAGGATGAACAGCTATTTTTTTTTGCCAGTTATAAGCTGACATATTATTACCCCCACCTACTCTTACAAATCTTAAACCTGCTTCTTTATAAAATTGATCCGAATTGTCAAAACTTTCATTTCGACCATAGATGTATGGTGATACCTTTTTTTTATTTACCGTAGCGTTTACCGTAATTTGAACAGTTTGAGCAAATGTTACTATACTGCAACAAAAGCAAAAAAGTAACGTTGCGAAAAAAAATAATTTTTTATTCATATTTTTAGATTAATTGTTAATCCTTATTTAAAGGTTTTTTTTAAGTAAAAAGCTGTGACTTTTATACTTTCTTTTTTTAACAAACATATTATTGCTAAAAATCTCATAGCTGCCAAAAAAACAAAATATATAATTCATTTACCTTTTAGAAAAGAACAGGAGAATTACGGATAACTTTTATTCTAAATTTCAGACCACTTAAACATTGTATTGCTTAAAGTGGTCAAAAATCTAATATTTCAAAATATATCCAACTTATTACAGACACAAAACAATAACTTTTCACTGTTTTGTGTCTCTGTATATTATTGACCTCCAGCTACAATAGCATTAATACTACGTTGATCTTTAACTGTATAATTACTTCTATCTAAAATACCTCCTGTATCCCAGTAAAAAGGCAATATCCCGTTTGCTAATGCTCTTTGTGTATTGAAAGTTATCCAATAATCTACGGATTCATTATGTTTTGCTAAATCTAAAGGGACGTTTGAACTACTTCCTCTTCTATATGCTCCATACTCACCCATAATTACCGGAATACCATGATCAACAAATTTTGTTTTCATTTTTTGAAATTCGGCTTCTATATAACTTTCTTCTCCCCAGGTTGCATTACGCTCAGGCTCAATAGTCGAATGATGTCCAGATCCCCAATAATAAAACATATTTCCCCATGAAGCATCACCATTCATAAGCGTAAATTGATATGGGGTATAGTTATGAATTTCTACCATAAAACGATTCGGGACAGTATCTGTAGGAAGGGTATTCATCAGATCATAAGCAAGTTCGGTACTTGTTGATGGCCCTTGTAAAACTAAAACACGATAGGCATTTTTACCTCCTGTAGATCTAACGGCGTTTACAAAAGTCTGGTGATATGACAATAAAACTGCCATTTGAGTTGCATCTTGCACATTAGGTTCATTGGCACTCGCAAACATTAAATGCTCATCAAAATCACGCATGGTTGTCGCGATTTGCTCCCATAAAGCTTTTTGTTTTGCATTGACTGCTGCTTGTGAAGCAGTTGTAACATTGTTTTCTAACCAACCACCATCCCAGTGTATATTAAGCAAAACATACATATCGTTCCTTACACAGTATCCAACTACTTCTTTTACTCTATTGAGCCAATTGGGATCTATTTGCTCAGTAGTTGCATTACTTAAATGATACCAATCCCAAGCACATGGAATACGTATTGCAGTAAAACCTTGCTGTTTAACAAATTTTATATAATCCTCGGTAATAACAGGACTACCCCATCCAGTTTCTCCGCCCGGAGCTTCAAAAGTGTTTCCCAGATTCCATCCAAGTCTAAATTTTGTTGCCAATTGAGCTGCTGTACTACTCATCCCTGTTGCATCAGCAGGTAAAGGTGAGGTATTATAAGAAGGATAGCTTACGGATTTTACTGGTTTTCCTCTTAAAGTCGGAGCGTTTGATTGCCCATTGTTTAAAGCAAGGTCTTGAATCTCATCACTACTGGAGCATGAGAAAAAAAATACACTAACGACAAGTATTACTACTTTGAAAAAATGTTTAAAATTCATAATTTAAATGGTTTTTGGTTGTTAATAAAAGACACATGATGATTAGTCCTCAAAGTTTGACTAACCATGGTTTAAAAATTATAAGTAAAAAATTTATTGGATTTTGCAAAGACTCTATAAGATGTCCTATTTACTAGAAATCTGAAATTGTACAACAGTAGTGTTGTTTACTATATCTGAAAAAACAAGTTAAATTCCCAACCGAATTATCTTCATTATACAATAATATTTGAATAAAGAGATTGTTTAATAATCTGGTTAAAATTATTAAAGAAAAAACATCAAATTATGTTTTCAATACTTTTTTGAATTAAAAAACCCGCTGGATAAATATATAATACCATCCAACGGGTAAAATTAACCTTAATTATGTCCAGCCATAATAGCATCTAATGCTCTTTGGTCATTTACAGTATTGGTTGCTCTATTAAAAAGTCCTCCTGTGTCCCAAATAAACGGAGCACCACCAATAGCTATACATTGTTTGGTATTAAAAGTCCACCAATCATCAACCGATTTATCGTGTTTTGCCTGATCTCCTGGTTTTAAATTAGTAGTTTGATTCCATCTTTGACAGCTATACTCTCCCATGATACAAGGAATCCCTTTATCAATAAATTTAGTTTTGATTTTATTGAAGCCTGCTAGTGCATCAGTTTCTTCACCATAACTACAGTTTCTGTCTATTCCAAATTCAAGACCGTCAACATGATTGGCTGCACTCCAGTAAAAACGTACATCGTCCCATCCTCCGTTTGCTTTATCTTTATTTAAAATAGTCATACTACTTGGCGTATAATTATGCCATTCAAATGCCAAACGGTTTGGTGTTGGGTCGTTTAGTGCTGTAAAATCCTCTGGAGCAATATAATCGTCATGACCTTGTAACACTAAAGTACGATAGGTGTTGCGTCCTCCTGTTGAACGCACCGCATCAATAAAAGTTTTATGATAACTCAATAATATCTCGGTACTTGCTCTATCACCAGCGTTAGGCTCATTAGCACTTGCAAATAGTAAATGTTCATCAAAATCTCGCAAGGCTGTAGCAATTTGTTCCCACAATGCTTTTTGTTTGGCATTGACTTCATCTTTCTTGTTTGCTGTAACATTATTTTCTAACCAACCATTATACTCAACAGGGTCAGTATTCGGAATAGGACTACCATCCCAGTGAATATTAACCAATACATACAAGTCGTTTTCTACACACCATTGCACTATTTGTTTTACCCTGGCAATATAAGAAGCATCAATTTTTGAAGCTGTAGATTTATAAGCCCCTCCAACAGAATTCCATCCACAAGGAAGACGAACAGCATTGAAGCCCATTTGTTTTATAAATTTGATATTCGCTTCTGTAGGGTCGGCATTGTTTCCCATAAGCTCCATGGTATTTCCTATATTTATACCCTGTTTTATTTTTGCAATAAGCTGTGTAGCAGTACTGTTCATCCCTGACATATCAGCCGGTTTCGGGGTTAAATTATAAGAAGGATATAAATTCCCTGTTTGTGTCACTTTTATACGTCTCGCCTTACCGTTTTTAGTTTCCAGATTAATAATAACCGAACGGGTAAATCCTGAACCGTTCTCATCTGCTGTCAATGTTACTGTGTTCTCTCCTGCATTTCCAGTTCCCTGACTTAAATGCAGCCAATCTGCACCATTTAAAAGAGTCCAATCACCATTAGTAGAAAATGTGATATCCGAAGAACCTCCTTCAGGCTCAAAGGAAACGTCAGTTGAGGGTACAATTAATTGTGCTATTTCAGCATCGTCTTTTGAACAAGAAACCGAAGCCAGCATAACAACAACTAACACCATTAGTGTCTTGTATAAATGTTTGTATTTCATATTGTTTTATTTAAAATTTATTTTTTCATATAAAACCTGCGGGAAATTCAAATCTTTTATAAATCCCGCAGATTATTCTAATCAGAAAGTTAAAACCGATATATTATTTTAATCTCACCACTCTTATATTATCAATAGCTCCATAAAAACCTGTTTTAGTTGGTGCATCACTGAAATTTTTAAGCGTAAGATTATAACTACTTGCCCCGGTAGTCCCTACTAAATTAATTAAACTTGGAAGTGAATTCCCTGTACCTAATACTCCATCAGCTTTTGATTTGAATGCTGTAAGAGGAAGGGTGACCGTTTGCCAACCATCTGTTTTAAAATCAACTGTTTTTACAGCAGAAATTTTCCATGGTTCATAACGAGCTACATAGGTATCCTCTGCAAATGCAGTTCTAAAATAAAGTGTACCACCATTCCATGGGGAGGCAACACTTATATCAAATTGAAGCCCCCAATTTTCAGCAGGGTCTTGAACATTTGCCGTAGGCACCCAGTGATTACCCGCATCAGAATTACCCAATGGACAGTATTTACTGGCTCCAGCTGCTAAAACAGGCGAATTAAAATGTACAAACTGACCTCCATTTGTTCCCATAGTACCATTAAAATCATTAGTTCCTCCCCAAGCGGGAGTACCATTGGTAAAAGTAATATCGCCCCACCAGGAATACCCTAAATAAGCACCCCATTCAAAATTGGCTAAAAGCCCTTCAGTAACACCATTTTGAGCGTTAACCGGATAAGGGGTAGTAGCCGTACCATAAGTACTCACAATAGTTACCGGCCCATTTTCGTAACTCCACGGGTCAGGTGCGGTAAACTCAACATAAAAGCCATCGGGATCTTCAGTATAATTTATGATATTTTTCTTACCAAACTTTACACTTGAAACATTATTTAAATTTTTACCATATACCCTAACAATATCACCCTGAGAAGGGTTTACATTAGAAACAGAAAAAATTACCGGTTCTACCGAAATAGTAAAATTATAAGTACCTGATTTTGCAACAACAACTGCATCCCAAGGTTGTGGTGCATTAATTTCAGGAAATACAAAGCCAATAGAACTACCGTCGCTTACCGTTTTAAGAGGTGCTATTTCTACACCTGCTATGGTTAGTTTTTCAATCAAGAACAAATTAGTACCATAAACAAAAATCGAATCTCCCGGAACATTACTAGCTAACAATGAATTACCTGTGATAGTAGCCGGAGGTACAGCTACATCAAATTTAAAAACAGTTGATCCCTCTGCAGTTTCATAACCTATAGTATTTAAGTCATCTGGATCAACATTGTTGTAAGGTATCGAGTTAGGAACTTGTACAACAGCTGTATTGTCTGAAAACAAACTTGGCTTTATATCAATAGGACTACCATTAATAGTAACCTTAATGGCACCTTTTAAATTATGTCCATGAAGTACAATCCATTGTCCCGGATTGATACTAGTCACTAATGTATCATTAGGAGCGGCTTCATAATTGCGTACCTCTGTAATCACAGGAGCGGCAACGTCTAAACTTTCACAAGAAGTAAATATTGTGATAAAAAACACCACACCTAAAAGCAGTACAGCGTTTAAGCATTTGAGTATTACATTCTTTTTCATATTTTTTGGTTTTTATTAGTTAAAATAAGGTACTGCAGGCTCTGTCAATAAAGGATTTGACGTTAACTCTGAAGTAGGTAATTGCAATGTAAATGTAGAAATTGAAGCAGGAGTAATAGCCCCAATAGGATCATTAGGAGTAGCAATACCGGTATCTTCATCATAACTAAACATTACTCTTTGCTGATCATTAATAATACCTATTGCTTTTTGGGGATTATAATACGAAAGTCTTACTAAATCATACCAAAAATGTCCTTCAAAAGCCAATTCAACTCTTCTTTCTTTAAAAATAATATCGGCATCTAGTACTGCAACAGTTGCAAGACCTGCACGCTCTCTTACTTTATTGAAATACAACAAAGCAGTTGCATCCGATGTAGAAGTATTATTACCTAAAACCGCTTCTGCATATATCAGATACACATCAGCCAATCTTAGTAATGAATTATGCTCTATGGATCCTAAATAAGTCATCCCTGGTGTGTTGTTATCAGCTTCATTACCAATGATGTGTTTCTTCATTGCTGGTCCACCTGCAGTATAACCTCCACCTGCTGCATTTAATTCAGGATAATAATCACCATTAATCATAAGAGTTGGTTTACGTCTTAAATCTACAGAATTATAAGACTTGTACAAATCATAACTAGGATTCAATGCTCCCCAGGCTCCTCCCTTTTCCGGATTAATTTCGTTACTTGGCGAAAATGTCAATAATTGGTTTCCTTTCAACCATCCTGATGTTGCAGACCATTGTAGCGCAAATAATGATTCCTGATTATCATTAAATTGTGTTTTGAAAAGATTAGCATAATCAGGAAGCAATTCCAAACCACTGTTTTCTATTACATCTAAGGCATTAGTTCTTGCCAAATCCAAATAACCTTGGTTACGAGTTCCACCACTTGTTTGTGCGAATCCTGCCAATGTTAGATACACTTTACTCAACATTCCTTTGGCGGACCATTTGGTAAGTCTTCCTTTTGAGTCTGTTAAAGGAAGATTTGCAGCAGCAAAAGTCAAATCGTTTACAATAAATTGAAAAACATCTTTCTGTATATTTTTCTTTACTAATGGGTTTATCAAAAGTTTCCTGTTATCTTCAATAATAGGCACTTCTCTCCACAACATCGTCAAATGATAATATGCCATAGCACGAATGAATTTAGCTTCGGCAATACCAGCATTCTTATCCGCATCTGCTACTGTAGCAGGAGTATTTTCTTCAATTCCTTTAATTGTCAAATTAGCGTTTGCTACAATATTAAACAATGCCTTCCATGTACCAATTACATAATCATTTGATCCCGAAAGTGTAAACGTATTGAGCTGCACTAAACCCGGCCCCTGATACTGCATAACACCATTTCCTGCTAAGATATCTCCAAGAGGGAGATAAGATGTATTATTCCACGGTGCCCATATCTCACCTCCATAAAGTGCCGCAGTGGCCAATCTGATTTCGTCTTTAGTTTGATAAAAGTTATCAGTACTTATCTGAGATTTGGAAGGACGATCCAAAAAATCATCCTGACATGCCGTTATGGTCAGCATTCCCAATACGGATAAAACAATTTTTTTATATATTGATTTCATAATATTTATTTTTATTTAGTTAAACCTACATTAATACCAAATGTAAAGGTTCTGGATTGTGGATAAAAACCACTATCAATTCCTGCTTGTAATGGATTCCAAGACCCTACCTCAGGATCCAATCCTTTGTATTTTGTTATTAGGAATGCGTTAGTAACTGTTGCATAAACACGTACAGATCCCAATCTAATTTTGTCAAGCAACTTCTCCGGTATTTTATAACCTAACGTAATGTTTTTACATCTGATAAATGAGCCATCCTCAAGATACCTGTCAGAAAAACGATTGTTTCTATTACTATCTCTGTTTCTAACCCCTACAATGTCAGTACCAGGATTGGTAACATAGAAATTATTAGAATTATTAGGATCAGCAGGATTATCAATACCAATAGGACTATTAGGATCAACTGGAATTGGATTAGGAACTAAAGCCACAACAGCATAATCTTTTAATGATGTTAAGAAGGCTTGGTTTGTTAAAGGATTATCTCCATTAATTCTCATTTGATTCAATACTTTATTCCCCACATTGGCACTAAAGAAAATATTGAAGTCAAAATTCTTATAGTTGAAGCTATTACCCAATCCTAATTGATATTTTGGAAGAGGAGAACCCAAAAATGTTTTATCTTTTTCAGTAATGACACCATCGCCATTAAGGTCTTTAAATTTACGGTCTCCTAACCATACACCACCAGAATTTGGCGTAACCGGTAAAACAGAACCATCTGAATTAGTTGGCATACCATAAGAACGGGTATTTCCATTTGGACCTATTGTAGCTGGATCAAAGAAATCACTACCCTCTGTAAATAATCCATCCACCTTGTAGCCATAAAACTGACCTATTGATCCTCCAACAGCTGTCATAGTAGCATTATCATCTCCAACCCATCCAGCTACTAAAGGAGCAGCCCCCTCAGAAGCCAGTTTCAATATTTTATTTTTGTTATGAGATAGTGTAAAATCGGTTCTCCATGAGAAGTTTTTAGTATCTATATTGGTTGAATTCAAATGAAGATCAAATCCTTTATTAGATACAGAACCCACATTAACAGAAGGAGCAGTTATAGAACCCGGATTATAGTCAGCCGATATACCAGTATAAAATGGTAATGGTGGCGCCAACAACAATCCGTCAGTTTGACGATCATAATAATCTATCGAAAAGCCCAAACGGTGGTTAAATAATCTTGCGTCAAGCCCCACATTAGCATAGTTTGTTTTCTCCCATTCTAATTCCATATTTCCTAAACTACCAGGAGCTTGAGCATTACTAGCCAATCCTGTTGAAATGGTCTTCAATAAAGTCAAATAACTACCCGTTACATTTTGATTGTTAGTCAACCCATAACCCGATCTTAACTTCAATTCATTAATAATTTTTGAGTTTTTCAAAAACGGTTCATTATGCAATTTCCAAGCAAATGCAAACGAAGAAGTCGTCACCCATCTGTTATCAGCTGGAAATCTTGAAGATCCATCGGAACGTAAATTAATTGTAAACAAATATTTATCGAAGAAACCAAGATTAACACGTCCAAAATAAGATTCCAACGAACCATCTCCCTTGCTTCCGGAATTAAGTGCCGTTTCTATGTCTCCACTACTGATGTTGTGAATACTATTTGAAATAAACTTACTTCTCGATGCACCAACATCTTCATTTTGGAACAACTGCGCCTCATGCCCCACCATAACATTAAGATTAATTTTGCTATCAAACTCTTTATTATAGGTCAAATAATTTCTCAAGGTAGTATTATAATCTTGAGAATAAGAATACTCCGCAACATTAATTAATCGCTCTGCATCTCCGAAATCATAAGTAGGAAGAAATTTATCTTGTGTTCTAAAAGAATAATTACCCGAAAGTTCATTTCTTAAAGTCAAATCTTTAGTAAAAAGTATTTCTGCATATAAATTAGCATACAATTGATTTCTCTTTTGATCGTTTTCGTTTAGCAAAGCAAGCGCATACGGATTCAAAAAAGTATTAATCCAAGGAGCTGTTTTAGTACCACTTCCAAAAGTTCCATCAGGATTTCGTGGTGAATTATCAGGTGTTTGGCTCAACGCCATACTAATAACACCAGTACTGCTTGAATTTAGATTTTCGTTAGTATGAGCTAACTGCAAACTAGTTCCTATTTTTAGCCATTTTGTAGTCTTGTTATCCAAATTAACTCTCAATGACAACCTATTGAAATCCGATCCCAAAGCAATACCTTCCTGATTAAAATAAGAAGCTGACAACAAATACTGAGTTTTGTCACTACCTCCACTTACAGTAAGTACATGATTACTCATAGGAGCTCTTCTAAATAATTCGGCTTGCCAGTCTGTTCCTTTACCTAAATACTGTGGATTCGCAAACTCTGGTCTTTCATCAAACCCCCAACCGATACCAGCATTTCTGGCATTAAGAAACGTAGCATATTCCTGCAAATTCATCGTTGGATATCGTTTCGTTATTTCCTGTAAACCAGTTGTAAATTCATACGAAACCCTTGCTGTCCCTTCTTTACCTCTTTTAGTAGTGACAACAATTACACCATTGGTAGCCTGAGAACCATAAATAGCTGTTGCTGATGCGTCTTTCAAAACATCAAGAGTTTCAATATCAGCAGGATTAATCGTTGCCAATGGATTAGATCCATCAGCACCTTGATAACTCTGTCCAATAATAACACCATCAATTACATATAAAGGAGAACTACTACCAAAAGAAGATAAACCACGTATTTGTATATTGACTCCCCCTCCCGGTTGTCCGGATGTTTGCTGAACCACTACACCTGCTACTTTACCCTGTAAAGCCTGATCAATAGTAGTTGGCTGTGTTTTACGAAGTTCATCGCCACTAATAGAGGAAATTGCTCCTGTAAGGTCTTTTCTTTTTGTTGTACCGTAACCAATAACTACTACATCTTTTAATAATGTTACATCATCTTTTAAACGAATAGTCATTTTTTTACCCTCAATTACTTTTATTCTTTGAGTTTCAAATCCAATACTAGTTACCACAAGCGTTTCACCTGTTTTTGCCTCAATAGTAAATTCACCATTAAGACCAGAAATGGCACTTTTCTTAGTCCCTTCAACCAAAAGATTCGCCCCCAAAACAGCTTCACCGCTTGTATCTTCTAAAATCACACCAGAAATCCTCCCATCGGAATTCTGGGCAAATGATTTACTAAACACACAAAGCATAATCAGAACAGCATAACTGCTAAAAAGCTTTTTTGCTTTTACAAAGCGTTGAATTACATCTTTTTCATTCATTGTTAAATTAATTTAAGTTAGTTAATGTGGTTTTAATTACACATAAAAAAAAACAATGTTTTAAAACTCATATATCTTCAAAAGACATATATCGTTTTCTAAACACTTTCTTCATGTTTCATTAAGAACAAATTAACAATAAATAAACAGTAAAGTATGGCTCTTTTTGTATCCAAATACAGTACCATTTGTTGCATAAAATAAGATTAACACAATGAATACCTTATTTTTATTACATTACCGCATTTTTAAATTAAAAAAAAAATGATTTATATAAAATTACAACACTAAAAAAAAACTCTACAAACATTTATTCAACTCTGTTTTTAACTGCTTAAAAAACTCATTTTTTAACATATGAACCTAAATTAACCTGCATAAGAAGAATCCAAACAACGAATTTATTTTATGAAAATGTACTGAGCATATCACTCCAAAAAAAGGATTGAAAATAAATCATCATGATGCGAAAAGCACAATTGTAAAAGCTGTAATTTCTGAAAAATTCAAAGCCATTTAAACGAATGGTTTTACAGAAAACAATGTAACCCTCTAATTAATATTGTTTTTTTTTTTTACAAAAAGTATCTTGTAAATATATGTTCAAGCAGGGCAAACGGACTAGTTTTAGAACTAAAAAAAAACAGCAACAAATTACACGAAATAACACAAATTGGAATGTTATTTTATTCCACAAATCTACCAAAGACAGACAAAAATTGATGTAATTTGTTTAAAATTAATATCATATGCATTACTTAGAATAATTCGTGGCAAAAATAAAACTCATGCGTTTGCCCTGCCTCTATTATTTTTCAAATCAAATTAAACTATTTGAATTCCTCAATAAAAAAAGTAGTAAACCTAAGCTTACTACTTTTTTAAAAGAATAATTGCATTTTTATATCCTGAATCGTTTTTCGAAACAGTATCTTTTTGACAACTACAACACCTCAAGATTAGAATTAATAATTTTATTGTTGCTTATATATACGTAAGTATTCTGATGGAGAAAGTCCAAATTCATCTCTAAAATACTTAGCAAATCTTTTAGGAGAATTGAAGCCTACTTCATAGGCTATTTCAGAAATTTGCATTTGGCTTTTTTCCAGTAATTGTCGTCCTCGTTTCAATCGGATGGTTCGGATAAATTCGGTCGGGCCTTTTCCGGTAATAGCTATCAACTTTTTGTACAAATGCCCACGGCTTAAACCTAAAGCAATACTAAGTGTTTCTACAGTAAAATCGGCATCTCCTATGGATTCTTCAACCACTTTAATTGCCTTGTCTATCAGAGATTCATCCAATGAAGTAATTGTTATCTCTGCCGGAGAGACATCTAACTTGTGACTAAAAGATGCATGATTTTTCTCGGTCCATTCTACAAATTTCTGAATGCGTAATTTTAGTATATCAAAATTAAACGGCTTTGTTATATAATCATCTGCACCGATTTCTAATCCTTCCATAATATATTCCTCAGCCGTACGGGCAGTAAGTAAAATAACCGGAATATGAGACCATTGAATATTTGTTTTTACATGCTTACAAAGCTCAATTCCGTTCATTACAGGCATCATTACATCACTCACAATAATAGTTACATCAAATTTAAGTAACAATTCTATAGCCTCTTGCCCATTGTTGGCAGTTATTACAGTATAAAGTTCTCCAAGATTATCCTTTATGAACTCACAAAAATCTTTATTATCATCAACAAATAATAATGTCTTTTTATCGGTAAGCAAATTAATTTTTCCCTCATTACCTAAGTCAAAATCGTTTAAAACATTCTCTGCTAAATATTTTTCCGCCGGAACAATATCAATTGCTTTTATTGGAATTTGGAAAGTAAAAATACTGCCATAAGGTACATTATCAGTAACATTTATAGTTCCTCCATGAAGATTAACATATTCATATACAATATGGAGCCCTATACCTGCGCCCGTTTTTTCCTGTTCTTGTTGGGATTGATAAAAACGTTCAAAAATATGCTCTTTTTCACTATTACTTATACCTGATCCGGAATCGGCAACACTAACAGCAACTTTATCCCCTTCTTGTTTTACATGAACATGAATGGTTCCTCCGTCTAAAGTGTATTTGAAGGCATTGGAAAGAATATTGGTAAGTATCTTTCTAATTTTATCCTGATCAAACTGCATTTCTAAACTCTCTATATCATTCTCCCAGGTGAAAGTAATGTTGCGTTCTTCTGCATAAACACAAAACGAATTATAAATTTCATTAATAAAAGCAACAAAATCACCCGATTTTATATTTAATCGTTCTACTCCTACATCCAATTTATGAAAATCAAGCAATGAATTTATTAATGCCATTAATTGCTGAGCATTTTTATACATCACAGCTAGTTTTTTTCGCATGCTTTCATTAGAGGCTTCTTTTAACAGAATCTGTAAAGGCGTAATAATGAGTGTCAATGGAGTTCGTAAATCATGACTGATATTAGTAAAGAACCGTAATTTCATCTCATTGATATGCATTTTTTTATCATGATCCATCTGAATGCGATGTTGTTCCAATTTAATAATTTGGCGTTCTCTTGTTTTATTAGCAAAAAAAACTAGTACAGTAATTATTAAAATTGTATACCCAATAAAAGCCCAGATTGAAAGATAAAAAGGAGGCATAACCGTTAGAGATAATGCTGTGGGAACACTATTCCAAACACCATCGCTGTTAGATGCTTTTATTAAAAGTTTATAATTACCTGTAGGCAGTGAGGAAATCTCTATATTATTTCCCTGAGTTGGCATCCATTGATTATTAAAACCTTCTATCTGATAAAGATATTTTACCTTATCGGCATTTAATAAATCTCCTGTAGTAAACTGTAAAGAAATAAGTTTATCATCATGCTTAAATTCTAATTCAGAAGTTAGCAGCATGGGACGCTCTAGTAACTTATTACCATTATAAAATGAGTCAACCTGGATAGAATTATTTCCTACACTCAAGTCTGTAAATATAACTTTAGCTTTAGACTGATCTTTCTCAAACATTTTATTTGGATTAAAAATAGTATATCCATCTACATTCCCCAGCAGAATATCACCATTTTGCAACTTACAAATTGCATGACTGTTAAAATAATTATCCATAAGACCATCTTTAATGGAATAATTTTTACTTGAAAAAGTAAGTTTCCCATTTGATAAAGACTTAACAGTAAGTATAGAAAGTCCATTGCTTGTGGTTACCCAAATATTATTAAGATTATCTTCTGTTATACCTCTTATGGAGTTATCGCATAAACCTTTATCTTTATTAAAGGAATAAAGTGTATCTTTTTTTTGATCCCAAATGGTTAATCCATCATTATTGCCTAACCATACAATACCACGTTTATCTCTGTAAACATTGGAAACCTGACTTTGAGAAAAATATTGACTGCCTTTTTTATTTCCCTGATATACAATTTTCTTGTCATTTGTAATATCAATTACTAAAAGTCCAAATACCGTTCCAATATACATTTTATCCCCACCATCATAAAACATATCCATCACATAAACAATATCATCAAAAGGTGTGAATACAGAGTTAAAACTATCAGCATCCGATTCTAACACCTGAATTTTTCCTCCTAATGCCCCTATCCATATATTACCATACCGATCTTCTTTTAAACTCCAGATATTGTTACTGGTTAGTTTGCTATTCTTTGTTGTATATTGTGTGATTTTGCCGTTTTCATAACAAAAAAGTCCTTTTTGATAAGTACCAATCCAAATACGTTTTTTTCTGTCTTCCAGAAGAGAAACGATTGCAATATTAGGTATAGCAAGTTTTCTGATAGTCTCCGTTTTTTTCTCTTTTACATATAATCCATTCCCGTCTGTACCCATCCATATATTCCCTTTAGAATCCTGAATTACTGTACTTATATCTCTACATTCTGTAGGTTGGTAATTGATAAAATTTCGAAAACTTTCATGATAATAGGACAGCCCTTTTTTACTGTGACCAATCCAGATGGTTTCATTATTATCCTTGTATAAATAATCGATGTTATTAGTTGGCAAACCTGTTTCTATCCATGGATTATATACAATATTTTTCACCAAATCTTTCCCTTTGTCGTAAATAAACAACCCTTTGTGATCCGTTCCTATCCAGATTTGCCCGGGCTGATTTTCTATAAAACTTGTTACCTTATTTGACTCCGTTTTTAAATCTGAGTTCAAGTTAAAGTTGTTCCATTCTTCAGCTGATTTTTTTTTATAGAAAAATTTTTCTAATCTGCTTGAATAAAGCCATAACCAATTACTACTGTCGGTATAAATTCTTAAAAATTCACTTGTACCAACTATATTTTTTGTTACTAAATCCGGTAATTTAACAACAGTCAAAACACCTGATTTTTTATTCAATTTCAAACAAATTTTCAAATCCTGAATGATATACAAAAACTCATTACTATCAGTAATTTCAGCTGTTGAAAACTCTTTTAATGGTGTTTTTAATTTAAAAACAGTAATTCTTTTTTTCTTAATATTATAAAAGAACACCATTTTCTTATTAAGAACCCACAGATTCTGTTTTTTATCAACATAAATTTTACCTTTATCATCCGACTCAATTCCAAATTTAGCTAACTTCTCTTTGGCTTCTAAAAAATTATCTTTTTCCCTATTATACACCATATAGGTATATCCTAAATCCACCCAAATATTGCCTAAACCATCTTCCTGCAATCCGGATATATCATTTGAATATAAGCTATTAGCAACACCAGGTCGCTTTGAATATACCTTAAACCCATATCCGTCATATCTATTTAAACCAGATTCTGTCCCTACCCAAAGAAAACCATAGCTATCTCTTAAAATTGCTTTCACATAGTTATTAGAAAGTCCATTACTTGTTTCCAAATGATGAAAAACATAGGGAGATTGAGCTGTAATACTTTGGAAAGTAACCATCAAAAGTACTATACTTAAATACAACAATCTTATATTTTTTTTCATATTAAATAGTTTATTTCAACTTTAAGAATAGTTCAAAATAATTAACTTCTCTTACACAAAAAAAGTACAAACAGATTAAATTTGTACTTTTTTATTAGAATTATTTATAGATAAATATACAATAATGATTTCATTATTTATCTTTTTTTATAAAACAAGCCTTCTTTAATGCTCAATTTCAACAAACTCCGGTTCATAAGGAGGAATGCTAAAATTACCATTATAATTTTTATCAAAAAGAATACTTGTGGATTTTCCTTTCATTGGTATCTCTTTTGTCTCACCACTCACATTTAAATAAAGAAAATGATTTTTATCAATTTGACGTGCCATTACACCTGAAGGTACATTAGGTCCTTTTTTAATTCTTAACTCATCTATAAGTTCATCTAACAATCGATTAAGTACGGCACCATCGGCTGGTAAACCAACATATATAGCTCTACCTCTACCATATTTGTTTGAAGTCATAATTGGATAATCTTTATCCAAACTGGTGATTTTTCCAATAACCTCAGCCCCTTTCGGTTCAATTACATCAAATCGCGTCGATTCGGTGTCAACTGCTTTCCCTTTATATGTAAATTCAAGTTTTCTACCCTTGTAAGCTTTACGGGATATTTCGTTAAATGGCTCTGTTTCTTCGAAACTTGCAACGCGAATTCCAAAAACATCACTCAACCGTCCTGGAAGAGTTGAGCTAAAGACCTGACCCGTTTCGTCCACAAGAGCTGAATTACTAGTCATAATAACTGTTCCGCCATTTTTTACAAACTCACGGATTTTAGTGGTAGTTGTTTCATCCATTACTGTCACCCCCGGAACAATGAGTAATTTATATTTTAATGCGCTTTTACTGATTTCCACAACATTGGCATCCATATTACGATAATAAAACAAGTTCCAGCAAGATTGTAGCTGCTCATCCTGCTGCATTGGGAAGGAACTGCTTGCCATCTGACTTGGGAAAGAAAAGGCCATACCAACTTCCGGTTGTGGCTTATATGGAAAATACTTTCCGATTTTATTAAATTCGGCTGCTATTTTCTTGTATTCGTCGTATTTGCGATTTGGAAGTCCGTCCCAATCCAGCATACCTTGCAAATACTGCTCTTCACCAGCCCACATACTTTGCCATGTCCAACCACACACCATTTGGTTTCCATACATAAGAGTGGCATAAGCCGATTTACGAATAGAATTTGGAACTGCTGTCATAGTGGTGAACTCGCTGCACCAAAAAGGATTTTTACTTTCAAATTGAATACGAGAAATTCCAAAAGCAGAGTTCATCACTCCCCAATTGGTCGTTAATGAATTTCCTGGATAAAAACCCGCACCATGGCGTGTCATTTTTCCTGAATAAGCAATATCTGAATAATCAAAGTACCTTAACGGACTGTAATACCAAGCGTTAGTATTGGTTAAAACCCCAGGAGCATTTGCATTTACCTGATCAAGGACTTTAAGCAAAAATGTATTGATTTCATCAGACTCAAAACGACGAAAATCGAGAACCCTTTCAGGAGCACCAACTATCGAACCAGACATAGGCAAACCTACTTCCTCAAAATCATTAATTCTACGAGACCAACGCTGACCAGCCCATGCTTTATTTAAATTCTCAGCAGTGGTATACTTTTTCTTTAACCAAAGTATAAATCTTTTTCTTGCACTTTCAGAATATGAAATCGGACCATCACCTGATTCATTATCGATTCCGAAAGCTAACAATGCAGGATGTTTTGCATAATGCTTTGTAAGAACATCAGTATAGCGCAGTGCATACTTTTGATAATTTGGGTCACCAATATCGTCCATATAACGATGATTTGGATAAAGTTTATTTCCATTTGGATCAACTACGTCAATAGCTGGAAATTTTTGATGCAGCCAGATTGGTGCTGGTCGAACAGCAATATCTAAAATTACTTTAATTCCGGATTTATGCATCAAATCCATCACGGTATCAAACCATTCAAAATCGAATTCACCTTCAACAGGTTCATAACTATCCCAAGCTAAATGTCCCATACGCACTGATTTGAAACCAGCTTCTTTCATTAACTGGATATCTTTTTTTATCTTTTCGATATTCTTATCGTCATGCGGGTGATAATTTGCTCCAACATATAATTCCTGAGCTTGGGATAAAAAACCAGCTAAGAAAAAAAAGCTTATCAAAAAAAATGCTTTATAAAATTTTGTTATCATATTTAATTTATTGCTACTGTTTTTAAACTTTTATTATTATGGAATTACACCAAAAACTTATTCTACATTGTATTTAATCCCTGCGGTTATCATATCCCAATTATCCGTTCTAAATGGTGTAGCCGGAAATTTTTCAACGTTATACAAATTGCAGTCACCAGCATCATCAGCCCAACCATAGTGTACTGCTACAGCTTGTGAAACTGCATCACTATATACTACTACTTTATCGCCGTTTATATAAGCTTTGGCATAATGAAAAACTTTATCTTTTCCTGCTACTTCAAAACCTTCCAGATAACCATATTTGTTTGGAGTCATTAATCCTGAACCAACACTACTAAAAGTCAGGATAATTTTATTATCCTTTATTTCCATTGATTCATATTTTGGACCGCTATAAATTACGTTCTTATTATAGTCTTTATTTAGCGCAATGGCTGCCAACCTTCTCCCTACATCCTGCTTATTTGTAGGATGGATATCTCTAGCATTACCTACATCTATAGTAACTGCCATACCTGTATTAGCAACCGTTTGTAAAGTATAACTTTGAGCTTCTCTAAGTTCAGCCCACTTACTCCCTCTATTACTATTGCCTCCAAATTCATCGAAAGTCGATAATTGTACAAAATAGAAAGGAAAATCACCTTGATTCCACTTTATTCTCCAATCATTAATCATCAAAGGGAATGCTTTTTTGTATTGTGCTGCACGATTAACATTGGCTTCACCCTGATACCATAAAACACCCTGTATAGCATAAGGTACTATTGGATTTATCATGGCATTATACAATAACGAAGGATAACTGTTAGGAGACACACCCACTTTAACATCAGTAACATTAAACTTCCATACACCTGCTAATGGAATAACTGAATGTGGCAAAACAAGTTTCAAATCTTCCTGATTACCCCAAATTCCCCCACCGCCACTATAATCTATAACCTTTACTGCAATTACATTAGTCCCTTCTTTTAAAACTCCTGCAGGAATTTTATAAATCCTTTTATCATCATATTTATTGGTCGTTCCTACTTCAACCCCATTGATATAAGTAACATCCTGATCGTCAATTTTTGACAATTCAATAAGTGCCTGTTTTTCTGCATCCTCCTTTGAAATAACAATTGATTTTCGAAACCAAACCACACCGTCTAAATTAGGCAATTGTTGATTTTCCCATAGTGATGGAATTTCCATTTGAGGCCAACTAGAATCATCGAAATTAGTTTCTTTAAATATTAGATCTGCATGAAGATCAATTTTTGAACCTTGAATTCTTTCTATTTTTTCGACAATATTTCTTCTTTCGCTCTCAACTAATGAATCCATATCTACATTAGGAACACTTTCAATCATTTTTTTAAACTCATTGCTACTTTCAAAAGCTTCCCTACTTGTCCAGGTTTCCACACAGGTCCCCCCCCAGGATGAATGTATGATTCCTACCGGAATTTTCAATTCATTATATAATTTTCTGGCGAAAAAATAACCAACAGCAGTAAAATTCCCTGCATTTGCAGGATTACACACTTCCCATTTAGCTGATTTCAGACACTCTTTAGGTATAGCGCTCATATCTTTTTCAACTAAAAATTGACGAATCAATGGAAAATTGGACGTATTAATTTCCTGTTCGGCATTCATTGCCTGTTTGAGTGTAAATTCCATATTAGATTGCCCACTACAAAGCCAAACTTCCCCTACTAAAACATCTTTTAGCGTAATGGTATTTTTCCCTTTTATAATTATTTCAAAAGGACCTCCAGCTACTTCCGGTTGTAGATGAATCATCCACTTTCCGTTTTTATCCGCTTTGGTTTTTACAATTTGTTTTTTAAATTGAACTTCAATTTTTTCACCAATATTAGCCCACCCCCAAACAGGAATTGGCTTATTACGCTGCAAAACCATCCCATCATTAAAGATCAATGGTAATTTTACATTAGCCATAGCGTAAAAACTAAAGCTTAAAAGTAGTAATACAAAGTATTTTTTCATTTTTATATTCTTAGATTATAGTGTTAAAGACTGTATTTTAATTGATCTTCAATTTTAGACTTCAAAAACAACTTTCCCCCTATTATTACCAATTCATTTCTAATTTTTGTCCTTTTTTCAATGTTATTGTTTTTTTTATAGCTCCATAAACAAGTGTAGTTTTTCCTCCCTTTTTAGAAAAAACACACACTTTTTTTAAAGTATTTGTATTCCATTCCATCGAAATTTCAAAACCACCTCTTGCACAAATTCCTTTTACGGAACCATTATCCCAAGCATCCGGTAAAGCAGGCAATAACCTGATTTCATTTTCATTGGATTGAACCAGCATTTCGGCTACAGCGGCAGCTCCACCGAAATTCCCGTCTATTTGAAACGGAGGGTGCGCATCAAATAAATTAGGATAGGTTCCTCCTCCTCTTCTTGGAGTATCTGTTTTTTTACCATCTGGATCCACATATTTCAGTAACTCTCTATACATTTTGTAAGCATGATTACCATCCCACAATCTTGCCCATAGATTAATACGCCAACCTTTTGACCAGCCCGTTGTTTCATCCCCTTTAATTTCCAAAGTCTTTTTACAGGCCTGAGCTAAGTCTGGTGTTTTATTCGGAGTAATTTGTTCCCCTGGAAAAAGTCCGAACAAATGGGATTGATGACGGTGTCTTGGATCTTCATCATTCCAATCAAAATACCATTCTTGCAAATTGCCTTTTTTCCCTATTTGATACGGATGGAATTTAGAGAGTGCCGTTTCCAGTTTTGCCCTGAATTCAGCATCTGTATTTAAAACTTTTGAAGCTTTGATTGTTTTATCAAAACATTCTCTAATCATTGCCAAATCAGCTGTTCCACCATACATTGTGGCTCCTATAAATCCATCCGGGGCAAGATACTTGTTTTCTGGAGAAGTGGATGGAGAAGTAATTAAATTGCCGTTTTTATCGGTAACCATCCATTCCAAAAAGAACTCAGAAGCTCCTTTCATAATAGGATAACCTTCCTCTTTTAAATATTTTTTATCTTGGGTAAAAACATAATGTTCCCAAATATGGGTACTTAACCATGCTCCGGCTGTATTCCAGCATGCCCACATGGGTTCCTCTTTTCCAAATTTCCCAACAGGATTAGTCATCGCCCAAATATCCGAGTTATGTGAGGCAGACCAACCTTCCTTTACGCCGTAAAAAGTATTAGCAGTTACCTTTCCGGTAACCGAAAGGTTTTTAATGAAACTCAAAAGTGGCAGGTGCATTTCGGAAAGATTGGTGTTTTCAGCAAGCCAATAATTCTCTTCCAGATTGATGTTCATGGTGTAATTACTTCTCCAGGGCGCATGAAGATGCGGATTCCATAAACCTTGTAAATTAGCAGGAACTCCCAATGTTCTCGAGCTGCTAATCAATAAATAACGACCGAAATTAAAATACAGAATTTCAAGATTTTTATCTTCTTTTCCATCCGAATAACGCAACAAACGTTCATCTGTAGCCAAATCCGGCGCGGAAGTTTTTCCTAAATTTAAATGTACACGATTATAAAATTTTTGATAATCGGCAATATGGGATTGTTTTAATTTGTCAAATGATTTTGCAAAAGCTTTGTCTAAATTAGCTGACGCTATAGCTTTGTCATTCAAACCAGCACTTGCAGGATTTTTATCGAAACCATTAAAACTGGTTGCAATTGACACATAAATTAAGGCTTCTGTGCCGTCTTTTAACCCCAAACTTGTATTAGAACTCACAATTGTTCCATCCGTGTTTTTAATTTTTATTAAAGTGGTAAATCGTGTTCCTCTTTCTTTTTCCAAAAGGAAAGAAGGCACAGCCTGATAACCTGACTGTTCATAAATAGGTGCAACTCCATTCATGCTAAGCAGATTGTTAGTTACTTCTATTTTGTATTTCAACAAACTGTTGGAATTAATATCAAAATTTAAGGCTCCTTTTTGACTACTTTTCAATTTAATCACCATAATTTGATCTGGTGCAGAAACAAGGTATTCACGGGTAAATTTTACCCCATCAACTTCATAAGTAACTTTAGAAATAGCATTAGAAATATCTAATTCTCTATAATAATTAGTAACATTTCCTGCATGATGATTCTTGATTTCCATTGTCCCCAATGGCTGGTAAGATTCTGAATTCTTTCCCTGAAGTTTTTTATTCAGCTCTTCAGCCAGTTTGTAATTTTCATTTTTCAATGCTTCTCGAACAGCAGCTAAATTTTTAAAGGCTTCCGGGTTCATATTGGCATTTACAGGTTCTCCTGACCAAAGCGTGATATCATTTAAATAAATTTTATCCGAATCGACACCACCAAAAACGGTAGCCCCCATTTTCCCGTTTCCTAAAACGAGGCATTCCTCAAAAAAATCGGCAGGTTGTTTGTACCAAAGAATATGATCTGATTGAGCATAAGTCACCTCAAAAAAAGAGGAAAAAACAAAAAACAAAAGTAGTTTATTCAAATAATTCAATTGCATAAAATTAATCCTTTAAATCTATAATACTAAACCACTCTGCACTGAAAGTGCAGAGGTTTGTTTGACGAGGGACTGAAAGTCCCTCATTTCTTTCATTCGAGAATGAAATTTGAATTATCATCATTATCTTTTCTTCTATGATGCTCCAAATATTCATTTACCATTTTATCAGTTATATTCCCAGTACTCCAAACCCCATAACCACTTGCCCAAAAATGTTGCCCCCAATACCGTTCTTTCAATTCAGGAAATTCCATCTGTAATTTTCGCGACGTTCTTCCTTTAAAACTTTTTAAAATTGAACTGACATTCTGTTTGGGAGCATATTCAATATGCATGTGAACATGATCAGAACTAACAACTCCTTTTAAAATTTCAATCCCTTCTGCTTCACATATCTGTATTAATATTTCACGACAACGCTTTTGAATATCTCCTTTTAAAACTTTAAACCTATATTTGGTAACCCACACTATGTGACAGGTTAATCTGCTTACTGTATGCGAACCTTTTCTTAAATCTGTACCCATATGTTAAAGATATAGATTTTTTCGCATTACTAAAGTACTGCAATAAATTGCAGGGTTTTTGACCCTGAACTGTGACCAATAAAATAGTAATTGACTCCGGTTTTAAAAACCAGAGCCAATTAAAAAAAGAAACCAAACCTATTTAATTTTTATCAGAATCTCTTTTTTAATATCGCGAGAAGAGCTTCCTAACTTCAAAGTGTAATTCCCTGATTCTACTTTCCATTTTTTAGCATCAACATCATAATAAGCTAATTCTTTAACTGGAACTTTAATCGTTAAAATTTCAGAATTTCCAGCTTCAACAAATACTTTCTGAAAACCTTTTAATTCCTGAGCAGCACGACTAATTTTAGAATCAGATTTAGAAGTATACATTTGTACCACTTCTTTTCCATTTACTTTTCCGGTGTTTTTAACAGTTACTGAAACGGCAATTGTTTCATCAGCTGCATATTCTTTTTTATCAGTTTTAATATCTTCGAAAGCAAAAGTAGTATAGGATAATCCATAGCCAAAAGGATAAAGAGGCTCTATTTTTTTAGTATCAAACCAACGGTATCCAACTAAAATTCCTTCTGAGTAATTCACTATTTTATCACCAGGAAAACTATAGGTTGCATGTGCGGGTGAATCTTCAATCTTTTTAGGCATAGTCCATGGTAATTTACCGGAAGGATTCACTTTTCCTAATAACACATCGGCTAAGGCATTTCCACCTTCCGAACCATTGAACCAACTCCAAACTAAAGCGGATGTATTATTTTTTATATCTTCAATATCAAAAGGAGCTCCGGCAATCATAACCACAATTGTATTAGGGTTTGCTTCTCTAACTTTATTTATTAATTCTTCCTGTCCAAAAGGTAATTTTAAGTTTCTACGATCTGATGCTTCCGTTTCGTAATCACGATTAGAACCAGCAAAAACAATGGCAATATCAGATTTTTTAGCAGCTTCAATAGCTTCTTTTAATTTAGCTGGATCCAATTGGTCAATAGTAACTGGACCACTTAGTGTAATATCTCCTAATTTACCCGTTTTCTTTTCTTCATAACGCTCTAAATAACCTTCGGCATAATTAATTTTGATAGAACTTGGCAGTCTGTTTTGTAAACCTTCTAAAGGCGTAATTTCTCTTTTGGTTTTCACCCCTGCTCCAAATCCGGCCAAAGCATTTTTCTTAGTGGCATTATTACCTATTACAGCAATAGATTTTATTCCATTTAATTGTAAAGGCAATACATTATTATCATTTTTCAACAGAACAATGTTTTCTGAAGCAATTTTGTAAGCATCCTGATAATGTGCTTCGGTAGCAATACTTCCCTTAACACGGTCTTGTCCTCCCATTGCTTTTACCTGAAATAAAACTCTTAAAATACGTTTCACGTGTTTGTTAATTTCATCTTCCGAAATTTTACCCGCTTTTGCATCTGCAATTAATTTATCTGCTAAGAAGAATTCGTTGAACGGTTTTGGGGTACCCATTTCAATATCCAAACCATTTTCTAGTGATTTGACTGTAGAATGAACTGCAGCCCAATCAGAAACAACAACTCCTTTAAATCCCCATTCGTCACGTAATACTTTATTGAGCATATAATCGTTCTCACATAAATATTCTCCTCTAAACTTGTTATAGGCTCCCATAATAGCATAAGCTTTTGCCTCTTTAACTGCTGCTTCAAATCCTGGTAAATAAATTTCACGCAGTGTACGTTCATCCATTTGAACATCATAAAAATCACGGTTGGTTTCCTGATTATTGGCTGCAAAATGTTTAACACAAGCCATTACATCATTATCCTGTAATCCCACAACCAAGGGTACTGCAATTTTTTTATTCAAAAAAGGATCCTCAGTCATATATTCATATGTTCTTCCTCCAAGTGGTGTTCTTACAATATTAATGGCAGGAGACAATAACATATCTTTTCCTCTTGCTCTTAATTCCTGCCCTACACTATTACCAAACATATATGCCATCTCAGTATTCCAAGTTGCTGCCAAAGCTCCAGAAGCTGGATAATAAGTAGCAAAATCGTTAGTCCAACCTGCTGCTGACCAGTTATCACGGGAAATTTCTTCACGAACTCCTAAAGGTCCATCTGCCATTTTTAATTCCGGTATACCTAATCCTTCTACACCACCAGTAGAAAACATACTATTACCGTGAAGCATACCTATTTTTTCCTCTAAAGTCAGTTGGGCTATTAATTTGTCAATTTTCGCATCAAACTCAGAACTAATTTCTTTTCCTTGGTATACTTTTGCCGCTTTTTCTTTTGTTGAAGAGATAACACCATTGCTACAGGAATTAAAGATAAATGATGAAAAGGCAAGAGATAAAATGATTAATTTATTTTTCATTTCGGTTGTTTTTTACTTTAAATTTTAGTGGTTATTTTAATGTAATAGTTTGCAAGTTTCCGTCATAATTGACTAGCTGTCCTTGAGCATCATACACAAATGCTTTAGGATTTTCTTTACTCACTGGAATAATTACAAATTTTCGGTTTTGCAACATCCCTTTAAATTCTCCTTTGCGCTCTCCAATAGTTAAAACACCTTTTGCTTCATTATAGCTGAATGGAATAGTGGAATGCAATCCTTTTTCATAATTATAATTCACACCTTCATCTTCATATAAATCAAAGCTTCCATTTTTTCCTTTATAGACATAAAGAGTGATTACATCAGCAGGTTTTTCATCGGTATATTGTATTTCCGGACCTACAGGAATAATAGCCCCTTCCGGAATAAATAATGGGATGCGTCCGTATGGTGCATCAACAGATACTGTTTGTCCTCCTTTGATATAATTTCCTGTATTAAAATCATACCAATTGGTTCCGGCTGGAAAATACACCTCTCTCTTACGTGCACCATATTTATAAACCGGACAAACCATAAAATCAGGACCAAACATAAATTGATCATTGATGTTCAGCACATTTTTATCATTTGAAAAATCCATCACTAAAGGACGCATAATAGTATAATCATCAAAATGAGTCATCCCTGCCATAGTGTAGATATAAGGCATTAATCGATAACGTAAATTATCGTAAAACAAAATGGACTCATATGCTGGATGCCCTTTAGGAGCTATATTCCATGGTTCACGATAAGGAAATTGTCCATGTGATCGATACAATGGTGCAAAAACTCCAAATTGATGCCAACGTGTGTTTAATTCTCTCCATTCTTTACTGTCGGCATTTTCTATTCTATTTTTGTCAAATTCTGTTTGAGCAGCCACATAACGATCTTCCACACAAAATCCACCAATATCCATAGTCCAATATGGAATACCACTGATTGCAAAGTTTAAACCTGCCGAAATTTGTGCTTTCAAATCTTCCCAGCGTGTTGCAATGTCGCCACTCCATGTCGCTGTTGAATAACGTTGTAATCCCGCAAAACCGGATCTGGTTAATAAAAACACACGTTTATTTGGAGCCACATTACGTTGTCCGTCGTAAATAGCTTCAGCATTCATCAAAGCATAGGTATTGAAATATTCTGCTGCCGGTCCTAAAGCCGTTGGTCCCTGCAGTTTTTTACGATACTCCATATCAGTACAATCTAATACATTGGGTTCACTGGCATCCATCCACCACGCATCAACTCCTTTTGGGTATAAATTTTCATAAATTTGTTTCCAAAACAATTTTCTGGCACCTTTTGAATAAGCATCATAAAAAGAACCAACATAACCAGGACCAACCCAGTCACGAACACTATCTTTTATAGCTTGCTGATACATCCATCCATTTTTGTCAAATTCTTTAAAATGTTCTGTTGTTCTATAAAACTTAGGCCATACCGAAATCATCATTTTTCCATTCATCGCATGGATAGAATCAACCATCCCTTTTGGATTAGGAAAACGTTGCGGATCAAATTTATGACTTCCCCAATCATCCTCTTTCCAATAGTTCCAATCCAATACAATATTATCAATAGGAATCTTACGATCTCTAAATTCTTTTAAATTACTTAAAATTTCATCTTGAGTTTTATACCTTTCACGACTTTGCCAATACCCCATTGCCCATTTTGGCATAATTTGGGCTTTCCCGGTTAACGTACGGTATCCTTTAACCACATCATCCATTGAATTACCATGAACAAAATAATAATCTATTTTTTTGTTCATTTCACTCCACCACACCTGATTGCTTTTTTCTTCTGTCAATTGAGGTGTTCTAACTCTTAACCCACAGTAAGATTTATCTCCGTTCGGTTTCCATTCTATTCGTAAAGGAACTCTTTTGCCTGCTTCTAAAGGCATTGAAAACTTATAACTATTAGGATTCCAAGCCGTTCGCCAACGCTCCGGAACCACTAATTGATTATTCAAATACACTTTAACATATCCAGAATAATATAATGTAAATTTATATTCTCCATTTTGTGGTGCTTCAATATCTCCTTCATAAGTAACATTAGCATTTTTGAGAGGGAAATTTTCAGGTAAGTTTTTAAAACTTTTTACATCTTCAAAGAAAATAGAGGCTTCTTTACGAACCAGTTTTCTATTTCCATTATCCGATGTAACATAAGTTCCCGTTAGATTATTGGGTTCGCCATTTTTATCGTATAATTTAAAAACAGTATTTAACTGTTCATAAGGACGACTGTCTCCAAAACGGCTTAACGAATAGCTGTCCCACAAAAGACCATAATTCTTATTAGAAACTATAAAGGGAACAGAAACTTTAGTGTTATATTGAAATAATTCTTCACTTTTATCTTTGTAATTAAACTCGTCTGATTGATGTTGTCCTAAACCATAAAAAGCTTCATCTTTTGGTGATTCAAAAATTTGACGAACAGAATACCCCTTAGTTCCTTCAACTTCTATTGGACTAAATGTTTTACCTCCTCCGGTACTTTCAGCCAAAATAATTTTACCTTTCCTATTTTTAAACTTAACTCCTCCATCTTTTGAAGAAACCATTACACTTAAAGTTTCGGTAGCTAACTGGATAGAATCATTAATTTCTGTAATTTTAAAAGGAACCTTTTTAATATTTGGCACAATAATTAAACTGGAATCTTTAGGAAATTCGTCATCTGGTGTTGCCGAGACATGTATTAAATCGTTCCCTAATACCTGTAAGCGCAACTTACTTAACATTTTGTCTTTAGCCTGACTTATATTTACAATTATACCATCATCCGTTTTTTCATATTGCTTTGTAGCACATGAAGCTAATACCAATCCTGTAATCAGACTTAAGTATATTTTATTTTTTTTCATTATCGTTTATTTAAAAAAATTTTAATAGATTACTCCATAACAAAAGCTTTTTTGTTAAAAAAGAAATGCGCAGTAATCAAAAATTACTTTGCAACTCTTCTTTTCTAGTAACCTATCCTATTTAATATTGCCGTTTAATACTAATTATATTTTAACAAGGTTTAATAAAAAAACATCATTTTCATTAATGTCAAAATCCTTGTTGTAATTTCCATCTGAACCAATTGTTATTATTTCTGTGGCAATTGGATCTCCGTTATTTTTTTCTTTAAGCATATTTACTTGCTGTTTTGTTAACTGGCTTGGTTTTCCCATTGCTAAGTAATCGGTGTAGGCATCGTTCACTTTATAGCCTACTTTGTATATTTCTAAATGGTAAGTACCTTTTTCAAGTCCTGCCAATTGCACCTTTACACTTCCTTTAGGTTTTGATGGTAAATCTTTTATATAATATTGTTGATTATTGGTATGCTCCGGCAGGGTATACGTAAAATCCCAAAACAAAAGCTGTACATTACCTTCTTTGTTTTTGGTTGCCCAAGACGAAGTGTCCGTATTTTGAAGTTCAGTGTTTCCTAATTTATTCAAAAAATCATACGAAAAATACGCTGCTTTTTTTATTCCTTGGGTATTCATTAATCCGAATCCTCCATGAAAAGGTGTAAATCTTGGTCCCGGTTCTTCAAAAATATCGGTAAAAACCCAATATGACATAGAATTTGCAGCATTCCCTACTTGTTTTAATTTTTGAAGAATATAAGCTGCCGAGTGGTAGCTATCGTGTAAGGGATCAGCCGGAGTGTATGATGAACTCCATTCGGTGTAATGCAATTCTAAATTAGGTTTGTCTGAAGAAGAAATTTGCTTACGCGAATTAATCACATCTCCACTCACACTCGACGCTTCTTTACTCAAAATAGTTCCAGCCCCACCAAATTCATCCAAAAACCCTTGTCCAACTCCGTAAGAATGTGTAGAGATGAAATCTATTGGCACATTATTTTTACTGCAAAATTCGATGGTTTCAGGAACCCAGGCTGCACCAGCAGTAGCAGGGCCTCCAACCTTATAGGCTGAATTTACACTTTTTACGGCTCGGGCGGTATACTCATATAATTTAAAATAGTCAGCTTGCGAACCAGTCCAAAAACCAGGAGACAAATTTGGTTCATTCCAAACTTCGAAATACCAAGTTTTAACTTCTTCCTCACCATAACGTTCTGTAAAATGTTGTGTTAGATTACGAATTAAATCTTCCCATTTTTTATAGTCTTTCGGCGGTGTAACATTTCCTTTCCACCAAAAAACAGTTTGGCTACCACTTGCTAACCTTGATGGCATAAACCCTAATTCTACAAATGGTTTCACGTTGATACTGAGCAAAAAATCATACAACGCATCAATATATTGATAACTGTACTGTGGATTACCTTTGTTGTCTTCGGTGTAAACCGCCATATCATCAGTCAATAAACCATGCATTCTAATATACTTGAAATCACAGTCTTTTTTTGCCTGAGTTAATTGTTGTTGCCAATCGGCACGTAATCCTTCGTTAGCTCTTCCCGCCCCGACACACTCCTTGAACATAGAATTCAATTCTCCAGCTGTTTTATTATAGTCTACTTTTATAATTCTATCTTTAGTAGCTGTTTTTCTAGCTTTCGTATTTTGCCCAAATGTCGTTACACTATGGAGACATAGTAGACTAATCAAGAATAAAAAGCTTTTTTTACTTTGGCTAAATAATGAGATTACAGTAAAACGTAAAACAGACATTATATTTTTTTGCATCATCTTTAATTTTTAATGGTTAAATAAACCAGGGAGACTATTAAAACTCCCCAGTCTACAAACTAACCAAGTTTATTATTTTATTGATTGTAACTTTAAATTGATTATTCAGCACCTAACCAATGAATTAATTAGTGTAGCTATTAAAAAAATCATTTTTTTTTTAATTATTAATAATATTCAAAAAAATTACAACTACAAATATCTTTAAAACCCCATTACTTTATGGTCTTCGTATGTATCAAAACACTGCTCCATTTGTTGCAATTATGACTTATAATTGTTCTCCAGAGACTATTTTAAATAAAAAACATAGAAAATTAATTGTAATCTGAGATGTAACTTTCTAAGGTTTAGTTAAAAATGATATTGTATTTAAATTAAAAAAAAGACTTGGTTTTATATAAATTAAAAAAACACACACTTTAACATTATAAAAAGTTAATAATTGATGGATGATATTTTTATACTCAGCCTGATAGTCACAATCAAATAACCATTTGTGAGATCATTGAAGACAGACATAATAACGATTCTGTAATTATAATATCTCAAATTCCAGTCCCAGGCTGTTATTATATCATTGGTGATAAAACCATAACTGATGTTATTTTGGACAGACTTTTACATCAATCCCACAGACTCTAATTATACGGAGAATCTTTAAGAAAAAAAGAAGTCTAAACAAGAGATACTTTTTAAATATATTTGAATGCTAATTAACAGATGAAAAAGAGTAGTTTTTAATAAAAACCGAGATGATCATTTTGAATTGGAATCAGATGGTCAATATCACTTGAATTTTCATTTTGCGAACATGAGCCCATTTTGACGTTTGGAAGTTCGGCAAAGGACGAAAATTTATTGATTTCAAAAGAAAATCTTTCCAAAATAAAACTGACTTTCTATAAAATTAAACGTGGAGATTCAATATAATATTCATTCTGAAATAGAACGGTTTTGCATGATCAATACCACATAAGAGTATGAAAAAGGCATAATCTCCCCGATAAAACTTAAATTAAAAAAAATAAAACGTTAAAAAACGCACTTATAAAAGATATTGGAATCACACTAATTATCTTTTAATAAGACGGTTATTTAAAGAAAACACTAATAAAAGTAGAGGTTTAAATTTATCTTTTCAGCGAAAAATGGCCTTTAATTTCAGGTTTATCTGCTTCTAATTTTATTACATACCAATAATCATTAGCCGGTAATGGAGTCCGGTTAAAAGTACCGTCCCAGTAAGGATTCAATTTGTTTAAAAATTTAATAAATTTCCCGTATCGATCAAAAATTTCTACGTAAGCTTCAGGATATTTCTCCATTCCCTTAATTCCCCAAAAATCATTATACGCATCATTATTAGGGGTAAAATATTTAGGAATTCCAACTACAGCCACAACTTTAGAAACTTGCCCACAACCATTTTTATCATTGATGAAAACTTCATGAATTCCAGCAGGAACATTGTTGAAAATATTAGAATCCTGCCAAAAATTACTGGAATCATCCAGACTGAATTCATAATCTCCCGGACCGCTTACGTTAACGGTTATCGAATTCATGTCAGCTAAATCAACAACGTCTATTGATTCAATGGTTGCAATATTTGAGGCATTTACGTTAATGGTTCTAATTCGGCTACATCCAAAATTATTTATGACTTCAACAGAATAATCTCCAACGCTGTTTACGTCTAAAGTGGAAGCATTATTGTTTAAATCTACACCGTCTTTTTTCCACACATAATTATAATTTGATGTTGGGCTATTGTCGGTAATACCGGCATTTAGAGTGACAAAAAAAGTAGGTATATTAGAGCAGATTAATTCATTGGCGTTTCCGTCTAAATTGATATCAATGTTGGGAACCGGGTGAATTATAAAATTCAATGTTGTTGAAGCTTTGCAGTTTGGATTATTTGGATTTTCGACCGTTGCAGTGATATTTTGAGTTTCAGTTACAAATGGGTTGGGTAGCGGACTAGGTAATAAAATTCCGTTTTGATCATAATATTTTACAATCATTCCAGTTTGTCCTCCCAGAATGGTAGTTTCGAAAGTCGAGGTGTCAAAGGCAAATTTTCCGTCTTGTTCTAATGGATTTACTTCATCATCACAAGTTGTTGTTAATGATGGAGAAACAGGAAAAGCTTCAGGGCTCTTATCAATAATGAATTCTATTGTAGTTTCGTCATAACATTGCGCAGGGGTATTATTTGTTACTACTGCTTTTATAGTTTGAGAAGTAATTGTGAAATTGGATGGAAAAGGACTTGTAATTAAAACGCCATTTACATCTCTTAAAGGATCGTTGTTCTGATCAAAATAAGTTACACTCACATTTGTTTGCCCATTTAATAAATCAGATTCTAAAGTTGAAGTAGTAAAGGTGAAAATTCCATCATTGTTGTCATCGCATTGTCTGGGAATAATAACGGTATTGGCAACTGCTAAGGTTTCTACTTTTAAAGTTAAATAAGGGCCAAGTCCATAACAGGCATTTTCTAGATTATTGTCAATACGTACCCAGATATCTTGTGTGTTTGGGTAGCCGATATTTCTGTAATTGGATATATTACTTATAACATTAATTTCTGCTAAAGCATCTGATTCGGTTCTGTAAAAATTAATGTCATATATTTCTGATGTAGGTAATAGTGTTTGGATTGTTGTTTTTGTTGTAGATAAATCAAAAGAAGCTATTCCGTCTCTGTCATTGTTATTAGTAGTGTTGTTGCCGTTAATATCTAATAAATCATCACAAACGATCAGTGTTGGTGCTTTATAATTAGCAGGGATATTTGTAGCAGATACTTTTAGAGTAATTTTAGCGACGCTGTAACATCCGGTAATATTATTGCTAACTCTGGTCCAAATGTCCATTTGGGTAGGAGTTGAGTTTTCAAATGCCGTTTGGTTGGATATTAGATCACTAGCTAAAGCGTTGTTGGCACCATTGTAAGTAGTGTAATAATTAAAAGTTTCGTTACTAAAATTGGCGGAAATCAATTCGTTGTTGACTGTTAAATTAAACAGTGTTTTTCCATCAGGTATTAAATCAGTATCACATTGAAAAATACTGATATCAGTAACAATTGGTAATGGATTAATGGTTGCAGTTACTGCTTTTCGTTCATTGATACACCCAGCATCTGTATAATAAGTTGTAGTGTTGGACAGAATTGGTGTTGTAAAACTATTTCCTGTAGCAATCGCAGTAGTGCTTGTTGGGCTGTCATACCAGTATGTTGTTCCATTTTCAACGGTTGCTTCAAGGGTAACAGAACCATTTCCACATCTGCTTGCAGCTGTAGTTCCTGTAATTTTTGCCATTCTAAGTGTTGTCGCTACCGAAAGTTGTAATATCGGATCACCAGACATTCCTCCATATTCAACAATATATCCTTTAGGATGATAATTGCCAGGAGGATCTCCGTCATTAGAGAGGTCGTTCCAAGCTCCAGATTTGCCAATTCCTGGTGCAGTAATATGAGCATAATGTTCACCTGTAGGTTTAAATGTCTTTATATCGTTATTGGGTTCCCCATTATTCCAATTAGCATAGTAATCAGGAGCAGTTTTTGTTCCACTTGCAGTTCCTATCCAAAAAATTCTTCCTTTTCCTCCATTTTCTAGGCCTTCAGGACCTGTAACCCATCTCCAAGTTCCTTCAACTTGTTGATCAGTACCGCCAATCCATCCGGTTCCAGGAGCTTGGGCACCAGCTAACTGTGCTTCATCATCTGAGGTTAAGGTGGCTAAGTACCCTTTTAGTCCATAGTAGTTTCTCGAAGCAGCAGCATCTCTGGCTTCTGTCCATTTGATTCCATAACTGTCTACATATTCGTAATAATGTCCGTTTCTTGGTAAGTAGCTAAGTTGCCCAATGCCTATACTTATCGAAAAATTTCTTGTACCGGTTGGAGAAGTAGATGAATTGTAAAATTCTACGGCTTCTATAGCGTCAACGAAGTCCTCATATGAAATTAAGCTTCCTGTTGCGCTATAAAGTATTAATTTTCCTTCTAAAGTTGAAAAGGAACTACTTATTGATGGATGTGTACTTACAAATGAGTCGTTCAATTTTAAAAAGTCCTGATCCTTTATATATCCTGAAGATATTTGAATATTAACAGTGGTTGTGCCCAAGTCAGAGGAGTCATGAGTGATGACAACGTTTTTTGCAATCTTTGAATAGTTTTGTACACAATAAGCTTCATAAGACTCTGCTGTTATTATCGGAGGGTCTATAGCAGTTAAAAAGTTGTTTGAATAAGCATAATTAGAGAAAAAAAACACCCACATTTTAATTTGTAAAATTTTATTAAATATTTTTAGCTTCATATAAAAATCTTTAAACTGAATCACTATAATTTTAATCAAAATTAAATTTCCCTAAACCCCTTATCTTATACCAAAAGTATTTTCTGCCTCTAATTACTAACTACCTTCCAAAATCGTCCTGCAATCTCACAATATCTTCTTCATCAGAAGGATTTAAATCATCAGTATGTTGCCATATTTCAGCAACCACACCCCATGAATCCAAGCCAATTAATCTATGGCGTTCTCCTTTATCCATTTGTATAAAATCACCAGGAGCAAGTTGTTGAATTTCCCCTTCTTGATCGGTTGGACTGGTTTTTACACCCACTATTCCTGCAACAATTTTCCAGATTTCAGCTCTTCTAAAGTGGTACTGCCATGACAATCTCTTCTGTGGAGCAACCACTAAAATTTTAGGACTTAATTTATTGGTGATTTTTATGGAATCCATCTCAAGATGTGGAAAATATTTAGCTGCAAAAACCGCTGCCTGTTCCTCATCAATTACAAAAAAACCACCCCAAGGACGAGTTGCATCTTTATTGACAACCGTAAAATTTTGCTTTTTTAATTCGGCTTCAATCTGACTAAAAATATGCTCTTTAGTATTTTTTTTATCTGTATTAATTTCCATTTTTATTCATTAGAAGGTTTCCCGATAGTAGCTAAAATACCACCATCCACATAAATCACCTGACCGTTTACAAAATTACTGGCATCAGATGCCAAGAAAACTGCTGTTCCGGCTAAATCTTCAGGATCCCCCCATCGGCCTGCAGGTGTTCTTCCAATGATAAATTCGTTAAACGGATGGCCGTCCACACGAATTGGAGCTGTTTGCGAAGTAGCAAAATATCCCGGTCCAATTGCATTAACCTGAACATTATATTTCGCCCATTCCGTCGCTAAGTTTCTGGTTAACATTTTCAATCCTCCTTTGGCAGAAGCATAAGCACTAACATTGTCGCGACCTAATTCGCTCATCATCGAACAAATATTAATAATCTTACCTGATTGACGTGCAATCATTCCTTTAGCTACCAATTTTGACATGATAAAAGGCCCCACTAAATCGACATCGATTACTTTACGGAAGTCTTCTACTTTCATATCAATGGCCAAAACACGCATGATAATCCCTGCATTATTAACTAAAATATCAATTTTACCATGATTGGCTTCTATTTCAGCTACTTTCTTTTCAGCGTCTACCTCATCGGTAACATCAAATACATAGCCTGTAGCTTTGAATCCTGCTTTCTTATATTGTTCTATAGCCGCGTCTAAAGGCTCCTGCACATTATTAGTAATAATTAACTCTGCTCCTGCTTTGGCTAAACCCTCTGCCATTGCCATTCCTAATCCATGTATTCCACCAGTAACCATAGCCGTTTTACCTTCAAGGCTAAATAAATTTGTCATCTTTGTTATATTTATTAGTTGTTAGTTTAATATTATTTTGTAGACAGACTTTCTGATAATTCTTCTAATGTTTTCCCTTTAGTTTCCGGCATTTTAAAGAATACCCAAAGTAATTGCCAAACCATCATTAGACAAAAGATAGCGAACACAGTAGTTGAACCAATTTCTTTAAACAAGAATGGTATAAAAGAAGGAATTAGCGCTGCTAAAACCCAATGAACAGAAGTACCAAATGAAGTTCCTGCAGCTCTCAATTTATTTGGGAATAATTCAGAAATGAACACCCAAATTACAGAACCCTGACCTACAGCATGAGAAGCGATAAATAAAAAGAAAAATACCGGGACTGCCATACCCTTCCATTCAAAATAAAAAGCCAGTGTTACTAATCCTAAGGACACAATATAGCCTACCGAACCTAAATACATTAATGTTTTTCTACCATACTTATCAATCAAAGAAATACCAATTAAGGTAAAAATCAAATTAACAATTCCAATTCCGATACTACTGAAAAAGGAAGCTGATTTTTCTAGCCCTGCCAATTCAAAAATACGTGGTGCGTAATATAAAAAGGCGTTTATTCCTGAAAACTGATTGAATAGCGCAATGAAAAATGCTAGCATCAACGGTTTGCGATATTTTTTCATAAAAATAGATTCATCCAATACTTCATGTTGCTTTTCGTGCTCCATGGCTTTTATTTCTTCAGCTACTTCTTCTTCTGTATTCACCAGACGTAAAATCTCAACTGCTTTTTCTTTGTCCTTTTTATATTGATAAATCCATCGTGGACTTTCTGGAATTCCAAAAACTAATATGGTATAAATTAAAGCCGGCGCCGACTGTACTCCTAACATCCAACGCCAAGAATTCTCACCTATATCCTGCAACAAATAATTGGATAAAAAAGCAATCAAAATACCAAATACAATATTAAATTGATAAAGAGCTACCAATTTCCCCCTGTCTTTTGCCGGAGCAATTTCAGAAACATAGGTTGGTGCTGCAATTGTTGATGCACCAATACCTAATCCTCCTAAAAATCTAAAAATTGAAAAGACAATTGAATCATTTGCAAATGCTGTCCCCACTGCTGAAAGGAAAAATAAAACACCTATCAAAATCAAAGTTTTCTTTCTACCTAATGCATTAGTAGGTATGGCACCGAAAATAGCTCCAATTACAGTTCCCCATAAAGCAGAAGACATTACTACCAGACCATGATATAAATCGGATGAATTCCATAATTGCTGTAGTTGCTTATCAGCACCTGAAATCACTACGGTATCAAAACCGAATAAAAAACCGGCCAAAGCCACAACTATCGACCAGTATATTATTTTTTTATTATTCATTTTATATTTTATTTTTTGATTGGTTATTTATTAATTGAATTTATAAGTTAGCAAAGGTTGTTCTCCTTCCTTCATTTTTTTATATCTCAATAGAGCTTCTACATAATAATAATCAGCGTAAATGATTGAGTAATCAATTTCTGACCCTGCCGGTTTATGCCCCGTAGAATGCAATAACAATGCGGTATTTTTATCTCTGCTTTGATAATGCTCTGATAGTTCTTTTAGCATCGCTTCGGCTTTATCAAAATATTCTTTTGCTAAAACAGCATCCTGCGTATAGGTCGATAATTCTAAAAGAGCCGATGCCACCACAGCTGCAGCTGAAGCATCACGAGGAGCCTTTGGAATCGTTGGATCATCAAAATCCCAATAAGGAATCAAATCTTTTGGTAAACGGTCTAAATATACTCGGGTCACTTTATGTGCAAAATCCAAAAATTTTGTGTCTTTAGTTTCACGATACACCATAGTATAACCATATATTGCCCATGCTTGTCCTCTGGCCCACATGCTACTATCGCTATATCCTTGATGTGTTACCGCTTTTATTTTTTTGCCGGTTTCTTTGTTATAAACTACTACATGATATGATGTATAATCTGGTCTGAATTGATTGTTCATCGTTACGGTCGCATGGCTTACCGCCATATCATATAATTTTTTACTCCCGCCGTTTTTAGAAGCCCAAAACAATAATTCCAAATTTATCATGTTATCCATAATAGTGTTGTGTTGAGGCCAATCCATATTAGGCACTTCCCTTGGCCAGGATAAAATAGTCCCTACTTTTGGATTAAACAAGGTAGCTAAAGTGTCTGCCGTTCTTAACAAAACCTTCTTATATTCAGGATTTTTAGTGATACGATATCCATTACCATAACTATTAAAAACCTGAAAGCCTAGGTCATGATCCAGTGCAGGTGTAACAGATAGCGGTTTTAAATAAGCAGAAAATTTATCTGCAGCTGTTTCCCATTTTTGATCCCCTGTAGTTTCATATAAATACCAAAGTTCACCAGGCCAAAAACCACTGGTCCAATCTGTATAATCTACATAACGCCATTGTTTGCTATCTGGAGCAATATTTCTGGGAATAGAAGAATCATTATTGGGTATTAATTTTAAAGCATCTGAAGATTGTTTTACACAATAAATTAATTGTTGATCAACGTCAAATCCTTTCTCTAAATTTCTAATTTCATATTTACTGCCACATCCTAATAAGAATGAAGAACTAATAAGGACGCCTATTATTTGTTTTTTTATATTCATATATTAGTAAAAATTATTCACATTATTAGGGTATATTTTATTAAATAAACTTTACCCCAATGTTAGCCAGAAAAATAATTTTAACAGATAAATTATGATGCAATCAGTATAAATTATAGTTCTTATACCCTATAAAATCCCGTAAATACAGTCCTTTACCAAGTAGTCCCTTTATTTCCATAAAAAAAGCAGTTAAGTTTTACCTCTTAACTGCTTCTCTTTTTTATATGTCTGAATCCTCTATTTTCTAATCCAAAAACTTCGCTCAACAGGGTCAGCTGATTGTAATTGACCTGCCATTCCGTATTGCCAAGCTACTACTGTTACTTTGATTGGGAAATGGGTTCGAGGTGGAATTTTAGTAAAATGCAGTATATTGTCATCAATATAAGCAGGGCCTTCTTTTACATAATAATTTACTTTTGTCCCTGTACTTGATTTTGCTTTTAATGCTATTTTTTTTATTCCAATTGCAACATCATTTATCGATGCAAAATCAATCTGTTGAGGTGTGTCATCTTGGTTTTTAATTGGAAATCGCAAATGCAACTGCTGTACGGCACTTTTATAAATGGCATCACCATCATTGTGTGCCAAAAGCCAAATATCACTGCTTCGTTTGCTATTATTAAAACCCAGTTTATCAAATCTGATTTGAAATGTGGAATCATTGATTTTTTTGACCGGGCCACAAATTCTATCAATTGAAAGTGGCGTTTTTGCAAAATCAGAAACCGGTTTTAACCTTAAGCTATCTGAAAAAAAAGCTTTTAAAGTAAACGAAATACCGTCTTGTAAAGGCTTAAACTTTAAAGCATAATTAGCATGACTCTTATCTGGCTGAACTATTTCTCCGTCTTGTATTAAACCAATGTATTGCATTTTCTTGCCTCTGGATTTCGCATAAAATTGTTCCGTATTTTTTGCCATATTCTTATCAAATACCCAGGAAGCGGTTCTTCGTTCTCCTTTAAAATGAGCAAATGAAGCGGCTTTTGATTGCGGAATAGAATCCTGCCTCCATTTGTCCATCAACCAGCCTGATCCAGGCTTTACAGGTTTTAGTTTTGGAACTTCGTTATATAAATTTTTAGCAGTAAGCCTTCTTTTAGTCGCTTCGCGAATATAATTGGCCACATATTTCACCATAGCATCCGAATAATCAAAATGACCATGACCGGCATCGGCAAATAGGGTAATTACACTTTGAGGATGTTTTACTATGTAAGAATAAGCAGGTTGTATCCTTTTCTCCCACCATTCGTATTCCCCCATGATGAATAAGGATGGAATTCCGTCAATGTTGTGATTTCCCCAATCGGGATTAGGTTTACCATTACCAGTTAGATTCGTTTGTGGCGCATCTCCATGGATTGAAACTAAAGCTAATGTACGGTTGGGATTGAAAGCAGCAAAATTCCAAGGAAAACTAGCCATAGCCGAATGTCCTATAGGGACAATTGGAGCATAGGCTAATTCCTGATAGCCTGAAACATTAGCCAAATCTTGGAACATATCGGAGATTATCTTGTCCTCTCCTTTCGTCGTATCATACATCCAGCTCACCACCGGGGTGACCCAAACTTCAGCAAAACCCAATTCTGCCATTACTTTTCTGAAATAGGCATGCTCCAGCATTCCTTCTTCGATCATATTGTGTTGACCAAAAACAATTCCTTTTACTTGTTTACAATTTTCGGGAATCCACAAATAAGCCTGTGGATGCTGTTTGGTTTCATCAGAAATTATTCCCTTTACCGGAGTACTCCATTCCCATACCTGAGCATAACTGTTAAGACAAAATAAACTGAAACAAAAAATGAGATAATATATTTTGTTCATCTTGACCATATTTACTTTTTAGAAACTTCAGAAATAATTAAAGCCACACCTCCGGAAGCTTTTAAATTAAAATTCAAAACTTCTCCTCCTTTAATCTTTTGTTCTGAAACAGCTACTTTGGTACGCGTTGCTACGTTGTCATCGTCCTGAAATGATTTCACTACATATTTTTTCCCTTTTACAAGAAAATCTGTTGGAATAGTTATTTTACGAGCCTCAGTATTCGTAATTGCACCTACAAACCATTCATTTCCACTTCTTCTGGCTACACTAATGTATTTTCCTATTTTGCCATTAAGCACTTTAGTTTCATCCCAAACCGCTTTTACTCGATCAAAAAACTCAATCTCCGGCTCTCCTTGATATGCAGAAGGCTGGTCGTACCAATACATAAATTGAATCGGACTATAATACACCGCTGCTAATGCCAATTGGTGGGCGTGCGTATTTTTTATACGTTGGTTGTAATACGCAATCGTATAATCAGCAGGACCTGCTAAGAAACGTGTAAAAGGCAAAATGGTATTATGATCTGCATCTGGCATTTCTTCGTTACCACGAATTCCCTCTTGTGTCATTAAATTAGGATAGGTACGACTAAAACCAGTAGGGCGGTATTCGTCATGTATATCCACCATTAAACCATAATCAGCACATTTTTTAACAGCTTCATGCATCCAGGTTGTCCAACGTTGATTGCCTACCTGAACAAAACCAAATTTAATTCCTTTAATACCCCATTTTTTATACAGAGGCAATATCGTGTCTAATTGTTGAATTAAAGCACGCTGATTGACATAGACCCATAGACCTATTCCTTTTGAAGCCGCATAGGCTGTTAACTCAGGAATATCAAGATTTTTGGTTTCAGAAACTTTGGTTGCATCCGAACTCATTTTCATTTCGGGACCGTACCAACCTGCGTCCAAATGCACGTATTGCAAACCTCTTTCGGCAGAAAAATCGATACATTTTTTAACCTCTTCTTGCTTTAATCCTGAACGAATTGCTTTACCGGGTTTAATCCAGGAAACGTCTTTAATTTGATTTTCTGGATTTAAGTTTAAAATAATCGTGTTATTTTTTATTAGGTCAATATCATTTTCTCCTGCTATAATCACACGCCAAGGGGTACTATAGGCAGGAATTACATCTACACTGCTGTATAATGAAGCCTGTAAGGTATTTGGTTTTGTTGCATTTAAACTAAATTTCATTCGCGCATAATCGGTCATTTGGGCCTCGGCAATGGCTACTGACAAACCATTTGTAAGTTTCATAGTCAAAGGGCGTTCACTTTGCCCTTTCCAATCTTTTAGAGGGAGTAATGAAAATGGTCCCTGTGCCCATGGCTCATAATAAGCCAAAGTGCCTTCAGGCATGGTAAACTGGGTTTGTTCCCCAACAATATGCAAAAATAAACCATTCGTTGGCTCCGGAAAATGATAACGAACCGCTACACCTTCATCATAAGCACGTACAACAACGTTCATGAAATAGCTTTTGTTCTTATCGTAACCATCAGTTAATTTTTGTTTATCCAAATCTCCCTTTCGAAAAGCGACGGTCATTTCATTATAATTATTGCTTATTGTCGAATTTTCACCATAAACTGGGGTCCAGTTTTCATTTACCTCATTACGTTGAATCCCTGTGAAATTTAAATTATCACCCCATACTTTGCAGCTATCATTTGGTATTCCAAGAGCAGACTCGAATGTATTATTTTCAATCAATACCCCTAGTTCTGACTCGAGTACTACTTTTTTTCCTTTAAATGCCAGACTGTAATACATTTGTTTTTCGCCTGCATTCCCCTTTTTTTGATAAAAAGTAAAATCATAAGCTCCATCAGGAGACTTTAGGTTTTGTACTGTTTCCTTTATGATCGTTTGTGCATTTATTGTTGCAATGGTACAAAGCATTACTCCAAAAGCATAAATTTCTTTTAATTTCATCATTTATTTTATTCTTATTTATTAATTTCTTTTTATCCACACAACTGTTAAAAAAATGCACCCCTCTTCATCGCAAATCCCCTTAGCATCAGACATATATAAAAAAGTTTTCATCTATAGCATGTCTTTAAAAATCGATTCCAAATCAATACTTTAAAAAACCATCCTATTTATCACTTTACTACCATTTTCCACTACCACTCATTATTTGTGTATCACTATTTTTTAATACTGGTGATACTGATGTAATATCAAGGGTTTTCGCTTCATCACTTGTTATTATCAGCTTATGCTCCAATTCATTTACCAATATTACATTTTCAGTTTCCATTGGTTGAATTATAGAACTCATTTCTGCATGAGCGGGCATTCCAAATCCAAGCATAATAGGTAAGGCCGGAACATTAAAATCTATATCATTTGTATAAAGTCTTACTCTGTGATTTTTACCAGCAATAGTTGCAATTGTATGTACTACTGTTTTAGGAACAGAAGGTATAAGTTCCAATTCGACATCAGCTCCTATAGTATTTTCGCGCAGATACAATAGTGGTCCATATTGTATATCAGCTCTACAATTCCTTACAAGCACATTTGATCCCAGTAAAAATGCTCTTTCTGCACCAATGGACTGACAACCATAAAGTTCTGTACGATTTACAGCATCGTTAGTACCCCCAATTTCGAAACCTGAACGCGTGTTTTTTGCAATACAATTACGAAGTGTCACTTTACCAACCCCTCCATAGGTACGAAAACCATCCTCACTCAATGATTTTGTATATCCAGGACTTATCAAATAATATCCATCACGGTTTTCATATACGCTGCGGTAATTTAACTTTTCTGCAAGCCCCCCTTTTTCAGCTAAAATATCATCTGTGGTTCGCATTGCCCCCTCCGCATAACAATCCTCCAAAACAATATCTCTTGTATCATGACCTTGGATTTGAATGTAAAAACAATGCCCAAATGCTCGGCTAAATACTTTACATCGCCTTAAAATATTGTTTTGACCGGCAACCATTATACCGCTTTGTTTTTGAAGTGTAGTCAGCACTGCCCTCCTTTTCCAAACAAATCACCATAACCGTAGGAAGAACCACTCACATACAACATAAAATCTTCAAGTAAGGTATCGTTACCAAAAATAGAGAGGATATTACCGTTACTACCAATGTCAGGAGATCCGGTATTTTTGATAGTTAAGCCTTTTAGCTTATTACCATTTCCGTCTATAAAAAGACAACGTGTATAACCATACGGTAATATTTTGTACAATTTAGTATCAATTTCTATTGTAACTCCTGTAAAGTCAAACGAATTATTGTTTCCACTAAACCTTAAAAACCATCGAGGCGGACGCTTTTGTTCCTCTGTTTGTACAGGGAGCTCTGTTAATAATTTAGCTATCCGCTCACTATTCATAAATTCGGCTAAATCATAGACTCCGGGTTTCATTCGAATTTGTTGTCCATTTTTAGACGCAAGCTGTACCAAAGCTTGGAGAGTTTCGATTTCTTTAATATTACTTTTTGCCTGAGCAATAATAAGACCAGAAAAAAACAACAAAACACATAAAACATCAATTCTTTTTAATTTCATTACTCCAATTTTATTTTGTTATTTTAAACCAGTCAAAATCGGCGTAGCCTCCCATTCTTACATTCGATTGGCTAAGAGCAAAAATTCCTATTTTAGCTGAAATCCATAAATCTTTTTCTGCAATTGCTTCTTTACCAAATTCAAAAAAATCAATTCCGTTTTCACTATAACTAAAACGACAGCTTGCGTTTGGAGCTGTGATTTTCATACGCAGTTGCACTTCGCTTGAAGATAAAGGCTTTTCTTCTATCAGTTGTTCCGCAGTTCCTTCATTAGCATTTACGCAACTAATTTGTTGCACCCAATATTTTCCATCATGATAAGCAATCGCAGCATAAGCATAGGATTTTCCCATTAATAACATGCCTGCTTTTTTTCCAGACGTTTCCCATTCGGTAGTCAATTTCACTTTGGTTGTTGCCGTAAAATTAGGAGCCGGTAATTTTTGTAATAATAGATTAGGTACATTCCAAAGATTGGGTTCTTCTTTCTGACTTATGGCAAATAACCGTAGATAATCAGAACCCGGAATTTGTGCACTCCACTTTACAGATGAATTAGCATACCATTGCCATTGCAAGCCCGGTTTTCCATTCTCAAATTCATCACTTTCAACAGGATGCATAATTGGTAAACTATTGTCGTTTACTGGTTTCACCCCAGAGAGTATCGGTTCTCCAACTCCGTTCCCATCAAAATCTTTTCCAATTAAAGGCCAATTGTCTTTCCATTGCATCGGTTGTAAATGCAACACACGTCCGTAAACACCCTGATCCTGAAAATGGATAAACCAGGAAGCATCATCAGGAGTCGTTACCCAAGCACCCTGATGGGGACCATTTATTATAGTACTTCCTTGTTCTAATACAATTTTATCTTCATAAGGCCCGTAAATATTTTTAGATCGCATCACTACCTGCCAGCCATTTTCTACACCTCCTGCCGGAGCAAAAATATAATAATAGCCGTCTTTTTTATACAATTTAGGCCCTTCCATAGTGTGATGATGGTCGTGTCCATCAAAAACATTTTGACCTTCATCAAGTACTTTTGTTCCTTCAGCATTCATTTTATTTATAGTCAATACACTATTAATTCCGGCACGACTACCTGCCCAGGCGTGAACTAAATAAGTATTTTCACCATCCCAGAGCGGACAGGGATCAATGATTCCTTTTCCTTCCATTACTAAAACTGGTACTGACCATTTACCATAAATGTTTTTGGTTTTAACCATATAGACACCAAAATCAGGATCGCCCCAGTAAATATAAAATTCTCCTTTATGATAACGAATACTAGGTGCCCAAACACCTTTGCTGTGTTGTGGAATATTAAAAACGGCTTCGGGAATTTGTTTTTCCAAAGCATAATTGATAATCTGCCAATTCACCAAATCCTTAGAATGTAAAATAGGCAAACCAGGAACACAGTTAAAACTACTGGCTGTCATATAATAATCCTCCCCTACCCGAATTACATCCGGATCGGAATAATCGGCATACAAAATTGGATTGGTGTACGTACCATCCCCCCTATCAGATTGCCAAACTTGAGAAATATAATTGCCTCCTTTTAGCTGTAATTCAGTTTTTTTTACCGATGTACAGGCACCTAAAGACAAGCCTAATACCAATAGTAATCTATATTTAATTTTAAAAATCATTCTCTTAATTTCTTACGAATTCCTTCCTTACTTTATTACCTTAACTTTTAAAGGACTAGCTATAATTTTTGCTTGTTTATCAAGCATTTCATCCCAGTCCATAACATCTCTAATCTGTTTACTTCCTGTCCAGGCAAAACCAGCATAATAAGTTATTTTATCGTCCGGATTAGTTAGTATTAACAAATTACTTTGATCAGCTGTTTTGGAATCATGAACAAAAGCAGTATCAATTAATTTTGGACTTAAGACAATACCTTCTCCAACAAATGCACTATCTATTGGTTCCCAATGACGAAACCATCCCTTGGGTTTATTGATATTCACTTCCCCTTTTTTATCATGAAGCGTAATACCAACTGTATAATTAGGAATCCTTTTATTTGAACGATAACTAATTTCAAATTTTGAAAAATTAGAATCCAAATCCAGTGAAATTCTTTTCACTTCCTGAATATCATAACTACTCCAAGGAGCATAAGTCAATTCAAAAACGGTTCGCAAAGGTCCTGTGGTTACAGTTTTGTAACTCACATAATTTTTAGATACTTGTAAACTATCTTTTTCCCACAATCCTGTTCCTCCAGTTCCGCGACTTGCCCCTACATGATAGGGATCATATCCTTCACCATGCTCAATATGATAATATCCCGGATTGGCTACATTTTTTTGATACCAACTGTCAATTATAGAATAGTCCACTTTTTTCAACCATAAATCGATCCCACTCGAAAGTGTTCCACCTTCTTTACCTTCTTCAACTAATTGTTGTGCGACAGGACCATAAGCTCTGAATGCCACTTTATTATTTTCCCAGGCGTAATCATCAATACGTTCCGGAACAAAACGGGAGTAGGTTTTCACCTTTGGTTCTTTTACGACTATGGTATCGATTAGAATCACATATTGGGCGGTGGAATGTGCCTTTAAATTAGCTTGAAACAACAATTCATCCCCTTTTCCATCCTTGTTGTAATCAATCCACTGAGTAGTAAGATATTCTTTAGTTCCTTGTTGTTTTAGTCGAATGTTCATTTCTACATTTTTTTCCAGAAGAGACTTTAATTTATTTCGTTGAAGACTAACAATTTCTTTTCTGTTAAAATCCGATGTGTTTTTAACTTCAACATTAATCTCAGCTACTTCATCTTTTTTTGTACATGCAGTTAAAGTTATCAACTGAAAAAAGCTTGCTACAAAAAGTGCTCTTTTGAAATACTTGTATCTCATAATATATATTTTAATTCGTTTTAAAAGTTATTCCCTCAATATGTTCTCCAACAAAAATGTTAGCCATATCGGAGGTTTTATACCACTTAGGTTTCCCTATCATATCATCAGAAATTAAAACCCCGTTTATTTTTAAGTTTTCAAAACTGATATTTTTAATTTTTCTGTTTTCGTTATAACCGGTAATTATAGAAGTATTTGCATTCTTTCCCTTGTATTCAATATTGCGAAAGACTACATTTTCTATTCCTAAACCGGGTGCTGTACAATACTTGGCGTTATAAAACACTCTCAAATTAAGCAATTGTCCTTCTCTGAAATCTTCTACTCTGATATTCTCAAAAAGCACGTTTTTAGCCAGATTATTATCTCCAACATTGATACTCATACACCCCTGATAATCCTGTTGTTTTTCTTTATGATCTAAAATATCAATATTTTGATAGTTTAGATTTTCCAGCACATCCGGCTTTTCACTATTACCATGTGTCCCAATTAAAATAGGGTGTCCCACATCGGCCCAAAGGGTAGCATTTTTCATGCTTATATTTTTAGCTCCTCCTTTAAACTCTTTACGAGTACCATAAACCGTAGTACAATCGTCAGAAGAACGAATGAAAACCCCATCAAACAAGACATTGCTAGCTGCCATTATATTCATACCATCACCCCAACCAAAAAAACTGATGGTTTTTACATTTTGAATAGTTACCTGATCCGATTCACCTGTGAAGCATTGCGAAGCGAAAATATTCTGAACAGTAATATTTTTAGAAAATGCTATTTTAATGCCCAGTCTGACTTCCTGATCAACTATTCCTCTGCCGCAAACTTTCACATTTTGAACATTGTCAATAAGTATTTGCCCCTTTACTACAGCACCTCCAGCCAAATAAACTGTTTTATTGGAAGGCACTATTAGTTTTTGATTAGGAAATTCATGAATTCCGGGACCGAAATAAATTACATTTTTATCTTTAGGATTGGGTTTGTTTTTTTCAATTGGGTTAGCAAATAAATGCAGATTATGAAAAATATCATCATTGATTTCTACCGATAGATTCGCAGGATTTGTTAAAGTAAAATACAAGATATTTTTGTCGATTTGAGTTTTAATTCCTTTCGATAGCGGACGAACTCTTGCTGAATTGATGTTTCCTTTATTTGAAGTCACAGCTACTTCAACCGTTCCGGAAAAATCAAAAGATGCCATCGAAGCATTTTGCACCGAATGTCCGGTACCAATTACCTGATCCACTTTTACATTATATTCAAATAAATCTTTCCACACTCCGCCCGGTTTTCTAACCTTTACTGAAAAGTCGTTATTGTGCATCGTTTTTATAATACCCTGAGATGGATTATAAACTACTACGCTGTCTTTGCTAACTGCAAAAGCATTAGAAACTACCAGACTAAATACAGCTAATATAAATCGTATATGAAATATCATTTTTTATAGTTTTTTAAAAATTCAAATACTAATCGATTAAAATCAATAGGATTTTCCAGATTACTCACATGACCTGCATTAGGTACAATTACTTGTTTTGCCAGCGGAATGCATTCTAATAACTTATTGCGATTATCTTTATCAGCTTCACCCGTTAAAACCATCACCGGCACCGATATTTTTTGATCCTTAAGCATAGAAATCACATCATTACCTAATACTAATCTAGGTTCTGCATGTAATGGCTGCCACTGATCCCATTTGTAAATCATATCCCAAACGGGCCTTCTTATTGCTTCTAAATCAGTCCCCCCTTTACGCATCAATGCATTTAACCACTCCCATTTTTGGTTCATCGTTCCTGCTTTTTTGATTTTTTCGATTTCTGCCCTTCGAATAGCTAATTGTTCTTTTGTCCAAGGTTCCGATGGTCCAAAAACCGGAAAAATATCACCACTAGCCATTGTAGCTGACAAAAGTCGGTCTTGATGCAAAGCCAAAAAATCTGCTGCTATAAATCCTCCCATCGAAAGTCCAACTAAATGAACCTTTTTGATTTTTAGATAATCTATTATTTTCAAAAGGTCTTCGGCATGTAAAAATTGCTCTCCTTCTTTTGGCATATCAGAATAACCATATCCTCTGCAATCGTATCGAATCACTCTGTATTTCTTAGCAAATTCAAAAAACTGAGGATCCCACTCACTATGATCAAATGAATGACCGTGAATAAAAATTAGTGGCTCTCCTTTTCCTAATTCTTCATAATACAATTTTGCATTGCCTACATCTACAAAACCAGTTTTTACGTCACTACTCAAAGCAGCATTTTTATATACATCCCGAACCATAATGGGCAAAACGGGACTATTATAAAAGGATGAGAATCCATCTTTATTTGCTTTTGCTACATCAACATGTGTCAGTAAAAAACCATAGGTACTGGTCGTTTTATCAATCCAGGGATAAGCACCTGCCCAACTGGGACTGCTGATTAAAACCGCTTTCCTATTAGAGTCCAACTCTTCTCTCCATTCTCCTAAGCCATAAATCCCATTATGCTTTTCAGCCCTTACTCTTTCCACATATTCGTGATTGGCAACTTTTGCATCTTTTATTTGATCAGCCTGCATCTCTGCAACAGATGCCGCGCTTAAAATTGGTTTACCTTTATAAATTCCATCATGACTGATCATTTCTAAAAAATGGGCATAATCATAAAGTGTACTTTTTGCTCCTCCACCCAACATTGGGCTATGCCCTCCACTATCATCCACAGGCACAAAATGCGTATTCTTCATTTCTAATGGAACTGCAATATTCTCTTGAAAAATAGTTTCAAAATCCTTACCCGTGGCCAGTTCTGCCATTCTTCCGGCTAGCTGCATTGCCAAACCACCATAATGAAAAACACTTCCTGGCTCGGCATCAGCGGGTAAATTCACTATGTGCTTTACCGATTCTTCTAATGTTTGGTAATTATCAGCAACTGAATCCTTAGGCTGATAATCCGGAAAACCGGAAGTATGTGAAAAAAGCTGTCTCAAAGTAGCTTCTCCTTTAACATCTTTAAATTCAGGCAACCATTTGTTCACCTTATCATCCCAGGAAAGATTGGTCTTTTCGACTACTGAAGCAATTGTTGCGGCAGCCAGCCATTTTCCGGCAGAGGCAATGAACACCTGAGTATTTTTATTATAATTTCCAAAATATTTTTCATATATAACCTTATCCTTTTGAGAAACTAAAATAGATGCTCCTGAATAATAACTGCTATCAACCCAAGTTTGGATTTTATGTTCAATTGCTGAAAAATCATAATCTCTGTGTTTTTTTTGTTGATGCCTTTGCCCAAATAAATTACTAAAAGCTGATAACAAAAGAATCAATATTGCAGCTTCATAAACTTTAACAAACATTTGATTTAGCACTTTCATCATTTCATATCAATTTTAATTTTTTGATACGATAATGAAGGCAACTTAAAACTTAGCGTTTTCTCCTTTTTATTATAAATCCCTTCATATTTTGTTCCAGCTGTATCGGTTAAAATTCCGTTTTTGATTTTTCCTTCTGCAACAATTGAAAGCGTTACAGCTACATCTGAACTAAAATACAAATCTCCGTTTTCATTTTTCAAAACAGCAGAAGCCACTTCATTGTCTAAATCCAATGAATATTTTCCATTTGAAATATTTTTTCCATTGCCTAGAAAAAGTGTAAAATCAGCTGCTTTTTTACTGATTATTCCATAAGTTCCCGTAACTGAAAATAAATTAAAATTCATTTTCTCATTGGCAGTAGTATTCGAAAAAATAAAATCTTCTTTTCCTGATTTATTAGTCACATGAATCCCTACAAACTCATTTCTTCCAAAATAATCCACTGACTGAATATTGGTTTCATTATTTAAAGCCGGTTCGTAAATAGCTACAAAAGGACGGTTCCATGCTTCACCATTTTGTCTTACGACTAAAGTTGGTATCGGACTTTTACAAATTTCATCCGGCAATAAGCCATGGGACAAGGCTGTTGACTTTGGCGAAAGTACTGAGAAAATTTCTCTGTCTGATTGACCTTGAAACCAAAGATTCATGTTTACGGTTTTATCTTTTAAAGCTAGATTAAATTTACCTTTAAAATCCTGAGATGTTTCCATTGATTTTTTATCCCACATGTAATCATAAGCCATCAAATCACCATCACCAAAAGCCAATTTTGTAGTTGGTTGCAAATTCAATGGAGCTCCATTTATTGCGGTCAATTCTAAATTTTGTCCCAGATTATGGAAGAAATATTCATTCTTTATGTTATTACCGTCTTTCTGATTGGAGCGAAAAATATCAATGTAATATCCATCCTCTTCACTATCTTTTACAATTCCCATAACTCTGCGCTGATCGCTATAAGTTTCAGGCTCTAAAAAAGAAACATCAGAAAAAATAATTCCCGGAACAATTCCTTTAGTAATACCACTTTTAGGATAGGCAGTATTCAAACTAAAGGCATGATTGCTCTTCATTTCGGGATACTTGGATTTTCCATTCACAATAACGGTATTATGGGCAGGAAACTGGGTATAATATTCGGCATATTCTATCGAAAAATAATTAGAACCGTGTCCCATTTCAGGGGCTAACGGCAAACCTTTACCATACAATTCCATCGCAATCCCATTAGAGTGCATGTGATTTCCTAAGGAACCTATCTGACTAATCATTAAAGCGGAATCCCCTTCGCCCTGACGTTGTACCAACCAACTGTTATGCGGTACATAAAATAAGGGTGTTGTAAAATCGGTTAATTTTCCGGCTGTTCTATTTTTATCAAATACTAATTTTTTTTCTACGAAAAGATCCTGAATATTTTTCCCAATAAATTTTCCTTCTCGGGCTTCGTCGCTATAAATCGTTTGATACATTTTGGTAAAATATTCCTCATCGGCTTTCTTACCATATTTCTGTGCGTTTTCGATACTATAAAGTAGCGGTTCTTTACGTAATTTATTGTAATGACCATCCCCAAAAGAAACCATAAATTTATTTGGATACAGGTATTGTACAGATGATTTTACTGCCTGATTTAATATTGGCATTTCTTTTAACAAATCAATATCAAAATTACGGTCGTAAAACTCGGCAAACGAAATAAAATCACTTAAAACATTCATGGAATAGCCTGGGCTTTCATTCCAAACCCCTGTAGTTTTATCGTAACCATAATCCATCAATTTATTCATCGACCATTGTCTGGTAGAGGTTTGATTCATGATTTGATCCAGATAGTACTGCGCCCCTTTTCCATTTTTATAAGCTGAATTGTTTTCTAAAACCAAAGCGATGCGCGAAATATGAGCCGCTTCTAACAAATTCCAGTTATTAAAACTCACTCCATTTTTAATTTGTAAGTCGGCCCATTTTTGTAAAGTTGCATCATAAATTGCTAAACTTTCCGGATTTTTATCCCGAATAAAATCATGTAAAAAATCATAACATTGTGTTATTTCATTTAAAATATGATCTTGGATAACTTCAAACTGGATGTAACTTACCAAAGTTTGATGATGCCCATGACTTAAATCAATAGGTTCTTTCAAATAGTAAACCCCTTTCAAATAAGTATCCAGCACATTGCCAGCTAAATTTGCGTAATCTTCATTTTTAGTAAACCAATACAAAAATGCTGCATCACGGGCAATAGTTAAAATTTGTCTATTGATTGAATTTACAATTCCAGATGTAGCAACAATAGGTCCCCATTCCCAAACATTAGTAGTGCTGTTTTGAAGATATAAACCTCTAGGATCATCCATATAAGGTTTAATATCTTCTAATTTTGGAGTTCTATAACTAGACGGCGTACCACGCCCGCCAATAAACTTTACCGTAGGAACCGGTGCTTCACCCTCAGCATGATCGTATTTTCCTCCATTAATGTACACCTGTGTTGATTTGGTTTTCCAATACATTTGTAATCTGGAAACCAGCCATGTTTTATCTTTTTTATAATACTCAAGATAAGGTGCAACATTATTTTTAGTTTTAGTAATTATTGCTACTGCCCAATCTTCCTTTTGCACCAGCTCTTTTAGCTGATTCAATGACATATCTTTCCCAAAAACACGAGGATGTTGTGAGCCTATATTTTGAGGAACAGGCAAATTTTGAGATTCCGCATTACTTAAAGAAAACAACAGAAAAAGAAACGACAGAATTTTATTTCGCATAGTAATTATTTTATATTCAAGTAAGTTATAAAAATTTGATTAAAGGTTGCTGAAAACCACCCAGCAACCTTAACTACAGTAACCAAACTAATTACAAACTAACCAAAATTTGTATTTTACACCACTCTTTTATTTTTCTGAATAAATTTAAACGTGGATTTTATTAACTTTTTTTAAACTCATTAAAACGTTTAGAAAGACTGGAAAATCTGTTTCTAAACTTTTTCAATATTAGTGATAATAGCGATTTTTCATGATAACTTATGGTGCATTTAGTATAAATTATCAACCAAAAAAGCCTGAAAAACCTAATTTAAACAGGCTTTTCAGGCTTTTGAATTTTCCAGATAAAATTTATTTTTGAAACACTAAATTTTGAACAAAATCTTTTACAAAAAAATTGGTTTTATTATTTTGAATTAACTCCCCATTAATTTTAAAATTATCAATGGTAATCCCTTCAATTGCTTTATCTTTTGAAAACCCCTCTATTAAAGATGGATTTACAGAACGCCCGGTATAATTAATGTTAGACAAGAATAAATTTTGAATTCCTTTACCAGGAGCATTACTGTATTTTTCATTAAAATAGACTCTAAAATTAAATAACTGTCCCTCCTGAATATCATCAATTCGAATGTTTTCATAGCGTATTTTTTTCACTAGGTTATTATCGCTGGCACTAATGGCTAAACATCCCTGATAATTTCGGTCGTCTTCGTCATGCTCCAGAATATCGATATTTGAGAATGTTATGTTTTCAATTACATCGCCCTTTCCTTCTGCATCTCCGTGAAGTCCAATATTTGTTGGGTGAGCCACATCTGCCCATAAAATAGAATTGTGAATCAAATAATTTCTTGCATCTCCGTAAAAATCCCAACGATGGCCATAAATAGCAATACAATCATCTGAATTACGCATAAAAACATCATCTATTTCAACATCTGAACAAGACATCAAATCAATACCATCACTCCAACCTTTACTACTAAATGATTTAATATTTCGAATAGTTAATCCTTGACTTTGTCCACCATAAACGGTGTAATGAGAGGGATTTATAAATGTTAGACCATCAATACTTACATTTTTGGAGTTCCGAATTTCTACTCCTCTTTCGGGCTGCATAATAATTCCTCTTCCACGAAGAGTAACATTATTGGCGTTGGCTATCAAAAACTTTGCTTTCACTATAGCACCTCCATCAATATATACTGTTTTTCCAGATGGAATATGATAAACTTCTCCCGGCTGATCATTGGGTTGGTGAACACCAGGACCAAAATAAATCACATTGGGATCCTTGGGATTTGGTTTATTTTTTTCAATGGCATTAGCAAAAAGATGCAAATTATGGAGTTTGTCACCGTCAATTTCTATCGATAATTTGGATGGTTTATCTAACGAAAAAGTTATTGTATTTCCTTTCACTGTTGGCTTAATTCCTAAAATTGCCGGACGGATATTTAGAGTATTGATTAATCCATTATTCTTCCTAATCATTACCTCTACTTTCTCTGAAAAATCAAAATAAACCATTGAAGCAATGGATTTAGTATCTAAATCTACTTCGACATTGTATTCAAACAAATCTTTCCATTCTCCTTTTGGGGTTCTTACCAAAACGGTAAAATCATCATTATGTGCCGAATATTGATAGCCTCCAGGTGCGTTGTAAGTGATTAATTCCTGAGCTGATAATTGAAAAAACATCAAAAATGCCAGAATTGTAAATTTTTTTTTTTTCATCCTAATTATTCTGCTTTTAAAAGATATATTTGGCTTTTATGGGTTGGAAAACGAAGTACATAACCATATTCATCTTTAATCACCTCTTCTTTTATCCCTTTAACTTTGAATGGTTGCGATGCTCTTAAAACACATATTTCTCCATTTATCGACTTAATTCTTGCCGATTTTAATTCTCCATTTGACCAATCTATAGCCAATTCGAAACCATTTCTAGCTCTTAAACCGGAAACTTTTCCATTTTTCCATTCCTGAGGTAAAGCTGGCAATAAATGAATGAAACCACTTTGACTTTGCAATAACATCTCGGTTATACCTGCGGTAGCACCAAAATTCCCATCAATTTGAAAAGGGGGATGAGCATCAAAAAAGTTGGGATAGGTTCCACCTCCTGTAACACCACTACCACTTTTATCAGTATATTGCAAAATATCCCGTATCATTTTATATGCATGATTTCCATCAAAAAGTCGAGCCCAAAAATTAATTTTCCATGCCTTACTCCAACCAGTCCCTTCGTCCCCTCTTAATTCTAAAGTTTTTTTACATGCTTCAGCAAAATTTGGAGTATTAATTGGTGATATTTCAGCTGCCGGATGCAAACCATATAAATGCGAAATATGACGTTGTTGAGGTGTTGCCTCTTCAAATTCTTTATTCCATTCCAATAATTGTCCTTTGCTTCCTATTTGTAATGGTAATAATTTAGCTTTTTTCAATTCTAAATCTTTACGGAAATTTTCATCTATATTCAAAATTTCTGATGCTTTGATAAGGTTACTAAATAAATCTCTGCAAATAGACATGTCCATTGTTGCCCCAACAGTTACTCCAAAATTTTTACCATTAACTCTTATTTCATTTTCTGGTGAAGTCGAAGGAGCGGTTATCAAATACCCATCTTTTTCCTGTAACCAATCAAAACAAAACAAAGCAGCTTCTTTCATCACTGGGTAAGCCAGCTTACGCAAAAATTCTGTATCACCTGTAAAGCTATAATGCTCCCAAAGATGTTGACACAACCAACTTCCTCCCATATACCAATTGGCCCAAGTTGGAGCACCGTCTCCTTTATTACCTACAGCATTACTTAACCCCCAAATATCCGAATTATGATGAGCTACCCAACCACGAGTATGATAATATTCTGAAGCAGTAATTTTTCCTGTTTTAGAAAGATTTTCTATCCAATCCAAAAGAGGTTGATGCATTTCTGATAAATTTGTCTGCTCAGCAGGCCAATAATTCATTTGAGTATTTATATTAATGGTATAATTAGAACTCCAAGGTGCTCGTAACTCCTTATTCCAAATTCCCTGCAAATTAGCAGGTTGTCCACCCGGACGTGATGAAGAAATTAATAGATAACGTCCATACTGATAAAATGTTTGTTCTAACTGACTATCTTTTCCTCCGCCAGTATATGCTTTTAAACGTTCATCCCATGGGAGTGTAGCAATAGCCACATTTGTTTTTTTCTCTCCTAAATCTAATTGAACCCTATTAAAATATTGTTGATAATCTGCTAAATGTTCTTTTTTAAGTGATTTATATTTTTGCACTATAGTTTTCTTTATAATACTATCAGTAATGGCTTTTTCGTCCCTACCCTGAGAATCAGGACATTTATCAAATCCATTAAAACTTGTAGCCGCCGTAAAATAAAGAATTACCTCTGTAGCTCCGGAAACATGAATTCCATCTGCATCCGTTTTTACAGTACCATCTTTAAGTGATGCTTTTAAATCCATTCTAAAACGCATTCCGTTACATCCAGTAGTATCTTCCATCACTATTGATTCTCTGTCTTTTTTATTATAATAACTCGGATCTACCCGGGCAGGTGCTTTTCCATCCAAAACAATTCGATCATTAGTCAAAATAGAAACCGTATTTGATAATGGACTTTTTAATTTTGCGTCAAAAGTTAATGCTCCTTTTTTCGAAGCACTAATTTTTACAATCATACAATTTTCTGGAGCAGAAGTAAATACTTCACGCAAATATTTTATTCCATTTATGGTAAAGCTTGTCGTCGCTACCGCTTGATTTAATTTCAGATCACGGTAATAATTTTGGGGCTTATCACTACCAAAATTCTGATGAATTAATAAATCTCCCATTGGCAGGAAACTTTCTGTAAAATAGCCTTGCATTTTACGACAAAGTTCAGTTGCTTTTTGAAAATCTTCAGCATACAAAGCTTCTCTTAGCGGTTGTAAATATTGATATGCATCTGGATTTACATTCTTTTTCATAGGGCCTCCTGACCACAAAGAACCTTCATTCAATTGTATTAATTCATCCTGAACACCTCCAAAAACCATAGCTCCAAGACGCCCGTTACCCAATGGTAAGGCTTCAATCCATTGTGAAGCTGGTTTATTATACCATAATTTAATATCTTTTTGAGCATGAATATTAATGCTAAAAATTAGCATTAACATATATACTAAATGTTTTTTCATTTTGTTTTTTTATTTTTTTCTATTCTACAACAGTACCTTCTATCTGAATTTCAGCTAACTTGGCGCTGTCGGCCTTTTCAAAACTTACCCGTACGGCTCCACCTATTACATCTTTTAAAGAAATGTCTTTTGAACTTATTTTTTCCTGATTATTACTGAAATCTCCAACCGTTTTCCAATCCTTCATATTTTCTGATACTTCTACCCGAAAACGAAAAACGGCAACTTCAGGAAAAGTGAGATTAATTTTTAACAATGATAATCTTTTTTCAGTATCAAGTATCAGATACGGTTTTTTATCAGTAGTTAAAGGCTGCCACCAACTTTTATCATTACCATCTGCAGCAAAACCTGTTGGATGGTTCATAATAAAAGAACTACCAAAAGTAGGATTGTTTTGACCAAATCGCTGTACTACATTCGACTTATTTCGTTTGTTAAAACGTAAATATGGACGCTCTGATACTTCTGGTGTTTTTCCTTCTATAAAAGGGACTTCCCCTTTAAAATCTATTGTTACTTCAGCAGACTGAAGTCCTGGGGAAGTGGCACGTATAATGGCTTTATTAGCATACCATGAACGACATTCGATTGCTGCCTGACCATCTAAAATTCGAATATCACTTTTCTCTTCAAATTTAATTGTCCTTCCCGTAGGAAACTCTGCTGAACCAGAAATAACTTTTAATTCTACTTGCGGATTATTACTAATTACTTTCCCATTGACATCTAAAACGCTTACTAACAAATGAACATCTTCAGTTCCATCTGTTTTTGAAGTTAATCGATCAGCCTCTAAGCGTAACTGAAATGGTACCCCTTCCTTCGTCCACTCCGGAGGTGGTATATGAGCATATTCATTTCGATACCAAAACCAGGCTCTCTTAGGGATACGAAAATAATCTACGAGTCCCATTTTTCCTAAACGCGATCCAGCAATAGAACCGTGATCAAATCCGCACCAAATAGCTTGTCCACTTCTCCATTTATATATCTCTTTTCCTTTTTCTTTGGATAAATCCCCCCAACCTGGATCGTAGTTCCCTGGTCGCTCTGCTGTCGTACTCCCATATTCTGAAACCAAAGATGGAAATCCCGGATTTTGAAATGCGGGTATTGTTCCGCCATCTCCATTATAACCTGCCACATCTCCAATGTTATCGATACGAGTTTCATCTAATGGTCGTTGAGCTCCTCCAATTGCAGCCACTCTCGTAGGATCGGCCTCATGGGAGATTGAAACCAATTCTTTAAGCAAATTACGAATAGCGGGAATTGTTTTTGTTGCAGTAAAAAAGGGTTCATTAGACATACTCCATGCAATAACAGATGGATTATTTCTATGAATTTTTATCATTTCCCTTAATTGTTGTTTGATACTTGCCTCAAAAGATTCAACATCATTTTGATTGATAGGATAAGCACTAGTATTCCAATACCCATCAGGTGTATTTGCACTACCTCCGATTCCCCAAAATGGACTTTCGGACCAAAATAACATCCCTAAACGGTCACATGCTTCGACAAAAGCCGGATCATGCGGATAATGTGATCCCCTTATAAAATTAAACCCAGCCTCTTTCATCATTTTTACATCTCTGTAAAATCCAGTATTTGTAACAGCATCACCCCAACCGGCATGATCCTGATGCACATTAGCTCCTAATAAATAAAGATGTTTTCCGTTAAGAAAAAAACCATTTTCGGCCGTCCATTTTATTGAACGAATTCCAAAATTTGTGTGGTATTCATCTTGTAATTTACCATTACTATAAACTCTTGAAACAGCGGTGTACAAATTAGGATTTTTAATATCCCAAAGTACAGGATTGGTCAGCATTTTAGACGTTTGATTAAACACTTCTGAAACACCTACAGCAATTTTCTTTGAAGAAACAAATGAAGTTATTTTCTTTCCTTTTGGAGAAATAATTAGGGTTTCCAATTTTACTATTGCTTCTGAAGTGCCACTATTATTTATTTCTGTTTTAATATTTACATTCGCTTTATCAGAACTAACAACTGGTGTAGTCACAAAAGTACCACACCAAGGAACATGTACAGGTGCAGTAGAAACTAAAAATACATCTCTGTATATACCTCCCGAAAAAACATGTTCCCCGGCACGAGGAGCTAAACCAGCATTCCATAAATTATTTAACCTTACTGCTAAAATATTTTTTCCAAGCTTAATTGCAGATGTAATATCTATTGAAAAACCGGTATACCCACCTTGATGTTTACCTACTTTTTTTCCATTTAAATAAATTTCAGCATCCTGAAAAGCTCCTTCAAATTCAACAAAAATATTTTTTCCCTGATAAGAAACAGGAATATCAAATTGTTTTCGATACCAGCCATAACCTACATAAAAATCAGGTGACATAAAATAAGGCATACTAAAAGAATGAGGTAAACCTATTTTTTGCCATTGATTATCATCATATTCAGGTGATTCAGCACCTTTATAATCTCCTAATTGAAATTTCCAGTCTCTATTAAAGTTTAATTTTCCCCGTTGTGTATTACTTTTCTGTCCAAAAAGAAGCACAGGAATCAGAAACAATAAAATCCATTTTTTCATTTATAACATTTTATTTAAAAAAATTTAATATCTAATACTTAATATTAGTTTGACTCAAATACTAAGAAAACAAACATTTTAACTAAAAAATAAAAAATACCCACAATCCTCTTTGTTATGCCAAAGATTGATTATGGGCATTACACATAAATATTAATCTATATTTCTATTCCAGACTAAATAATAAAGTCCCAAAACCTAATTGATCATAGCCACCACTATTACCTCCATAATCTCCACCTCCTCCTTCAGGTTGAACTGATGTCTTACCTAAACCTGTGTAATATACACTTGCTGCAGGAACTTTTTTTATTTTAGCATAATGATTGTAAATCATTGCCCACATTGGACGTCCACCCCCTCTACCTGAAGAACCTATAGCCGGTAATTCAGTCAACTTTACCCCACAACCATTCCATGGATCACCTTCGTGCCAACTATATACCGTATAAGGTACATCTAAATATGCCACATTATACTTTGCCACATATTCACTTGCTTTCAAAACAATATTATCTCTAAATCCCCATAAATCGTCGCCTTGTTTCCAAGCTATTTGACAAACTGTAGTTAATAAAGCCAAAGATAAGGTACAATGTCCCTGATCTCTGCCACTTTCCTGCATTTGAGCCATATTATTATTAGGAGCTGGAAATGGGTCAAAAACAGTCACAAAATTATTTCCACATCCTTTTCCTTTCTGATAATAATCAATCACATAATTATAAAGATTTCTATCATCCGTTAAAACTCCAATTGCCATAACTGAAGCCATATTACACAAATCCCAATTTGACCAGGCATGTTGTGGATGGCAACCAAAATGAGTTGACAACCAGCTGTAATTTAAATTATAAAATACGGTACGCATCCACTCTTTGTATTTAGTAAAATCAGCGGCTGCCCAGCCTGAATAATTTCGTAGTTGTTCTCCTGCTATAGCAAACTGATAACCATAAATTCCTGCTGCCAATGCTGAATTAGAATCTCCTGAAATTCTCTCACAAGTTGAAGCCCAGGCATTCAGAATATTTATAGCTGCTTGAGCATATGTTGCATCACCCGTTAATTTCCAACGAATTCCTAACTGATAAGCTGCTGCTACATCATTAAAAGCAGCTCCATAATTATCCGGATCCGGCTCTTCGGCACTTCCACCACCTCGTACTAATTTCACTACTGGGTGTGCAACGTAGGTTGATTGAGCATGTGAATTTGCTATTAATTTATTATAACCTGAAATCCATGGTTCTTCTTTAGCATCAATTTTAGCTTTTATTTTGGCAAATTCAGTATCTGTAACATATCCATCATGTTTCATTGGCACTGACGGATCTAATGTCTCAATTACTTCAACATTTACCGGTGGAGGAGTTGTAGTCTCTTCCTCTTTATCCCCACCATTAGAGGAACAACTTGTCAAAAGTATTGTTCCAATAAGAATTTTAAAAATTCTGTTTCTTTTTAATATTTTCATAATTTTAATTTATTTATTCGATTTTACATTAAAAATCAACTAAGCATTTTTAAATTTCAATTTCCTCTTCATTCTTTTCGGTACTCATCATTTCTATTTATTATTTATTATTTATTAAGTTAACAACAACGATAAAAATGAATTGAATATCAAAATTTTAGCTTATTTTAAAAAAGAGTCTTAATCTTAGACTGCACTTAAGACAAGACTCTTTTCAATTTAACTATTTCTCTTAGAAACAAATATCTCCTAACATTAGATTATGGAAGCAAATACAATTTCATGTAATTCATTCTTAAGTAAGAATTTGCTTTTAATGTAGCAACAAACCCCATGGAAACCTCTGTACTTGACGCTAATGTGAAAGTAATACTTTGTTTAACCGTGTTACCATAAGTAACACTATTATTGATTGCTGTACTTGCTAAAGACGTTGGTGCTGTACTTGTAGTTGTTAAATCAGGAATCGTGTTACCTGATACAGCCAATAAATAAACTGCACTTGAAGTCAAATAACTATTAAAACCACTTTCCATTACTTCAATTTCAAGTTTATAACTACCCGCAGGCAAAACAGCAGTTTGATACATTTTTCCATTAGTAACTACATTTGCAGTAGCATCACCCCATCCTGCCTGTAATGATAATTCACCTTTATTAGCCATATTTGGTTTACCATAATTAGCTCCACCACATCTTACTGTAGCCCCTGAATTTATTTGATTTTGTGCTGCAGAATTTATAGTCCAGTAATCAGGAGTTGCCCAATTTGTACCAGTAAATTTTTGTTCAGGAAGCATATTATTTGTTGTAAATGGTTGCATATAATTACGCAAAAATATTGTACTAACATCTCCGGGATTAAGAGCAGGTGCTAAAGAACTTCCATTAACTGTATAACTACCTTTAAAAGTAACATTTATATTTCCTGCAGTATATCCCGAAGGTGCTTTTACTTTTATAAGAGTAGAAGTTATCGAAATTACATCCGGAGCACTGGTCCCATTAAAATCTACCGCAACTTTAGCAGGGTCAGTTAAAAAGTTTTCTCCAGAAATCCACACCTCTTCTCCTGGTTGAGCTATGATAGTTGATACACTTCCTTTAGATACAACTGAGGTAATAATTGGTTGTTTATATACTGTAATAGTTCCAATTACACCAATATCATTTGTCCAAACACTCATAGAAATATCTCCCGAGGAAGCATCTGTTGGAACTTTCACCTTTATTTCATTATCAGTTACGCTTACAAAATTGGCTACGCCAGTCACTTTACCACTAAAGTACAGTTTAATTGCACCAGCAGCATCACCAAAATTTGAACCTGTAATTGTAATTACTTCACCTGGAAAACTATTATCTGTAGAAATAGCTGTTACAGTAGGTTCCGGATAAGTAAATTCTCTAAATTGCGGTCCCTCTTCATTACAAGAAGACAATAGAAAAACGACGAAAAGTACCAAAGAGATTAAACTTAAACCTCTATTATGTAAGACTTTATTTTTTTTCATAATTTAAATATTTAAAATTAATTATACCCCGGATTTTGAAGCAATTTTGAATTCAATCGAATTTGGCTTGTAGGAATTGGATATAAATAGTGTTTTCTTACAACGGAATGATTGACTTTACTATCAATAACCACACAATTTAATACTCCGGCAGGAGTCGCTACAGCTTCCTCACCAAAAACATAACTTTGAGGTTTATACGAACTGGTTGCATTTCCGCTTGCATCTTTATAACTTGTTGTATAAGAAGCCCCTCCTACAACTCTTCCTAGCCGTGATGGATTCAAAGATTCCTCCAGGATTCCCCAACGTTTTAAATCGTCAAAACGTTTTCCTTCACGATATAACTCTACAGCTCGCTCTCTTCTAATCTCCTCTTTCATGTTCAATCCATTTGCCGTTACTAATGCATTTGTTAAATGAGCTACTCCGGCACGATCTCTCAACTTATTGATGGAAGCATTTAACTGTGCATCCGTAATTGAACCATTTAATTCATATAATGCTTCTGCGTACATTAAATATACCTCTGCTAAACGTATAATTGACCAGTTTGCTGACTCAGTATTATCTAATCTACGTGTTCCATATCCATATACTGCATATTTACTATTAGAATAACCACTAAACCCTAAGGTTCCAAACTCTAAAGTAGGAACTCCGGTAACCGTATTAGAAGCATACAAATAATTCAACAATCTTAAATCACGATTCTTAAATTCATCACTGGCAGCATGATACCCTTGAAAAAGTGGCGATTTATCTGCAGGAAGTCCGTCTGTACAAACCGGCATATCAACAAACTTACGACTTGGATACTGCTGCCCTACTGTCCAAGTTATATTAATATTTGATTTTCTATAGACATAATCATACACACTATATAAAATAAATTCTTTATTTGTCGATTTATCATATCCACCTGGATTAGAACCTGAATCTTCTAGGTTAAACAGATACCACATACTTTTATTCCCCATGGTAGCATCACTATTCTTATTCCAAAGTTCATATCCTCCATTGTTCATAATTTCTTCACAGGAAGCTATTACATCGGCTAAATATTTATCTCTATTAGAAGCGTCATAAGCAGCGGTTCCACCACCTATTGTCACTCCATCACCATCTAAATCCTGACCATTGTATTTTTCCCAAGTTGCTTCATACAATTCTACCTGTGCTTTAAACGCCATAGCTGCCCATTTACTTATCTTCCCTTTATCAGTACTGGCAATATTTTGTTCGATTGGTAATTTAGATATTGCCTGTTCTAAATCAGACAAAATCAAATTAACTACTTCGTATCTACTATTACGTGGACCATACAATTCAGGTGAATCGACATCTAAAACAGTTGTAACAATAGGAACTCCTCCAAAACTTTTTAATAAACCAAAATAGTTATAGGCACGGAAAAAATAGGCTTCTCCTACATACTGACTGATATCTCCTGCACCTGAATAAGAATTTGCATTTGAAAGTAATATGTTACAGCTTCTGATACCTCCATATCCCCATCCTGTACTATTTACATCTATTGTTCCATGTCCTAAATCAACGCCTTCACCTTTTATATTAGCAGATAAATCAGTATTATTGTCCATATTACCAAAACTCCAACCCTGTAACTGACCATAAAATCCTGCTGTAAAAGCCTTAAAATCACTTGGTGTTTTAAAATAAACATTATCCTGAAAACTTCCGGTAGGTTCCAGGTCAATAAAATCTTTTTCGCAGGAAGCCATTCCCAGGCAAATCCCCCCAATAATTATATATTTAAATATACTTTTCATTTTTTTAAACTTTTAAATTATTAAAAACCAACATTTACTCCAAAAGACCAGGTTCTTGCAAAAGGATATCCACTATTAATGGATGCCTCTCCCATTTCAGGGTCAAAACCATCCTTTATAGATGTTGACTCCCAAAGATCATTTCCGGAAAAATATACTCTGATTTTACTCAAGTGTAATTTACTTACTACAGTTTGAGGAAGTGTATAACCAAATATTAATGTTTTTAAACGAATATATCGGTTGTTTTGCAACATAAAATCATTATTGGCATAATTCCATTTTGCGCGCGTAGTATTCACTGTCAAACGAGGAAAAATAGCATCCGGATTTTCTTCAGTCCAGGTTTTCCCTAAAAAGGCAGGGTTTTGATTCGTATAAATTGCTGAAAAAGGATAAGCCATATATCCATTACGCATTACATTTTGTTTCAATTGTCCCTGAAAAGTAGTTCCTAAATCAAAACCTTTCCAGGAAACATTAGTATTAAGACCAAAAGTAAAATGAGGTGTTCCGTCTCCGGCATATACTAACGAACTCTTTTCATTTCCTGATGAGGTAATATTACCTGTTCCAGCTACATCCACCTTTTTAGTATCTCCTGGACGTAATCTCACTCCGGCATTGTTTTCTGGTAATGAAGCTAAATCAACACTATTCCCATAAACTGCATAATAGGCATCTACATCTGCCTGGTCTTTAAAATAACCATCTGTTTTATAAACAAACCAGGATTGAAAAGGACGTCCATTAACAATATTATTTCTACCTGCCCCGTAACTATCTGCATTTTCCACTCCATCAACCATTGTTCTGGTATCACCAATGTTAAACGACACATTATAATTAAAATCCTTTACAGCATCTTTCCATCCTATAGTCATTTCCCACCCTTTTGTATTAAAATGTCCACTATTAGTTTTAGGTGCACTTCCCCCTAAAACAGAAGGATATGTCACATTACTTAACATTCCATTATTGTCGTTTTCGAATACATCAAACTGAGTTGTTAATCGATTACTTAAAAAATTCAACTCAAGTCCTAAGTTTTTTTTCTGTACACGTTCCCAAGTTCTTGTTTTACTAATCAAACCATTATTAGCCAGACTACTGGTTCCTTGTAAAGCCGGAGTAGATCCGAAAGCAAAACTTCCCAAATTAATTCCTGTCAAGTAATCAAACTCACCAATACCAACATCATTCCCAGATACAGCAATAGAAGCCCTAATCTTAGCAAAACTAATCACCGAACTTAAACTCTCAAAAAACTTTTCTTTGCTCAATACCCAACCTAACTCAGCCGATCCAAAATTTTTAAACTTAAATCCTTGAGCAAATCGGGAATTTCCATCTCTTCTTCCTGAGAGTGTCAACAAATACTTTTCATCATAATCATAATTAAACCTCCCGATATAAGAATATCTACCATTTTGAGATTTAAAACCATCATTAGATTGATTTTCCGTTGAAGCCACATTAATATCATATACGCCTAAATCATCAAAGCCAATTCGAGTTGCTCTTAACCATTGGTAATTTGATTTTTCAGCATTAACACCTGCCATTGCCGAAATATGATGTTTATCTTGTAATGTTTTATTATAATTTAATTGAGCACCATAGTATTCATAATTTGATTTCCATTGATAGGTTTCATACTTATTATTCGTTCCACCTGTCTTAAAACCAATTCCTGTCTGTACCCCGTACCAGTTGTATAATGGTACTGGTACTACATAAGTTTCCTGATCGTGTCTTTCATTTTGAATCGAAGCAATACCCTCTAATTTTAAATCTTTGGTAATATCATACGTAAGCTTAATATCAGCTCGACCAGTTAATTTATTTATATCATTTCTACCTCCGTCACTAGTCATTGCCACTGCGTTACGAATGGCTCCTCCATCGATACCATTAAAGGTTGCGAACCACTGACCATAAGGGTTTTTAGCCGGATAAAAAGGCATATCGAAAGCATACAAAGTTTCATCAAGTCCTACCGAAGGAGTACTTGTTTTAGCATTAATGATACTTAAATTAGTAGATAAATTTAATTTATCAGACAGCTTATAATCATACTTAAATCGGGCATTTAATTGTTTTTGTCCGTCATAAGCTGTTGCCAAATTTCCCTGATTATCAGCATAACCAAAAGACAAGCGATAAGAGGATTTGTCGGAACTGTTTGATAGACTTAAATTGTGTTGATACGAATAACGTCTGGCAAACATCTCACTAATTCTATTGGCATTATAAATATAGAAATCTGTTCCAAAAAGATCATACTTTCCTTCTATACCCTGTTGCATTTTTAATAAATTCGCTTCAGATCCCCAAACCCAATAATTTGGATTTGTTTCTTCTTTATTTGCTTCCAACCACATAGTGGCATATTCAGACATAGTTGGAGAATAACTAGTGATACCTGTAGTTGTAAAACGTAGATTTGAATTATAATCTACTTTTAACTTTCCCTTCCCACTTTTAGTAGTTACTAAAATCACACCATTAGCAGAACGAGAACCATAAATAGCAGCTGAACCATCTTTCAATACCGAAATACTTTCAATATCATCACTATTCAAATTAAGGAATGAATCTGAATTAATAGTTGGAACTCCATCCACTACTATTAAAGGCGATCCTCCATTAACAGAAATATTTCCTCTAATTTTAAAAGCAATCCCCTCATTACCAGGACGAGGTGAACTTCTTGTTACCACCAATCCTGGTGTTTGCCCTTGTAAAGCCAATCCTATGTTTGTTACCGCGCGACTTTCAAATGTTTTTGATGATATTGTTTCAACTGCACCTGTTAATGTTGCTTTTTTTTGCGTACCATAAGCCACAACTACCACCTCATTTAAAGTAGATACATCTTCACTTAAAGAAACATTTATTGTTCTTTGACTTCCTACTTTAATCTCCTGAGTTTTCATCCCTACAGCACTGAATACTAAAACTGCATTTGCAGAAGAAACATTTATAGTATAATTACCATCGATATCGGTACTAATTCCCCCCTTCTCTCCTTTTACATTTACATTCACTCCCGGAATTCCCATATTATCTACAGTAGAAACTACCTTTCCTTTTATTGTAATTTGTTGTTGAGCGGCATTTAAAGCATATTTTTCAGCCAGATTTGATTTCCCATTAGTTTCTGCAAACGACTGGGAAGAAACACAAACCAGAAAAGACAAAACCAAGGATGGTTTCAGCCTGTTCCATAATTCGGTTTTATTCAACGCATTTATTCTCATAATGAATTGTTTTTTTCGTTATTAATTAATTGATTTAGTTATTAGATTTTTTTGAATCACGTTTTAAATTAGTGAATCGAAATTGGTAATGAAATTTAGTTCTTTTTACATTTAATTATTTTTTGAAGGTTGATAATTTTAATACTCATAATTTTTAATCATTAATTTTATCATAATGATGATAATAGCATTACAATATTATAGATTAAAACAAAAGCAGTGTATAAGCTATGATTCAAACAGTATAACTTATCGACCATTTTCTAATTTTCCCTTATTTAACAAGGCTTTGAGACAACATTTAAATCTAAAAAAAATCTAAAATATTTTTTAAAAAATTTTAAAAATTAAAAACTACCAACCCAAATCCTCCCAACAAACCATTAAAAAAGGCTCCGTTTCAACAGAAAAAACGGAGCCTTTTTAGCAAAATATTATGTTAAAAAATCTATTCTTCAGTAGTTTCTTCCAAGTCCTTTTGATCCTGAATATACTGTGTAGGGGTTACTCTAAAAACTTCTTTAAAGGTTTTTGTAAAATAAGCAGTAGAATTAAATCCGCAATTCAATGCCACTTCTTTAATAGAATATTTATTAGTCAACAACATCTCTGAGGCATATTTTAATCGAATGGTACGAATAAAATTACTTGGGTTTTGCCCGGTTAGGGAATTGATTTTTCTGTAAAACTGTGAACGTCCCATTCCCAAATTCCCTAATAAATCATCCAATGTAAAATCAATATTGCTAACATTGTCAACTACAACTTTTGTGGCTTTATCCAAAAAGTGTTCATCTAATGAGTTAATCGTAATTTCAGAGGCAGCTACAATTCCTCCAATAGCAGCAAAGCGATCTCTGGATCTTTTTCTGGATTCCAGCAAATTATCAATTCGGGTTTTCAGTACCGCCATATTAAATGGTTTAGACAAATAAGCATCGGCTCCTGTTTGATAACCTCGAATCATGTCTTCATCTAAATTTCGAGCCGTTAATAGTAAAATAGGTATATGACTGATTTCAAAATCATTTTTAAGCTGTTGACAGAGCTCAAAACCATCCATCTTTGGCATCATCACATCACTAATTACCATATTTGGCTGGTATTTTCTGATTTTCTCCAAACCTTCTACTCCATTTGTGGCCTCTTTTACCTGATAATATTCTTTCAATTCACTTTTTAAATGATTGCGAAGCACCTTATTATCTTCTACAATAAGAATCAGTGGTTTATTTTCACTTTCAGAAGCCAGTAAATCCGGTTTCATTTTTTCGTCTGAAATAGCAATTTCATATTCTGCCGATTGGATAGCATTCATTTCCTTACCTTGTGTACTCCAGTTATCCGACTGCTTTTGTTTTACTACCGCTTTTAATTCAGCAGGAAGTGTAATAGAAAAAGTCGTTCCTTTTTTATACTGACTTTCAACAGTAATATTTCCTTTATGCAATTCAACAAGACTCTTGGTGTAATTTAATCCAATACCTGTACCTGTTTTGGATGCATCGGCGTGAAAAAATCGTTGAAACACTTCTTTTAATTGTTTTTTCTTGAAACCAATACCCGTATCACTAACCTGAATTTGAATTCCCTTAATCTGAGTAGTCGGGCTGAAAAACAACTTTTTATATTTCTTTTCGGAGATTACCACTTCTGACAAAGAAAGTGTTATTATCCCCCCATTATCCGTAAATTTAATCGCGTTTGATAACAAATTGGCCAACATCTTCTCTATTTTGTCGGGATCAAATTGTCCGTAATATTCTTTTAAGGCGGATTTAAAAACAAACCGTATCTCTTTCTTTTTAGCTAAATCTTCAAAAAGCGAAAAAGTATCTCTGGCAAAAGCAACTATATCCATATTTGAAAGTTCTAAACGGGATTTACCCAAATCCATCTTTCTTAAATCTAATAGTTGGTCTACTAAATATAATAATCGTTTACTACTCTTTTGAATAATCAAGGCCGACTTTTGAACCTCTTCTGCATCATTAAAATGAGACAATATCTTCTCGACCGGATTCAAAATTAAAGTAAGCGGAGTTCTGAATTCATGAGAAACATTGATAAAGAAACGCAATTTCATTTGATCCAATTCATGTTCTTTCTCTTCATTAATTTTATTGGTATAATATTCCAATCCAAACCATATTAAAGCAACAAGAAATGCAAAATATAAAAGATATGCCCACCATGTTTTCCAAAAAGGCGGAAGTACCCGAACCAAAATACTGGTTTTACCGGCATTCTTCCACTGCCCATCTACAGATGCCATAACTTCGAAAGTGTAAAGCCCAGGAGCCAAATTAGCATAATTAGCAACTCTGTTATTATCTACATTAACATAATCATTATCTAATCCGCTCATTTTATAAGCGTATTTTACGCGTTCCGGATTTTGATAATTCAAAGCTACAAATCCAAATGATATATAACCTTCGTTGTATTTTAATTCAATTTCTTTAACATTTGAAATTGCTTCGTTGTACAGCACCCTTCCGTTTACAGAATCACCAGCATTTACTCTTTTATTGAATAATTTAATATCTGTAATTATTGGCTGTACTTTGCCTCCATTCAACGCAATATCATTTGGATAAAATATATTAAATCCATTAATACCTCCTACAATGATTCGACCATCAAAAGTTTTAGCAATCGATTTACTCTGAAATTCCAATCCTTGTAATCCATCATGAACATTAAAGTTCTTAATATTCTTTGTTTTAGGATTTAATAAAGACAAACCGCTTTTGGTACTTACCCAAATATTTTTATTATTATCTTCCTGAATTCCAACTACCAGATTATTTGGAAGACCATTTTTCGATGAATAGGCTTGTTTTAATTTTAAGTCAGTATCTAATTGATACAATCCCATATCAGTAGCCACCCAAATATTGCCTTTATAATCTTCCGTTACTTGATTAACCCTGTTACCCTGTATGTTTTTTAATTTTATTTCTTCAAAATTGATATTTTTAGGAATCCTGCTTCCCAAATAATTGAGCTTTACATAACACAAGCCTAAAGAAGTTCCCACCCAAAGCCTTCGTTTAGAATCAATAAACAAGGAAAAAACAAAATTGCTTATCAGACTTTTAGAACTATTAAGTTGGTTTTTATACTGGTAAAACTTATCTGATTGGATATCCAAAAGATTTAATCCGGCTGTAGAAGTACCTACCCAAAGTCTTTTTTGATTGTCCTGAACTGCACACCAAACTGTATTTTGACCGATAGAAAAAGGATTTTTAATATCATTTTCATAACGCTTTACCGTTCCGGATTCCGTATCAAATCTATTAAGTCCACCATCCCAGGTACATACCCATAATTGATTATTATCTCCGGTAGCCAAATATAAAACTTTATTAGAACTTAAAGTATTTGCAGCACCAGAAACCGATTTGAAATGCTTAAAAGTTTCCGTTTTACTATCAAATAAGTCTAAGCCTCCTCCGTCAGTACCAATCCAAATGCGTTGTTTACTATCTTCTATCACCGATTGGGCAATTTTAGTACTCAGACCTTTATTGCCACTATTCGGTTTATAAAAATGATGTCCAAAAGATGATTTAAACAAAGCCAACTTATTGATTCCCTTATTATAACTGGCAATCCAATAAACACCATCTTTATCTTCTAACACATTTGAAGGCTGGTTATTAGGCAGAGAAAAAGGATCATCCTGATTTTGTGTCAAATGCCGTATAACCCCTTTGTTTTTGTCTAGTAAATAAAGTCCACTACCGTCAGTTGCTGCCCAAACTGTTCCTTTTTTATCCTGATATAAATGAAAAACCGGGGTACTTTGACCAACGGGTGCTATTTTCTTAGTCGTTTTAGTAAATGGATTAAACAAATAAAGATGTGACAAGTCGTTGCCAATCCAAAAATAACCCGAATTATCTAAAAGAATCTGTTTCGGTAAATGATCCAGATATTGACGCGCTTCAAAAGCGATGTTAACTCTTTGAAATGTATTTGTCTTAAAATTATACTTATGTAAATTATTCCCTTCAGTCCCTATCCAAACATTCCCTTTTTTATCTTGTAAAACACTGCTTACGTTATTATTATCAATTGATTTTAAATCTTGTGGTTTGTTAATATAACGGTTAAAACGAAAATCTTTAAATAAAGAATAGTCTACCGATTTTAAACTTATTTTTACCAATCCATTTTTAGTTCCCACCCATAGCAATCTGTTTTTTTTATCAAACAACAAACTATTTATCTCTTCCCTTACATTGACATCTTTATTTTTATAAAGATTGATTCGGTAAAATTTTTGTGATTTTTTATCAAAAACATTCAATCCATTGCTCGTACCTACCCATAAATAACCTTTATCATCCTGAGTGATGGCATTAATCCTGTTATTACTTATAGAATGAATATCATTAATAATTGGACGGTAAATTTCAAATTCATAGCCATTATATTTATTCAAGCCATCGATAGTACCAAACCATAAAAACCCATCATTATCCTGAAAAATTTCCACACTTGTACTACTGGAGAGTCCTTTATTAGTATCAAAATTTTCAAATTTAAGATTGGAATATTGCGAATAACTCAAATGACTGACAAATAATAACACCACCCAAATGATGATTGATTTTTTCATTAATCCAGAATATTTAGATTGATTTAGAAAGTAATTCTTGAAGGCTTCAAATTTATAAATTAAAATTTAAAAGCAACTGTTTTTATACTTTAGAATTAAATTCTGTTAATTTTTAATAGCTACAAACAATAAAAAATAAAAACAATTAACTTCATTGTTCTTTATTTTACTATTATCAATATATCTCTTTTATCTATTTTTCTAATTTCTCCTTTTTTAAAAATCGCAATCAAAGCGGTCTCTCTATGGCCGCTAGCTTTGTTCCGATTGGCTGCTCCAGTCGCCCCCATGCTTCCATTTCGCAGTCCGTCATCTATCTAAAAACAATCAACTGTATAAAAAACAAAGGTGTTCGATAGTCGAACACCTCAAGACATTTTGAATGAAACAATTTGTAATTCAAAAATCTATATTTTCAAAATTAAATTTAAAAAAATCGTAATTATCATTAAAAAAAGAAATACAAAAACAATATAAAAAAATTAAAAATGCCCAATAATCATAAATCTTTACAAACTATTTCCCTAAGTTATCCAAGAACATTAACACAGGAATAAGGTGTTCGATTGTAATCCCCTCTACTCCACTTGAACACCTAATTTATTTAATTTTTTGCCCTTTTAAATTAACTAAATAATTCCTAAAATTAGATTTTAATATATCCGAAATTGGCATTTTATATCACTATTCCATACTAGCTAATTTTTTTAAATCATGTAAAAAATAGTTTGAAATTTGTATCGTGGGGGTCACAAAAATAAAAAGCTCATTTCAAAAGAAATGAGCTTTTTTTATAACTTCCCCTTCTTTTTTATAAGTTTAAACATACGAAATCAAGTGATTTGGAAGTCCTGCCAGGGTGACACAACAGGATTCAAACCATTCACCCATAGAAGAATTCTATTTTACTAACTCAATTCCTATTTGATAATTCAACCCTATATCTGCTAATTTTACATAAACATCACCTTATTTTTCATCCCAACAATATGAAATCTAATTATTTACTGAATCTCTGTTTTTTAAGTAAAATTTCTCTTTTTTCTTTCTTAATTTTTAATGCGTTAACCAATACTTTTTAGGTTTACAATTTACATCATAGATTCTCTTTTTTACTCAAAAAATGATCAGTCTGAAATCATAGAGTTTTTAAATTCAACGGATTAATCCTGCAACCACCACTTTAAAAATCAGTCAAATTATTACTTGCTTTTAGATACCAAAAATTCAATTTATTTATTACGATTGATTCATTCTCTGAAAAAAACTCAACTTCATTACTATTAAAACATTTCGGAAAAATTCTCGTTGTAAAGGCTTCTTTATCATTGATAAATCCTTCAATCACTGAACCATCAATAAACAAATGGATCTTTATCCTTTTACTATTTTTAAGATTCATTTCTCCTGTTTCAATTCTTTTAGGAACTAATTCCGTTTGACTTGATTTAGATTGATCTATTACTAATTGATTCTTTTTTAAATCAAAACATAATTTTGTTGCTTCTCCATTTTTTTGATTTTTACCAATATAGAATCCAAATTTACTTGATTGTTTTGGTAAAATTTCAGCAATTATTTCTATTTGATGACCACGACCTAGTTTTAAATTAGCTGCCGGATTTACGCTCACTTTTTCAAAAATTTTTAAAGAATCTCTGAGTTTAGTTAATGCAGGATGTGGTGTTTGGTAAATTTCACCATTTTTCAATTTCCAAATTCTAGGAATACTATACAAATGTGCCCAACCGTGTTGTAAATGCAATTCACTTGGAATTAAATCCGGAATAATTGCAATTGCAGTGGTATTGCCATCTTTATCGAAAGCAACTGAAGGGGAAAGTAACCGGTTTATTACTTCTAACTTTTTAGGTAACTTAGTATCAGGAACAAATTTTTCGTTTACAAAATCACCAGTCCAATATAAATTTATTGCCGGTTTACCGTCATGCGGTGTAGGATTAACTGCCAATACATATTTATCTTTCATTTTCCAAAAAACAGGCATTTCCCAAAAAATACCTGAATCATCAACTTTTGGATTCCCTTTAAACAAAAGATGTAAATACGTCCATTTTTTTAAATCTGTTGATTTATATAATAGTAAAGCTCCTTTCTCAACTCCATTTTCTACAATCCCATATCCTACAGTCATGTACCAGTACTGTTTTTCTTTCCAAATATAGGGATCCCTTAAATCGGTACGACTGTATTGTTTTGGTGGTCCTTTTACAACCGGATTTTCTTTAAACTTTTTCCAATTGATTAAATTATCATCCTCCGGAAAAGCAAGACACATTCCGTTTAATTTTTCATTTCCACCTGTATAAACAATCAACGGGATTCCTTGGTCATCTTTAACAACATGTCCTGACCAAATACCAATTTGATCATAAGCTTCCTCAGGAGATAAGGCTGGTTTGTGCTCGGTCCACTGTACTAAATCCGGACTGCTAAAATGTCCCCAATTTATTTGACCTAAAAATACATTTGCACCATTCTTTTGATTAAAAATATGGTATTTGCCTTTGTAATATACCAAACCATGTGTTTCATTTGTCCAATTTGCTACAGGGAGTAAATGGTATTTTGGACGATTGAAATCCTTTTTAAATCGGGACTTAGGAATTGCTAATACCACTTTCTCATTCGTTCTATCAGCAATTTCAAAGTCTTTAAAATAGTTAGCTTCTAAAGATGTATTCCATATTTTAACCTCATCTATAATACCGTTAATATGGGTTAAAGGATAAACATTATCTAAATATTTTTCTTTTGCATTGGCTCCAATTGTCAATTCTTTAAATCTTGTTTGACTATTCAAACCACTTACTAAAACATTTAGACAATTAACCCCATTCATAAACAATTGCAGCTTATCCTCATTTATAGTCATAGATACATTGAACCACTTAAATTTTGGAAAAAATTGTTTTGAAAAATAATGTTTTTCATTTCCTTTAATGGATACAGTTATTACTGCTTTACCAAATTGATTTAATCCAGCTGAAATCCAATTTTGATTATTATTTTCTTCTATAAGTGAAAAAAAACTGGCAACGCCGTTGGGATAGGTTTCTAAAGCTACCCATGCGCTGATTGTTACAGGTAACTTTAACGGTGCTGGCAGTGAACCCTCAATGTATGTAGAATAACCGTCAAATCGTAAGCCAGTATTTTCAATTCCATTTACAAATTCCGGAGTCTCAAAATTACTATGGATTTTATAAACCGTTTTTGTATTTTTTACAATGGTTAATTTTAGTTTATTAGTATTAAAAGACCATTGGTAAAGAGGTTTTGATTCTTTAGTACAGGAAACAAGCAAAATTTGAATTAACAAAACAGTTACTATTCTTATCATTTTTGTCAGGTTTAAATTTGAAAACAAAACATTAAATCATCATGAATTTCTTAATCTCTTTTTCAGATATTTTAGGATTTGCTCCTTCGCTGGCCGCTACTAAAGCACCAATTGCGCAGGCATAATTCAACGATTTTTGAGGAGATTTCCCTCTGAGTAAACGGATAATTAATGTTGCCAAAAAAGAATCTCCTGCTCCTACAGTATCCACAACATTTACAAAATAACCACTATTATAATAAAATTTCCCATTGCAAAAGAGAACCGCTCCAAAAGCCCCTTTAGTTACACAAATTTGATCTGTATTGGTTTTTTCGGCTATGAACTTAATATTCTGTTCAAAAGAATTATAAGGAGAATCCATTTTTTTACTTATTTCAAATAACTCTTCATCATTTAACTTAATAAAATCGGCTTTATTCATTAATTCAATTAACACATCAGTTGTGTAATATGGCGCTCTTAAATTTGCATCTAAAATTTTATATTTTGCCTTATCTAAAAGAGCAAACAAACTTGCTCTTGAAATTTCATCTCTGCAAATTAAACTTCCATAAACGAAAGCATCAGCTTCACTAACCTGCTGTAACATTTTTTCATTAATCGCGATTTTATCCCAGGCCGATGGATAATGGATATCATAAGAAGCATTCCCTTTTTCATTAATCATTACGTGAACAACACCTGTTTTATACTCTGAATCTTCCTGAATTAATTCAGAACTAATATTATGATTATGAATATATTGAACTATTTCTTTACCGTTTTCGTCATTCCCAATTTTACTGATAATAGACGAATTAACCCCTAAAGATCTCATCCTTAAAGCAACATTTAAAGGAGCCCCTCCAATTTTTTTATGTGTTGGAAAAACATCCCACAAAATTTCCCCAAAACAAACTACACTTAATTTATATCTTTTTTCCATAATTTTAAATTAAAGGGCAGGTAAACCCTGCCCAATAAAACCACTAGTTAACCAAACTACTATTTAGAGCCTAAATAATCAATTGAATTTTTGTAAATCGTTCTTACATTATTTGCATACGGATTTACTCTATTATCATTCATGTGCCATTCCATTCCACCAATTCCTAAAGCGATAATATGTCCCATAAATCTACCACTAGGTTTCCAATATACAATTCCTCCAAATCCTTGTCCGTCAACGGCCCAATCCCATGCTCCAATTACCTCAGCATCATAAAGGTTTGTAAAACTTACAAATTTTGGATCATCCAAAGAACCTAAATTCCAAAGTCCATTATGGTCTTCTTTATAACCTGAATTAATAACATAAACCATTCTATTTGCATAAAATTGACAACCTTGAGAGATAATATTCCCTAATTCTGAATTTGCAAAACCTACACCCCAGGTATCCGGATTTGCTCCTCCTGTACCTGAGCCCAAAATATTTCGAAGACCTGAAGTATCTCTACCTAATTCTTCAACAAGACCAGTACCATGGCCACCAGCAACAATTTTACCTCCCTGAACAAAGAATTTAGAAATCACATTAAGATGTTCCAAAAGAGCGGCAGGTTGCGCAGTAGAACCTACGTTATCATACATATAAAACAATACATTAACACCATCCAATGATCCTTCAGTCAACTGATTGTATGGGAGATATATAAATTTATCACCATAAACTTGTTGTGCCCAGAGTCCAGCCTCTTTAACATCATCATCTGAAATATCATTAAGAGTTGCTCCATCCCCTAAAAATGCAATTTTAGAAGGAAGTAATTTAGCTGAAATCAAATAATGTCTTGTAGTAACTCCATTACTAACAGCTAAATCTACAGGACTTGACAAATCCAGAGTTGTACCTGTTTCAGGCATAACGGTCACTCCATTTGGAAAAACAGCATCAAATGCCACATTACTTAAATCGGTATCACCAGCTAAACTTACTGTAATACTTCCCTTTAGATGATTTACTTCTGCATCTTTACCATTAAGTTGCACTGCAGAAACAATATCTAACACCTTAGGTCCATCTGTATAATTTTCTCGTTCATCACATGATTGCAACCCTAGAAACAGGGTTACAATCATTAATGATTTTATAAATATTTTTTTCATAATTAGTCTATTATTTACTTAATAAATATTCAATTGCATTTTTATGTAAACGATAAATATTACTTTGGAAATCATTCACTGCTCCATTGTTATCGGCCATACTCCATTCTAACCAACCTCCTGTATTAACAATCATGGTTCCTTGGTACACTCCTTGTGGCTTGAACTCAGCTAAACCGATTCCACATCCTCTGGCATCTAACCACTCATACCATCTTATCAAAACACTGTTTGTAGCAGCTTCAAATTCTAAAGCTCTGTCTTCTGAACATTGCGATTTTGTAAATGCACTATCATAAGGTCCAAAATCAATTCCAAAATTTCTATCTTCTTTATATTTAGCATTGTTCATTGGATAATAATCAGTCGTCCCTTTAGTTAAACCGACTAATAAAGGATGGTTGGCAGAAGCACTTGGTGAAGAAGTTGAATAAGAACCTCTTAATCCCCAGGCATCCAGATTTTGTCCACCTACAACTCCTGTATTTCCTCCATTATTGGCAAAAACAGTACTTCCAATTTTGATTCGACCAATTTCATCCAAAAGGTTGATTCCGAAACCTTCTACAATTAATCCTCCTCCAGCTTTATAGTAATCATTGATGATGTTAATCTGATCTGAAGTTATTCCTGATTGAGTGTCTGGCATATTTTGAGTTCCTACATTATCCCAATACAATAACACGACTTTAGTACTAGCCAAAGATTGCGCAGTCAAATTACTAGCTTGTATATATACAAAGTCTTCGGCATAATTTTGTTTCAACCATAATGCCGCTGCCTTAGTATCTGGTTCACTGATACTTTCAACACAACTGGCACCACTAATAAAGGCAATCTTTTTTGTTGAGTTGATAATTCTAGCCGTAACTGCATAAGTTTTAGTTAATCCCTCAACGTTTGTAACCGTATAATTTATTGGGCCGTTAGCGAAGTTTTGAACCACAGCTGTATTAGGAGAAATTGTCGATCCCTCTGTAACTGTAATAATCGGTGTTATCGTTGATAAATTTGATCCGGAAGGGAAATCCATAATAATAGTTGATGCATCATTATCTACAATTCCGGTAACACTGCAAATATCTGTTCCTGTTTTAAAACTTGTAACAAATGGAGCTGGTAATTGTTTTACTTTCACATAATAACTTTTCCCTGTAAATCCATCATTAGAAACAATTGTGTATTTAACCGGATTGGTAAAATCCTGAGCTATACCTGATTGAGGTGTAGATGTCGTTCCTTTTGGAATAATGTAACTAGGTACTAATTTTTTAATATCTTCAGTACTACCTACAGTCACATCAATAGTTCCTTTGTCTTCATCGATAACACCTACATTTGTTCCAATGGAGAAAGACAACATTTTTGGATCTCCATAAGCAGCCACATTTGCTGTATATTCTCTGGAAATACCATTATTTGTAATTGTAAATATCACCGGCCCTCCAGAAAAATCAACTACACTTCCAGATGCAGGTTCCACAGTTGCACCATCAGGCAAACTCATTTCAACAGGCACTGCAGTTAAATCTGTTCCTGCTGGCAGCGTAAAAGTAATAACTGCATTGGTATGACTTATATTGGCAGATTGACCGTTAACTTTAAAATCTCTGATTATGGAATAGGTATAATCAGGAATATTATCATTGAATTTAATATTGTCTTCACAACTAACAGTTGTAAACAAGACACATGCAATTCCCAAAAACAATAAAGGAATCATTTTAATCATTTTGGATATATTTTTCATATTATTTTCTTTTAGTTTAATAACAAATAATTTATTAATGTGGTTTTTAATAGCCTGTTCTTTGTTTATACACACCACCAGAGGCATCTATCTCGATTTGTGGAATTGGCAGGTATTCATCTCTGCCTTCTGTAAACGACGCTCCACTATAATATTTGCGTTTAGCACTTTCCTTAAGCATATAATCATTTATCCAGATTGACGCGATACCCCATCGTACTAAATCATAAAAATGATGTCCCTCATTATGAAGCTCTAATCTTCTTTCCATTCGCAAAGCTTTAGTAGCATAGGCTTTAGATACTCCTGTGGTAGGATATAAACCAATGGAATAATTTGCCGCATTATTGGCATGATTATTAAAATCATATACATATGGTGCATTCTTAGCTCTGTTTCGAATTTGATTGATAATCGTCATTCCTGTTTCAATATCATTCAATTCAATTGAAGCTTCGGCTTTCCATAGCATTACATCACTTATTTTTATTATTGGCCAATCTAAAGCTCCTTTTGCCCAAGGGAAACCTCCGGAAGCTCTCAAATCAGAGTAAGGATCTATCTGGTTTTTCTTTCTTAGATATAAGCCATAGGTAGCTGGGTCTCTGCTCCAATTGGTTTGTTGTGGCATCCCTTGCCATTTTTTCCAAGTGATTCCAGGGCGACCTATAGAATGATCTAGTCTAGGATCTACTGCAGTTGTTACATCTGTAGGAGCTAAATCTGAATTATTATATGAATCTAATAATGGTAAACCCACATTATCCACTTTGAACGCATTTACGATATTTTGAGTTGGTTTATCAAAATCGTCTCCGTTTAAGTAAGGATGATTAGGGTCATCTGATGGAGAATCAGGAGAATTAATTAAATCTCCAAAATTTAAATTTCCAAATTCTGATCCGTCATTAACAGAATATTGAATTGCAAATACATTTTCCGGATTACCATAGCCTGGAGAGGAATATAATTTTTCTAAATCACTCACTAAACTATAAGGCCCTTCGATAACCTTGTCAGCATTTATAATGACCTGATCCCATTTTTTTTGAAACAAATTGGCTTTTGCTAAAAAAGCATAAGCAACCAATTTATTTACACGACCTAACTCCGTTTGTGTAGGTGGTAATACCGGAATTGCATCTGTTAAATCTTTCTCAATTTTTCCCCACAAAAATGCAGTATCAAACGAATTTTCGACACTAGTAACTTTATCGATTGGCGTATTTTCATCGATATAAGCAAATGAGCCGAAATTTTTCATTAACTCAAAATAAAAGTGAGCTCGCAACACTTTCATTTCGGCAATTCTTAGGTCTTTATTTTCAAAATCAGAATTGTTTTTTAATGCTATAATAGCACTATTTACTCTGTTTATTGAAAAATAAAGTGCTCTCCAAAGGTTATACACATTTTCGGAAGAAGAAAATACCTGCTGGATTTCAAGGCCGTGCATTCCTCCTCCAGGATTATCCCCTACACCTCCTCCTCCTTTATAAGAATCTCCGCTTCTAATATCAGAAAAACACCAGTTTGAAGGAGCATGGTCAAATGGCCAGTTATCTCTAAATTCCCCTGTATTAAATCGGTAATCTAAAGTACTATAAGCACTTACAACTAATTGTTCTAGGTCTAGATTATTCTCGGAAATAACATTTTCCGGAGCTACATCTAAAAAATCTGTCTGACAGGAGCCTACACCAAGTGAAAGCCCGACAATTGCTATATAAATTTTTATTTTTTTCATCTTCTTAAAATTGTAAGTTAAATCCAAAACTGAATGTTTTAGTATGCGGATAAACTCCCATACCGGCAATACCAATACCTGTTCTGCTCAATCCAGGCACTTCATAATCAAATCCAGAGAATGGGGTAATTGTAAAAATATTTTCTGCCTGTAAATAAACTTTCGCAGAGGATAATCCAATCGATTTTATTTTTGTTTGATTGAAATTATAAGCTAGATTGATATTCTTCAATCGGAAAAAAGAACCGTCTTCAATGAAATAAGTAGATGCCCTTTTTTGATCATTGGTATCTGTCGTACTTAATGCTGGAATATTTGAATTAGCATTCTCCGGTGACCACGCATCAAGAGTATTCTTACCATGATTAAATCCGAAGTAGGCAAAATCTAACATCTCTCTCTGGGCATTGTACATATCATTTCCTTGAACACCATCAAAGAATAAATTCAAATCCCATTGTTTGTAACTGGCTGATAAATTTATCCCATAAGTAAAATCTGGATGTGGATTTCCAATAATAGTTCTGTCATCCTGATTGATTACCCCATCACCATTTAAATCTCTATATCTGATGTTACCAAGCGCCTTTCCTGTTTGCTCAGCATGTACCGCCACTTCTTCCGGAGTTCTAAAAATTCCATCAGCAACATAGCCATAATAAGAACCGATAGGATGACCAATTCCTGTGTATGAAATACCATTTAAAATAAAATTATCCGAATTATTTAATCTTGTGATTTTGTTTTTATATCTGGAAAATGTTACTGTAGCACCGTATTTAAAATCATTTTGAGATTTTGAATTGTAGCCTAACACCATATCAATTCCGCGGTTCGTCATATCACCGGCATTGAAGAATAAAGTTTTTCCGGCTTCACCTAAAACACTAGGCTGTACTATTTGCAATAACAAATCAGAAGTTTTCTTTTCATAGACGTCAACTACAAAATTGAGTCGCTTATTAAAAAGATCTAAATCCAAACCTAGGTTTGTTTGATAAGATTGCTCCCATTTTAGATTCGGATTACCAACCTGATTTGCAGAAACACCAGTACTAATAGGTCCGCTACCTCCACCATTCAAATCATAATTACTATTTTCAAGTGCATTATTAAAAATAGAATATTGGGCATATTCAAGGATATCAGCATTACCATTTCCTCCCCAGGAAGCTCTTAATTTCAAATTATCAATGATAGAAGAATTTTCTAAGAACTTTTCATTGCTTAATGTCCAACCAGCAGAAGCAGTAGGAAAAACAGCATAACGATTATTTTTACCAAAACGTGAAGAGCCATCTCGACGAACACTGGCTGATACATAATATTTACTTGCAAAATCGTAATTCACTTTTGCAAACATGGATTCTCTTCTGCTATCAGGACCTATACCATAGGCATCCAGAATACTAGAGTCGGCAATAATGTCGTATTGCTTATAATTTTCAAAATCCACTTTAGTACCATAAGGAACCTGAAGACGATTATAATTATTGTTCTGGTCTTTTTTGTACACCTCATGCCCTGCAAAGGCATTCAAAGAATGCTCTCCAAACTTAGCCGTGTAGTTCACTAAATTTGTCAATATAAATGTATCCGAATTATTTCTGTTTCTGGCATATCGGGCAAATTCTTCTCCGCCTAACAGTACTCTGTTTCCTAAAATACTTCCGTTTTGATTGAAAGCCGCTGTATGTTCATCATACTTGTATCTGTTGATATCGAAGTTTAATTTTGAACTAAAAGTTAAACCATTCACTATATTCAAATCCGCATACACATTACCAAAAGATCTCCATGTTTTTTGTACATTATCTTTATTAATATACAAAATAGCCAACGGATTCCATTTATCCTGTAAACCGCTACCAGTAGGTCCACCCCAGGTTCCATCTTCACCGTAAACAGGAATTAAAGGATTTTGCAATAATGCATCTTCCATCGAATTCCCTTTCACTTCCTGAAAATTTACAACCGTTAAGTTTTCACCAATAGTCAATTTGTCTTTAAACAATTTAACACTTGAATTTAATCTGAAATTAGCTCTTTCATAATAAGTGTATCTAATTACACCATCATCTTTGGCATATCCTAAACCAGTAAATATTTTCCATTTATTATTAGCAAACGAATACCCAAAATCAGTAGTTGTAGAAATAGAATTTCTCGAAATTACATCAACCCAATTGGTATTAGATAATCTTAAATTTTGATTAGCATCTAAAAATTCAGGAAGCGAATTTCCTGGTGAATAAGCAAAGTTACCTGCTGCTACCGGCACATTTCCCTGAGCTCTATAACGAACATCCAACCATTCCTGACCACTTAACACATTGAAATTATCTCTTATTTTATTGACAGTAAAACGGCTATCCAAAGTAATTTTTTGTACACCGGCTTTGGCTTGTTTAGTAGTTACGATAATCACCCCTTTGGCAGCCTCAGTACCATAAATACCCGCTGAAGCAGCGTCTTTCAATACTTGAATACTTTCAATATCATTAGGGTTTAATCCTGCAGGTGTACTAGTTTGAACTCCATCAATAACCCATAATGGTCCGGTTCCACCAAATACGGAAGTCAGTCCCCTAATCGATATTTGTGTATCATTACCTCCAGGTACCCCTGAGGAAGTAAAAGTCAAACCAGGTACTCTGGATTGTAATTTACTAATTACATTGGGTGAGGCTACTTTATCTAAATCGCCCACAGCAACAATAGAAACGGCACCGGTAATATCTTTCTTTTTCTCTTTAGAATATCCTGTAACCACCACTTCGTTTAGATCGTTTGCCGTAGATTTTAAAGTGATTATATAGCTTTTTTTAGAGGAAACAACAATTTTTCCATCTGTAAATCCAATAAAAGAGACTACCATTGTTTGTCCTGTACTAGCTTTTATTTGAAACTTACCATCAAAGTCAGTCACCACACTTTGGGACGTTTCCTTTATCAGAACTGTAGCGCCCGGTAAAGGTTGGCCATCATCAGCTAACACCGTCCCGCTTATTTGGGATTGTTGCGCTGAAACAAGAAGCCCAAAGAAAAATAAACACAATGTGATTATGTTTTTCTTGGTTTTAAAATACTTGATTTTCATACTTTTAATTGTTTTGGTTTTTAGTTAATTTGATTCGCTTTTTAGTTGTTTTTAGTTTGCTTGTTTTTATTCATTACTTAAATTGGTTTATGATTACGTTGTTTAGTTCAAAAATTGAATTTGTTTTAACAACCGAAAGCGATTCCATTGGAAAATCCGGAAAAAATATTTCAGTCATTACTGTTGTTCCATTATCATAGAAAATCTCAATGGAAGTTTTATCAATGATTAATCTCACTTGAATGGAAGAGAAATCAGTTGTTATGGGTGCAGTAGAAATTTTACTGGCAAACTCATCAGAAAACACCTTCTGGCTTACCTTTTTTCTGTCAATATAGAAGACCTTCTCCTTTTTATTAATTCCAAACTGAAGGGTATTATTTTGGCTATTGGAAAGAACAAAATCATACTTACCATCTGCTTTCATATTGTTTATGGTAAAACTAATATCGAGTTTAGCCATATCTGCATCTGATTTATCAGCAATCAACCGCTTATTATTTACAATAATTGTCTTTTTCTTGATGGTTTTTGAAACATATTTATCCAATTCTTTCACTGGTATAGAAACCATTCGATAATGACCATCATTGTGAATTAGTTTTAACTCTCTGGCTATTGTCATGGCGCTTCTCCATGCTTTCGTAGGAACAGCTTGGGCATATTGCCAATTACTCATCCACCCGATAAATAATTTTCTCCCATCACTATCTGGAATATTGGACCAGGTTACACCAGCATAATTATCTTTGCCAAAATCTATCCAAAATGCCTCGTATTGTTTTAAATCATTGTAAAAGCTACTATCCACTGTAAAAGTTTTACCATCAAAATCCCCTACAAAATATTGGGTCGCTGATCCCCCATTTGGGCCACCTGGATTAATACTTTGTAACAAAACCCATTTTGATTCATTAGTACCTTCTACTTTTATTGGAAAAAAATCAGGACATTCCCATGGTGCACCGTGAACACCTAAGTCTTTTCCAAAGGCAGATGCTAATTCCCAATCAATCAAATTGGCGGATCTGTAAATTTTAGTTTCAATATCAGCAGCTATTACAACAATCCATTGATTATGAATTTCATCCCAAATCATCTTTGGATCTCTGAAATGTTTTAGGTTAGGGTTTTTAATAACTGGATTTTTATCATACTTTGTCCAAGTCATTCCTTCATCAAGTGAATAGGCAATTGACTGTGTTTGATAATCAATATTTCCTTCCTTTTCACTTTTTGCATCATGATTGGTATACATTGCCACAATAGGTGGATTTTCTAAACTTCCCAATCCGGAGGTGTTTTTGCTATCAACAACGGCACTTCCTGAAAATATATAGCCGTTTTCATCCGGATAAAGTCCAATTTTTTCTTCTTTCCAAGAGATCATATCTTGACTGGTTGCATGTCCCCAATGCATAGGTCCCCAAACAGTATCATCAGGATAATATTGAAAAAACAAATGATATAAACCTTTGTAAAAAAACATTCCGTTGGGATCGTTCATCCATCCACTTTTAGGAGTAAAATGGAAATTTGGTCGGTACAATTCTTCATTTGAAATTGTGACGTCTTTTTTAACTTGAGTAGTTTTACAACCAAGCATTGTCGTTAATAGCATAAGGCAACAGATTTTTCTTAAATTTTCATTTACTCCCATCTCACAAAAAATTATTTATTAATTAATCCCTCACTAACTTCTTCTAAAGAAATCCCTTTTGTTTCGGGCATCATAAAAAGAACAAAGAGTAATTGGAATACCATCATTATAGCAAAAAACAAAAACACGTTCCCTACACCAAAATTGGTAAACAAGATTGGTATCATTGAAGGAATAATTGCTGCTAATACCCAGTGTACAGAACTTCCGAAGGATTGACCTGAAGCTCTCAAATGATTTGGGAAAATTTCAGAAATAAATACCCAAATTACAGCCCCTTGTCCAATTGCATGAGCTGCAATAAAAGCAAAAAGAAAAATTGGAACTGCCATACCTGTCCATCCAAAGTAGAATGAAGCCGCTACCATCGATAAGGAAAAAATATACCCAATAGAACCAAAGAGCATTAGTTTTTTTCTTCCCAGTCTATCGATAAGATAAACTCCTATTAGCGTAAAAATTAAATTGACAAAGCCAATACCAATACTACTCATTAAAGCCGTTTTGGCTCCTAAACCTGCTTCTTCAAAAATTCTTGGGGCGTAATATAAAAATGCGTTAATCCCTGATAATTGATTAAAAGCGGCAATTAAGAATACCAAAATCAATTGAAAGCGATATTTTTTGATAAAAATATTCTCATGCGAAGCCGTATTGACACTATTCTTTTGTAATTCGTCCATGATGGATTGAACATCTTCCTTCGAACCAATTTTATCAAAAATAAGTCGAGCCTCCTCTGCCCTGTTTTTAGTAAACAACCATCTTGGACTTTCAGGAATTGTAAATGCCATTATCGAATACAATAGAGATGGAAATATCTGTACTCCCAGCATCCATCGCCAGGCATTCACTCCCACATCGCTTAATAAATAATTTGATAAGAAAGCACAAAGAATTCCCAGTACAATATTAAACTGATATAATCCCACTAATGTTCCTCTATCCTTGGCAGGAGAAATTTCAGATATATAGGCCGGAGCAGCAATAGTAGAAACACCAATACCTAAACCACCTACAAACCTAAAAAAGGCAAACACAAATGGATCATTGGACAAGGCCGTTCCGGCTGCCGAAATTGAAAATAGAATACCTATTAATAATAAGGTTTTCTTCCTTCCCAATTGATTAGTCGGGATTCCACCAAAAATAGCACCTATAACAGTACCCCACAATGCCATTGCCATTACAACGGACCCATGAAAAAAATCGCTCGAATGCCATAACTCCTGTAATGTTTTATCGGCACCTGATATCACTACTGTATCAAAACCAAATAAAAATCCTGCAAAGGATGCAATAATAGACCACTTAAATATTTTCTTGTTCATATTCAGATATTTTAATAATCCAAATATCCGAATCAATTACAAGTAAGCATTTTTGATTTGTTGCATATTCCTTCGTTATTGTATCCTAAGGCACAATCCCTTTATTTACAAGGCTTAAAGCCAATAAAAAAATAAATCTAAAAATCAAAATTCTAATATTGATACCAAAAATTATAATTTTTGAACCATTATCTGATAATATAAAAACATTATTAAAAATTAATATTCAGATAAATTTCAGATATTATTTTTTAATCCTTAATTTTTTCCATATTTAGTCATAAAGTGTTTCTGAAACTGTTAGAAATAAAGCCCAAAAACAGCATCATAACCTCATTTTTAACCATTTTTGTCATTGATTTGGACTTATTTTGGGTTCTGAATACATAGTTAACTTATATCATCAACTATCAAATCAACTCCATAAAAAAAAAGCAGACTATAGCTCGTATAATCTGCCTTCTCTAAACACCTAACTATTACTAAATACTAATTCACTTTAAAAACTTTCTTTAATACTAAAGAATAAAAATTTTAATTGATGATAATTTTTGCTTCAAAAAGTTCATTCCCTAAAAAACCTTTCATTAAATAAACTCCTTCCTTGGCTTTAACTCCATTATCCATGACGCCATCCCATTTTACAATATCATTTTCTTGGCTAAGTATTTTATTTATTTTTTTTACTGGAAAGCCATTAATATCAAAGATATAAGCAGCAACAAATATTCCTTCTTGAACCGTATTAAATTTAAAGTTAAAATCACTCGAAGAAGGATTTGGATATACCACCGGATGTAAAATAGCATCCTTAGATGCATCCCATTTTGCAACTGAAGCAGTACCGCCCCCCTGAATATTATATATTTTTAAATCTTTAGCTACTGCCGTTCCGCCTTGGGCATATAAATCTATTTGATTACTTCCCTCAGAAGGAAATGCACGAGTTGCAAAAGCCAATTCCTCATTTACAAACACCTCTATAACAGATGCGTCCACAAAAATTCGCCATCTGATATCGCCAGCGGGTAATTCATAATTGGAACTTTGAATAGTTTTTGGCACATCAGTCAGATTGGAAGATTTACTTCTGTCTACAACAAAACTTTTACTAGTAAGGTCATAATAAACCAATGTTTGCTCATTGACACTTAAATTAGAAAGCAATGAAAAACCAACTTTTGTAGCTGTTCCCGGATCCATTGTGGCTACAATTTCATATTGCGTACCACTAGCTCCATTCAAAACATTTGAACTATTTTGATTAAAAGAAATATTGGTAAAATTCTTAGAAGTTCCTCTTAAATTTAACACATTAGGATGAGGTACCTGAACAATTTTACCATTTACAAGGGTCCAAACTCGTGGCAAACTAAAAACATGTGCCCAGCCCTGTTGTTTGTTTTTTTCAGATGAAACATGGTCAGGAATTATTCCAATAGCTGTTAATTTCCCACTTGCATCAGGACAAATAGAAGGAGACAATAAATGGTTGATAACATCTAATTTTTGAGGGACTGCATTGTCCTTAATGAATTTAGAACCATCAAAAGTTCCTGTCCAATACAAGGCATTAGCACTTGGTAATTTATTTACCAGTAACACTGACTTCGAACCAAAATTATAATACACAGGCATTTCCCAAAAATCTCCCGTACCATCTACAGTAGGATTTCCTTCTAACATGGTTCCTTGTTGCACCCATTGCTTGAAATCATCAGAAACTGATTTATACAAGAATAGTCCACCTCTGGCAGTTCCGTTTCTTAATCCAGTACCTACCATCATATACCAATCGGAATTATTTTGAAAAACAAAAGGATCTCTAAAATCAGCATTGGCAATATTAGACGGCACTCCCGAAACAACTGGAATTCCGTTCTTAGTCCAGTTGTCATAAGGCGTGGTAGAAGTAGCCAGACCTATCGCTGCTTTTGCCTTATTAACACCTGTATAAAAGATATAGGGTGCTCCATTTTTTACAACTGCATGACCTGACCAAATACCTACTTCATCAAATCCTGGTTGCGGCCATAAAACTTGTGTTTTTTCCTCCCAGGACACTAAATCACTACTCACATAATGACCCCAGTTGATATGCTCTAAGTAGGGTCCATTATAATTACGCTGACTAAAAATATGGTATTTACCTCCTACATACATTAGTCCATGAGATTCATTGGTCCATCCGGCTGAAGGTACCAAATGATATTTAGGTCTGTGATTATCATTAGCATAACGTTCGGCAATTGGAATTCGTAAATCCGGATCTGAAACGGTCATTTTTTTATATTCATTCACAATTTCAGTATCCGTTAAATCTTTATTCCATAAAGCGACCTGATCAATTGCACCAGTCAGTCCATTGGTATCAAAACCGGCAACAGTTTTTGTTTTAGATCCTTTTCCTAAAAATACAGTGGCATTTTTATCCCACGCGAGATTACCAAAAGCAACAGCCATTGTTTTAATTTTAGTTCCATTCAAATAAAGTGAAGCTGAGCCAGCAAGTGTATTGATATTTAATGCAATAAAACTCCATTTTTTTAGCGGAATTTGTTGTTCTGAAATAATCTGAATTAACTCGGTACCTACTTTAAATTGCCCAATAATTCTTCCCCATTGATCAATTCCTAATGCTAGTCCCGAATTGTTCAAAGGATTTATATTTGAAAAAATGGAAGCATTCGTGTTTTCTGATAATTCATCTAAATCTTTTCTTTGCACAGGAAATGCCGCTGGCGCTACCCAACCGCTAACACAAACCTTGTTAGTAGGGAATGTTACATTTACTTTCCCTGAAGCCCAACCATAGAAACCATTAGTCCGCAAAGCCTTTCCTTCTAAACCGTTTATTCGCTCCGCCGAACCTGTTGGCCCATTTATACTGAAGGAGGCGTTTGTTTTACTTTCCGCTATAGTTTGTCCTGAGCTCTCATTAAATTTAAATAATAACATCTCGCTAGTAGTATTGGCAGGAGGTGTAACAGGAGGCTCTGTCGTAGTGTCTCTTTTTGATTTACATCCAAAAATAAAAATGGATATCAATACGGTTAAAATATACTTTTTCATATTAATTTTTTTAATAAAATTAACGAAGAAGTAGATTGCCGTATTTAAGTTTTGTTACTGAAATAAAAAAATAAAACAACAACAACAAAACCTTATATACCAGCAACTTAACGCAAAAAAATTTCATTTAATTAACCAAAAAAGAAATACTTTATAATATTGTTACATTAAAAAACCACTCATTTTTCACTTCTAAAATCTTTGGGACTTATAGCGTATTTGTTTTTAAAAGAGGTTGAAAAATAATTAGGTGAGGCAAAACCACAAGAATACGCAATTTCAGAAATATTCAAAGAAGTGGTTTTTAATAATTCTTTGGATTTTTCAAGTCTGAAATTAGTGATGTAATCACCTATTCCAATTCCTAATACAGCTTTCACTTTTCGGTACAACTGAACTCTTGAAATATTCAAACAACTTGCTAATTCCTCCACTGAAAAAGTAGAATTATCGAGATTCTTCTCTAATAGAATATTTATCTTACTTAAAAACTCCTTCTCAATTACTCCTAGCGAACCTACTTCAATTTCATCAATATTATTGGTATAATAATAACGTAATTTCTCGCGATTATACAATAATCCTTTTATTGATTCCATTAAAACCTTAAGATTAAATGGTTTCGTTAGAAATAGATCCGCTCCGGCTTCCAAGGATTTGATGTAGGTATTCTGATCGTCAGAGGCGGTTAAAATAATCGTTGGAATATGGGAAGTTAGCACATTCATTTTTAAGGTCTGACAAATTTCAAATCCACTTTTTTCCGGCAGGTTTAAATCACACAAAATAATATCAGGCATCACTTCTAAAGCTTTTTCGATAGCATAATAGCCATCACTTTTTACCACCTTATAGTCAACACTTAATTTAGAACTAACAAATTCTAAAAGATCAACATTATCCTCAATAACTAAAATGGTGTTTTTCTTCTCTGATAATTCTTCTGTAATTTCCTGGGCTTCTACATCTTCTTCAAAAACATAATTATCTTCTAAATTATCGTCCTCATAATTGTCGATAATTTGTTTCTTGTTTAGGTGTTCTGTTCCTAAGGGTAAGGTAATAGTAAATTCTGTACCAACATTCGAATAAACCTCAATGGTTCCTTTATGCAAGTCAATAAAACTTTTTGACAAGTTCAAACCGATCCCTGATCCATTTTTATAGTTGTTTGAACCTTTAAAAAAAGGATTAAAAATCTCTTTAATTTCGTTTTCAGGAATACCAATCCCGGAATCTTTGAATTTTATTATTACGGTGTTGTTTTCAATGTTTTTTTGAATCGCAATTTCAATGCTTCCACCATCCGGCGTGAATTTAAAGCTATTAGATAACAAATTATAATATACTTTATCCATTAAGTTTTTATCTAGATAGACTTCAATATTTTCATCATTTGTTGTAATTATATAATTGATTCTTCTCTTTCTGGCTTCTCTCTCAAACTCTTTGAAAATGCTCTTTGAAAACAACATTAAATTGGTTTTAGAAACTTTGATATTAAATTTTTTATCTTCAATTTTTCTAAAATCTAACAATTGGTTAATCAGACGCAATAATCGCATCGAATTATTATGCATGATGTCTAAATCTCTTTTTACATCCGTGTTTTTAGTCTTAAATTCTTCTTTCAAAGACTCTACACAACTTAAGATTAGTGTTAGAGGTGTTTTAAATTCATGTGATATTCCTGTAAAAAAATTGATTTTACCTTCGTTACTGATTTTTAGTTTTTCTGCAAATTTTTCAATTTGATTCCTCTGATTATCAATTTTTTTATTGGTAATCTCTAATTGTCTTTTCTTTTTTCGAATAGAAATAATGGAATAGGTACTAAAGATTGCCAAACAAAAAATAATCACCGAAAAAAATCCTAATAACTTCATTAAATTATAAAGTGTAATATATTTTTTTTCCTGACTATCAATCACATTTAACTGTGTTTCTATATTGGTTTGCTGTTCCGTTATCTTATCAAATTGGTTGCTCATTATATCAGCATTTAATGAGTCAATTAATACCGTGGCCAATTTATTATTTTTTGGAACTTCCTGTTTATTTGCAATTTTAATTGCCAACCTGATGGCTTCACTCCCACCTGTAGGATATAAAATGGTGGCTTTTAACTTCCCTTCTTTTACAGCCTGAATACCTCCGTCAGGCCCGTTTAAACCGTCAATACCAATAAATTTGATACTCTTTTCTTTTCCTTTTTGTTTCGCCACTTCCCATGCCTGAAGTGCCATAATATCATTAAAAGCAAAAACGTATTCTAAATTGGGTATACTATCTAATGCATTACTAAATTTATCGTTCAAAGAGCCTAAATTTTCTGCAGTAATACTTGTCTTTTTTATGTTAGGATATTGATTAATTATTTGCTTGAAGCCTAAACTTCTTTCCACACCCGGAGAAATATCGGTTGTGGCTTTAATTTCGAGAATATTCCCTTTGGCCTTAGCCATAGAAACAATATATTTTCCTGCTATTCGGCCTACTTCAACATTGTCAGCTCCTAAAAAAGCCGTAAAACTAGAAGTATTAACTTTTCTGTCTACAATAATAACAGGAATTGCCTTTTTATTTGCTTTTTCTAAAACAGGAACAATCGAGTCAGAACCATACGGCGCAACAATAATAACATCATAGTTATTATTAATCATTTTTTCAATATCCCTAATTTGATTTTTAGTACTATTATTGGCATTATAAACTGTTAAATCTACCTCCGGATGAAGAGAAGCTTCAACCCTCATGGTATTATCCATTGATTTTCTCCAACTATCATCTTCAGAAATACTCTGAGAAAAACCAATAGAAATTTGCCTCTTATCTTCTGAGTAATGGCTACACGAAAAGAATAATGCAATAAAACCTAATAAGAGTAGTAGTTTACTTTTTGTTAGCATACTAATTTAAAGCTGAATTAAAAGTTATTCTTGAACTAAAAATTGAATTTTCAAATTTATAGTTATTATTCCTTTAAAGTTACTTATTGTATTTTAATAATGATACAATTCTTTTGATTATGTTACCTCTTTTTAGCAAAACTTGTAAATGAAAGAATAAATATAACTATTTGCCTTTTTTAATAAATTTTGAATTATATACCCTATCAGTATACATAGGAAACACCTATTTTTTTTATATCCTGGTATATTTTTTTTTTTAAAATAATTGGACTAGGTCATTCATTAGGGAAGTTTTCATAGTTAATTAAAGTTGTTGAAATTTTAGTATTAAGTTATAAACAACCTCTTTAACATATAATACTAAGTCATCATTCCATCTTACTTCATATCTTTAATTTAAAAAGACTGTGCATTTATTCACTGTCTTTTCCTGTTCAAAAGAAAGTCTACCGTATTGACAAATTTATTAAGTGTTATGTACAAATAACACCAAGTACATTTTACTTTTATATAGATTTCATAACTGAATACATATAAAAACAAAGGTGTTCGATAGTAGAACACCTCAAGACATTTTGAATGAAACAATTTGCAATTCAGAAATCTATATTTTCAAAATCAAATTTAAAAAACTCGTAATTATCATTAAGAAAAGAAAAACAGAAACAACATAAAATGCTTCAAAAACATCAATAAACATAAGGTTTCACAAGCTATTTATCTAAGTTATATAAGGACATTAAAATAGGTATAAGGTGTTCGATTGTAATACCGATGGCTCCCTTTGAAACAAAGCCACAGTCCATTTGGAAATAAATTTTAATTTTTAACATTTTTACCTCAACAAGACATTAAACCAGTTTTATCAAATTTCAAAAATAATCTTACATGTTTATTTCAAAAACAGGCTAATTTCTTTAAATCCTGCATAAAATGGTTTGAAATTTGTATCGTAGGGGTCACAAGAAAAGATAACTATCATATAGTTGTCTCTTTTTTTCATACTCTAATATGTAGATTTTTCAAGCCTATACAACCTAGATAAAGAGTTTTTTTCTATTTTGGTTTATCGCAGGTTTTGATGTTAAATATAAAATAATTCCAAAATAGACTTAATACATTTTCTTTCACAAAAGCTAAGGCGAATTTCAAATAAATAAGCCATCGCAGAACTATCCATACATATTTTTTATCTCCGACATAACAAAGGTACTTTGGGTACTTCCTATACTTTCAACTGATCCTAATTTATTAAACACAAAATCTTGATAATGCTTCATATCTTTGACAGAAACTTTCATTAAAAAATCATAATCTCCTGAAATATTGTAGCATTCCACAATTTCTTCTATTTTCATAATATCGCTAACAAACTGATTCCCAATATTACGATCGTGCTGTTTAAGTTTGATATTACAGAAAACTATAAATCCTCGATTTAATTTTTCTTCATCAAGGAGTGCTATATACTTCTTAATATAACCATTGTTTTCCAATCTTTTAATTCGCTCAAAAACAGGCGATGCCGAAAGATTTACCATTTTAGCAAGCTCTTTTACAGTATATTTAGAATTATCATGAAGTATATTTAATAACTGAAGATCAATATTGTCTATTTGTTCCATAGAATATTTTATTTTAAAAAGGTCTAATTTATCCCTAAAAATAGAATAAAATTCTCCAAATATAACCAAAAACAATACAGAAATCTTATTTTACACAATTTAAAAACATAACATACTGCATCATTTATCTTCACAGTATAAAAATCTAAAAAGGCATTATTTTATAGCAGGGAGCGTTATCCTTGATACCCTTTATCGAAAAAAGATAAAGGGTCACATCATAAATCAAATTATACTTCTTTTCGTCGAGCCATACCTTGAGCAATGATGCTGGCGGCAATCAACTGCAAAGCATGGTAAAGCATGAGTGGCAGCAATACGATGCCGATGATAGTACTGTGCTGAAAAAGTATTTTTGACATAACGGTGCCGTGTACCAATGACTTTTTAGACCCGCAGAATAAGACAGTAATATGATCTTCATCTGAAAAACCAAGCAGGCGGCTGAGTAATCCGACACAAAAGAATACGGCAAAAAACAACGCCATCATCCCTACGGCGAGTCCAGCAAGTTCAAGGGCGCTGAAACCTTCAAAAAGATGTTCAGAAAATGACTTGCAAAACGACGTGTAAATAATAGTTAGAATAACTGCCTGATCAAAATATTTGAGCTGTTTCTTGTATTTTTCGGCAATGGCGCCGAAACGGGAATTGAGGCTTATGCCGATGATGACAGGCAGCAAGACTTGCAGAATTAACTTAATACCGATTTGAGTGACATCAAAATCGCCTGTTGCAGAAGCTATAAACAGCCCAACCCAGATCGGCGTAACCACTACTCCAATCAAACTGGAAATACTCGCATTGAAAATGGCTGCGGGAATGTTTCCCTTGGCGATGGAAACCATGACCACCGAAGAGGATACTGTAGACGGTAATGCTGCCAGAAAAAATACACCCAGCCAAAGCAGCTCAAAGCCGTTATTGACAAACAACGGGCGAAATGCCAAAACAATAAGCGGAAAAAATAAAAAGGTTGTCAACTGGACAACAATGTGCATTTTCCAGTTGGAAAGTCCAGCTTTTAGTTTTTCAACACTCAGTCGCATACCATAAAACAAGAAAATCAAGGAAACGCCAGCATTGGCAATCTCCTCCAGCGAAACAGGTTTTTTGACCATGCCTGGCTTTGGCAAAAAATAAGCCATCAAAATCATGGTGGCTATCATTAACAGGAAACCGTCGAAACCTGCTTTTTTTAATACTTCTGATAATTTCTTCAATGTGTTATAAATATTATTCCTCCGTGGAGGCACGGACTTCATTATTAATATATTTGAGACTAAATTCCAAGTTCTTTGCGTATAATTTCTGCTCCTGCACTTAAAGCACTTAACTTGCCTCTAGCTACTTTTCGAGATAGCGGGGCCATACCGCAGTTTGTAGAAGGGTAAAGATTTTCGGCATCGACAAACTCAAGAGCTTTACGCAGGGTATCAGCTACTTCTTCTGGTGTTTCGATAGTGTTGCTTGCCACATCAATGGCACCGACCATTACTTTTTTACCGCGAACAAGTTCCATTAAATTTAAAGGCACATTGGAGTTATGACATTCTAAAGACACCACATCAATTTTAGATTTTTGAATTTTCGGAAAAATTTCTTCGTATTGTCTCCATTCAGAACCTAATGTCTTTTTCCAATCATTATTTGCTTGTATTCCATAACCATAGCAAATATGAACCGCAGTTTGACAGTGTAAACCTTCAATGGCTCTTTCTAATGCTGCCATTCCCCAATCGTTTACTTCATCAAAGAACACATTAAAGGCAGGTTCATCAAACTGGATAATATCTACCCCCGCGTCTTGAAGTTCTCTTGCTTCTTCATTAAGTGCTTTCGCAAATTCCCACGCTAATTTTTCTCGGCTTTTATAATGGTCGTCGTACAAGGTATCCACCATTGTCAGTGGACCTGGCAATGCCCATTTTATAGGCTTATTAGTCTGTTTACGTAAGAATTTAGCATCTTCAACAAAAACTGCTTTTTGACGTATAACCTCGCCTACAACCACAGGAACACTCGCGTCATAACGGTTACGGATTTTTACTGTTTTACGATTTTCAAAATCTACACCGCTTAAATGTTCGATAAAAGTCGTCACAAAATGCTGGCGTGTCTGCTCGCCGTCACAAATGATATCTAGATCTGCCAATTGTTGTTCCTGCAGAGAAATGCGCAGCGCATCTTGTTTCCCTTCAAGCAGCTGATCACCTTCTAATTTCCATGGTGACCAGAGTTTTTCGGGTGGTGCAAGCCAGGCAGGTTTAGGCAAACTTCCAACAATAGAGGTGGGTAATAATAATTTTTTCATAGTAGTATAATATTAATGCGTTGCAATAAATTAAAGGATAAAATTAGCAGACCATTGTTCCAGGAGACTTTTGTAAGGCTTAATAAAATGCTCTTCGGCATATTTACCCTGTTCAACAGCCAGTCGGCTGCGCTCTTCGCGGTCATAAACCACGCGGGTCAGTGAATAATCTTCGTGTTTAAGATTAGGTTGATAGATTTTCCCAGCCACTGAATTTGCATTGTAAATTTCAGGGCGGTAAATCTTTTGAAAAGTTTCCATCGTGCTGATTGAGCTGATTAATCCAAGATCAGTATAATCAGTAAGTAGATCTCCGGAATGATAAAAAGCCATCGGTGCCACACTATTCGGAGGCATGAAAAAACGAACTTTTAAGCCCATTTTAGAGAAATATTCATCAGTGAGAGAATACTGATTTTGCAAATACTCAAAACCCAAAACCGGATGCTGATACTCAGTGCGAGTATAACTTTTGTTACTCGATACACTTAGACAAATAATCGGTGACATCTTAAAATGCTCTTTATAAGTGTCTGAACTCACAAAGCATTTATAAAGTTTTCCGTGCAAATCACCAAAGTTTTCAGGAATACAAAAATTAGATTTATTTTTATTGTGCTCGATCAATAAAATACTGAAATCATAATCACGAACATAAGAAGAAAAATTATTTCCAGCAATACCTTCGATACGCTGGCTAGTCTTGTGGTCGAAAATATTCGTTTTTAAAACTTCAATCAACGGCAGATTGTTAATACCATTCTTATCATCAATATTCATCGTTACTGTGATGATTTCAAGTTCTACAAGGTAGCGATCAGCTGTTGGATTATCTAAATGAGCCAATGCATTGAATCGATTGTTAATCATATTTAAGGCATTACGTAAGTTTTGTTGGCGATTATCTCCTCTAGCTAAGTTTGCAAAATTGGTTGTCAAACGCGTTTCACTTGAGGGGTGATAGTTTTCATCTAAACTAGTGCTCTTTAGAGTGAATGCAAAATCATTCGGGATTGTATTCTGAGTGTTTTCAATATGCTGCTTTTTGTCTATTCTCCTATCTTCTTGTATGTTCGCTCTCATCTGATGATAATTTTTAGTTTTTTTACCCTGCAAATTTGAATATAAAAGATTAAATATTTTTATTTATACTCAAATTAAGTTAATTATTCTTTTAAATTGTATTTAAAAAGATTATTAATCTTTAATAAAATATAATAATGAATGAAAACAGATAAATATTCTTTAGAGAACTAGGATATGACTGATTTGAAGTTTTCCATAGCCATTCAAGCCTCGAAAAACAAAACAAATAAATTTATATTTGTCAAAATTTAAGATAAACATAGTAATGAATTTGATAGAAAATTTAAAATGGCGCTACGCCACAAAAGCTTACAATAACATTAAAGTAAAAGAAGAAAAAGTCGATCAGATCTTAGAGGCTATAAATCTTTCAGCATCTTCTTGTGGTCTGCAATCTTATCGTGTTTTTGTTGTAAGCAATCCAGAAATCCAAAAGAAATTAGGTGCTGATTCGTTTAATGGACAGATTAGCTCTTGTTCTCATTTGTTGGTTTTTGCTGCATTCACTGATATAACTTCGAGTTATATTGACGATTACATGGCAATGACAGAAAAACAAAGAGGTCTTGATACTGGTGCCTTATCAGGATTTAAAAATGGACTTCATTCCTATTTCAGCGCTATTAACGCAGAACAAAAAGCCCTTTGGGCGGCCAAACAGGCTTATATTGCACTAGGAACTGCACTTATTGCTGCGGCAGAATTGAAAGTGGACGCCACTCCTATCGAAGGATTTAATGCCGCCACTATCGATGCCGTTTTGGGTTTGAAAGAAAAAGGGTTGCATTCTACAGTTATCCTAGCTCTAGGATATCGGGATTCGGAGAAAGACTATATGGCAGCTACGAAAAAAGTTCGTTTGCCTATAGATGAAATGATAACTAAAGTTTATTAATGTTATTAGATATGTTAATTATTACAATAAAAGTATACGTTCAAGCTTATAGACTTGATACTTTTTCTGCCACAAAAAGCTCAGGCAACTTATACAGTTTTTATCCTGCATAAGTTTTGTAACAGAATCATGGCGTATTGCATTATAAAAATTTAAAAGAGAATCTATGAGATAAGAGATAAAACAATTTTAAATTCACATAATAAATTATTTAAAATAAATAACTAAAACCAAAGCATAAAAAAACCCGTCTCTATTGAAACGGGTTTTTACTTTATATAAAAAGACTAATTCTTATACGTGTAATGCTCTATTATCAGTAGCTGCTAATGCTGCTTCTTTTACCGCTTCCGCAAATGTAGGATGCGCATGAGACATTCTTGAAATATCTTCAGCAGAAGCTTTATATTCCATAGCTACAACCGCTTCAGCAATTAAATCAGCTGTTCTAGCACCAATCATATGAACTCCTAAAACTTCATCCGTTTTAGCATCGGCTAAGATTTTCACAAATCCATCTAAGTCAGCACTTGCTCTTGCACGTCCTAAAGCTTTGAATGGAAAACTTCCTGATTTGTAAGCTACTCCAGCCGCTTTTAACTGCTCTTCTGTTTGTCCAACAGCTGCAACCTCTGGCCAAGTATATACTACTCCAGGAATTAAGTTGTAATCAATATGTGGTTTTTGACCTGCTAAGATTTCAGCAACCATAGTTCCTTCTTCTTCCGCTTTGTGAGCCAACATCGCACCACGAACAACATCACCAATTGCGTAAATATTAGGAACATTAGTTTGTAAATGATCGTTTACTTCTACTTGTCCTCTTTCAGTCAATTTAACACCAGCTGCTTCAGCATTTAATCCATCTGTGTACGGACGACGTCCTACAGAAACTAAGGAATAATCTCCTTCAAGAGTGATTACTTCCCCTTTAGCATTTTCTGCTTTTACAGTCACCACATCACCAGCTCTTTCAACTGATTGTACTTTGTGAGAGGTGTAGAATTTCATTCCTTGTTTTTTCAGAACTTTTGTCAATTCTTTAGACAAAGAAGCATCCATTCCTGGAATAATTCTGTCCATGAATTCCACAACCGAAACCTGAGATCCAAGACGTAAATACACTTGCCCTAATTCGATACCAATAACTCCACCACCAATGATTACCAAGTGTTTTGGTACTTCAGGTAATTTTAAAGCTTCAGTAGAAGTAATGATTCTTTCTTTGTCTATTTTAATAAAAGGCAAAGAAGAAGGTTTAGAACCTGTAGCAATAATTACATTTTTAGCTTCGATAGTTTCAGAAGTTCCATCAGCTTTTGCAACAGCAACATGAGTAGCATCTACAAAAGATCCCAATCCTTCCAGAACTGTAATATTATTTTTGTCCATCAAATACTTTACTCCACCAGAAGTTTGGTCTACAACGGCTTGCTTACGAGCAATCATTTTCTCTAAATTTACTTTCACTTCTCCAGAAAGTTCAATTCCGTAATCCTCAAAATGCTTAATTTCAGCATAATGATGAGAAGAAGACAACAAAGCTTTTGAAGGAATACATCCTACATTTAAACATGTCCCTCCAAGAGTGGAATATTTTTCGATAATGGCTGTTTTGAAACCCAATTGTGCACAACGAATAGCTGATACATATCCGCCTGGTCCTGAACCAATGATGACAACGTCAAATGAACTCATAGTATATTTTTTATGTATATTATTATTTTTTGCGATTACAAAATTAAGGAATTAAGTTTTGTTTAAAGTTCAAAAAATAAGATATTTTGTTAGGTTTTTACAACCAAATTATAACTGTGATTTAATAACCCAGAATAAAACTTTTTTATTTTTTTGTAAAACAGAATCAATTTTTATCATACTCTCATTAGACACAGCAGGACATCCCCAACCTTCTGGAGTTCCATTTGGATATACTTCACCATCAGGAACTTCTTCCCAGGAATGCAGTACAATAGCACGTTTTAATGCATTAGAATTGCTTGTATCTTTTCCTTCTAGCAAATAGTTTACCTTAATTCCCCATTGGCTTACGCCTCTATTCAAAACAATATATTTACCAATAGAGGAACAATGAGAATCTACTTGATTGCTAACCGCTGCATCCTCTCTGGTATATGTTGCGCCCCAAACGGAGTCCCCGCAACCATGACTCACCAAGAACGATTGTAACCGTTTTTTATCCTTGAAATCATAAATAAAAAATCTTTTTAAGCCCGAATGTAAACCTAAATCAACGAGAATAAACAACTCTTGATTGAGATTCATTTCCATGCAGTATTGCTGGGCTTCCTTGAAATATGCAGTGTAATCAATACTTTTTCTATGCTCAATTATCTTTTGCGGTTTCTGTTTAACTTCCGCTTTCTGTTTTTGACAACTAAGCATCATCAGTATTCCTGTTATAAAAAATATAATCTTTTTCAACATATATTTTAGTTTCTATTTAGAATTACGTTTTAGTACTCACACCAATAGAAAGCAATTTACATTTTTAATTTATAATTTTCTTACATATTTTTAATATATTTATCCTGTTTAAAAAACAAGTAAACATAAAAAACCATGAAATATTTTTTACTATTATTTACTTTAATTACCTCAAACTTACAAGCACAAGACATTCTAAAATTTGACAAAAGAAATGTAGAATGCGAAGACAAATGGGTAGCCTATCCCCTAGACAAAGAAGGTGCTTATAATTTTGGCTTTATCTATTTTGATACTCAAGCTGGATTAACCCTAAACTACGGCGGAAAATTTAAAATCGATGAAAATGGTAAATTTAATCTTGTTGCCAGCCAAAAAAATCAAACTAATGAAATGAAGATTAGGTTGAATCCTGACCGATTGGCCATTGCCGAAATTCCCGAAGAAAAACTCAAAGAACTTGCTGTTGAAAAAACACCAAAATGGCTAAGTATTTATAAAGGAGATGAAAATTCCATCAATAGATTGTACCGCCGCGGATTCATGTATAATGCCGGAAACGAATGCGAAACAGCATTAACTTATTTAGTGAAGGCAGATAAAATTGATCCCAACTTTAGCGGATTACAAACCGAATTAGCTTTTTCATACAATGCTTTAGGCAAATATAATCAAGCCGAAAGCTGTCTTAAAAAAGCCATAGCGCAGAATCCTAAAGATTGTTACACTTACAAAGAATTAGCTTATGCCTATACCAAACAATTTAAAATAGATAAGGCTATTGAAACCTTCAACAGCATGAGCAGCCTTTGTGCCGAGAAAAACTATATTGGAGAAACGGCTTATAATCTGGCTTATATCTATTTTACAAATAAAGACAAAAGCAATTTTGCCAAATGGAAATTAGAAACCGAAAAATGGTCCAAACCAGAAGACCAAATAGCTAAAAATCTTGTACAATTAGAAACTGAAATCAATAAGTAAAGTGGAAAAGATAATTCCAATTTTATATCTGTATCGCTCAAAAAGTTGATACCCTAAATAAAAATAATTTAACCATCAACGAAATTCACTTTTCAATCAATTCAAAAACAAATCAAATTCCTTTAATCAACAAAACTTTTGAAAAACCCAACAAAATTGAAGATTACTTTTTTGAGATGGATAATCTAATGGAAAAAAAACACAGCTACAAAAAAGGATTGTTACTTTATATCAGCAATAACACAATAGATTCTTTTGAGATTACTGGAAACATATATGTATTTACTTCAAAAAATATAAAGATTAGTAACCAAATTTATAGTTTAAAAAGATAATTTCCAATTAGTTATACTAATCGAAAAGATTCCGAAATCAAACTAAATTATGAGAATTGCGATTGCTACTTTTTAATTAAATACAACAATAAAAACATGATTACAAAAATAGGACTCTATCAACCATAAGAATATATTTTGAAAATACATATTAATCATTTTTTATTTATCTTTTTGACAATTTTATATATTAAAAAGACAATGAAAACTGCATTAATCAATTGCCATAAATTAAAACTAATGTAATTTACTTTTTGCCAAAAAGTCATGCTTCCCAAACTCCAATATGCCCCCTTACTTTCTTCATAGGAATCTTCATAGCTCATTAACATCAACCCTAGAAAAATATAGACAACCAAATCAAAGACAATTAATCCAATTCCGATTAGTACATTTTTTAATGTGAAAAAGTGTTTCATTACTAATTAGGTCTAATTGTTTTGGAATTTTTTATGGCTACAATCTCGCCATTTAATGAGACTGTACTATTGATTATGCTAAACATTGCGGTAAAGTATTTTCCTTATTTGCTGCCTTTTAATGGATCATTGCTTGTAAATTTAGTTTCGACAAATGTTACAATTTCCGGATCATATTTTGTTAAGTCTTTTTCTCCCCATTTTGGATTCAACCAACTCAACCCCGATATTAATTCTTGAACAACTAAATAAATTGTAATAATTTCAATTTCCTTTATCTCAATAAACAATACCATTACTTTACCAGTGTAATAAAAAATTAATGCTAAGAATAAGTTGTAAAGAGATTTGAATATTACAAGCAAATAACCCTGAGTAAAGTAATACATCCCATTACTATTGACAAACTTTTTATGGATAACAATTTTCGTTACCTCACGATATTGGCGTATTTTTTTTAGTCTTTTACTAAAGTCGGTAATAAATTCATAGGATTTTCGACCAAACCATAACAGCAAAGCAAATATTGCACTTCCCAATATTCCTTGTAAAATTGGATTTAACTCTTTTGTCCATTCTGAAATATTTTCTAACATTCTATGTTCTCTTTACGGTTGTTTTAAATAGCTACGAAATAATTTATATGTAAAATTAATTAATACTGTTTGTTTCCAAAAAATATGTTATGTACTTATTTATTTCTATACTTAAATATTATTATTTCAAACACAAGAGCAAATTTAAAGATATTTCTTAAACAAAAAAGAGCTAAACTCCTTAAATGAAGAATAGCTCTTTTTACTATTGCAATTGTATTTTGATTTATTTATCTCAAACAACTCTTTAAAATAGAAACAGGATGCTGTGCCTTTCGGCTGGTTCCGTCAAAAATTTGATGACGGCATGAGGTTCCTGCTGCTGCAATGGCTACGTTTTCATCTGTTGCTCTAACTTTTGGAAATAAAGTATCCTCTCCCATTTTCATACTAATATCATAATGCTCTTCTTCATAGCCAAAAGAACCGGCCATTCCACAACAACCCGAATTATAAATAGTCACCGTATTATTTTTAGGTACATTCAACATTGTAAAAGTAGCTTCCACCGCACTCAGCGATTTTTGATGACAATGTCCATGAATTTTTATCTGCTTTTCGTTGGTAGAAAATTGTCCCGCATGAATGTGTCCTACCGTGATTTCTTTCTTAAAAAACTCTTCAATAGTCAAGACGTTTTTAGCTAGTTTTTGAGCTGCTGGTTTATCTTCAGCCAAACGCAAATATTCGTCTCTAAAAGTCAATATAGCCGAAGGTTCAATCCCTATTAACTGACAATCATCGGTAATTATTGGTGCAAAAGTCGCCACATTTTTCACAGCTAACATTTTAGCTTCTTCCAGAAAACCTTTTGATAAATAAGCCCTTCCACTCTCTTCGTGCTCTACCGTAATGACCTCATAACCTAAGGCAGTCAACAATTCGAAAGCATCAATCCCTACATTTACATCATAATAATTAGTAAACTCATCGCAAAACAACACCACTTTTCCATTTGGATAGCTTCCGTGTTTCGGTTTATTTTGACTTAACCACTTTCTAAATGTTTGTTTAGCCAAATGAGGTACTGTTCGTTCCGGAGCAATTCCCATGGCTTTTTTAACCAGCGGAAGATTCGAAATCGTATTGGTCAGCGACGGAAAAAGACTTCCCATTTTATTCATTTTAGCATTATTGGCAAAGAGTTTATTGCGCAATGAAAAACCATTAGCTTTTTGGTATTGATACAAAAACTCGGCTTTTAAGGTAGCCACATCCACATTGGAAGGACATTCACTGGCACAAGCTTTACAACTTACACACAACTCAAAAACCTCATATAATTCCTTATGATTGAATTTATTTTCTTTATCCGAATGCGTTAAATATTCACGCAACGCATTCGCACGGGCTCGAGTCGTGTCTTTTTCATCACGGGTAGCGCGATAACTTGGACACAGGGTTCCTCCTGCTGAAGGCAATTTTCTACAGTCCCCAGAGCCATTACATTTTTCGGCTGCTCTTAAAATTCCCAAACTATCCGAGAAATCCTGAATGGTTTTGATATCGGGTTCTACCCTGCCCGCTTCAAAACGGAAATTTTCATCCATTTTTAAAGCATTCACAATTTTCCCCATATTCAAAACTGAATTAGGGTCAAATGCCAATTTAAGTCTTTTGAGCAATTCATAGTTTTTTTCGCCAATCATAAAAGGCAAAAACTCTCCTCTTACAATTCCGTCTCCATGTTCCCCACTCAATGAACCGCGGTATTTTTTAACTAAATGTGCAACCTCCGTAGCAATATTTCTAAATTGGTAAACGCCTTCTTTAGTCTTTAAATTCAACACCGGACGCAGGTGTAATTCTCCCGCACCGGCATGAGCATAATAAATCGCTGACTGTCCGTGACGCTCCATCATAGCCGAAAAATCAGCTATATAATTTGGTAAATCGCTCAACTCTACTGCAGTATCTTCAATGGAGTCGGCTGCTTTATCATCGCCCACAATACTTCCTAAAAGTCCCAATCCTGCCTTGCGCAATTCGTTTACTTTTTCAATATCAGCCCCATATAATTTTACCGAAGCATAACCAAAACGGGCGGCTTCTAAATCTCTAATTAAGTCATTTGCCTGTTTTTCGGCTTCGTCCATACTGATGTAGGAAGCTAATTCAAACAGCATAATCGCTTTAGGCTCACCCTGAATAAAAAAACGGTTTTTACTCTGTTCTTTATTCTGTTTGGTACAATCTAAAATAGTATCGTCAATCATTTCACAGGTGTACAAATGGTGTTTCATAGCCACCATAACTGCTTCTAAACTTTCCTGAATACTATCAAAGTGTGTTACCACCATAATCGAATTCGACGGTGGTAAATCATCTACTTTTAGGGTCACTTCTGTAGTAATAGCCAAAGTTCCTTCACTTCCGCAAAGTAATTTTCCCACATTAATTGTTGGTTCAGTTCCGCCAAACAAATCTGATTTTAATAAAATATCTACTGCATAACCAGTATTACGTCGGTGAATTTCAGGTTTTGGAAACTCTTTTACAATTTCCTGTTGGTTGGCTTCATTAGACAATTCTTCGTAAAGCTTTCTGTAAATGGCACTTTCTAGAGAGTCACCTTTCGTTTTTTCGATGAATTCCGCTGAACTGATTGTATTAAAAACCGCTTTGGATCCATCAGCTAGGACAGCTTTAATTTCCACAATTTTATCGCGGGTTACCCCGTAACGAATAGAAGTAGTTCCCGATGAATTATTTCCTACCATTCCACCAATCATACAACGATTAGAGGTCGAAGTATTAGGTCCAAAAAAGACGCCGTATGGTTTGAGATACAAATTCAATTCGTCGCGAATTACTCCCGGTTGTACAGTAACCGTTTTTGCATCAGCATCATAACCTAAAATGCTTGTAAAATATTTAGACACATCTACTACGATTCCATCCCCAATGGTTTGTCCGGCCAAGGAAGTTCCAGCCGTTCTGGGAATTAAAGTAGTTTTGTTTTCGTTGGCATATTTAACCAATCGAACAATATCTTCCACCGATTTAGGCAAGGCCACTGCCAAAGGAACAATACGATAAGCCGAAGCATCCGTAGCATATAAGGTTTTATGAAGATTATCAAATAAAAGTGTTCCTTCTAAGGATTCAGCAAGCTTTATTAAATGTTGATTCAATGCCATGTTATCTAGATTCATCCGTTAAAAACGAATATCATTTTTTTATTAAGTAAAACAAAAATACAGCAATTAGTTCTTCTTTTTCAATTTATCATTTAAAAAAAATAGCGCTTAAATGCTTCCATAGCCGCATATTGTGTAAGTCCTAAATCTCTAAATTTTGTTGCTGTTGTTTTGTTTCTATCTTCAACACGAACCCAAAATTCTCTAGAATCGTCACCTTGAAACATAACTCCGTCTTTTTGTGATTGATGGTAAAAAATAGCTGTTCTTTTTCTAATAACTTGACTTGGACTCATAGGAACAGCCATTTCAATGTCATGCATATCCCATTCGTGCCAAGCACCTCTGTACAACCAAACCCAACAATCATTCATATAAGGAAGTTTTTTCATTTTTTCTAAAGAAATGAATAATGAATCCAAACAAACCTTATGTGTACCATGTGGATCGGCTAAATCTCCTGCTGCATAAATTTGATGTGGTTTTATTTGTTCGATACAATTCATCATAATATCGATATCAGCATCAGAAAGTGCATTCTTTTTAATGGTGCCTGTTTCATAAAAAGGCAAATTCAAGAAATGGATATTTTCATCTGGAACGTTAAAATAACGGGTTGCTCCTAAAGATTCTTTTTGCCTTATTAGTCCTTTTAATTTTCGAAGTTCAGGAATATCAGCTACATTTTTACTGCCTGATTTTATAAAATCTATTATTTTTTTATAATAATCGCTTTCAGGGTTAATCTCTAAGCCCATTTCAGCAAATTTTATTGCTTCATCATTAGAAACAGCGATATTTCCAGAAGTTTGATACGCAACATGTACCTCATGTCCCTGAGAGACTAATCGATCAAAGGTACCTCCCATAGAAATCACATCATCATCTGGATGGGGACTAAAAATCAAAACTCTCTTTTTTACAGGGGTAGAACGTTCCGGTCTTTTTTCAAATTCGGAATTAGGTTTTCCTCCTGGCCAACCAGTAATTGTATGTTGCAATTTATTAAAAATACGAATATTTAAATCGTAAGCAGATTCATCGTTCTCTATTAAACTTTCCATTCCATGTTCATGATAATCTTTATCTGAAAGTTCTAAAATTGTTTTAGAGGTTTTCTCGCAAAGCCAAAACACTGCTTTGTTAGTTAATTCTTCATTCCAATTGCAATTGTCTACTAACCAAGGAGTATTGATACGAGTTAATAAAGAAGAGGCTTCCGTATCTAATACAATAGTTGTAGCATTATGCTGTTGTAAATAAGTAGCCGGTTTTTTTGCAGTAACCTCACCTTCAATAGTATCTTTTACAATTTCTGATTTGTTTTGTCCCCAGGCTAAAAGCACAATTCTTTTGGCTTCAAAAATAGTTGAAATCCCCATAGTAATTGCTTTCTTAGGAACATTATCGATTGACAAAAAGGCTTCAGCAGCATCTCTACGGGTAATATAATCTAAAGTAACCATTCGGGTACTGGAGTTAAAATGAGAACCTGGTTCATTAAATCCAATATGTCCTGTTCTGCCTATACCCAATAACTGAAAATCAATTCCGCCATAACTTTTAATTTTTTCATCATAATTAATGCAGAAAGCTGCACTTTCTTCAACTGATAAATTTCCTTTTGGGATATTAATATTTTCAGGCAGGATATCAATATGATTAAAAAGATATTCGTGCATAAAATAATAATAACTCTGATAATTATCCGGATCCATCGGAAAATATTCATCTAAGTTGAATGTTACTACATTCTTAAAACTTAAATTTTCTTGTTCATGTAATCGGATTAATTCTTCATATACCTTAATAGGTGAAGAACCAGTTGCTAATCCTAAAATAAAGAACTCGCCTTTTTTTTGTTTTTCACGAATTAAGGCTGCTATTTCATTTGCAACGGCTTTAGAACCAGCAGTTGAATTTTCGAAAATTACATTATCTATTTTTTCAAATCTTGTATTCTCTAATTTCCCCGGCTTATTGTAAGAAGTACTAATATTCATGTTATCTGTTTTTATAAAATTTGCCTACAAATATAAAAACATTTTCTAATATGTTGCGTAAATTTGCATTTTTATCGTTATAAATAATTAAAAACGCATAAAAACGCATTTTTATTTTAAATTATAGTGACACCAGCTTCGATAAAATTTTTAATTTTTGGACTTTTAGAATTCATATCAGTAACTATAACATCCAGTTTATCTAATCCGCAAACTTGGTGCGGCATGCTTCTATTAATTTTATCAGAGGTTGCCATAGCAACAATTTTATCAGAAACACGGATCATTTCTTTTTTAACAACCGAAACTTCATAACCAATTTCAGTAAGACCGTGATCTACATCCAAACTACTTACCCCTAAAAAACAAACATCGGCTTTAATTTTTGACAAAACCTGAACTACATCAATACCAACAGTTACCATTGCTTTTTTTTGCAATTTACCTCCTATAAAAAATAAATCTATGTTTGGATGCTGTGATAACTGCATAGCAATAGGCAAACTATAGGTATATATAGTAGCTGAAAAATCAGAAGGAATCATTTTGCAGAATGATAAATTTGTTGTTCCCCCTGACATAATAACTACCTGACCTTCTTTTAGCAGTGCAAGAGCTTTTTGGGCAACAATATTTTTCTTATCCTCATTAATAATATTAAAATCAAATACATTATTAGATTTTTCTTTAACTAAAAACGCACCACCATAAACCTTATTTATCAAACCTTTATTATTTAGTTCTATAAAGTCCCTCCTAATTGTGTCTTCAGAAATTCCTAATTCATTTGCAATGTCATTTGTATAGATTTTTTCAACTTCATTGAATCTATTCATTATAAATTGATGTCTCTCCTTTTTAAGCATAGTATAATTTTTTACACAAATATAGAACAGAATGCAGTATTATGCATTTTTAAAAAGCTTTTTTTTGAATAATTAAATATTTTATTCAATATTCAATCTTTCGCTATCAATTATTTTTTATGCTCTTTTTAAAATTAAAAATTGTTCATTTATAAATTAAAAACTGATTGATTGAGCTATTTTAAGCTGTACTTTTTTTATTCTTTCCAAAAAAAAAGTTAATTCATTACTTTATAGTAACTACCTAATAGTTATTTATTTTTTTAGATATCGCATCACAAACTTCTATTATATTAGTATTTAAAACTTTGGTTACCCCCTAATGCAGAAGCTAATTTTTTATTTAAAAAATGCATTTTTATGCATTTTTAACACAAAATTAATACAAAGTTGCACAAAATTGAGTTTTATTGAAAAATTATATATATGTTTGTAAAATAAACCTAAAAACTAAATAAATATGAAAAAATCATTCTTCATTTCATTGTTGTTTCTGGTTGTTCAAGTGGCATTTGGACAGACAGCATCAATAACGGGAGTTATTTTGTCAAAATCGGACAACATGCCTTTACCCGGAGCTATTATTTCCATAATAGGGACAAAAAATGCTGCAATAACAGATTTTGATGGAAAATTCAAACTCTCAGTAAAAAGCGGGACTGAAGGCACATTGCAAGTTAGCTACATGGGATTCAAAACAGCCACAATGAAGCTAACTGGGAAAAACCAAGAAATTAATATTAGTCTAATTGCTGAAGACAACACCTTAGACGAAGTTGTAGTTACTGCTTTGGGTATTAAAAAAGAATCCAAATCATTAGGATATTCTATAACAGAAGTCAAAGGGGAAGATTTAAACCAAGTTAAAACAGTAAGTGCAATAAATTCATTACAAGGAAAAGTTGCCGGATTAAACATATCTACAAGTAGTTCAGGAGCTGCTGGATCAAGCAGAGTAATTATTCGTGGAGCAAGTTCATTAACAGGTAATAATCAACCTTTATATGTTGTTGATGGTATTCCTATTATTAATGAAACAAAAGGTTCAGTTGTAGGACCATTTGGCGGTGAATATGGAGATGGTGGTGATGATATTTCAACAATTAACCCTGATGATATTGAATCGGTATCTGTACTTAAAGGAAGTTCGGCAGCTGCTTTATATGGATCTTTAGCATCAAATGGTGTTATAATGATTACTACAAAATCTGGAAAAGGAAAACAAAATTTTGGAATTGAATATTCTACTTCTTTAACATTTGAAAAAGTAAATACCAGTTTACTTGATTTTCAAAAAGAATATGGCCAAGGTAATAACAGAATAAAACCAGGTTATGATTTTGATACTTCAGGAGCTGTTATTGCAATTCCAGATGAAGAAACAGCCATTAATAATGCTTACAATAGTACATTGCAGTCTTGGGGAGACAAATTGGATGGTTCACTAGTTTATAACTGGGATGGAAAAAAAAGACCTTATTCTTATACAGGGAATAATTTAGATAAATTTTACCAAACAGGAATTACTAAAATAAATTCGGTAGCTGTTTCAAAAGGAAATGAAAATTCAAATTATCGTTTATCATTTTCAGATTTAGATAATGATGATATTTTTCCAAATACCACTTTGAATAGAAAATCAATAGGGTTGAATGCAATGTCTAAAATAAGTCCAAAATTAACTTCAACAATTAATGCAAAATATGTAATTGAAAAAGTTCATAATAGAGTTACAATTGGTGATACTCCAGGAAACGCAAATACTGTTGCTTTTTTATTACCAAGCAGTCTTGACATAACGGATTTAAAACCTGGATACAATGAAAATGATACTGAACTATTATTTCAACCAAGTCAATTTATTCAAAATCCATATTGGGCCACTGAAAGATTTAAAAATGATGACAAAAAGAATCGATTAACAGCTTCTACTACTTTAAAATACGATATCACAAAATGGTTGTATTTAAATGGTAGAGCAGGTATAGATACTTATGATCTAGCCAGAAAACAGGTTACACCATACGGAACAGCTTATAGACCAGCCGGAGTTTTAATACAAAATAAATCATCCTACAGTTTATTTGATGCTGATTTAATGTTGGGAATTAAAAAAGAGTTAACTTCTAAAATATCGACAAATTCTATTTTAGGAGCTAATACTAAAACATCCACTTTTGATGCCTTAAGTGCTACAGGAAGCCAATTTGTTGTTGTTGGATTAGAAGATTTAAATAATACTACACTACCTGTTCCAACAAGTAATTATTATAAAACAAAAACAAACTCTCTTTACGGTTCTATTCAAACTGATTATGATGATTACTTATTTTTAACCTTCACCGGAAGAAATGAATGGTATTCTACCCTTTCTTTTCCTGGAAAAGAAACACCAAACAACGATTTTTATTGGTCTTTAAGCAGTAGTTTTTTATTAAACAAAGCGTTCAAATTACCTCGTGTTATAGATTATGCTAAAGTGAGAGCCAGTTATGCTCAAGTGGCAGGAGGTGCAAATAATGCTTATGCCCTTAATTTAAATTATGCGGTATTAGGTTCTTTTCAAGGTAATTCATTCGGAAACATCAATGGTACTTCAATACCAAATCCTAATTTAGTTCCTTTTCAAAAGGATGAATTTGAAGTTGGTTTGGATTTAAGAATGTTTAAAAGCCGATTCAATATTGATGCCGCTTATTACCAAAACAAAACAACAAGCGATATCGTAAGAGCCTCTGCATCATTAACTTCAGGTTATAGCTCAGCTATTTTAAATATTGGTGAATTAGAGAATAAAGGTTTAGAATTATTAATTAGCGGCTATCCTGTTAAAGGTAAAAACTTCTCTTGGAATACATCGTTTAACGTAGGTTACAACGACAGTAAAATTGTTCATACAGATGAAGCAAATACACCTATAAACGTTGATGGAAGTCTTTCTAGAGATAAAAATGCCATTATATCTCACATTGTTGGAGAACATTACGGTGTAATTTATGGTTCTTCATACAAAAGAGATGAAAATGGGAATATTTTATATGATATAAAAAGTTCTGTACCAAAACCTATCAGAGGAGATAATAAGATTTTAGGTCAAGGAGTTGCTCCTTACACACTAGGTTTTACAAATACATTCAAATATAAGAATGTTAGCGTTAGCTTTTTAATTGATGCAAAATACGGTGGTTCTGTTTATTCAGGAACAAATGCCGATTTAACCTTAACCGGTTTACATAAAAAAACACTGGAAGGACGTGAAAACGGATTAGTAATTTCAGGAATTGACAATGACACATCATTACCATTTACTAAAACTGTTGCCCCAAAAGATTTAAGAATATACTATGGTAATCTAGGAGCTGAAAGTACTGGAATTGCTGAAGAGTTTATATACTCAACTGATTTTATAAAATTCAGAGAGTTTAGCATAGGTTATAACTTACCTTCAAATGTTTTAAAAAACTTGTTTATTAGCGATTTGCGCTTTTCATTAATTGGAAGAAATTTATTTTACATTTCTAAAAAAATTGAAAATGTTGACCCCGAAGCATCATTAAACAACTTGAATTCACAAGGAATTGAGCGTTTTGGTATTCCTGCCTCTCGCAGTTTAGGTTTCAGTGTAAATGTTAAATTTTAATACTTATTAAATTATGAAAAAATTAATCTTATTCCTTATTGCAATATTTACATTTGGATCATGTGATGATGGTTTTGAAGACATAAATGTAAATCCTACCAAACCGACCCAATTATCGCCAGCAACTAAATTAACATATATTCAATTATATACTGGTGGAAGTAACTATGTTGCTACTTTATTTTATGATATTGCTCATTTAATGAGTAATGTACAACAACTAAATACAACAACTTATAATAACTCATTTTCTTATCAGGTTAATAGAACCAATGATTTATTTGACGAGCAATTTCCAACGAATGTTAAAAACATTGTTGATTTGGTTGCTCAATTAGAAAAAAGTACCGCATCGACAGCTGAAGCAGATTTAGCTATTGCCAACATTCAAAAAGTACTTATTTTCAGCAGACTGACTGATGCTTATGGAGATATTCCTTATAGCGAAGCTGGAAAAGGATTTTTAGAAGGAATTCGCTACCCTAAATACGACAAGCAAAGTGACATTTATGCTGATATGTTGTCATTATTAGAAAAATCATCTGACGTTTTAAGTAATCCTAGTAATTTAAATTCATACGGAAATGCCGATTTATTTTTTGCCGGGAACAATGCAAAATGGAAAAAATTTGCCAATTCCTTAATGCTAAGATTAGCATTACGAATGGTAAAAGTTGATGATGTAAATGCTAAAGCATGGGCTACAAAAGCAATTGCCGGAGGTGTTATGACAAGTAATAGTGACATTGCTTTTATTAAGTACGAAAATAATTCTAATGATGGAGGTCCAAATGTGAATCCGTTTACTAAATCTCTTTCCTCTCGAGGAACCAACCAAATTAAAATATCTAAAACCTTTTTGGATTATTTAATTGCTACAAACGATCCAAGAATTTCTGTTCTTTGTTCCACTTCTACTGGAGTAACAACTCCATCGTTACAAATGGGACAGGATATTAATGTATTCACCTCTACTTCGGCAAACTCTAAACCTAATATTAATATTTTTGGAGGATCCGGAAAACTTATTTATGATGCTCCTTTCTTTTTCCAAACTTATGCTGAAGTTGAGCTAATGTTAGCCGAAGCTTCTTTCCGTTGGGGATTAGCTGACGGAGATACTGCAGGACACTATAATAAAGGAGTACGTGCTGCAATGAGCTATTTAGCAATGTACGGAACAGCTGGTGTAATTTCGACTACAGCAATAGACAATTACCTTACAGCTAACCCATTTGATTCCTCAAAAGCACTTCAAATGATTAATGAACAATATTGGGTAGCTACTTTTGGTAACGGAATTGAATCTTTCTCAAACTGGAAAAGAACTGGATTTCCTGTATTAGTACCATTAAATCTATCTTCTACATTAACTGGAGGACAAATACCTAGACGTTTTGTATATACTTCTACAGAAAAATTGAATAACCCGGACAATGTTTCGGCAGCAATAGAAAGACAAGGTGGCGATACTGTAACTACACGTATGTGGTGGGACCAATAATTTTCTTGAATTAATTAGTCAAGGACAAACAAAATTTACGTCTAATTGTACCTATAATTAATTGTGTAATTTTATAGAATCACTTTAGAAATCTCTAGAGTGATTCTATATCTTACTTTCTTACTTTCAAAACAAAACCATTTAACTATATTTAATTCAAACATTTAAACTCAAGTTGATCATGACAAAAAGTTTGAAAAGAATTACTATTTCATTATTATTTATTTTCAATGTATCAAGTTCAAATGCATCGAAAATATGTAAAAATGATGGTCTCATGAATCGTCTTACAGAAATTACAACTGGAGCCTATAATTTTAAAAAATACCTCCCTTTATTAAAAAATAAAAAAATTGGAATTGTCACAAATCAAACGGGTATTCTGACAAACAAGCTTCATTTAGTTGATTTTTTAATAGCAGAAAAAATAAATATAAAAACAATTTTTGCACCCGAACATGGATTTAGGGGAACGGCAGATGCAGGAGAAAAAATTGTAGATGGTAAAGATTCTAAAACAGGACTTCCTATTGTTTCGCTTTATGGAGCAAATAAAAAACCCACAAAAGAGCAATTATCCCAAATCAACATAATGGTTTTTGACTTACAAGATGTAGGAGCCCGATTTTATACTTATATCTCTTCCTTGCACTACGTTATGGAAGCCTGTGCAGAAAACAATATTCCACTTTTAATTTTGGACAGACCAAATCCAAACGGAGGGATTGTTGATGGTCCTTTACTGGAGAAAGAATTTTCAAGTTTTGTAGGTATGCATCCTGTGCCTATTTTACACGGAATGACAATTGGAGAATATGCACAAATGATAAATGGTGAAAAATGGCTTAAAAACGGAATTACTTGCAAATTGACTATCATTCCTTGTTCTAATTACAAAAGAGAAATGGCCTATAGTCTTCCTGTAAAACCATCGCCTAATCTCCCAAATGATCAAGCTATTAATCTCTATGCCAGTTTGTGTCTTTTTGAAGGAACAACTATAAGTGTGGGGCGCGGAACTGAAAAACAATTTCAAATTTATGGTTCTCCATTTTTACCAAAAGAATCGTTTTCATTTATTCCTAAACCTAATTTTGGAGCAAAAAATCCTCTTTATAACAATGAAAAATGTTTTGGCGAAGATTTAACATCCTACCCTAGAGTAACAAAATTAGAATTAAAATGGTTGATTAAAGCCTATCAAAACACAACTGACAAAACATCATTTTTTAATCCATTTTTCACAAAATTAGCTGGTACAAAAAAACTACAACAACAAATAGAGGCAAATGTTTCTGAAAAAGAAATCAGACAAAGTTGGAAAAGTGATCTGGAAAATTTTAAAAAAATCAGAAAAAAATACCTCATTTATTAAATCAACTCTGGTTGAGTCCCAAAATCTATAAAACTCAAAAAAAAAAAAAAAAATGAAACATAAAAATCCAGAAACAGAACAAGAATCTTTATACAAAGATTTAGATAAAATGACTGTTAAAGAGCTTCTCACGAACATCAATACCGAAGACCAAAAAGTAGCTGCGATTGTAAAGCAACAAATTCCGAAAATTGAAAAATTAGTCAAAAAAATTGTCAAAAACATGCAACTTGGAGGAAGATTGTTTTATATAGGTGCCGGTACTTCTGGACGAATAGGTATCTTAGATGCTTCAGAATGTCCTCCTACATTTGGTGTGTCACATGAGATGATAATTGGTATTATTGCCGGTGGAGATACCGCTATTAGAAAAGCGGTGGAAAATGCAGAAGATGATACAGAACAGGCTTGGAAAGATTTGTCCGAATTTCAAATTTCAAGTTTAGATTTTGTCATCGGAATTGCTGCTTCCGGAAATACACCTTATGTATTGGGTGGTCTAAAAAAAGCAAAAGAAAACAATATAAAAACAGCTAGTATTTCCTGTAACAGCAATGGATTAATTGCACAAGTTGCCGATTTTCCTATTGAATTAGTCGTTGGACCAGAATTTCTTACCGGAAGTACGCGTATGAAAGCCGGAACTGCACAAAAATTGACTTTAAACATGATTTCTACTTCAGTAATGATTAAACTTGGAAAAGTAAAAGGAAATAAAATGGTGGATATGCAATTGTCTAATGAAAAATTAGTAAAACGTGGAATCAAAATGATTATGGAAGAATTAGCTATTGATTATGATTCTGCAAATGTACTTTTACAAAAATATAAAAGTGTCCGAGCTGTATTGTTGGAATTTTCAACTAATAATTAATTAAACAACTTATCTAAAACCTAATGTCTGCAAGTACCATTTTAATTTTCATCTTTGTTTATTTTAGCCTTTTATTAGTTATCTCTAGCGTAATTAGTAAAAAAGGTCACGATAATGATTCCTTTTTCAAAGCAAATAGAAATTCAAAATGGTACTTAGTTGCATTTGGAATGATTGGTACGGCACTTTCCGGAGTAACATTTATATCAGTTCCCGGAGAAGTTGGCTCCCCAAACGGAGAGCAATTCAAATATTTTCAATTTGTTCTTGGAAATGCTATTGGTTTTATAATCATTGCAAAAGTTTTGCTTCCATTGTACTATCGAATGAACCTCACTTCTATTTATAGTTACATAGAAAAAAGAATGGGAATTAACAGCTACAAAACTGCTGCTTCCATTTTTCTCGTTAGTAGAACCATTAGTTCAGCATTTAGACTTTATTTGGTTATAATTGTTTTGCAACGGTATGTGTTTGACTTTTTCAATATTCCATTTCCAATAACAGTATTAATAGCACTAACATTAATATTTTTATATACTTACAAAAGTGGACTAAAAACAATTATTATAACAGATACTTTACAAACTTTCTTTTTAGTGAGTTCGGTACTTATCACTATTTATTTTGTTTGTGATAGTTTGAATCTAACAGTTATAGAATCTATCAGTACAATTCAGAAAAGTAATTATTCCAAAGTTTTTTTCTTTGATAATTTCTTGACTAATAAGTTTCATTTTGTCAAACAAATTCTTGGAGGAATGTTTGTAACAATTGCTATGGTAGGCTTAGACCAAGATTTAATGCAAAAGAATCTTAGTTGCAAAAACATCAAAGAAGCTCAAAAAAATATGTTTACATTCACAGGAATCTTTGTGCTAATTAATATTATCTTTTTAAGTCTGGGTGCCCTTTTATATATTTATGCAAACAAAAATGGTATTGCAACACCACTGGATTTTGTTAGCAATAAACCCAGAACCGATTTACTTTTTCCTGAAATAGCCTTAAATCATTTATCCATTATTCCTGCCTTTGTATTTTTATTAGGGATAATAGCAGCCACATTTGCCACAACCGATTCGGCTTTAACAGCACTAACCACTTCTTTTTGTGTCGATTTTTTAGGTATGGACAAGTCCGAAAACATATCAAATCCTAAAAACATCAAGAAAAGACATTTGATTCATTTAGCTTTTTCGTTTGTTTTCTTTTTGGTTGTAGTCATTATGAATTCTTTTAACGATAGCTCCGTAGTTACATTGATATTTAGAGTTGCATCTTACACCTATGGTCCCCTATTAGGATTGTATGCCTTTGGATTATTGCAAAAATCCAGAAAAGTAAACGACAAACTAATACCTTTTATCGCTATAATGGCTCCTATATTCACTTATTTTTTAAGCGAAAATTCATCTCAATTACTAGGATACACTTTTGATAACGAACTCATCATCATTAACGGATTATTTACCTATATAGCAATTTATAGTAGCAGTAAAAAATCTACTGAAAACATGCTATTTTAACAAATCATAATCTATTGCAATAATCTAATAACTCAACTTTTGATTTTATTTTTTATTGCTAATACTATTAAATGAAAAATTATATTTTAAAAATAGGCTTCCTTTTTACGCTACTTTTTTTAATTAGCAATTGTGCTGTTTCTAAAAAAAACAATACACTTGCTAGATTAGAAAATGCAAAAACTACAGATACCATACAACCTTATATTTTAAAAGACAAAGGAGCAAGAAAAACTTTTTTTAAAGATTCTGATTTAGAAAACAATTGGGTTGATAGTATCTATTCCCAATTGAGTTTAGAAGAAAAATTGGGACAACTTTTTTTTGTTTCTGCTTTTTCTAATAAAGATACTGTACACGAAAACAAAATAAAATCATTAATTGAGCACTATAAAATAGGGGGATTGATTTTCTTTCAAGGAGGACCTGTTCGACAAGCAAGATTAACGAATTATTATCAATCTAAATCTAAAATTCCATTATTTATTGGTCTTGATGCTGAATGGGGTTTAAGTATGAGATTAGACTCAACATATACTTATCCTTGGAACATGACATTAGGAGCTATTCAAGATTTAGCTTTAATTGAAAATATGGGTAAAAATATGGGGGCAGAATGCAAACGCATGGGAATTCATTTCAACTTTGCTCCTGTTCTTGATATCAATACTAATCCGCTAAATCCAATTATTGGAAATCGTTCTTTTGGAGAAAATCAATATAATGTGGCTAATAAAGCCGTTGCTTTAATGAAAGGAATTCAAAGCCAAGGTGTTTTCTGTACCGGTAAACATTTTCCGGGACATGGCGATACTTCCTCTGATTCTCATAAAACTTTACCTATGGTTTCGTTTACTAAAGACCGTATTGATAAAGTAGAATTATATCCATATAAAAAAATGTTTGATGAAGGTTTAGTCTCAGTAATGGTGGGACATCTTAACATTCCAAGCTTGGAATCAAGACCAAACTATCCTTCATCAGCTTCTTATAATGTGGTAACTAATTTACTTCAAAAACAACTTGGCTTTGAAGGTTTGATTTTTACAGATGGTTTGGGTATGAAAGGAGCCAGCGAATTTAAAGGTGTTGGAGACCTTGAATTAACGGTATTACAAGCTGGAAATGATATTTTTCTTTGTCCTGATAATGTTCCTTTAGCCATTGAAAAATTAAAACTATTTTATACTAACGGTGAAATTTCGGAAGCACGTTTATCCCACTCAGTAAAAAAAATACTCCATTATAAATTTAAAGCAGGTTTAAACAAATACAAACCTATTTCTCTTAACAATTTAGTCCAAGATATCAATGGTTCTCAAAATGATGCTTTACAATATAAATTATATGAAAACGCGATTACTGTTTTAAAAAATGAGAAAGAAATTCTTCCTATCAAAACACTCAAGCAAAAAATTGCTTACGTAAAATTAGGAGATGATGTCAATAGCGATTTTGTAACCACTTTAAAAAAATATACCGAAGTTACTGAGGTTTTCAGTTCAAATATAGACTCTTTAAATACTGCATTAAATAAATACAATACTATTATTATTGGTTTTCATAAGCTAAATAAAACATGGCAAGATCAAAATTTTACAGAAACCGAATTAGATTGCTTGCAAAAAATAGCTAAAAAACACAGTGTAATTTTAGATATATTTGCTAAACCTTATTCATTACTACCCATCAATAATTTTAAGAATATTGAAGGTTTGATAGTCTCGTATCAAAACTCCAAAATTTCACAAATTGTATCGGCCGAAATAATTTTTGGAGCAAAAGAAGCAAAAGGAAAATTAGCTGTTTCAATTAATAATAACTTTAACGTAAATGAAGGATTAGCTACTCAAAAAATAAATCGATTAGGATTTGAAACTCCTGAAAATGTTGGAATGAGCTCTCTCATTTTATCCAAAATTGATTCGATTGCTAAAAAAGCTATTGATGGTAAAATGACTCCTGGAATGCAAATTTTGGTTGCCCGACAAGGAAATGTAGTCTTCCAGAAATCTTATGGCTATCATACATATACAAAAGATGTAAAAGTTTCTAATACCGATTTATATGATGTTGCTTCTATTTCAAAAATGATTTCTACCTTACCAAACATCATGCAATTGTATGATAATAAAAAAGTTTTTTTAGATACTAAATTAGGAGAAATGCTTCCCATGTTTAAAAATTCAAATAAAAAAGACATCAGTTTTAAAGCTTTATTAAATCATTATGCAGGACTGATTGCATGGAGTCCTTTTTATAAAAAAACGATTGATTCTATTGGTTTCCCTTTAAGTAAATATTATCGAAATAATTCTGAACCTAAATTTTCAACTAAAGTAGCCGATAATCTTTTTATTCGAAATGATTATCATGATACCATTATGAAATTCATTGTCGACTCTCCCCTCTCTGAAAAAATAACATACCGATACAGTGATTTTACTTTTATGATTTTAAAAGAATATCTGGAAAAAATAACACACAAAAAATTAGAATTTTTAAGTCAGGAACATTTCTACAATTCTCTTGGGATGAATTATACCCTATACAATCCTCTGCAAAAATTTGACAAAAACGCAATTGCTCCAACCGAAATAGACACTTATTTCAGACATCAACTCATTCAAGGCTATGTACACGATATGGCAGCCGCAATGGAAGGCGGTATTGCGGGTCATGCTGGAATTTTCTCTAACGCCATGGACGTTGCTAAAATGATGCAACTTTTTTTACAAAAAGGAAACTATGGCAATCAACGTTATTTTTCTTCCGAAACCTTTGACACTTTTAACACTTGCTTTTATTGTGCCGAAGGAGTACAAAGAGGTCTTGGTTTCGATAAAAGAATAGGAAATGATAGTACTACCTGTCAATGTATTTCTGAATCAAGTTTTGGTCACACTGGCTTTACAGGAAATATTGCCTGGGTAGATCCAAAAACTGAAATTGTTTATGTCTTTTTATCAAACAGAACCTATCCTGAAATAGGAGAAGATGGAAATAAATTAGCCAATGAAAAAATTCGTGAAGATATCCAACAAATAATCCAAGAATCAATCATAAAGTAAAAAGAAGTTATTCTCTTTATAAATATAATTTTTATGAACAAAAACATAAGTAGACTTTATCAAATAGCTCAAAAAGAAACTCGAAAAATAATTGGGCTGATGTCTGGTACATCATTAGATGGACTCGATATTGTACTATGCGAAATAACTGGTTCAGGAGAAGCTACTCAAGTAAAAATAATTGAATTTGAAACTATCGATTATAGTGAAGATACAAAAAATGAAGTTCGTAAAGTTTTTGCTCAAAAGACTATCCTGTTTCAGCATTTAGTTTTACTCAATGAATGGATTGGAATTTTACATGCTCAAATGATAAATAATTGTCTTAAAAAATGGAATATTTCCAAGGATGCAATTGATTTGATTGCTTCTCATGGTCAAACCGTTTTACATAGCCCTAAATTTTTACACAAACAAGAGCAATACCCTAATGGAACATTACAAATTGGTGATGGAGATCATATTGCGGTAAAAACCGGCATCATCACTATATCCGATTTTAGACAAAAACATATTGCTGCTGGTGGCGAAGGTGCTCCATTAGCAGTTTATGGAGATTATTTTTTATTTGGTAAAAAAAATGAAAACCGAATTATGCTCAATATAGGCGGAATTGCAAACTTCACCTATTTACCAGCATCTTTAAATCCTGAGGAAACTTTTGTAAGCGATACCGGAACAGGAAATACCTTAATTGATCGCTTTGTAAAACATTATTTTCCCGAAAAAAGTTTTGACAAAGATGCTGAAATAGCCCAAAAAGGAACTGTGAATCAAGTACTCTTAGACAATTTGAAAGACAACTTCTTTTTCAAAAAAGAATTCCCTAAAACAATTGGTCAAGAACTCTTTGATGCTAATTATGTAAATAATGCACTGGAAAAAAGTGGAATTAAAAATATTTCCTGTGCCGATTTATTAGCTACATTAACTCGTTTTACAGCTGAAACTATTGCAGAAGCAATTAAATGCCTAGCCGATAAAACAGCTGATTCAATAGAAAACTTCCATATTTATATGTCTGGAGGAGGAACTAAAAATCCCTTATTAGTGCAATGGTTGAAAGAACTATTGCCATGCCCGTTTTATAAAAGTGATGATTTAGGAATTTCAACTGATGCCAAAGAAGCTGTTTTATTTGCTGTTTTAGCCAATGAGACAATAGCAGGTGGAACATTTAATTTTGGATTAAACTCAAAAATACCATCTGTAACAATGGGAAAAATTTCATTACCAAATTAAAATATACAATTTTACTATAAAAAGAACCGCTAAAACTAAAATAGCAATGAAAAAAGAACGTTTAATTTCTCTCGATGTATTCAGGGGTTTTACCATGTTATTTATGACAATTGTAAATAATCCAGGAAGTTGGAATTCTATTTACAGCCCTTTGGAACATGCACAATGGCATGGCTGTACTCCTACTGATTTGGTATTTCCTTTCTTTATTTTTATTATGGGTACTGCAATTCCATTTGCTATACCTACAAAACAATTGGACTTTGTTGTTTTCAATAAAATTGTTGTGCGTTCCTTACGCATATTTTGTTTGGGTTTATTTTTAAACTATTTCAGTAACATCCAATTACTTGGTTTAGAAGGATTCTCATTATTAACATTCCGATTAATTATTACTTTAGGAGTTGCTTATGCGCTTCTAGGCAACTTTAGTTTAAAAACTAAAACCTATCTTGTTTTTGTAATTTTTGTAATCCTAATTCTTCTTGCATACAGCCCAATAAAAGGATTTCAAGAAGTAAGACTTCCCGGAGTTTTACAACGTATTGCTATTGTCTATTTTTTAATTTCTATATTGTATTTAAAATCAAATTTAAAAACGCAATTAGTTGTTGCTGCTTCTATTATATTTATTTATTGGATGCTAATGGCCTTTGTTCCTGTACCAGAATTTGGTCCAGCTAATTTTGAAAAAAATACCAATCTGGCTGCTTGGTTAGATAATTTAGTCCTAAAAGGACATTTATGGAGTGTTTCAAAAACATGGGATCCGGAAGGTATATTGAGTACATTACCTGCCATCACAACGGGAATTTTTGGAATGTTTATTGGACAATTATTAAACTTGCCTATTCCAAAAATTCAAATCGTAAAGAAAACCGTAATCGTAGGGATTGTATTGGTATTTGCAGGATTGCTATGGAACTTTATCTTTCCTATAAACAAATCTCTTTGGACTAGTTCTTATGTGCTATATACAGCAGGTTTAGCAACAATATGCTTAACTCTGTTATATTTTGTAATAGATTGTGCAAACTATAAAAAGTGGACTCCATTATTTTTAATTTGGGGAGTAAACCCGATGATTGTATTTTTCTTATCAGGAATTATTCCACGGGTTTTAACTGCAATCAACATTCAAAATCCAAGTATTCCTTCTGAGCAAATTGATGTAAAAAGTTTTTTATATGAATTTTATATTGTCCCTCATTTTAGTAATCCCATGAACGCTTCATTAGCATTTGCCTTAATATATAGTGTTTTATGGTCTTTAATTCTATGGTGGTTTTATACTAAAAAAATGATTTTTAAAGTTTAATTCAAAAAGAAGCTGCCCATATTTACTTTTCACAATCAATAATAGTAATTTGGCAAAGAAATTGCGACCAAAATGATCGAATTTTTAATTAATACTATTTTATAAAAAACTAATTTTAATTTCTATAAAAACACTCCAATCAATGAACCCAAAAAATTTCATTTTATTATTGCTTCCCTTGTTTCTGTTTTCATTTTTTAATGCAAATGCACAACTAAAATCTCAAAATCCTAAAAATGAATTCAGAGCCGTTTGGATTGCAACCGTTGCCAATATTGATTGGCCTGTAAAAAATACCGACTCTGTTGCCAAACAAAAAGCCGATTTTATTGAAATTTTAGATACTTATAAAAAACTAAATTACAATGTGATTATTGTACAAATTCGCTGTGCAGGAGACGCTATGTATCCAAGTAATTTAGCTCCTTGGTCTAAATATTTAACGGGGAAACAAGGACTGGCTCCCTATCCTTTTTATGACCCTTTGGATTGGATGATTACCGAAGCTCACAATCGTGGCTTTGAATTTCATGCCTGGTTTAATCCGTATCGTGCTACAATGGATTTAAATATCTCTGAATTAAGTAAGAATCACGATGTCATCCAGCATCCAGATTGGATGATAAAATATGGCGGTAAATACTATTACAATCCGGCACTTCCAGAAGTTCAGGAACATTTGATTAATGTGGTAAACGAAGTAGTTACTAAATACGATATAGATGCGGTACATTTTGACGATTATTTTTATCCATACCGCATAAAAGGCGAAGAATTTAACGATACTGCTTCTTATAAAAAATACGGTAAAGGAATGAATCGCGAAGACTGGCGACGCGATAACGTAAATACTTATCTAAAAAACACCTATACATCAATTAAAAAGTTAAAACCTTGGGTACAATTTGGAATTAGTCCGTTTGGAGTTTGGAGAAATAAATCGGTTGATCCAAAAGGTTCAGACACTCAGGCAGGACAAACCAACTATGATGATTTGTATGCCGACCCAATGGCCTGGATGGAAGGAAATTATATTGATTATCTATTGCCACAATTGTATTGGAGTATTGATCACAAAACTGCTTCTTATGCTAAATTGAGCAAATGGTGGTCAGAAAACACTAATAAAAATACCGCACTTTACATTGGAAACGGAAGCTATAAAATCAATGCCGATTCAGATAAAAAATGGTTTAATCCAAATGAGATTCCAAATCAAATTGATTTAACGCGTACTTATAACAACATTAACGGAAATGCATTTTTTAGTGCCAAATGGTTTGTAAACAAGAACAAAGCCGTAACACAATTGCTTAAAGACAATCAATATCAATATCCAGCTTTGCCGTATGTAGTTCCTAATGCTAAAAGAGAAGTTTTGGACATACCATGTGTAACCAACATTAATAATCAAACAGCTACTACTGTTGTAACCTTAGATTTTCCAACGCAAAGCAAAATTCGTTATGTAATGATTTACGGTGCTACCAATAAAAATTTAATAGACATTAATAATCCAAGTCAGATAATTGACAAAGTTGCTATTCAAGAAACCAAAGACACTATTGCCATTAGCATTCCTAAACTATACTTAGAAAGACACAACAATTGTGCTGTAACCTTTGTGGATTATTTTGGTAACGAAAGCCAAGCCACCTTATTAAAAGCTAACAACCAAAACACCACCGCAGATGAAAACAGAAAATAAACCTTGGTATTGGATTCCTTTATTAAATTTTGCTTCGGGATTTCCATACGTTATTATCATTTCGGTTTCCGTTTTAATGTATAAAAATCTTGGCATTAGTAACGAAGATATTGGTTTATACACCAGTTTATTATACTTGCCTTGGGTTATCAAACCATTATGGAGTCCATTTATTGATTTACATAGCACCAAACGAAAATGGTTTTTAACGATGCAATTATTCATTTCTATTGCTTTTTTAATTGTGGGATTCATCATTCCTACAAGCCAATTTTTCATATTGAGCTTGGCTCTATTTTGGGTAGCCGCTTTTGCTTCTGCTTCTAATGATGTAGCTAGCGATGGCTTCTATTTATTAGCATTGACTAAAGATCAACAATCTTTCTTTTTAGGAATTCGAAGCACTTTTTATAGAGCTTCTATGCTTACTGGAAACGGACTAATTATTTTATTAGCCGGTTATTTAGAAAAGCAATATGGCGACAATCAAAAAGCTTGGTCTTATACTATGATTTTTGTTGGACTAATCATGTCTTTTTTGACCATTTACAACTATTTTGCCACTCCAAAAGCCGAATTACCTATTACAGCAGCTGGGAAAGAAAACAAAAATTTCGCTACCGTTTTCGCTAGTTTTTTTAAGAAAAAACAAATCGGATTAGCACTGGCCTTCATCCTGCTATTTCGTCTTGGAGAATCACAATTATTAAAAATGCTTACTCCTTTTTTAGTTGATAAAACAGAAGTTGGAGGAATGGGATTAGCTACTGAAGACATTGGAATTATATACGGAACTTTTGGATTAATAGCGCTTACTATTGGGGGAATTCTGGGCGGAATTGCCATCTCTAAACAAGGATTAGGCAAATGGATGCTTCCTATGATTTTAACCATGCACCTGCCTATTATTGGTTTTATACTATTGGGACATTTTCATCCTACTTCTATCTATTATATTTATATAGTCGTTATTTTAGAACAATTTGGCTATGGATTTGGTTTTGCAGCCTTTATGATGTATTTAATTTATGTTGCCGAAGGCGAATCGAAAACAGCACATTATGCTATTGCCACAGGATTTATGGCATTAGGAATGATGCTTCCAGGAATGTTGAGCGGATACATTCAGGAATATTTGGGTTATGGAAATTTCTTTATATGGGTGTTAATAGCAACCATTCCAGGATTGATTTTATCAAGATTCTTAGAATTTCCAAAAGACTTTGGGAAAAAAACGGATTAAATGGAAATTTATAATTTATATAATCTATCGTTTAAAACAATCTTTCAATCTTTTAGTTACAAAAAACATTATTGTTTAATTAAAAAAATATGACACTCGAACAAAAAATAGGACAATTCTTTTTCCCTGCTGTTTTTATAAATGATACAGAAGAAAACATTCAAGCAACCGAAGAATTAATAAAAAAATACAATATTGGCGGTTTGACTTTTTTCCACAGTCGTGCCAGTGCTGCCACCAATTTTGAGAGCAAGAAAAAAGTCACTTTCAATGACGATAGTTACATTCGTCTAAAAGAATTAGTCGAACGTTATCAAAAATGTGCACCTACTCCATTATTAATGAGTATTGATGCTGAATGGGGATTAGCCATGCGCATCGAAAAAACTCCACAATATCCGTATGCCATTACACTTGGAGCTTTGCCTGATGACAAAAAAGAATTAGTGTATGAAGTAGGAAAACAAATTGCATCCGATTTAAAATCAGCTGGAATTTTATACAATTTGGCTCCTTTGGCTGATATCAATAATAATCCAAATAATCCCGTTATAGGTTATCGTTCTTTTGGTGAAAACAAAGAAAAGGTTGCCAATTTCTCCATAGAATATTTACGTGGAATGGCTGACGAGAAGGTTTTAGGTTGTCTAAAACATTTTCCAGGACATGGAAATACCAATGTCGATTCGCACTTAGGACTGCCTATTTTAGATGAAAACTTAGAACAATTATTAAGCAACGAATTGCGTCCATTTATCAAAGGAATCGAAAATAATGTCGATTCAATTATGATAGGACATTTGGCAGTTCCTGCTTTAAACGAAGGAAAAAACACTTCGGCAACCTTGTCTCAAAATATTATTCAGAAACTACTAAGAGAGCAATTAGGCTATGATGGTTTGGTTATTTCTGATGCGTTGAACATGCATAGTGTTTCTAAATTATACGATGTGAAAGGCCAACTGGAATGGGAAGCTTTCAATGCTGGAAATGATGTGTTGTGTTTTGCCGAAAATATTCCCGAAGGTATTCAAGCTATTTTAGAAAATGCTTCGGAAGAACGTATTAATGAAAGCTTTAACAGAATTTGGCAATGCAAAGAAAAAGTAGGCTTATTCAATACTGCTGTATCAAATAGCTCCACTTTAAATTTTGAGCAAGCAGCAAATCTTAATTCGCAAATTGCTAAAAACAGTATTACCAAAGTAATTGACAACATCGATTTTGAAAGTCTAAAAAAAGCTAATCAAGAGCAAAAAGTAGCCCAACTCTCTTTATACAAATCGGTTGAAAATGATTTTTTAAAAACGATTAATACTGAATGGAATTGCCCGCAATTTGCCATTGAATCTGTTGATGATTTTGACTTGGTAGCTTTCGAAAAAAAAATGGCTGCTTTTGATTATATACTAATTTCTTTGTTTGTTCCAAAGGCAAAACCACTACACAAATTTGAAATTGACGATGCCATTTTTGATTTGCTAGAAAAACTATTGGAAAACAAAAAATGTCTAATCTACGTTTTTGGAAATCCTTATGCATTACCGCTAATCCCTAATTTAAATAAGGCTTCGAGAGTCATTCAGGTTTATCAGGATTTCAGCGAATTTCAAATCAATGCCGCACAACAATTTTTATTAAATTACGGATGTAGTGGCAAACTACCCGTTACAATTGATATTCAGTAATTTAAAACAGCTTTTTTGTTTATCATAACCAAAAATTATTATTAAATAAATATTAATAATCAACTACTATTACCATAAACCTTTTATATAACTTATTTTTGCGGCAACAAATAATAACTTTAAAACAAATAATATGTCATTAGTAGGAAAAAAATTCCCAAGTATTGCGGTAGACGCCATTTCTGAAATGGGTGATAACTTAAAAATCAACATCTTTGAAGAAGCAGTAAACAACAAAAAAAAAGTACTTTTATTTTGGTACCCAAAAGATTTTACTTTTGTTTGTCCAACAGAATTACACGCTTTTCAAGCTGCTTTACCTGAATTTGAAAAAAGAAACACAATTGTAATTGGAGCTTCTTGCGATACTAACGAAGTACACTTTGCTTGGTTAAACACTGCAAAAAATAACGGTGGAATTGAAGGTGTAACTTACCCACTTCTAGCAGATACTACAAGAAATTTATCTGCTGCTTTAGGAATTTTAGATGCTGAAGCTGGTGTATACAATGAAGATGCTGATACTTATTTAGTAGAAGGTTCTAACGTAACTTACAGAGCTACTTATTTAATTGACGAAACTGGAAAAATTTTCCACGAAAGCGTAAACGATATGCCATTAGGTCGTAACGTAAACGAATATTTACGTTTAGTAGATGCTTATACACACGTACAAACAAAAGGTGAAGTTTGTCCAGCTAACTGGGAAGAGGGAAAAGAAGCAATGTCAGCTGATAGAAACAGTACTGCTGCTTACTTGAGCGCTAACTAGTTTTTTATAAGGTTTCTAAGGTTCTGAGTTCCTAAGTCTCTAAGATTTAAACCAGAATAGAATAGAAATTTTAAAATTAAATCTTTAATAACAAGTCACAAGGTTCTAAGATCAAAAACTTAGAACCTTAGCGACTTAGAAACTCAAAGAAAAATGTTAATAGAATTAAACGAAGATACTTTAGCCAATTTAGTGGCTGAAAACGAAAAAGTAGTGGTTCAATTTTCGGCATCATGGTGTGGTAACTGCCGTATTATGAAACCAAAATTTAAAAAATTAGCTAATGAGAACGAAGCAATGACCTTTGTTTTAGTTGATGCGGAAAACAATCCAGAATCAAGAAAACTGGCTAATGTAAGTAACTTACCAACTTTTGCAACGTTTGTAAACGGAAAATTGGTAAACGAAACACAAACCAACAAACAGGAAGTACTCATTGATTTAGTAAACGAAATTGTCTAATTAGGTTATTTGTTAATTTGGTAATTGTTTTGAATTAACGATTGTCCTTCAAATAAACACATCAACAAATAACCAAATACACACCTAAAAAAATGAAACTACCTGTAATAAAACAACTTACTCAGTTCATCGAAGAAAACGATCAAGATTACATCATTGAAACTATCGAAGTATTGGAAGCAATGACTGAGATTTCTTCTCTTAAAGATGAAGAACTAGATGTTATAGGCGAATTAATTTCGAATATGTACGGTGCTCTTGAAGTACATAAACTTGTTCAAAACGGAACTGACAAAAAAGAAGCCTTGAATACTTTTATGAAAAGAGTATTAGGTTCTATAGACAAATAATACTTTTCTACCTAAAAGTATCTCTAAAATGCATCTCCAACAGTTGCATTTTTTTGCATTTACTCTTATTTCTCAATTATTCATTGCGTTACAATCATTCCTTTTTGATTTAAAATCTTAAATCAGAAATCCTAATTCTTAAATAATTTTCATACTTTTGAACCTCATTAAAAAATTTAATTATGGCTTCAATTACATTAGGAGGAAATCCAATAAACACTGCAGGAGAATTACCAAAAGTAGGTTCAAAACTTGCCGATTTTAAATTAGTAAAAAACGATCTTTCTATTGCTTCTTTAAGCGATTTTAGTGGAAAGAAATTAGTTCTAAATATTTTCCCAAGTATTGATACAGGAACTTGTGCTACATCTGTTAGAAAATTCAATGAGGCTGCTGCTCAATTAGAAAACACTGCTGTTTTATGTATTTCAAGAGATTTACCATTTGCTCAAAAACGTTTTTGTGGTGCAGAAGGAATTGAAAATGTAGAAAATTTATCTGATTTTCAAGAAGGAAGCTTTGGTAAAGCAAACGGATTAGAAATTGTAGACGGTCCTTTAAAAGGTTTACATTCAAGAGCGTTAATTGTTGCAGATGCAGATGGTACTATTTTACACACTGAACAAGTAAGCGAAATTGCAAACGAACCAAATTATGAAGCTGCATTAGCAGTACTTTAATCTTTATTTGATGGCATTTCAAAAAGACGAAACCTTTGTAACTGGAAGGTTTAAAAGTGTAGGCTTTGCTTTAAAAGGCGCTATTAAACTTATTACTACAGAACATAGTGTGATGGTGCAAACATCCCTAGGAGTTCTATTAACAGTAGCTGGATTTATTATAGGAATTTCACAAACTGAATGGCTTTTTCAAACTTTAGCAATAGGTTTAGTATTAAGTATTGAGGGGTTAAATACTGCAATAGAAAAAGTAGCCGATTTTATTCATCCAGATTACCACGAAAGAATTGGTTTTATAAAAGATATTGCTGCCGGAGCTGTTTTTTTTGCAGCAATTACAGCAATAATAATTGGTTTAATCATATACGTACCTCACTTTATTTAGAGGATTAGTTACATTTATAGAATGGCAAAAACAACAAAAAAAGAGACTTTAGACCCGAAAAACAATTCAAAAACTAAAGTTTTTAAATCATGGAAAATATCTAAACAGCATAAAACAATTTTAGGCTGTCTACTCATCTTATTTTCTATTGCTTTATTAGTTGCTTTTGTTTCTTTCTATATATATGGACAAGAAGATCAAAGTGCTGTACTGGAATTAACAAACAGAACTGAAACAGTAAAAAATTGGCTAGGAAAGTTTGGCGCTTTCTTAGCCAATTTAATAGTTTACAAAGGCTTCGGTTTGGCTTCTTTCTTATTTGTTCGTTTGTTATTCTTAACCGGAATCTTTTTAATACTTGGTATTTCTAACCAAAAATTAAAAAACATCTGGTTTTGGGATTTGTTTGTCATGATTAATTTATCGGTTTTATTTGGCTTCTTTGCCACTTCATTACCAGAATTAGGCGGAACAATTGGCTATGAACTTAATTTATTTCTACAAGATTATATTGGAAAAACAGGTACGCTTTTGTTGTTAATCTTCGGATTGATTGTTTATGTTATTTTCAAAATGAGATTATCTCCTGAAAAGATTCAAGCTTTTTTTGAAAGCAGCAAAAAAGAAATCATTCCTGCTGAAAACAACGAGACTACTCCTAAAAATGAAAGTGCTTATAACCTTGAAGAATTTGCCATATCAGAAGACGAAGAGCCTGAATTAAAAGTAGTTCCTCAGCCAAAAGCTTCTCAATTTGAAATCAACAAAGAAGCACTTAAACCTACTATTAGTCATGCTTCTGAAATTAATTTAGACCCCATTTCAAAACCACTTTCTGTTGAAAAAGCAGCTCCTGTTGTAGCAGCAATCAATGACGATTTTGTAATTGAAACAGCTGCAGAAGAAGAAGTTGTTGAAGAAAATCTAGCTGCTCGATTGGTATCAGACTTTGGATTATTTGACCCTACTTTGGATTTATCCAATTATAAATTCCCAACAATTGATCTATTAAAAGAATATTCAACAGGCGGAATTACCATCAATCAAGAAGAATTAGAAGAAAACAAAAACCGAATTGTAGATACGCTTCGCAATTATAAAATTGAAATTGCGCAAATTAAAGCTACTGTAGGACCTTCGGTAACCTTATACGAAATTGTACCAGAAGCTGGAATTCGAATCTCTAAAATTAAAAGCTTAGAAGACGATATTGCCTTGTCTCTTTCGGCACTTGGAATTCGTATCATTGCTCCTATCCCTGGAAAAGGAACTATTGGTATCGAGGTTCCTAACAAGAATCCTACTATGGTTTCGATGAAATCAGTTATAGGTTCTACCAAATTTCAAGAAGCAGAAATGGAATTACCTATAGCATTAGGAAAAACCATTTCTAACGAAACTTTTGTGGTTGATTTAGCCAAAATGCCTCACCTTTTAATGGCAGGAGCTACAGGACAAGGAAAATCTGTTGGTTTAAATGCCGTTTTAACTTCGCTTTTGTACAAAAAACATCCAGCCGAAGTAAAATTTGTTTTGGTTGACCCTAAAAAAGTAGAACTTACGCTTTTCAATAAGATTGAAAGACATTATTTAGCCAAACTTCCTGATGTGGAAGATGCTATCATTACCGATAACGCCAAAGTGGTCAATACTTTAAATTCGCTTTGTGTAGAAATGGACAACCGTTATTCTTTATTGAAAGATGCGATGGTTAGAAACATTAAAGAATACAACGAAAAATTCAAATCCAGAAAATTAAATCCAGAAAACGGACACCGCTTTTTACCTTACATCATTTTAGTAGTCGATGAGTTTGCCGACTTGATTATGACAGCTGGTAAAGAAGTTGAAGTTCCTATTGCTCGTTTGGCTCAATTAGCTCGTGCTATTGGTATTCACTTGATTATTGCAACACAAAGACCTTCGGTAAACGTAATTACTGGTTTAATTAAAGCCAATTTCCCTGCCCGAATTGCTTTTAGAGTAACATCTAAAATTGATTCCAGAACTATCCTAGACACTCAAGGAGCAGATCAGCTAATTGGACGAGGAGATTTATTATACACAAATGGAAACGATGTAGTTCGTGTTCAATGTGCTTTTATCGATACTCCAGAAGTAGAAAAAATTACAGATTTTATTGGTTCACAAAAAGCCTATGCTACCGCTTACCTCCTTCCAGAATACGTGGGAGAAGAAAATGGCATCAATCTTGATATGGATATCTCTGAAAGAGATACATTGTTCAGGGAAGCGGCAGAAATTATAGTCAACGCACAACAAGGATCGGCCTCTTTATTGCAGCGAAAACTAAAATTAGGTTATAATAGAGCTGGTCGATTAATTGATCAATTAGAAGCTGCCGGCATAGTAGGTCCTTTTGAAGGAAGTAAAGCTCGTAGTGTAAATATTCCAGACATGCATGCACTTGATCAATTTTTTAATAATGAAGAAAACAACTAACACAATGAAAAAGATTATCCAAATTACATTTATCTTATTAATTTGTTTTACAACCCAAGCACAAGACAAAAGAGCTAAAAGTCTTTTAGATCAAGTAACTGCAAAAGTAAAAAGCTATAATAATATTGTAATCGATTTTAAATATTCACTTAATAATAGTAAAGAAAACATTAATCAAGATAGTAAAGGAAATGTTACCTTAAAAGGAAACCAATATGTGTTAAACTTTATGGGTATGACTAAAATATTTGACGGAAAAAAAACCTATACTATTGTTCCTGAAGACGAAGAAATTAATATTTCATCAGTGAATGAAAAAGATGACAGCGCAGTAACACCTTCTAAAATGCTAACGTTTTTCAATAGTGGTTATAAATATTCTATGGATATTTTACAAAATGTTAGAGGTAGAAAAATTCAATACATCAAACTAATTCCGACAGACTCTAAAGATCAGAGAAAAGAAATTTTACTTGGAATTGATGTGCAAACCAAACACATTTACAATTTGATTGAAACTGGTAAAAAAGGAACAAAAACAACTTTAACCGTTAATTCTTTTAAAACCAATCAACCTTTGTCAAAAAATCAATTTACCTTTGTAGCTAATAAATATCCAAATTACTACATCAATAAATTAGATTAATTCATTACGTGAAAATCCTCGACAAATACTTATTAAAAACATTCACGATTACATTTGCTACGGTATTTGTAATCTTGTTTTTTATATTCATACTTCAAACTATTTGGTTATTTATCGCTGAGCTAGCTGGAAAAGATTTAGATGTACCACTAATTATAAAATTCCTGCTATTTTCTATGCCTAGAATTATTCCGTTAGTACTTCCGCTCTCTATTCTATTATCGTCTATTATGACGTTTGGAAATTTAGCCGAAAACTACGAATTTGCAGCAATGAAATCTTCTGGGATTTCTTTACAAAGAGCCATGCGAAGTCTTACTATATTTATTTTCTTATTAAGTATTGTTGCCTTCTTTTTTGCCAATAATGTAATTCCTTATGCTGAGTACAAATTCATTAACTTTAGAAAAAACATTGCCCAGCTAAAACCCGCAATGGCTATAACTGAAGGACAATTTAGTGATGTAGGTTATTACAACATTAAGGTCAATAAAAAATCAGGAGAAAACGGAAACAAATTAACCGGTATTACAATCCATAAAAAATCTATTAATGGAGATGGAAGCAAAACCGTAATTAAAGCTAAAAATGGAGAATTAATTAGTAGTGAACAATCTAGTATTTTACAACTTGTATTAAACAATGGTAACTACTATGAAGACATTACTCCTAAAAAATATACTGATAGAAAAAAATTTCCATTTGCAAAAAGTTCGTTTAAAAAATACCTTATCAACATTGATTTGTCACAACTTAACAACGTAGACGTCGATGATGAAAAAGTAAGCAATTCTAATACAATGCTAACTGTAAACGAATTGAACTACACTTTAGATTCCCTTCAAACAAACTATAAAACAGAGATTGCTTCTTATTCGGAAAACATCAATTTAAGAACCGTTATTTCAAACAAAACATTTAACGACCTAGCTGATAAAGAATTGGTTAAAAAAAGAAAAACACTTCCTACTGATATTTTATCTTTATACGATACTCGTAAAAAAGCAGAAATATTAAAAACCGCTAGTAGTAACCTCAGTAGTATTGGGTACAGCATAGATGGAAGCCGAACTAACTTAGAAGCCAAACGAAAGAATATTAATAATCATTTATTAGCTTTATATGACAAATTTGTCATTGCATACGCATGCTTTATGATGTTTTTTATTGGTGCTCCATTAGGTGCAATTATCCGTAAAGGAGGGCTTGGATTACCAATTATTTTTGCGGTATTAATCTTTATCACTTTCCATTTTATCAATACATTTGGAAAAAGATTTGCTCAAGAAAATGGAATGACACCTTTTATGGGATCCTGGATGTCATCAATTGTATTAACTCCATTAGCAATATTACTAACATACAGAGCTACAAACGATATAGGATTAATTAATATGGATGTTATTTTAGCTCCATTACAAAAAATCATACAAAAAATATTACCTAATAAGAATAAAATAACCGAAGATGGTCAAAGATAAAATACAACTCCACACAATTGAAGAAGCAATAGAAGATATCCGTCAAGGAAAAATCATCTTAGTTGTGGATGATGAAAACCGAGAAAATGAAGGCGATTTTTTAGCTGCTGCCGAAAAAGCAACACCTGAAATGATTAATTTCATGGCTACTCATGGACGTGGTTTAATTTGTGCTCCATTAACGGAAAGTCGTTGCAAAGAATTAGGTCTCCACGTGATGGTAGGCAACAACACTGATCCTATGGAAACTGCCTTCACCGTTTCAGTTGATTTAAGAGGAAAAGGGGTTACAACAGGAATTTCGGCATCAGACAGAGCGGAAACAATCTTAGCATTAACAGATCCTACTACTAAACCACATGATTTAGCTAGACCAGGGCACGTTTTCCCTTTAATTGCAAAAGAAGGTGGTGTTTTAAGAAGAACGGGGCATACTGAAGCCGCTATTGACTTTGCTAGATTAGCTGGATTCAAACCTGCAGGTGTTATCGTCGAGGTAATGAACGAAGACGGTACAATGGCTCGTTTACCTCAATTAGTAAAAATTGCTAAAAAATTTGATATAAAAGTCGTTTCAATTGAAGCGCTTGTTGCTTATAGAATGCAACACGATAGTATCATTGTTAAAAAAGAAGATTTTGATATCAATACTCGTTTTGGAACTTTTCGTTTAAGAGCTTACGAACAAATTACAAACAAACAAATTCATATTGCTTTAACTAAGGGAAACTGGAATTTAGGAGAACCTATTTTAACAAGAATTCATTCCTCTCAAGTAAACAATGATTTATTAGGGACTTTAACTAATAATGTGGACCAACAATTGGATGCTATGTTTAAAATAATTAACGAAAATGGTCGCGGTGCTGTAATTTTCATTAATCAAGACATGACAGCGGTTAATTTATTAAATCGTATTTCTGAATTAAAAGCTCTTCAAGCCCAAGGAACAATGAAAGCTCCAAAAGTTGTTATCGACACTAAAGATTACGGAATTGGAGCACAAATATTACATGATATTGATATTTCTAAAATACGTTTAGTATCAAATTCAGAGCAAACCAAACGTGTTGGAATGATAGGATATGGTCTGGAAATTACTGAATACGTCAATTATTAGTTCTTTCTTAAATCCTTTCTTAATTTTTTATTTTCTTAAAGTATAGAAAATGAAACAATTAAAAAATAAATTTAAAAAAAGTATATTTTTTAATTAAAATAAGCTTTAAAAACCAAAAAAGGAACTTATATTTGCACTCGCAATCACAAAATGATAGCGACATATTGGAGAAATGGCAGAGCGGTCGAATGCGGCAGTCTTGAAAACTGTTGACTGTAACAGGTCCGGGGGTTCGAATCCCTCTTTCTCCGCGAGCTGAAAAGCAAAACTAAAACCCACCAAATTCAATGATTTAGTGGGTTTTTCATTTTTAACTCAATCAAAGTTTTGAGCTATCTTCTAAACCCTAACTAAAATCTAATATCATCCCCTTAATTCGATTTAACAGCATGATATTAATTTTCTCAAAAGTTACACAAAAAACAAAAGCCAAATCTTAAAATTGACTTGGCTTTGACAAACATAATAGCTCATGCTTATAGGCTTTCTTTCAAAATAGTATAAACTAATTCTTTAGTAGCTTTTTGATCTTTTAATTTTTCTCTGACAATATCAAAACTAACTTTAAAATCGCATCCAGATTTATAATCGCTGCAACCATAAGCGGTATTTCCTTTAATAACGGTACCCCTTTGACATTTAGGACAAGCTAATACATCCGAAACTAATTTTTTTTCTGTTTTTTTAGGTTCTAATTTTAAATTGAATTCTTCATCAAAACGCAACAAACCTTCTACCGTGCCAGAATCAATTTTAAAATCTTTTAAATTAACTGTAGACCCTTTTTGAAGCAACCGTAAATACTGATTATCGGAAATCTTTTTATCTGCAAAAATAAAAGGCAATAACAGATTACACCCCGCTTTGTAATTACTACAGCCGTAAGCCGATTTTCCTTTTATAAGATTACCTTTTTTACATTTGGGACAAACTTCGGTAGTAATGCCAACTGCTTTCTTCTGTTTAACTTTGACATCTTCTTTTTGGCTGTTGCCAATATGCGAAATGTTTGCACGAACACTTTCACTTCTCACTTCGTAAACCAAAGCATCCACCATACGTTTCATATTATTGATGAAAGCCGAAGCAGTGAAAGTTCCTTTTTCAATGTCTTTTAATTGTTTTTCCCAAGACCCCGTTAATTCAGCTGATTTTATTAACTCATTCTGAATCGTATCAATCAATTGAATTCCAGTTGGCGTAGGCAATACTTGTTTTTTGTTTCGAACGATATATTGACGTTTGAAAAGTGTTTCGATGATATTAGCTCGTGTAGAAGGTCGACCAATACCATTTTCTTTCATTAACTCGCGTAAATCTTCATCGTCAACTTGTTTTCCAGCCGTTTCCATCGCTCGCAGTAAAGAAGCTTCGGTAAATTGATTGGGCGGTTTAGTTTCTTTTTCTAAAAATGAAGGTTGGTGTGGCCCTTTTTCACCTACCACAAAATTGGGCAATACGTCGGCTTCTTTTTCTTTGGCATTTGGATCTTCAAAAACTATGCGCCATCCTTTTTTTAGAATTACTTTTCCAGTAGTTTTAAAAGTAACATCTGCTGCTTTTCCAATAACGTTGGTATTAGCAACCAAACAATCATCATAAAAAACAGCAATAAATCGCTTGGTAATGATGTCATACACTTGTTGTTGATTGTATTGCAAATTAGATTCTATTCCGGTGGGAATAATAGCGTGGTGATCGGTTACTTTTTTATCATTAAAAACCTTAGTTGATTTTTTGATTTTTTTACCTAAAAGCGGCTCCGTTAACTCGGCATATTTGCTCAATTTTTGCAGAATTCCTGATACTTTTGGATAGATATCATTTGGTAAAAAAGTAGTATCAACTCTAGGATAAGTCACCACTTTTTGTTCGTATAAGGTTTGAACAATCTTCAAAGTTTCATCGGCTGAAAAACCAAATTTCGTATTGCAATACACTTGCAATCCTGTTAAATCAAATAACTTGGGAGCAAATTCATTTCCATTTTTCTTATCAATAGAAACAATTTCAAAATCACTTTCTTTGACTTTATTTGCCAAAAGTTCCCCGTCTTCTTTCTTTAAAAAACGACCTTCTTCATAACTAAAAAGCGTATCACGATATAAGGTTTGCAATTCCCAATACGGTTGCGGCACAAAATTTTCAATTTCTTTAAATCGATCCACCACCATCGCTAATGTTGGTGTTTGCACACGTCCAATAGATAAAACTTGTTTGTAGCCTCCGTGTTTTACAGTGTACAAACGCGTTGCATTCATTCCTAAAAGCCAATCTCCAATTGCTCTAGAAAAACCGGCATAATACAAATTATCGTAATTAGCAGCTGGTTTTAAGTTTTCAAAACCTTCTTTGATGGCTTCGGTAGTCAAGGATGAAATCCACAAGCGTTTTACTTCGCCTTTATAATTGGCTTCATTCATAACCCAACGCTGAATCAATTCTCCTTCTTGTCCCGCATCCCCACAATTAATCACTAATTCAGCTTTGTCAAAAAGACTTTTTACAATTTTAAATTGCTTTTGAATCCCTGAATTCTCCACAACCTTAGTTTCAAATTTTTCAGGAAGCATAGGTAAATTATTCAAGTCCCAACTTTTCCAATACGGTCTGTAATCGTTAGGTTCTTTTAAAGTACACAAATGCCCAAAGGTATAAGTAACCTGATAACCATTGCCTTCATAATACCCATCGTGCTTGGTGTTAGCCCCCAGAACGGTAGCAATTTCACGTGCGACACTTGGTTTTTCGGCAATACATACTTTCATTTTACTCGTCTAATTTAAAGGCGCAAATTAGGAATTTAGAAATTGGTTTTAAAAAGAAATCTTCAAGAGTTATAAACGATATTAAATTTAAAACTAAATCGTCCCTTTTTTAGAGAAACATTAAATTTAATGTTTCTCTAAAAAAAACAATTTAAAACAAAATAAATTCTTACATTTAACTTCGTTTAAAAAAATAAAAAACTATCCTTTTGTCTATCAATCATGACTACATCAGAACAAACAATTCATCAATTATATAACGCATTAACTGATGGTGAAATTTCAAAAATAGATAGCTGTTATGCTACAACAGTAAAGTTTCATGATCCTATTTTTGGTGTTTTAAACAACGATGAAGTTCCAGCTATGTGGAAAATGCTGATTGAAAGAAGCAACCGAAATCTTAAAATACAATACAACATTATTACTATAAATGAATATACAGCCACAGTAGAATGGAAAGCAAACTATACTTTTGGGAAAAAGAAAAGAAACATTGAAAACCAAATACGTTCGCATTTTCATTTTAAAGAAGGCTTAATCATCAAGCAAAATGATGATTTTAACATCTGGAATTGGTGCAAGCAAGCTTTTGGTGGCTATGGTTTCTTTTTGGGATGGACTGGCTATATGCAACATAAAATTCAAGTTAAAGCTTTATCTTCTTTAAAAAAATATATCGAAAATAAAAGCAACTAAAAATAGCTCATTTTTTTTTAGTTTTTCAATTCTTCCAAAAATAAATAACAAAAGGATTAAAATCTTTTATTGGGATTTTTTGTTCAAATGTCTATCTTTAAAAAATTAAGAATTTAGATTACTATTTAAAATGAAAGAAACTGTACACAAAAAACTAAATGAATTACAAGCCACTGCAATTTGCGGAAATGACATTAGTTCTTCCTGTCTTTATGTATCGGCTTTAACGATTATGTATGCTGGTCAATATGCTTGGATTTCCTTGTTAATTGTAGCAATTGTACTGTATCTTTTTAGAAAAATATATGGAGAAGTGGTTGGTGCGATTCCGCTAAACGGTGGAGCTTACAATGTATTACTAAACACTTCATCCAAAAAAATGGCCTCGCTGGCGGCAACCCTAACCGTTTTGTCTTATATGGCTACAGCTGTTATTTCGGCCTCAGAAGGAATGCATTATCTTCATGGTATTTTTTCTGTAATTAATGTACATATAGCTACCATTGTAGTACTGCTTGCCTTTACTTATTTGGCCATTTTGGGAATTGGTGAATCAGCATTTGTAGCCGTTATAATTTTTATTATACACTTGGTTACATTAAGTTTATTGGTTTTTGCTTCAGCTTGGTTTTTAATTAATAATGGTTTTGAAATCTTTCATTTAAACTGGAATTTACCCATTACTTCCAAAGGAATATCTCATGCCCTTTTTTTAGGTTTTGCCGCAGCAATGTTGGGAATTTCTGGTTTTGAAAGTTCGGCTAATTTTGTGGAAGAACAAGAGCAGGGTGTTTTTCCAAAAACACTGCGCAATATGTGGGGAATTGTTAGTTTTTTCAACCCTATATTGGCATTACTAATTATTTGTATTATTCCATTAACCGAAGTAGGCGCCCACAAAGAATCTCTTTTAGCCTTTTTAGGACATACGACAGGTGGTTCTTGGCTTGCATATCTTATTTCCATTGATGCTGTTTTAGTACTTTGTGGTGCAGTTTTAACTTCATTTGTGGGAGTTTCCGGATTATTAAACCGAATGACTTTAGACCGCATTTTACCTAATTACTTTTTAAAACAAAACAAGAGAGGCTCTAATTACCGAATTATTATTAGTTTCTTAATCCTTTGTGTATCCGTGTTGATTGTAACCGAAGGTAATATTGTAGTTCTAGCGGGTGTTTATACTTTTTCCTTTTTAGCCGTTATGGGCTTGTTTGGAATTGGAAACTTATTATTAAAATTCAAACGAAAAAAATTACCACGTCCTGAAAAAGCCAGAGGAATTGCTGTTGTAGCTGCTGTGAGTTTAGTAATTACTGCTTTTATAGGTAATATTGAATTAAATGTAGATTCCTTTTATACTTTTTTACAATACCTTGTCCCAGCACTTGTGTTTATTGGTATTATGCTAAATCGTTCTTTTCTAATTCTTGTTTTGATTCAAGCCTTAGAATACTTCTACAATCCACTACGAAAAATGGTGATTTTTAGCAACCGCTATTTGAACAAAATGAACTCAAAAATAACTTCACAAGAATTTGTATTTTTTACCAAAGGTGATGATGTTGCTATTTTAAACAAAGTAATGCAGTATGTACAGAATAACGAAACCACTAGGAAATTAAAAATTGTAAACATTAAATTAGAAGGTGCTGATAACCAATCTCTAATTCTTGATTTAAAAGTTTTAGACCGTGCTTATCCAGAAATTGATATTGAATTTATAGAATTGGAAGGTGTTTTTGGTCCTGAAATCATTGACGATTTATCTAAAAAATGGAATATCCCTAAAAACTTCATGTTTATTGGCTCTCCAGGTGATCGTTTTACCTATCGAATATCTGAACTTGGTGGCGTTCGATTAATTATGTAATATAATAACCAATAGTTTTATCAATACATTTAATATGAAAGAAATCTTTAATTATACCTTATTTGAAGATAATGGCTTTACTATTAAAGTAATTAGTATTATCAAATTAATTCTATTTATATTCTTAGTTCTTCTAGTTTTAAAAATTATTAGAAAAACAATCTACCGAATTGATAAAATTGATACTGCTAAAAAATACTCTCTATATAGTCTAGTACGCTATCTGGTTATATTTATTTCCATTATAGTTGGCTTACAATTATTTGGTTTTAACTTATCGGTACTTGTAGCAGGTTCAGCTGCCCTTTTAGTAGGTATTGGTTTGGGATTACAAAACCTTTTTAGCGACTTTATTTCTGGAATAATTTTACTTGTAGATTCTTCTATAAAAGTTAACGATGTCATCCAAATAAAAGATATTGTATGTATTGTACAGGAAATTAACCTAAGAACAACAACCGTTTTAACTCGAGATGATAAATACATTATTTTACCCAATACCGATTTAACCAGAAACCAACTCATTAACTGGACCCACAGTAAGCGTTCGTCTCGTTTTGACATTAGTATTGGTGTTGATTATTCTTCCAATGTTCCTCTTGTAATGCAATTACTCAAACAAGCAGTAGACAGTCATCCAGATGTGCTAAAACAACCTAGTGCCTTTGTTCGCTTTACGGATTTTGCTGATTCATCTTTAAATTTTTCTGTAATATTTTGGTCGGAAGAATTATTTAGAGTGGAAAATATCAAAAGCGAAATACGCCTAACAATACTTGATTTATTTAATCAAAATAGCATCTCCATTCCTTTTCCACAAAGAGTCATTCATCATATCAATAACGAAAAATAATTATGGATTTATTTCATCTGTTTTCTATTTTAATCGTATTATCAGCCGTTTTTGCCTACATTAATTTTCGATATTTAAAACTGCCTAATACCATAGGTTTAATGCTGGTTTCTTTAGTTTTCTCATTATTCATTCTTGCATTTGGCGGTTATTTCCCTGCTTTTACAAAAGACATTACAACCACAATGTACAACATCAATTTTAGTGAATTACTTTTAGAAGGCATGCTGAGTTTTATGCTTTTTGCAGGAGCCATTCACATTAAATTCAAAGATTTAAACAATGAAAAGTTAAGCATACTCTTATTTTCTACTATTAGTGTTTTGATTAGTACTTTTATGATTGGATTTGCCTCCTTTTATGTGTTGACTTTTATGGGCTTCAAAGTCCAATTGATACACGCCATGTTGTTTGGTGCATTAATCTCTCCTACTGATCCTATTTCGGTATTGAGCATTTTAAAAAGTGCTGGTGTTTCAAAATCCTTAGAAACAATAATTGCTGGTGAATCCTTATTTAATGACGGTGTGGCAGTAGTTGTTTTTATCACTTTACTAAAATTAGCTAGCCCTGGAGCCAATTTAGATGCTACAAGTATTCTGATGTTGTTTAGCCAAGAAGCCATTGGCGGTATCGTCATTGGTCTTATCATTGGATTTATAGGATTTAAATTCATAGCTAGTATTGATAATTACCAAGTGGAAGTTTTAATCACTTTAGCCATTGTTATGGGAGGTTACACATTAGCGCATTACCTCCATGTTTCTGGACCACTTGCTATGGTAGTTGCGGGATTAATAACAGGAAACCAAAGTAAAACACTAGGAATGTCTGACATTACGGCTAGGTATGTGGATGGTTTTTGGGAATTAATAGACGAAATACTCAACGCGCTTCTTTTTGTATTAATAGGATTAGAACTGTTAGTAATCCAAACAGATAGAAAAATAATCTTGGTAGCCATAATCATTTTAGGAATCACAATCATTACACGTTATATCTCTATTTTTATTCCTTCAATTTCGGTACGACTCAAAGAAAGAATCACTCAAAAAACAAGACTCATTTTAACTTGGGGCGGACTTAGAGGTGGTATTTCTATTGCGTTAGCATTATCAATAAACCCCGAATTTAACAAAGAAATTTGGGTAACCATAACTTACGTTATTGTTTGCTTTTCTATCTTAGTACAAGGACTGACAATTGGTAAACTGGCTAAAAAAATGCAACTGTAATAAAAAAACAAACCTTAATTCATCAATACTTTATTGTATTTATTACGGTATTCAATAGGCGTCAAACCTGTTACTTTTTTGAAAATAGTTCGAAAAGATTTGGTATCATTATATCCTATTTCAAACATCACTTCATTGATATTCTTGCGACTATTTTCAAAATTTCGCTTGGCAAATTCGATTTTTACTCGGTTAATGTATTCAAGAACAGAATTATTAGTTACTGATTTAAAGCGTCTTTCAAAACTACGACGACCTAAGCCTACATGAATAGCTAATTCATCAATAGAAATGCGCTCTTCTATATTATTTTCAATAAAATCTTGTGCCTTTTTTATGGCTTCATCGGTATGATTTTTTTGTCCTTGAAACAAGGAAAAAGCGGCCTGACTTTCTCTATCTATATCTATGGCAAAATATTTTGAAGCCAAAATTGCTGTGGCTCTATCGGTATATTTTTCTACCAAATGCAATAATAAATTCCAATAGGAATTAGCGCCTCCACTGGAATAAATCCGAGATTCCTCGGTAAGAATACTTCCCTCCACCACTTCTACTTTTGGGAACATAGCTCTAAATTCATTTTGAAATCCCCAATGTGTTGAACATTTTTTTCCATCTAATAATCCTGTAGCAGCTAATAAAAAGGCACCCACACAAAGTGAAGCTACTTCTGCTCCTTTTTTATACTGCTCTTGAATCCAAGGTAACACTTCACTATTTGCTTTAATAGCAGCTTGCATATCACCAAATAAAGCTGGAATGATAATCAAATCCGTACTTTTTACCTCACTAATCAATTGGGTTGGATTTACTGTATACAAACCACTATTGAGCTTAATTTCAGACTTTATCCCCACCAATTGTACATCAAACAAAGGCTGCATTTTGGCTACAGCTAAAAATTGATTCACCGTAGCAAACAAATATTGTGGATCAGCTATAGCTTGTAAAACCGATGATTCAGGAACTAAAATACTAATATGCTTCATTATATTCATTTTATATTCAACAATCAAAAATACTTTTTTTTGAGATGAATCCTTCTTTTACTGCAATCAAAAATACAAGTCATATAAAACCAATTAATACTAAAAACAAACATTAGTAATAATACTTTTATTACAATCAATTAAATTTAGTATATTGTAAATTAATAATTTACCAACTTAAAACCAATAGAATGAAAAAAATAACGATGCTTTTAGGACTATTGACCGTTTTGACAATTGTTTCTTGTAGAGACAAAAAAGAAATACCACCACCAACTGAACCAACAACAGCAGAAACATCTACTGAAGAATCTAATAAAGAAGCAGATGGTACATCGGTTAGTATTGGTTCTGATGGAGTTGATGTCCAAACTAAAGATGGAAATAAAGAAACCAATGTAAAAGTTGGAGATGGAGAAGCTAATGTAGAAATTAAAAAATAATTCTCTCTTTCAACAAAACTTAAAGCCAACACCAATGTGTTGTTTTTTTTTATTTCTTTAAAAACAGATATTAACTTTTTATAAATATTTTTTTACGTTTAATTTTAGTATTCCTTTTTTATATAATTTTATATAGCAAACATGTATTTGACGTAAATGCCCTTTTTGTTGTCATTATTACACATTAGAATTTACGTCTAAATCATGGAACTTTGTATTGTTATTAATCATTTAAAATTGAAATAAAATGGCAAAAGTATCTATCTATCTTAATTTTCAAGGCAACACTGAGGAAGCTTTTAATTTTTACAAAAAGGTATTTAATTCTGAATTTATAGCTCCTATCATGTACATGAAAGATGTCCCAACCCAAGAAGGACAACCACCTCTTTCAGAAGAAGATGGCAATAAAGTAATGCATGTATGCATGCCTATTTTAGGAGGAACACAAATTATGGCCACAGATATGTTAGAATCCATGGGGCACAAACTTACCATAGGAAACAACACCACCATCAACCTAGAACCCGATACCAGAGAAGAAACGGAACGGTTATTTAATGCCTTATCCGAAGGTGCTACTGATATTGCTCCTCTACAAGATATGTTTTGGGGTGATTATTGGGGCTGTTGTTTAGATCGTTTTGGTATCCGATGGATGTTTAATCATCATGTAGCAAAATAAAATTCATTGGTTCCTTACAGATTTGTAATTTTTCAATCAATATTATTTTCTAAAAAAGTGTTTTAGCACGCAACCTTCATTCGAAAAAACAATCTATTTCTATGAAATCATTATATCCTTGTTTATGGTTTGATGGTCAAGCCAAAGCAGCAGCCGAATATTATTGTTCTATTTTTCCGAATTCGAAAATTACTAACGAAAACCCAATGGTGGTTCGTTTTGAATTGAATGGATTTCAATTTATGGGATTAAATGGTGGACCACAATACCAATTCTCTGCAGCTAATTCTTATGTTATTGAATGTGATACTCAAGAAGAAATTAACCTTTACTGGGAAAAACTGGGAACTAACGGCTCCTACAATCAATGCGGTTGGCTAGACGATCAATTTGGGGTTTCATGGCAAATAGTTCCGGCTGTTTTAGAGAAATTAATGGCCGATCCAGAAAAAGCGCCACGAGTAATACATGCATTTATGCAAATGAGCAAATTTGATATTGAAACTTTAATGAATGCTTAAATAATGGGAAAACTGAATTCATTTACATTTATCACTTTGGATGGTTATTACAAAAACACCATGAATAATACTAGCTGGCATCATCACAGCGAAGAGGCTGCCCAATTTTCTGAAGAAAGCTTAGCATCTGGAAACACCTTGCTTTTTGGTAGAAAAACATACGAAATGATGGCTGGATTCTGGCCTACTCCAATGGCGAATGTATCTTTTCCAAAAGTAGCTGAAAGAATGAATCTTGCTAATAAATTAGTAGTTTCAAATAGCTTAAACCAAACGAATTGGAACAACACTCAATTGCTTCCCAATGATTGGTTAGCAGAAATCAAAAAACTAAAAGAAAATGCAAATATTACGCTTTTAGGTAGTGGTAGTATTTTAAAACAACTGGCTGAAGCCCAATTAATTGATGAATTTCAATTTCTAATTGATCCTATTGTTATCGGAAATGGCTTTTCTATATTCAAAGACATAATGGATCCAATCCATTTCAGCTTATTAGATTCAAAAATATTTCGTGATGGCTCAATATTAATCACTTATTCTAAAAAACAATAAAATGACAACAACAAAAACCAATAAAATTATCTTTTGGACTGCAACAATTTTAATTTTCTTATTTGAAGGTGTTATGCCTGCGCTAACGTATCAATCAGAAATGGCAAAAGAAGGCATCAAACATTTAGGCTATCCCGAATATTTTGGGAACGCATTAGTGGTATTCAAAATTCTAGGAGTTATTACTTTAGTGATTCCGCAAATACCAAAACGATTAAAAGAATGGGCTTATGCAGGTTTTGTATTTGACTTTCTTTTTGCAGCCATCAGCCATTATGCTATAGACGGAATGGGTTTTGAAGCATTCTTTCCATTTATTGTATTGACAGTTTTGATGGTTTCCTATGTGTATTATCACAAAATCAATTCGGTCAATTCTTGAGAAATATGTCTTAATCAGCTCTAAAATGATAGAAGTTTTTTGCACCAATATCACTTGTAAAAATCAGGCAGCTTTAATTTTACAAAAGCTGTCTGAAACTTTTGCAAATTGTTACTTCAATTTTGATTTAGAAGACTGTGATAATATCTTAAGAGTTGAAAGCAAAAAACACCATTTAAATGTTGATTCTATCCAAAATTTGGTTCGTGATTTAGGCTATCAAATCAGCGTTTTAGAAGATATTTAAAAGCTATTTTTTTAGTCTAATTGACAAAAATCAAAACACCATTCTAATCCTTTTTTATACCATAATTCGCCCTGAGAAACTTCGAGCGGACAATCAAAATTATTGGTATAAAGTGCTCCTGTTCCTAAACCTTGTGGCATCGGATTTTGTAATAAATAAGTCCATTGTGCAATGGCATTTAGACCAATATTACTCTCTAAAGCGGAGGTAATCCACCAATCAATTTGATGTTTTTCGGCTAAAGAAATCCACTCTTGCGTTCCTTTAAAACCACCTACAAAACTTGGTTTTAAAATAATATATTGGGGTTTGATTTTTTGCAATAATTCTTCTTTTTCTGCCAAGGTAAAGACTCCTATTAACTCTTCGTCTAAGGCAATAGGAAAAGGAGTGCTTTTACACAACTCTGCCATCCTGTCAGTGTTGTTTTTTTGAATCGGTTGTTCAATACTATGTAACTTAAAACCAGTTAATTGATTTAATTTAATTAAAGCTTCATTCAAACCAAAAGCTCCGTTAGCATCTACCCTAATCTCCACTTGCTCAGCGGTAAAATGAGACCGTATAAAGCGCAATAATTCCAATTCTTTATCGAAATCTATAGCGCCTATCTTGAGTTTTACACATCGAAAACCTTGAGCTAATTTCTCTTCGATTTGCTGTTTCATAAAAGCAGGTTCTCCCATCCAAATCAAGCCGTTAATTTCAATAGATTTTTTGCCTTCGGTAAAAGCAGAAGGAAAGAGCAAAAAAGGTGCTTCACTCTCTAAAGACTGAAAAGCCATTTCTACCCCAAATTGTATCGAAGGAAATTCTATTAAAGCTTCCCAAAGAACTTCTTTTCCTAACTGAATATTAGTGCAAGTCCACAGTAATTTTTCTTCATAATCCGGACGGTCATCTGCACTTAAACCTCTGAGAATTCCGCACTCTCCTATTCCTTGTTTTCCGTCTTTTTCCAAAACTAAAAACCAGGTTTCTTTTTCAGTCATCACACCACGGGAAGTTCCCGATGGACGTTTGAAATTAAGAATGTATTTATGATAAGTTGCTTTCATTTTTTTCTAACCATATTTTTTTTACCGCAAAGATTCGCAAAGTTTTGAGCAAAGGCTCGCTAAAATTTTTAAAAAGTTTCCAACTTCACCCTAACTATCTTAACATCAGTCTGTAACTATCAAATTAATATTGTTTGGTAGATTTTTTAACATTTTTTTCTCTGACTTACTAATCTCATCATTTAAAAAATTAGAGAAATCAGTCCATTCACCAACAATTTCACCATTTTTACGAATTGAAATTATTTTATTTTCACCATAAAAATAACCTACATTCTCATCATAATTATAACTTGAACCTCCAAAATAAAAATATGATTTATCAACTTTATATTCATCTATCCAACGAGTATTTGCTGTTTCCAAACTATGGCACTGCAAAAAACTTCTTGTCAAAGACGGAATTATTCCATACAATGATATATCATACAAAAAACATCCATTAATATTTTCTAAAAACTCTCGATAAAAAGCAGGAATAATAATTTTACTATCGTATTGAAACTCACATAACACTTCTTTACTAGCTCTTTTATAAATCATTAAACCCCAATTTAAAGGTGCTACCCAAGGTCTATGGAGAATATTCATTCTTCCTATTTCATCTATATTCGAATTATTAAAAAGATATTTATACGCTTGCTTTTTTATTGCAATATATTTATCTGGATATGAATCGATAACTTTAATTACGTCTTGCATTAAATTACTTCCATTTTTTTAACAACTAGTCACCGCTAAGTTTTTTATTAAAAAGTTCTCAACTTCGCTCAAACTCACAAACTTTCAAACCTAAATCTTTTCTCTTTATTCTATTTAACCAACTTCAAAACCCTTTCAAAATCTTCATTTTGAATTCCCGCTTTCGCAAAAGTCTGATAATCGGTCTTGATTTTTTGGGTCCAACCTACATTTTCAGTTACGTTTTGATTTTGATATTCTTTGTAAATTGCTTTCGCTTTTGAATATTCACCGTTTAATAAATAGGCATGCGCCAAATTCAATTTAACCAACAACTCAGCATCATCCAGTTTTTCGCCTTCTTTAAGTGATTTAATGGCTTTTCCGTACTGTTTGGTTATAAGATAAACATAACCCAAATTAGCATAATCTAAAGCAGTTGCTTTATGTTGATTTACAATTTCGTTGTAATTTTTAATTGCAGCGCCATAATCTCCTTTTAAAATGCTATTTGAAGCTTTTGTTCTCAAATCATTAAAAACAGTGTTTGCAATTCCGGTTTCTTCAAAACAGTTTGCTCCAAAATCCTTATATGCTTTTGCCTGTTCCATAGGCAGCAGTTTTTGAAATTCCTGAAAAGTATATTTTTTTTGAATCTTTTCACCAATACAAACGCAGAAATCATCTGAATTTGCCATTTTTCTTGCCAATGCCGAAGTTTTGCATTGGCTAATTATGTTTTTCCTGTTTTCTAATGTCCATCCTCGGCTTAATTTAGCATCCACCCAAGGCACAACTTCCAAAATGATTTTTTGCTTCATAAACCAATTAGAACTTTCGAAACCAAAATATAATTTGGTAGTATTGGATTTTATACAAGCAGATTTATCGATAGAAAGTCGTTTCGCATCTTTGCTTACAGCAGTATTCTGAGCCAGACAAGCCTCAGCCATTTCTCCTTTTGAACTATAGACTTTTGCCAATTCATTCGTGGAAAAAATAGCGTATTTGCATTTGTCGTCTCCTGAGATTTTAGACATCAAGAAAACCGCACCAGCCGAACCCTGACTAATTCCTGTAGGATCTGGAATAGATTTCAGAACAGAAACCAAACTTCCCGCCATTTGCTGGTTATCATCCAAAAGCGTGATTCTATAAATCAATTCGGTGGTTCCTGATGGAAAATCATCAGTTTCTACAATGATTCTGTCTCTGGCTGAAACAACAACTTCTTTGTAAGTAGCTCTTTCTTTGTCCCAGTAGCCAGATTTCTGAGCAGAAATAGTCTGGTAAAAAATGCTAATAAATAGCACTAAAATTGTTTTTTTCACTGATGTTAGTTTATTAACGATACGAAACTAGCCCTGATAGTAGCGAAAATCCTTAGGTGGCGGGGTTCGCTGCCTAAGATTGTAGTGGATAGCAGGAAATAGCTCCAGCCACGTTCTTCGCAATTACAATTCAATACTATCGCCTATTTCCAGCAGCATCAAATCTTTGCCTTTATCAAAAAACTGCTGAATGGCTTTTTTATGATCAATTTTGATGTATCCAAAAGTATCGTAATGATACCCTAAAACCTTATCGCATTCCACAAAATCAGATGCCAGAATTGCATCTTGAACATCCATAGTGAAATTATCGCCTATTGGGAAAATAGCCAAATCCAGTTTGGTACGCATTGGGATTAACTTCATATCCATAGTCAAAGCGGTATCTCCGGCAATGTAAATATTTTTATGTTCCCCTTCAATAACAAAACCACCCGGATTCCCTCCGTTAGTGCCATCAGGAAAAGTACTGGAATGAATCGCATTTACATATTTTACTTTTCCAAAGTCGAAATTCCAACTTCCACCGTGATTCATAGGATGTGCCTGAAAACCTTTAGCAGCATAATAACCTGCAATCTCAGCATTAGAAACAATCACCGCTCCAGTGCGTTTGGCAATAGATTCAACATCTAAAACGTGATCTCCATGCGCATGAGTTAGCAAAATATAATCGGCTTTTAATTCATCAATATCGATATGTTCTGCTAATGGATTTGCCGAAATAAAAGGATCTACAATAAGATGTTTTCCACCCACTTTAATTCCTAAAGCAGCGTGTCCGTAATAGGTTATTTTCATATTTTTTTTTTTAAGTGATTAGTAAAAAGTAATTAGTCATCTATTAACTTTTGACTAATCACTAATTACTCTTAACTAGTTACTACTAAATTATCTTCCGCCTAAAAGCGTATTAACAACTATATCTGAAAAGAAGTAAATCATGCTCAATGACAATAAAACTGAAAGTGCAAAAGTACTTAATGCTAATTTTTTTAACTCAGGATCTAATGCTCTAGGCTCTTGATTTTTAGAAACCGTAATTAAATGTTTAGTTAAAGGAATATAAGCCAATAAAAACAGGTATTGATCAAACTTAAATTCGCTAATAACGGCAAATACCAAAGTCAAAACCATAGCGCCACCAATTAAAAAGTAATGGTATTTTTTAGCTTTTTCTCCTCCGATTTTCACTACAATAGTATTCTTCCCTACTTTTTTATCAGAAGCTTCATCGCGCATATTATTTAAGTTTAAAACACCAACGCTTAAAAATCCTATTGCCATGGCAGGTAAAATCAATTCGAAATCGACTTGTTTTGAATATAAAAAGTTCACTCCTAAAGTACTTACTAATCCAAAAAAAACAAATACAAACAAATCACCATAACCGCGATAGCCATAAGCTGTATTTCCAACCGTATATCTAATTGCCGATAAAATAGCTAAGATTCCTAAAATAAGATAGAAAACGGAGTAATAGATATTTGTATCACCAAATGCGTAATAAATCAACGCAATTGCCGAAAGCAACGTCAAAAATGAAGTTATTATAATAGCCCTTTTCATGGCAGCAGGTGTAATCACACCACTTTGAATGGCGCGTTTGGGTCCAATTCTATCCTCATTATCGGTTCCTTTCATTCCGTCACCATAATCATTGGCAAAATTAGAAAGGATTTGCAATCCTAAAGTAGTTAGAATGGCAAAGCCAAAAAGTCTCCAGTTAAAAACTTCGGTTGGTGTTAAAATTTCATCAGTAGGGTGCGCTAAAGCGTACATACTTCCTACTATAATTCCTGATACAGACAAAGGTAAGGTGCGCAATCTTGCGGCTTCAATCCAGTGTTTCATTTTGTTTTATTTAGTTGCTAAGAAACTAAGGTTCTAAGTTACAAAGCATTTATATTTTTTGTAGTTACTTTTTCTAAATCTGCTCATTGAGTACTGTGTACTACTTACTGAACTATGGTAACCATTTCTTTTCAAAATTAGGCTTTCTCTTTTCCAGGAAAGCATTTCTTCCTTCTTTAGCCTCTTCGGTCATGTAAGCCAAACGAGTCGCTTCTCCGGCAAAAACCTGTTGTCCTACCATACCATCATCGGTAAGGTTCATGGCAAATTTTAGCATTTTTATCGATGTTGGTGATTTAGCCAAAATTTCCTGAGCCCATTCGTAAGCCGTAGCTTCTAATTCGTCATGAGGAACAACTGCGTTTACCATTCCCATTTCAAAAGCTTCCTGAGCAGAATAATTACGCCCTAAAAAGAAAATTTCGCGGGCTTTTTTCTGTCCCACCATTTTAGCTAAATAAGCGGAACCATAACCTCCGTCAAAACTAGTAACATCGGCATCGGTTTGTTTAAAAATAGCGTGTTCTTTACTCGCGAGAGTCATATCACAAACCACGTGCAAACTATGTCCACCACCCACAGCCCAACCTGGAACTACAGCAATAACGGCTTTTGGCATAAAACGAATCATACGCTGAACATCTAAAATATTCAAACGATGGTAACCATCTTCTCCCACATATCCTTGGTGCCCACGTGCTTTTTGATCTCCACCACTACAAAATGACCAAATTCCGTCTTTTGTACTTGGCCCTTCAGCAGAAAGCAAGACCACTCCGATTGAAGTGTCTTCCTGAGCATCGTGAAAAGCGTCTAAAAGTTCTGAGGTTGTTTTGGGTCTGAAAGCGTTTCTAACATTTGGTCTATTGAAAGCAATTCTGGCAACACCGTTGCATTTTTTATAAGTGATATCTTCGTATTCTTTTGCAGTGATCCAATCCATTTTAATGGGTTTAAATTATTATAGCGTAAAATTAAAGCATTTTTTACACTTTATCTATCCTAGTCTTTTATTTAGCCTTAAAAAAAGAATAACTTACTCAAAATCAAAACTCATTCACTTAATTATTATTTTACAATTCAGAAACTTTAAACAAGTATTTTATTACTTTATTTTTTTTATATTTACAGTAATTCCTAATATACAAAATACAATTTGATTATGAAAATATGGAATAACTACACTTCAATCATTAGGAAAAACACCTTAGTTGCTTCGGAGGAAACTAAAGATTTAAAATATTGGCGAGACGACATGTTTACTAATACCATAATATACGTCATCCCTTTGAGCATGATTGCCTTAATTCCTTCATTAATTTGGGCCTTTGAGGCAAAGCTTTATAGCATGTTTACGATTGACCTTCTATCGGTTGCAGTTGTTGTACTCATCGGAATCAAAAAAGGGATTAAAATAAAGAAACGCAAACTCTTATTTATAAGCACTTTATACACACTAAGTTCTTTTCTTATCTATTATGTAGGCTTAAACAGTACTCTTTATTTACTTGCGGCTTGTTTTGTAACCACATTTATATATACTTTTAAAAACCAATACACTCCAGCTTTAATCAACATATATATTTCTATTCTATACATTTCCCTATATTATCTTGATTTAACTCCTATTCATAATATTAATTTTAAATCCAGTGAGCTATTTGCCGTTTTTTCAAATTTGATTTTTTTAAGTTTTTTAGTTTGCTCCTTAGTACCTAAATTATTTAACGGTCTTGATGACAGTTTTAAAAACAGTATCCTTCACACCAAGGAAATAGAAAAACAAAATGAGGTTTTAAAAGAAATTACTTGGATACAATCGCATGTGGTAAGAACTCCTCTTTCGCGCTTAATGGCTATTACCCAACTTTTAAAAGAAAATGATAATACAGAGGAAGAAAAAATTTTTCTCATTGAAAGTATGATTATTTCCAGCAATGAATTGGACGACATTATCAAAGAAATTGTATCTAAATCGGAAAAAGTACGTTCCATTTAAAAAACAAATAAAACACTCTGAAACAACAACTTAAGCTCATCGTTTATTTTTTATTTTAAATATTTCACAGCTCAGTAATCCTTATCCCGTTAATCCGTTTAAAATGTTAAAAATTGACAAAAAAATGTTTTTTTTCTATTTCTTAAAACTTTTTTTTATTACTTTTAGACATAGTTAGTTCTGGGATTGGTGGAAATATTTACAATACAAACTAGCTACAAGAGTTCTTCACTGATTTATTAACTTAAAAAAAGAATATTGAAACAAACAACAAGCTTTATCACTCTTTTTAGTACGTTATTAAATTTAGACTACAGAAGAAAAGAGCCTCAAGGGGAAACACTAAATTCTATTAGAATTTGCTCAAAGTAGCACCAAGGGTTAACATTTTGGATTACTATACAAAAATGAAAAAATCATTAAAATGAATGCGTAAAATCCAAAGAAACATTAATGAAACCAACGGTTTTAATGCCAAATGAGATTCCAAATAGCATTTAGACGTTTAAAAAGATAAAGAAAAGAACGGTTAACGTGAAACTGAAATTACAGTTTCCAATTGTAAAATACATTATAGCTTGTCCAAAAATAAGAGAGGCTATAAAAAGAGAAAGACTAACCATCAGGATTAGTCTTTCTTTTTTTTATTCCTTAACAAGATAAATTCCGTCGTCTTTAATTTCAATTAATTTATCTTTATACAAAGCTCCAATAGCTTTCTTAAAAGTCTTTTTACTCATCTTAAGAACTGTTTTGATATCTTCAGGATGGGAATTGTCATTTAATCTTAAAAAGCCTCTACTTGCTCTTAATTCGTTCAAAATTTTCTCGGCGTTAGGCTCGATACTTTCGTAACCTTGTTTTTGCAAGGAAACATCTATCTTATTATCAGGTCGAATATTTTTAATGTAACCTCGCATTCTGTCGCCTGTGCGGATGCTATCATCATAAACCTCATCTTTATACAAAAGACCTTTGTGCTTTTCGTTTATGATGACATTGATTCCTATTTCGGTAATATGCGAAACAATCAATTCAACCTCTTCGTTTTTCTCAACAGTAAGTTCATCATTATTAAGAAATTGATTGGTCTTACTTGAAGCTACTAATCTATTGGTTTTTTCATCCATGTACAGGTAAACTAAATAACGTTTTCCTTTTTCCATGGGTCTCGCTTGTTCTTTAAATGGAACTAGAATGTCTTTTTCCATTCCCCAATCCATGAACGCCCCCACTTGATTGATGTAATTGACACGTAAAAGTGCAAATTCATTCAATAAAATATAAGGTTCTAATGTGGTAGCCACTGGACGTTGTTCGTGATCTAAATACACAAAAACTATAAGCTCCTCGCCTATTTCAAATTCGTTAGGGACATATTTATTAGGCAGCAACACATCGTGAATTCCTTCAGGATCTTTTTCTGGATTCCCCAAAAACAAACCAACTTTGGTATCACGTAATATTGTTAAGCTATTGTATTTTCCTATTTTAAGCATTTTCTTCAATTTTCTAAGCCGCAAAGGTACTAAGAAATTATTACGCAAAGTTTCACAAAGAGACACAAAGTTGCGCAAAGTTGTTTTTACCTTAAAATACGTCGTAAAATAATGGCACACAGATAAAACGTATTAAACAGATTATCACTGATTTTTTTAATCTTGGTGATCGTGATCTTAGCAAAAAACTTTAAAATCTTTGCGGTTTAATGAATAAAAACAGCTTTTATTGTTTCACCAAAACAACATCATCAACCAAACAAAAGGCGTTAGCCGTTCCGTCAGCATAAAATCCAATGCTTATTTTTCCGTTTTTTATAAAAATGTCCGAAATACGAATGCTTGTCCAAGAAGCATTTTCTTTTTCGACAGTAATTTTATAATCAATACCACCAGTATTTGCATACATTTTAAGTTGGTTAAAACCTGCACTATTTTTGACTTTAGCAGTCAAGGAATACAAGCCATCTTCTAAAGTTACATAAGGTGAAGAGCTAATTTGCTGACTTATCTCTCTGGTAAAATCTATTGTATCAGAGATATTTAAACTTTTTTCGCCAATGACTTCTTTTCGATCATTTTCCGAATTAAAATAATTCAACACTGGCGATGTTTGGCTTTTTACTGCTATGGCATTTCCTTTGATTACTGTGGTTTTCCAACCTAATAACTGCTCTTGAACTGGTTTAAAATCACTTGGTATTTTATTCCTATCGGCCTCAAAACTGCCATTTTTCACATAATTATTATCGGAACCAACAGTCCAATTAGCTGTTTTTTCATCCAAATTCCAAGAGCTTAACGAATTAAAATAAGGAGTGGCGCCGTCAAAGGAAAGTGGAAACCATTGATTATATCCTAATCCATTACCAGCAAAATCAGACCAACGATCACCGCAATACAATACGGTTTCTTTGTCATTTCTTTTTATCGTATAAAAAAATCCAGTTTGGGTTACATGTGCATAATCTTCCTCTGCCCCCTTCATAATTTGCATATCATCAGCTGGAAAATAAGGACCTCTAATGTTATTGGAAACCAAATAATAGGCAAAAGAAGCGTCCCAGCCATAAATATTTGAAGCAGCCATATAGTACTTATTTTTGTATTTAAACATACAATTTCCTTCCCTGCTTTCTCCTTGAAAAACTTTGGTACAATCTAAAATAGTGACCTTTCCTTTTTTTACTCCTATTTCAGAAACATATATTTTGTTGCGCCCTTTTCCGTAGGAATAAATCAAATAGGATTTCCCATCATCATCCGTAAAAACCGTTTGATCTCCTGTATTGGTTGTTCCTATCCAAGGTTCCATATTGATTTTTTGGTGCCAAATAAATTCAGACGTAGGAGAATCTGCCAGAGCCACCAAAACCTGATTTCCATGTTGTACAAAGAGTGCATATTGATTCATTTCCTTTACATAAGCCACTCCCAAACGCCCTACCCAAGTTTTCCAAGTTTCTGGAGTAGCGGTATTATTTGTTAGAACATCTGCTTCAAAAGTCCAATTGACCAAATCAGTAGAACTATAGCAGCTAACTGATTTAAAAGTACAATGATCGTATTTTTTTACAGGATCTTTTCGATATTTTTCTGCTTCTTCATAATGCACTCCATACCAATAATATTTTTCAACTCCCGTTTTCAAATCTTTGAACTTAAAAACACCTCCACCTTGACTGTAAATAGGAAATCCTTCTTTAGTATCCCAAAAAACATCGTTTTTAATGTTTTGAAATTGTGCCGTTACTTGTAGCGTAAAGCAGAAAAAAAGCATTCCAATTAACAAAAATTGGTGACTAATCTGGACCGAACTATTCTTTATCATCATTTGAGGAAATTTTAAAATGCTAATTTAAGTTAGATAAAATATAAAATCATCCTGTACTGTCCCGAATAAAAAACTCCCAAGCTAAATCATTAAGATTCTGCTTGGGAGCTTGATAAATTATTTGACTTTAAATGATGCATTTAAAAGCCATTATGAAACATTAATTATAAACACTCTCTTTTTTAAAGTGAACTGCTAATAAATAATAAATGACAACTCTATATTTAGATTTGTTAGAACGACCATATTTTTCAATAACAGCATCAATGGCTGCGTCCAATTCTGGTCCATCCGCTAGACCTAATTTTTTAATTAGGAAATTGTTTTTTACCGTATCCAATTCTGATTGCTGACTTCCCGCAACAGTAGAAGAATCGGCATTATAGATTGACGGCCCACAACCGATAGTTACTTTAGTCAATAAATCCATGTCCGGAGTTACACCGCATTTTTCTTTTAAATCGGCAGCATACTTTACAATTAATTCATCTCTTGCACTCATAATTTTTTATATAATTAAAGTTAATAAATGTATCGCTATCCTCAAATATAAGGTTTTATATAAAAAAAATCTCCTTTTTAATGTAAAAAAAATGCTAACTTTTGATAAAACATTCTTATTTTACTTTTTCACCATATAATAAGTGTTTTTAACCACAGGAATTCCGCTACCTGTAATACCTTCCAGAGCAACTTTTACTTTAGTCTCTACCTTTGTATTAAAATAGTTTACTGTAACATTTCCTGTTTTATCTGGATGAACATACGGATTCCAATACAATGTATTTCTCACAGCCGCTTGAGTATCTAACTCGGGATTTGGTTTTTCAGGATTTGGTGAATAAAAAACTCGTGAGTTATAATAGCCTTCTAGTTCTCTTTTAATTGAGTGAAAAACTTCTTTTGCCTTATGCTGCCCTGTATTTTGCTTAGTAAAAATAGATATAATTCCATTTGATGCCTCATCTCCATAATAGGCAGTTGCTTGAGCACCTTTTACAACATCTATCCTTAAAACATCTTCTGGTTCAATAAAACTTACCTGTCCTCTATCAGTTGCAGTAAACCCATCTATTATAAAAAGTGGTGATCCCGAAAAACGTGTAAAACGTACCGAATCGTCAGAAGCTACTACACCTGGAATTGTTTGTTCTATAAGTTGAAAAATATCAGTAAACGTTTTAGTATTTTCATCCGGAAGATAACTAAACTCTGGAATTCCATAAGTTGTCACTAGTTTCTTTTTCGTGTTGGAAACGATACTAACTTCTTCCAAAATATTTTCTGGTTTTATACCAAAAGCTACAAATTTCTTGAAAACATTATCAACTATTGATTGTGTTCCTGATGAAAAAACCAATGGTTCATGACTGAAAGAAATAAAAGGAGGAGCTAAATCGGTAGGATCCAATAACAACTCTCCTCTAAACTTTCCTTTTACATTTCTAGAATTTAAAAACATATTCGTTTTCCCTGAAAACATTAAATCTTCAAATTTAAACTTCCCTAAAGAATCTGTAACTGCATTAAAAATATTAAAATTCTTTTTGTTCATCAAAGCTAATGTCATCGTATTACTTACCAATGCTTTTTCTCCTAGAAGTTGTTTAACCCTACCTGAAATAGTAAAACCTTTTTCAACGGTATAATTAATGGTATCACTTACTTTGGACAATGATTTCCAAACAAAATCACGCCATCCTTGGGTTAATAATAAGTCGTCTAGATGATCCAATCGCTTTACATTATTGACATCAAAATAATAAGACGGATTATATACTTTCCCTCTAATATCAGACTCCATCAAGAAATAAGAACTAATAGTAGTTCCATAATCTTTATCCTCTAGTGCGCCATTCATATCCGTTACACTTAATGAGAAACTTGCTGCTTTAGCTGCACCTTCATTAGATTTAGAAGTTACATTTATAGCCACTTTTTCATTTGGTTTGTAGATGGTTTTATCTGTTGTAATTTGAACCAAGAAATCTTTTTCCTTTTCAACAAAAACCAAACGTTCACTCTGTGGCACCTTATTTTTATCAAATAAGGTAATTTGACTAATTCCATCTGGAGTTTTATCCTTAGGCAATTCAAAAGAATAAGAAGTAGTGGTTAGAGTTTCTGTAGTTTCTAAATAGGATATCCCTCTGGCTTTACAAACAATAGTTAAAGCCGCATTAGGGTTTTGAGCTAAGGTAGCTTCATTGGTATTGATGCTAACAATATTTCTTCCTTTAAAAGCTCTAAAACTTATTGAATAGCCTTGTTTAATTGCTTTAGGTAAATCTTGACGCAAGGCTGTTCCTTCAAGACTACTTATTTTAGCATAATAACTTTTTCCTGCTGTAGGTAACATTAGTAATTTTCCCATCCCATCATGTGAACTTGCAAAACTGGTTATCAATTCGTTATCCGAATCGTAAATATCTCCCTTAACATTTACAGGATTTCCAGTTTCATCAACCGCTTTAAAAGCAACAACACTAGCCACATTTTCTAACAGCGAACCTCCTTCTGGAAAGAAATCTATGGTGAAATTAGTTTGTTTATTTGTACCACTTGCAGTGGTTTTCATTTCTACAGTATAATTTTGTGATTTTTTTGCTTTAGAATGGGATTCAAAAACATCTATGATTTCAATTTCTTTTTTGAAAATAAAATCTTCACCAAAATTCCTATCCCAATTGGTATACGCACGTAATTGGTAAACTCCCGTTTTTAAATTCAAAGAATCTGCTAATTTAAAATCACCATAACCTAAACCCATTTCGATATTAGTCTTGTTTTTTGCAACTATCTTAGAGTCAGGAGCAATTAATTCTACATACAAAACATTACTATTATCAAAAAGTATATTATTGTAAGCCCTTACGTTATAAGCTTTGTACCATAAATCTTCACCAATATAATACCTTGATCGGTCAGTATGAAGGTAAATTTTCTCAATATTAGCTATCGTTTTTTTTTCTTGCGCCTGCAAAAAAAACAATGAAGCTACCAACCAAAAGAAAAAAATTAAAAAGCAATTTTTATTGCTAAGGACAGCTTTAGTCATATAAAACTCAGAATTTATATTAATACAAAATAATACTTCTTTTAATTTCTCTACGTCATAAGTATGAAAACACTTAGACAATCAAATATTAAGATAAGTAAAATTTTACTAAAATATATACTTAAAACAAATTAACTAACCTGTACTATCCTGTAAAATTGATACTAAAACTTCGTCACTAATAAATTTTAAAAAATCATTCATTTTCTAAACAAAAAATCAGAAATAAAAAATGCTTTTTTGTAGCAAACACAAACATTTACCACAAAAAAGCATTCTCAGAATAATTTTATTTTTTTCTAAACTAAGGCTTTAAAAAACTGTTTTAAAATAACATCATTTTCAAGTGTTGGTGTAAAGATTTCTAAAATACTTGGTTTATCATTCTGAGCGAATAAATCAAATAAAGCATTGTCTAGACTTTCTTTATCAGAAGCTGTGCTATAATTAAATCCATACATTTTAGCTAAATGTTCAGCAGTTAAATGATGTGAAGTTTCAAAAAAAGTATTAAAGACTGCATTTTCTTCATGTCCCGGTAAAATTCTAAAAATCCCACCGCCACCATTATTGATTAGGACAATTTTAAAATTATTAGGAGTATAAGCATTCCACAAGGCATTACTATCGTATAGGAAACTTACATCGCCAGTAACAAAGGTGGTTTGCTTGTTATTAACTAAAGCTGCGCCAATAGCTGTGGATGTACTGCCGTCAATTCCGCTAGTTCCACGATTACAAAATACTTCAACCGAAGGATCAATAGTCATTAATTGCGCATAACGAATAGCCGAACTATTGCTAATTTGTAACTGACTATTTTTAGGCAAACTTTTAATTACAGTATCAAAAACTACAAAATCTGAAAAAGCAACTTTTTGTAAATAGGCAGCTTGTTTTTCCTTTCTGTGAGATCTAACTGCATCCATTTGGGCAAAATATTCACTTTTAACCTTTTGTGTCAAAGGCAAAAAACTTTCGAAAAAAGTACTAGGATTCGCTTCAAAATGTTTGCTTAAAACTCCAAAAGTATCGTAAGCACGTAACGAATCGATGTGCCAATGTTGTTTGGGTTTATACTTGCGTAAAAAAGCCTTGATACGTTTAGAAACAATCATTCCTCCAAAAGTGATTAGAATTTCTGGACAGAAATCTTCAAAATCTTCATTGGTAAAAGGCGTTATTATGGTATCTATATTTGAAATAAAACTAGGATGATGCAAATTAGATGTGGTCTCCGTCATCACCACAACCGATTCATCTTGCGCTAATGTTTCTAGAGTGGAATCCGAAATTAAACTAGGATCATTTACTCCTACCAATACTAATTTCTTAGTGGATTGATTCCAAATATCCGCAAAAGCTGTTAAATCTTCTAAAGGAGTTATGGGATTCAAACTGGCAAAATTATGAGTCATTACATCAACTGAAAGTTCAGAAACAGTTTCGTACAAAGGTTCTTCAAAAGGAGCGTTAATATGAACAGGACCTTTTTTATAGAAAGCTGTATCAATGGCATCGTTTATTTTATGGTCATTCACTTTTGAAGCTTCTTCTGTTAAATTAGCATTGTACAAAGAATGATTAGCAAAAACATTTTCCTGACGAATGGTTTGTCCATCGCCAATATCAATCTTATTTTGCGGTCTATCAGCCGAAATAACAATCAAAGGAATCTGACTGTAAAAAGCTTCGGCAACAGCAGGATAATAATTCAACAAAGCCGAACCTGAAGTACAAACTACTGCTACAGGACGTTTGATTTGTTGGGCAATTCCTAATGCAAAAAAAGCAGCTGAACGTTCGTCGGCAATACTGTAACATTTAAAATCAGGATTGGAGGCAAAACCTATGGTTAAAGGGGCATTTCTAGAACCTGGAGAAATGACGATATCATGTATTCCTTTGGCCAAACAAATTTGAATAATCTTTTGCGCTAAAGGTATTTTGGGGTAAATCATTGTTTTTATTTCAAAAAGAACAAAGATACAAACTTGCTCGTTTATTCCGTATTCCAAATTAGTTTTATTATTTTTGATTTTACCGCAAAAAAGCATTTTAAACCTAAAGAAACTATGCGTTTTATTTATTCCTTATTTCTTTTTACTTTTTTTCAATTCTCATGGAGTCAAAATGATTGGGCTCCAAATGAAATCAGCTACAAAGACGCTCTTATTCAGGCAAAAAAAGAAAGCAAACCCCTTTTCATCATGCTATATGCAACTTGGTGTCCGCATTGTAATAAAATGAAAACTACTGTTTTTAATGACAATAACGTACTTGAATTTTTAAATAAGAATTACATCTGTGTTTGGAAAGACATTGAAAAAGAAGAAGGAAAAACAATCAAAGAAAAGTTCAACACCAGCGGGTTGCCTATTTTTTTATTTATTGATGCAAATGAAACACTGTTATATTCCATAAAAGGTGAAATGAATACGGATAAATTTATGGAAGAAGCCCAGAATGCTTTAAATCCAAAATTGCAGTTGCCCTACTTAGAAAAACAGTTTTTAGCAGATCCCAGTAATTCGACCAAATGCTTAGACTATTTAATGATTTTAAGAAAAGGAGCTGATAGAAAAATTTTATCTAAACCAACTCACATTTATCTGGAAACACAAAGTAATCAAGAACTAGTTTCAGAGGTAAATTGGCGAATTATTTCAAATGGTGTGACCGACATTCAATCGAGGGAGTTTCAATATGTTTTAAATCATAAAGCAGATTTTGAAAAAGCTACTTCTCCCATTCGAGTAGAAAGAAAAATTGTCAATATCGTATCCGAATTATTAGAGCTTTATACTTTAACACTAGATAGTATTGGATATTTTAAAGACAGGGAAATTGCTAAAACCATACATCTTCAAAAAACAGATTCCTTAATTTTTAGCTATGATTTAACTTTGGCTGAGCGCAGTTCTAATTGGGGATTTTATAAAAAAGCGAGTTTAGATGGAACTGAAAAATACGTTTGGCACACTGATAGCAAACTAAAAGAAATAGCGCAGGTTTATCTTAAAGAAATCAATGATACCAATGCTTTAAAAAAAGCAATTGATTGGACTAAAAGAGCACTCGTTTTAAATAACTCTGCAGATGGAAACCTATTATTGGCTCGATTATATTGGAAAATAAAAGATACGAAATCAGCGATAGAATATGCGAAAGACGCAAAAGATATTATTACCGAAATGGGCTGGAATACTAAAGATGTGGATACTTTATTAAAGGAATTAAATGCTAAATAATTTGTACGATTCTTGAAAAAAAAAAAAAAAAAAAAACGACTTTCAATGTTGAAAGTCGTTTTTTTATAAGTTATATTTAAAACTATTGCTTAATCCAGTTTACAATTTCTGGAGCATCTGGTTTTGTTTTAGAATAATAGACTTCAACTAAATGTCCTTTTTCATCAATTAAATACTTTTGGAAGTTCCATTTTACCTCTGAATCTTTGACTCCATTTTTCTCTTTTTGAGTTAAAAATTGGTAAATCGGACTCATATCAGCTCCTTTTACGGAGATTTTAGCCATCATAGGAAAAGTTACTCCGTAGTTTAATTTACAAAAACTCTCAATTTCTTCGTTTGTTCCTGGTTCCTGAGCGTTAAAATTATTCGCAGGAAAACCAATAACAGTAAAACCTTTGTCTTTGTATTCCTTATAAATTGCTTCAAGTTGTTCGTATTGCGGTGTAAAACCACATTTGGAAGCCGTATTTACAATCAGTACTTTTTTTCCTTTTAAAGTCGAAAAATCAAAAACATCACCGTTTAATTCTTCCACTTTATTAAATTGATAAATACTTTGGGGATCCATAGGTTTTAATTTTTTATTTTGTGCTTGAGTAAGTCCGCTAAAAAGCAACATGGCGCTACAAGCCATCAATACTATATTTTTCATAAATTTATTTTTTTATAAAATTAATCAAATTCAACATATTGACATTCATTTCATCAACTAATTTCAATTCAACAAAGGTTAAATAAAACCCAACAAATCACCGTTTCATATTTTAAAATCTATAAATGATTTTTGCTTTTAAATTAAAAGGAGTTCCAGGTGTAAAATGAATTTCATCCACAGGATTTGGCTCATCTTTCAATCTAGATTCAGTAGCAAACTGTGTTTCATTCCATTTGGTATCAAATAAATTTTGGATTATGATTCCGAAACTGATGTTTTTTATATCGTAATTCAAATTAAAATCGTTTACAAAATAACCTTTGGCAACAATAGAATAATCTTCATTTGCTGGACGATTTTTAATATATCGGCAACGGACACCTCCTGAAAAACGATGCCAATTTTGAAAACTTATTCCTCCAGCTGTTGTAAAATCGGGAGCTAATGGGATATAATCAGCGTCTTTAGGTTCGTCCATACTTCTTGCAAACGTATAATTCGCATCTGAATAGATATACAACATTTCGTTTAGATGATAACGAATTCCAAAATCGGCTCCCATACGTTTGGTTTTTCCGCTTGGTTCAATAATTCCACCATCGCCAGAATACACAAACTCTTGTTGCAAGTACATGTACCACAAAGCCGAATTAATAATTAAGTTGTGAGAAGGTTTCCAAATTGCCCCAAAATCAGTTCCAATTGCCATAGGCAAAGTTTTCTTTGTATTATCTTGAACCACCACACGAGTATCATTAGAATGAAAACCCATTCCTGATTTTACAAAAAACTGCAGACTGTTATTCTGCGAGTAAATAAAGTTCAATTTTGGAGAAACTTTAGTTTCCGTTTTTGATTGATTGGTATAAATTTCACTTAGTTTATCTTGGTAATTGAATTTAAAATAATCCAAACGCAATCCTGGATTAATCATTAATTTATCAAATACAAATTCCGAATTCAAATAGGCATAATTGTTACTTTCGTCAATATCACCTAATTTTATATTTTCTAATGTTGTTCTTCGGTTTAAGGTATGTGATAATTCACTGTCTTTAGTGGCATCGGCTCTAAAACCAACTCCCAATTGATAATTAATATCCCAAATACCACTTTTAATTTTCTTATTGATTTCAGCACTCATTCCAAAAACTGTTCGGTTTTCTTTTTGTCTAATTTGGTCACCGTTAACAGGATCATTTAAGAAAAAAGTAAAATTAGAATACAATTCGAAGTCATATTTACTAAAAAAAGTATTGACTTTTATGAAAGTATTTTTATCTATTGGTTTAACCAAAGAAGCAATAATATTAGTTCTTGAAGTATTTCCTCCTTCGGTATCGTCTACTGCTCCAAATCTAGAAATAATACCAGCATCAACTAACCTTTGTGGAATTTGTCCCGAAGCATCCCATTTGCTAGAAAAATGAGAAGCTGAAATAGAGAATTTACTATTAATCCCTAACAAATAAGTATATTTCCCTAACAAATTAAAGCGATTAAAATTTTGAGGAGATTCAAACGGGCCATCTGTTACAAAATATTCTGTAGCAATGTAAGCCCTTTGATTTTTAGTATTATCCAAAAGTTTAAACAATCCTACAGTTCTTTGCGTGTTAAACTGCCCTGCTTCTACACTTATACTACTATAATCTAGTTTTTCTTTAGTTTGAAAACCCACATAAGCTGCAGTAGCAAAATCACCTTTATTAGCATAATAAGTTCCTTTGCCATAATCAATTTTATCTACTGTTTCTGGAATTACAAAATGTAAATCGGCATAACCTTGTCCATGAGCATGAGAAACCATATTTACAGGCATTCCATCAACTGAAATAGCCACATCGGTTCCATGATCTATATCAAAACCTCTTAAAAACATCTGCTCCCCTTTTCCTCCACCAGCATGTTGACCAATAAATAAACCAGGCACTTTTTGTAATAAATCTTGAGAAGTATTTACGGGAGAAGTTTGTAAATCAATTTTTGAAATTAAATTCATTGCTGAAAGCTTAGATTGAATTACTACATCATTTAATTTTAAAACGGCATCCTCTAAAACAATTTTATTTTCGCCATTACTAACCGTATAATTTTTATTTTTAAACCCCAAAGCTGTAATTCTTAAAACATCGCCTACATTGGTTTTCTCAATAATAAAATCCCCTGATTCATCGGTATGAGAATGAGCTTCGGAAACAGGATTAATCAAGAAAGCGTTAATTATTGCATTTCCATATTCGTCATAAACGACTCCTTTTTGAGTTTGAGAAAAACCATAAAAACTAATAAAAACAGTTAGTACTGTTAAAAGCTGCTTCATGAAAACTATACTATTTGGATTGAAGATTGTATCATTTATAGAGGTCAAATATAGAGTATGAACTTTTTAGTAGTATCCTGCTTTCAAATAAAATATACCATTTTTACAAAAAGAAAATAGCTGATTGCTTTTGGATTCCAATTCTAATTATCAAAAAAATAAGATTTTTATTCCCTAAATGAATAAAAACTATACAAATTTGAATAAGTTTGTATAAGTTTGTAATGCAAAACATAAAAACTATGAGCCAAGACGAATTATTAGTTTTAATCTACAAAAAGGATGAAAAAGCCTTTACGTATCTCTATGATATGTATGCAAAAAGTTTGTTCTCTGTAATTAGCGTTCTCATTAAAAATACAGAAGAAGCTGAAGATGTGCTTCAAGAAGTATTTGTTAAAATATGGAAAAACCTAGACAGTTATAACGAAAGCAAAGGTCGTTTTTACACCTGGATTCTTAATATTGCTCGTAATACTTCTATTGATAAATTGCGTTCTAAAAACTTTAACAACAGTCAAAAAAACCTATCTAGTGATAATTTCGTAAATCTATTAGAAGACAGTAACAAATTGGCTAACAAAGTGGATGGAATTGGAATGCAAGATTTCATCAAAAGGTTAAAACCGAAGTGTATCCAAATAATAGATTTATTGTTCTTTAAAGGTTATACCCAACAAGAAGCTGCGGAAGAACTAGAAATCCCATTAGGGACGGTTAAAACGCACAACAGAAACTGTATTAATGATTTAAGAAACTATTTGAAAGTATAGTACAATGGAAACGAAAGAATATATAGAATCAGGTATATTAGAACTTTATGTTTACGGCTCATTAACTGAAACCGAAAGCGAAGAAGTAGCTGCAATGGCTAAAAAACATCCGGAAATTAATACTGAAATTATAAAAATTGAAAAATCAATTGTGTCATTATCTTCCAGTTTTTCACCATTTCAATCAGCTGAGAATTATGCTAAGATTAAAGAAAAATTAGGTTTAAAAACCGCCGAAGTAATACCACTGGCTCCTAAGAGAAATTGGTCACAATACATTGGTTGGGCTGCGGCAATTCTATTATTAGCTGGAATTGGTTTTCAATACATTCAATTAGAGCAAACCAATAACCAAGTGGTCAATGCGAACATTGAAAAAGCTAAAATTGAAAAAGAACGCAATGAGTTGGTACTTAAAAAAGCCGCTATTGAAACTACTTTAGCCATAATAAAAGACGAGAAAAATACCGTTGTTGCTCTTGGTGGTCAAGCTGTAGCTCCAGAATCTTCAGCTAAAGTATATTGGAACCAAGAAACCCAAGTGGTTTATGTAGATGCTTCTGGATTACCAGAACCGCCTAAAGGAATGGTGTACCAAGTCTGGGCTTTAAAACTGAATCCTTTAACGCCTACAAGCATTGGATTATTGGATAATTTTGACAAAAATGAGCAACACTTTTTTGCGGTTAACAGTACTGCTGATGCAGAGGCATTTGGAATCACCTTGGAACCAGCTGGCGGAAGTTTGACTCCAACAATGGAACAGTTGTACACCTTAGGAAAAGTATAATTCAATTTGAAATTTAAATACTAAAAAGGCTTTCTCACGAAAGTCTTTTTTGGTTTTATACTGAAATCAAAAATAAAAAAACCACGAATGGAACGAAATAACACAAATTTGTATACGAAACTATTCTACGAATTAGTCAAAGTCAGATAAAAATTTGTGTTATCCATTTTTCATCATTAAAATTTGAGGAAATTAGTGTAATTGGTCGCAAAAATAAAACTACTTCGTTTTTCCTAATTTCGCACAGTTGTGGTTTGCATTGATTATATTTGCACAATTATAATATTCATGAGCTATACCCTTCTTTCCTCTCCTCTTCAAGGATTTACCGATTTTCGTTTTAGAAATGCACAAAATAAATACTTTGGAGGAATTGATACTTTTTATTCTCCCTACATTCGCTTAAATGGAAAACTAGTTATAAAAAACTCCTACCAACGCGATTTGCTTCCTGAGAACAATACCGATTTAGAAGTGATTCCGCAAATCATTACTAATGATGCCGAGGAGTTTTTATTTGTTTCCAAATACGTTCAGGAATTAGGTTATAAAGAACTCAATTGGAATTTAGGCTGTCCTTATCCGATGGTAACCAAGTCTGGAATGGGTTCGGGATTGATTTGTCAAACTCAAAAAATAGACCAAATTCTAGAAAGAGTTCACGCCGAATCAGATATTCTTGTTTCGATGAAAATGCGCTTAGGTTATGACAATGCCGAAGAAATTCTGGATGTTTTACCGTTGTTAGAAAAATATCCCATTAAAAATGTGGCCATTCATGCGCGCATTGGAAAACAACTGTACAATGGAGGAGTGAATTTAGATGGTTTCCAACAATGTGTAGACAACACTAAATTAAAGTTGTATTACAATGGCGATATCACTTCGGTGGCGCAATTCCATAAAATGCAAGAACGCTTCCCAACTATTGACCACTGGATGATAGGTCGCGGTTTGATTGCCGATCCTTTTTTGCCGTCTATGATTAAAAAAAACAACACCGAATATCCTTCGAACAAAATGGAATTATTCAGTGATTTTCACGACACTTTGTACGCTGGTTATAGTGAATCCTTATCGGGAGCCACTCATATTTTATTAAAAATGCACCATTTATGGGAGTACTTTTCGGTTATTTTTTCGAATCCACACAAAATACATAAAAAAATAAAAAAGTCTAAGAGTATTCGGAATTACGAGCAGGCTGTTAGGGAGATTATCAAAGAAGGATAGGTTTTGTAATGAATTAAAGACAATTTCCTTCTAATTTGTAAAAAAAAAAATATTAATACAGTATCATGTTTGTAATACCTATAAAAAGGTCAAGATAACTGTATTTTCAATAATTTTTTTTCCTTAGTTTGTACTAAAGCCCCCTGTGTTTTAGTGAAATAATCCACTATTTTAAATAGTTTTCCATCTAAAAACCACAGATCTTAGCTTCCAACCTCCTAAATCCCTCCAAATATTGGCAAAAACTGTTGCCAACAAACAATCTGTTTTTAATTAATACTTATTTTTCGAGCCAAAAAAAAGATAAAAAGCATTATTTTAGACTTCTTTTATCTTTTTATCAAACTTGCGATTTTTTTTAAAAAAATACGTATTTATACGTAATTAATACTTATTTTTACAGTATCAAATTTAACTTAAAGTTTGAAAAAAGTAGTTCGCCATTAAAAACACAAATGAAAATGCAAAATTCAGAAATCAAAACAACGTGTTCATATTGTGGAGTAGGATGTGGAATCATTGTTAGCAAAGATTCCAGCAATGGAGTGATGGTCAAAGGGGATCCTGATCATCCAGTAAACAGAGGAATGCTTTGTTCTAAAGGAATGAATCTACATTATGTTGCCAACGATACTTCTGATCGAATTCTTTTTCCTGAAATGCGTTGGAGTAAATCACATCCCATGGAACGTGTTAGCTGGGATGAAGGTCTGGATCGTGCAGCCGCAGTATTCTCTGCTATTATAAAAAAACACGGTCCTGATAGTGTGGGATTTTATATTTCAGGCCAATGTTTAACTGAAGAATATTATTTAGTAAATAAATTGGTAAAAGGTTTTTTAAAAACCAATAATATAGATACCAACTCTCGCCTTTGTATGAGTTCAGCAGTAGCTGGTTACAAAAAAACATTTGGAGAAGACTCAGTTCCCATTGCTTATGATGATATAGAATTAGCCGATACTTTTTTAATTACAGGAGCTAATCCAGCTTGGTGCCACCCTATTCTATTTAGACGTTTAGAGAAACACCGCGAGAAAAACCCAAAAGTAAAAGTTATTGTAATTGATCCTAGAAAGACGGATACTGCCTTGACTGCCGATTTGCATTTGCAAATTCTACCAGGAAGCGATATTATTTTATACCATGCTATTGCCAAAAGAATTATCGAAAAAGGCTATACCGACAATCAGTTTATAAACAAGCACACCGAAAATTTTGAGGCTTATAAAAATTTAGTCTTATCTACTTCATTAGAAAAAGCCTCTCAACTATGCGGAATTTCTATTAAAGAAATTGATATGGCGGTGGATTTAATTGGTAAAGCCGAAGGTTTTCTTTCACTTTGGGCTATGGGATTGAATCAAAGTGCTGTGGGAGTTGATAAAAATACGGCCTTATTGAATATTTCATTACTTACTGGACATGTCGGTAAACCAGGTTCTGGTCCTTTCTCTTTAACAGGTCAACCTAACGCCATGGGCGGAAGAGAAGTAGGCGGAATGGCTAATTTATTAGCGGTTCACAGAGATCTAGCTAATCCTGAACACCGTCAAGAAGTAGCTGAATTTTGGGGAGTAGATACTATTTCTGAAAAACCAGGATTAACTGCTACGGAAATGTTTGAAGCTTTAGAATCAGGAAAAATGAAAGCCATTTGGATTATTTGTACCAATCCAATGGTGAGTTTACCCGATTCAAGACGTGTAGAAAAAGCCTTGAAGAATGCCAAATTTGTGGTAGTTCAAGAGATTTCACATAATGCCGATACAGCTAAATTTGCCGATTTATTGCTTCCAGCAGCAGGATGGTTAGAGAAAGAAGGTACCATGACCAATTCGGAAAGACGAATTTCATACCTTCCTAAAGGAATCAACGCTCCTGGTGAAGCCCTCCCCGATTTTGAAATCCTAACTCGTTTTGCTAAAAAAATGGGATTCAGCGGATTCAATTTCAATACCGCTGAAGAAGTGTACAAAGAATATTGTCAAATGACAAAAAATACCAACATTGACATTTCGTACCTTAATTACAACCGTTTAAAACACGAAGGAACTTTTCAATGGCCTGTTCCTGATTATGGACACCCAGGAACAGCTAGACTTTTTACCGATAAAAAATTCTATACGCCTTCTCAAAAAGCCATTTTCAATTTGCCAACCTCAATTGAAAATACATCAGTAGAACCAGATGACAACTTCCCGCTGATTCTTACTACAGGACGCATTAGAGATCAATGGCATACGATGACTAAAACAGGAAAAGTGTCCCGATTGTTATCTCATATACCAAATCCTTACTTGGAAATCAATCCTATCGATGCTTTTAAAACCAATATCGAAAATGGAGATATCGTAATGGTCAGCAGCCGAAATGGAGAAGTAAGAGTAAAAGCAAATGTTACCGATACTATCAAAGAAGGTGTCGTATTTTTGCCAATGCACTGGGGAAAACAATTAGAAAATGATTTAAACCGAGCCAACAATCTTACCAATACTCTTGTAGATCCTGTTTCTAAAGAACCTGATTTTAAATACACTGCAGTATCCGTAAAAAAATACGAAAAACCATTCCAGAAAATTGCTATTGTAGGCGCTGGAGCAGCTGCTTTTAGATTTATACAAAACTATAGAGAACTCAACAGTACCGATGAAATTGTGGTTTTCTCTAATGAAGCCAATCCTTTTTACAACCGTGTATTATTACCAGAATATGTAACCAACGAATTGTCTTGGGAGAACTTATTAAAAATTAAAAATGACGATGGTTTAAGCAAACTGAACATTAGCTTAAAACCTTCTGTGGGAATAGACAACATCAACACCACAAACAAAACAATTACTGATAGCCGTGGCGAAACCCATACTTTTGACCGACTGATTTTAGCTACCGGTAGCCGTCCATTTATTCCTGAAAATGCCCAATTGCATCTGCCGGGCCGCTTCACGATGCGCCGAAAAGAAGATGCTGATAAATTGAAAAATTATTTGGATCAAACTAATTTGGCTCCGGAAGAGCAACATGTTGTGATTGTAGGTGGTGGTTTATTAGGATTAGAATTGGCCGCAGCCTTAAAACATAAAAAAGTAAAAATTACCATTATTCAGCGAGCTTCAAGATTAATGGAACGCCAATTGGATCGTATTTCCTGTAAATTATTAGCCGAGGAAGTACAGCTTCGTGATATTCAAATTTATTTTGATAATGAAGTCAGCACTGTTTTCGAATCAGACAATGCAAATGAATTAGAGATAGCACTAAAAAGTGGTCGAATATTAACCGCAAATGCTATTGTTTACGCAATTGGAACTATTCCGAACATAGAAATAGCTAAAGAAGCTGGAATTGTTTGCGGACGTGGAGTAAAAGTAAATCAATATTTACAATCATCCAATCCTGATGTTTATGCCATTGGAGAAATTGCTGAATTCCAAGGTAAATTATTCGGAATTACTTCTGCTGCCGAAGAACAAGCCGATATTTTAGCCAATTATTTTGCCGGAGATATCAGTAGCTATTACAAAGGCTCCATTTTGATGAATATTTTAAAATTAGAAGATATAAATCTGTGTAGTATTGGCGAACTAAGCATTCCTGAAAACGATGACAGCTATGAAGAAATCATCTTTTCAGATATGAAAAAACGATATTACAAAAAATGTATTGTCAAAGATGATTTGTTAGTAGGTGCCATTTTGATGGGAGACAAAAATGAGTTTGCCGAATTCAAAACTATGATTGAAAGCAAAATCGAATTGTCTGACAAAAGAAATCAATTGCTAAGAGGAAGCGGTGCTGCCGCCAAACCTGTTATAGGAAAATTAGTTTGTTCTTGTAGCCAGGTAGGAAGTGGAAACATCGAAGAAGCCATCAAAGCAGGTACAACGAATTTCACAGAATTATGCAAATCAACCGGTGCAGGTTTAGGCTGTGGTAGTTGCAAAACCGAAGTAAAAGAACTATTAGCGAAATGTAAATAAGTTGAAGAGTACTTAGTACTTAGTCCCTAGTTATTCAAACAACTAAGGACTATAAGCTAAGGACTAAAGACTAAAAAAACAAAAACATGGAATTAACACGATTAATAGTAAAAGGAGGCGTTATTTCGCCAGGCGAATTACGTAACATTGTTAACATGAGTTTAGCACAAGGACTAAAAGACATTTCTTTTGGTTCCAGACAAGATATCATTTTCCCTAATGGATTTGAATATTCAGAAACAGAAAACAATGGTAAATTTCACATTGTATATCCTAATGAGCAAAGCGGAAACAACATCGTTTCTTCTTATGTTTCAACCGATATTTTTAGAAATACATCTTGGCTAACTGGAAATAAATTCTTGTATGTTTTAGAACAATTTAAAGAACAGCCAGTATTAAAAGTAAACATCACCGACCCAAAGCAACAGCTAGTTCCTTTGTTTACAGGACATATTAACTTTATAGCTTCGGAACACGAAGATTATTGGTATTTATACATCAGATTGCCCAAATGGCAACGCATGGAAGTATATCCTGCCTTAATTTACAGCTGGGATATTGCCAAAATTTATTACGAAATTGAACGTATCGTGAGCGAAGAAACTGTTGGAATTGACATGATTTTTAACCTTGTAAGTGAAAATATTGATAGCAACAACCGAACTATAGACAAACAATTGAACATTCCTTTTTACCCATTCCCTTATTACGAAGGAATGAACCGTTTAGGGATTGACCAATATTGGTTAGGCTTGTATTGGAGAAACAACCTTTACGACTTAGAATTCTTGAAGGAAATGTGCGATTTGTGTTTTGATTGTAAAATTGGAAAAATATGTATCACCCCTTGGAAATCCTTTATTGTAAAAGGAATCCCAAAAGACCGAAAATTAGATTGGGAAAAATTCCTTGGCAAAAAAGGAATCAATGTACGCCATTCTCTTTTGGAATTAAATTGGCATTTGCCTGTTGCAACAGAGTGGTCTCTAAACTTGAAAACCTTTTTAGTTAGAACCTTAGATCAATTTGACATCAGTACATACGGACTTACATTTGGTATCTCCGATTACAATCGCGAAGGTCATTATTTTACCTCTATTGTTATTGAAAAAAACAAAATGCCTAAAGATTTGGAGTCTATCAAAATTAGAGATACTTACAATGTTTTGTATGCCAAAAATTTTGACCCTAATACTCGTGAATACATCATTCACACTCAAGATATTGACAAACTAGAATTGCCAAGTATTTTAATCGAATTGAGTAAAAAATATTTTAATGAATTAGGTACTAGTACCAACCTAGAAAATGAATCGGCTAACAAGGCTCCTAAAAAAGAAAAATTAGAACAGGACGTTTACCAATGTTCAGAATGTTTAACCATTTACAACTCTGAATACGGAGACGAAATACAAGGAATTCAAAAAGGCGTTTTATTCAGTGATTTACCCGAAGATTATTGCTGTTCGTTATGTGAAGCACCAAAAAGTAATTTTGTACTTTTAACAGCTGAAAAACAAGACATTTAATTTAAAACTATCTAAAAAGAAACTACATATGAGTATCGAATATAAAACTGTCGATTCTTCGAAAATAACCATATCCGAATTAATGCTGCCATCTCACACTAATTTTAGTGGAAAAATTCATGGTGGCTATATTTTATCCTTAATGGACCAAATTGCCTTTGCTTGTGGTTCAAAATTCTCCGGAAATTATTGTGTAACTGCTTCGGTGGATACGGTAAACTTTTTAATGCCTATTGAAGTAGGTGAGTTAGTAACCATGAAAGCCAGTGTCAATTATGTGGGGAACAGCTCCATGATTATAGGTATTCGGGTAGAAGCCGAAAACATTCAAACCGGCGTGATTAAACATTGTAATTCATCCTATTTTACAATGGTTGCCAAAGATAAAGAAGGCAAAAACGTAGCTGTTCCAGGGCTTATCCTGACTACACTTAAAGAAGTGAGTCGTTTTGAGCATGGCATCAGGCAAATTGCTTTGAAAAAAGAGAAAGAATATCAAAAAACCATTGCCACTTTTGGTTCTATAGAAAGTATTTTGAAATCCAATAAGTACAAAGTTAAAGTGGATTTTGAACAATAAAGAGTTGAATAGACCCGACCGTTTGCTAAAACGGCCGTATCTAAAACAACATCTAAAAAGCAAAAAGCACAGCGTTACACTGTGCTTTTTGTATTCACTACTACTTATTAATTTGAGTTTCTCACGAAGGAGGAATATCCGTTACTTAAGTCACTTGATGTGATTCTTCCTTCGTCGGAATTGACAAACCAAGCATTGAAATCACAAAAAAAAAATAATTTTATGTAAATTTATTTTTTTTAATATTCCTAATTAAAAGATTCAAAAGATTAAGCAAAACAACGAAAGGGAAATAATAAAAAGCACCAATTACAAAATAAGAATATCCTACCCCAATTATTATCTCTGTCATACTATTTCCACTTGAACCATCTGCACTTCCATAAACAGTAATGTCAATTATTTTTATAATCGTAAGAAATAAAATAGATAAAATTCCATAATAAACAAGTGTCCAATTAAATACTATTACTAGTTTATTAATGGTAAACTGTATAAATGTTCGTTTTTTTATAGTCAACAAAAGTAATGGAATTACAAAAAGTAAAATTGATATTATTGCTACATAAAGACTTAAGTAATTACTGAAATACATTGTTTTATTTATTCATTAATACCAACAAAAATAATATTCAAAATCATTTAATTTTTCAATAAAAACTACCCCCCAATCGCAATCATAGAGCGATTGTCCTGATTTAAAAGAGGATTATCAACGTCCTGAAGTGTTGTCATTCCTGCTCTTACTTTCTTTTTGTTTTTAATAGCTAAAGCAATCACATTTTCTATCGCTTCACCATTTCTAAAAGGAGTCAATAAATCAGTTTCTGAATTGGAAAACAAGCAATTCTTGATTTTACCATTTGCCGTAAGGCGAATTCTGTTACAACCGTCACAAAACGGATTTGTAATAGAACTAATGATGCCAAAGCTTCCGAAATAATTTTTTATCTTAAATTCCCTGGCTGTGAAGTTTTTTTCATCTTCTAATTTCTCTAAATTGGATTCCGAAAAATGAGCCGAAAGTTTGTCTAGAATTTCTGATTGAGAAACCATTTTACTCCTATCCCACTCGTTTCCCGCAAAAGGCATGAATTCTATAAAACGGATGGAAATCGGTAAAAATTGGGTTAGATTTATAAAATCAATGATTTCATTATCGTTAAATCCTTTAATCAAAACCACATTAATTTTCACCTTAAATTCGTTGTTTAAAAGTAAATGCAAATTATCAATTACTTTTTCAAACTGATTGCGAAGCGTAATCGTATTGAATTTGGTTGAAACTAAAGTATCTAAACTCAAATTGATTTTCTTGATATTAAATTGCTTTAAAACATCAATATGTCGATCAATTAGAATTCCGTTTGTAGTAATGGAAATTTCGGTTTCTAATTGAGCTAGTTTTTCAATAATTTCAGGAAAATCTTTTCGCAACAGTGGTTCGCCTCCCGTCAATCTAATTTTGTTAACACCATTATTTACAAATGTTTGGGCAATAGCAAAAACCTCGTCGGCGGTCATTAAATCCTTTTTAGGAGATAATGCAATTCCCTCAGCAGGCATGCAATACGTACAACGTAAATTGCATTTCTCTATTAAAGAAATACGCAAATAGTTGTGATTACGTCCAAAATCATCCGTTAATATGGTATTATTTGGTATCATGATTACTCCCTTTTAGGATATGAAAAACATGCAGAACATGTGGAAAAACAGCATCCATAGATTCTTTGGCACCATTAGCCGAACCTGGCAATGCCAAAACTAAGCTATCACCAATAGTTCCCGCCACCGAACGAGAAAGCATAGCATACGGCATTCTGTCCTGTCCGTAATTGCGAATGGCTTCTTCTATTCCTGGAATTCTGTTTTCTAGCAAAGGTTCTAAAGCTTCAGGCGTAACATCTCTTGGCGAAAGTCCTGTGCCTCCTGTAAATATCACCAATTGGTTCTCGGCTGCATATTTCTTAGTTCTGTCTTGAATAAAATCAATTTCGTCCGGAATAATTTCGTAATGCGAAGTAGCTACACCGTAAGATTCCAATTTTTCAACAATAATTCTACCGGAACGATCTTCTTTCTCTCCAGCAAAAATAGAATCCGAACAAACAAAAACAGCTGCTTGCAATACATCACGGAACTTATTTTTATACGATGATTTTCCACCTTTTTTCTCTACTAATTTAATAGTTGATATTTCGATATTTTTATCAATCGGTTTCAACATATCATACATGGTCAAAGCTACAATTGATGCACCGTGCATGGCTTCGACCTCAACACCTGTTTTATAAACAGTTTTTACCGTAAACAAAATATCAATTGTTAAATCCTTGATTTCATAAGCCACTGCCGTGTATTCAATAGGCAACGGATGACAATCCGGAATGGATAAATGGGTGTTTTTAACCGCAAATAAACCCGCAGTTTTAGCCATTTCAAGCACATTGCCTTTGGGAACTAAATTTTTCTCAATAGCTTCAATCGTTTCCGGCAAACTCACTTTGACTGTTGCCATGGCTGTTGCCGAACGTAACGTACTTATTTTATGGGTAATATCAACCATTATTATTTATTTTGTTTCCAAATGAAATCTTCATTCTCAAATATTTCTTTCCCAAAGATAGGTACTTCCGTTTTAATCCAGTTGACGATTGCTTCTGTAGCCTCATAAACCTGAGTTCTATGTCCCGCAGAAACAAAAACAAACAAGCAAATTTCGCCAGCTTTAACCACACCTAAACTGTGATAAATATGCATGCAAACCAAATCAAATTCAGCAAAAGCTCTTTCTCTAATTACCGACAGAGCATCGTTAGCCATTTCTTCGTAAGCGGTATATTCAATTGCTTTAACTACATTTTCTTCATGAATATCAGCGCGAACCTGACCTAAGAAAATATTATGCGCACCAATGCTATGCTTGCCCTGATGTTTGACAATGGAATCAGCTATAAATTCCGGAGAAATTGCTCCTTCTATGAAAACTTTTTTACTCATTTTTTTATATTTTCACCGCAGATTCGCAGATTTTTAAACAATATAATTGGTGATTTTTAAATTGAAATAGCACTATTAGCTATAGCTTCTTGTAATTTTAAAGCTCCACCTGCAATGCTTTGTACTTTTGGGAAAGCATATTTTTTAAGAAGCTCAACTGCTGCTTTACTTCTTATTCCCGATTGGCAATACACCAATATCGTTTTGTTTAAATCTAATTTTTCTAAATTATTTTCTAAATCAGAAAGTGGAATTTGGATACTATCCCAACTCATTTTTGGCAATTCGGTTTCATTGCGAACATCCAGGAGAAGAACATTTGGATTTTCTATTTGTTCCAAAGCTTCTTTAGCTGAAATTTCTAAAACAGAATTGTATTTATTCTCAAAATCCAATCGACTGATTGAAGACACTTCCGTTCTGTTCAAATCAAATTTTTGCTGGTCGTTGTTCAGCATATTGTAAATCAACAATTCTCCTGAAAGTACTTTTCCTGTTTCGAGAACCATTTTCAAAACTTCATTTGCCTGAAACATTCCAATAATTCCCACCGAAATCCCCATAACTCCGGCGTCTACACAATTTTGACTGTGCGCAGCTTCATTTGGAAAAAGACAACGATACGTAGGTCCGTTTTGATAATTAAAAACCGAAACCTGCCCTTGGAACTTATAAACTGAACCGTAAACAAATGGTTTATTGGTTACCACACAAGCGTCATTAATTAAATATTTGGTGTGCAAATTATCAGTTGCATCCACCATAATATCATAATATTCAAATAAAGAAATCGCGTTTTTAGCGTTTAAAGTATCGGTAATGGCATTAATTTGAATACTCGGATTTAAAGATTCCGCCATCGCTTTAGCCTCTAGTACTTTGGATTTTCCAATAGCAGTACTTTTATAAATAACCTGACGTTGTAAATTGCTAATATCAATAGTATCATCATCAATAATACCTATTTCTCCAATTCCGGCTGCTGCTAAATACGGTAAAATTGCCGTGCCCAAACCACCAGCACCAATGATTAAAACCTTGGCTTGGTTTAATTTTTCCTGGCCTTTTTCGCCTACTTCAGGAAGTATAATTTGTCTATTGTATCGCATAATTGTTACCCAATTAGAAAATTGTGCTTTTTAACCTCCTGCAAATGGAGGCAACAAAGCTACAACATCATTACTCATTAACATGTAACTGTTTTTGTCCTGAACCAATTTTTGATTGACTGCAATACTATAAGAAAGCGAAGTCAAATCGTATTTTTGTTCCAACTCATCCACTAATTCCTGCAAGGATAAATTAGACAAAGGAAGCGTTTCTCCTAAAACTTGTGTTTTCTCGGCAACTGCGCCAAAATATTTTACATTTAGCATTATTCCGTTACGTTTAGATTTTGAAAAATAAATTCGTCATCGCTATAAGTTTCTTTTGTAAAAACAGCCAATTCAGAAGCGTGTTTTACCACCTCGCCTATTACAATAATTGCAGGTGATGACAATTGGTGTTCAGCCACTAATTTACTTATAGAACTTACCGTTCCTATTACTTTTTTCTGTGTGTCTTTTGTCCCGTTTTGAATAATAGCTACCGGCAAATCATCAGTTCTGTTGTTTTGATAGATAGCCACAATTTCGTCTAATTTATGCATCCCCATCAAAATCACTACAGTTGCAGATGATTGAGAGGCTAAACTAACATCTGTAGATAATTTATGTGCCGAAGTAGTTCCGGTAATCACCCAAAAACTTTCTGAAATTCCGCGTTGTGTTAAACTAATTCCATTAGAAGCAGGAACTCCTAAAGAAGAAGAAATCCCTGGAACAATAGCTGTTAACAAACCGTGTTTTTGAGCAAATTCAATTTCTTCACTTCCTCTGCCAAAAACAAATGGATCTCCACCTTTTAATCGTACTACATGACCGTGTTTCTTACCCATCACTACAATCAATTCATTGATTTGATCCTGAGTATACGCATGACAACCAAAACGCTTCCCTACAAAAACAATCTCTGTTCCTGCAGCCGCATATTGCAATAAATCCTCATTTACTAATGCATCATAAAGGATTACATCAGCATCTCCAATGGCTTTTATGGCTTTTATGGTAATCAATTCCACATCGCCAGGACCAGCTCCTACAATTGTCAACCTTGGTGTGTTAGCATTTTTCATAATCTTCAATTTTTGGTATTCAATTCCTTTAATTCCGCGAGCGAGTTCACATTTTTAAACTGCTCACTTCGTTCTCCTGCAACTTTTATTATCTGATGATTCACTTTTTCTAATAAGCGCATCATTTTTAAATCATTCTCTTCAATGGCCTTTTTCAAAATTGGAACTATTCTTTTCGAATACATTCCAATCAAAGGATGAATTTTATTGGCATCTGAAAAAACAGAAACTTCAAAATTCGATTGATTCTTTGTTATCAATTCAGATAACAATTCCTTTGAAATCAGCGGAATATCGCAACTTAATATTAAATTATTTTCTGAATCTGAGTGAACCAAAGCCGAATAAATTCCGCCAACCGGTCCTTTATCTAATTCAATATCTTTTATTTTTTTATAGGACAAATAATCATAATGAGATGTATTGGTCACTAATTGTATTTCATCAACAAGAGGCAAAGCCGCTTTAATAATATGCTCAATAAATGGTGTTCCCTTAAAAAGCACCAATCCTTTTTCCGATTGCATTCGGCTACTTTTACCGCCACAAAGAATGGATAAGGTTAGTTTTTCCATTTTTAAATCAATTAAAAGGCAAAACCGTTACTTCATCATTGGCTTCAATTGCAGTTACATTCTCCGGAACCACTATCAAGCCATTGGCAATAGAAAAAGTATTTAGCATTGCTGAACTTTGACTTTCTAAAACCGTTACTTTTTCATCATCATACAAGGCCTTTAAAAACAAAGTCTTTCCGGATGTATTCTTAAAAGCTGTATTTATTTTTCTTTTTGTTTCCGGCAAATGCACTGCTTCAAATCCCATTAACTTTTTTAAAGCCGGTATAGCATACACATAAAAACAAGTCAATGACGAAGCTGGATTTCCAGGTAAAGCAAACACTAATTTGTTTTCTTTCCGACCAAAAAACAAAGGTTTCCCTGGTTTTTGATTGATTTTATAAAACAACTCGGTTACACCATTTTTCAATAAAGCTTCTTTGACATAATCGTAATCCCCTACCGAAATTCCTCCTGAAATCAAGACTACATCAAAATTAGAAAGACAACTTTCAATAACCATTTTTGTCTTTTTCAAACTATCTTTAACTTTAAAAACCGTGGTCTTTTTAATTCCGATTGTTTTTAAAGCCGCTTCCAGCATTACCGAATTGCTTTCATAAATTTTACCTTTCGGTAATTTTTTCCCGGCTGAAACCAATTCGTTTCCGGTAACCAAAATGGCTACTTTAGGCTTTTCATATACTTTGATTTTAGTAATCCCCAAACAGGCTAAAAAACCAATAGCTGCAGGAGTAATTACGGTATTAGCATCAAGTACTAACTCGCCTTTTTTAATTTGCTCGCCCTTAGCTCTTACATTAGCACCAGGCAATGGCATTTTTTCAATTTGTAACAAATTATCGGTTACTCTTGTATGCTCCTGCATGACCACAGTATCTGTATCATCAGGAACAAAAGCGCCTGTAAAAATGCGAACCGCTTGATTTTTTTGGATTTTATCCTCTAAAAAATCGCCTGCTTGGGACGTATTTACCACTTCAAATTGTTTCAATTCACTGTGAATAAACGCGTATCCATCCATAGCCGACTGACGGAAAGGAGGCATATTTATGGGAGCATAAATAGCTTCAGCCAAAACATAACCAAGTGATTTACTCACTTTGATTTTTGAGATGGGCATTTGAACACTATTCTCTCCTATTATTTTTAATGCTTCGGCTACTTCAATCATAAAACCTAATTTTAAAACTAAGTAAAAATACTTATACAAATATACGTAATTATATAAAGTACGTATCGAAATTAATACTTAAAATGCTAGAAATATACAATTTGTGATTAACAGCCTATAAATTGCGAAAAAACAAATATTTTACTGTTTTTTGTTATAATCTACTAAAGCTAAATCAGCCATTAGAACACAAAATACGATTATTTGCTATACAAAAACTGCTAAAACCCTATTCAAAAGGCAAAATCAAAGTTGATGTTATCTGTTCCAAAACTTCAAAAGCAGTCTCTGCCATCTTGTTTCCTTTAGTATCCAAAAGCGGATTGATTTCGCATAACTCTACACAAACCACTTTCCCCGAAGCAATAATTTGATTAATAATGGCTATTACCTCATATTGGTCAAAACCTTTAGAAACTGGTGTCCCGGTTCCATTAGAAATTAAGTCACAATCCAGCGAATCCACATCAAAAGAAATATAAATCATATCACAATTTGCTAATTGTGTCAAAGCTCTTTCTACACAAAGTTCTAATCCTTTATAACGAACTTCGTCTACTCTGAAATTTTTTATAGCCATTTCGGCCATTTGTTTGTCTTCGGCTTCTTCAGTATCTCGGACACCAAAATAGATTAAATGTTCCGAATCTATCTTAGCACCTTCAATACCAATATTTTTCATTTCTTCCCAATGTTGTTGGGTTTCAGGAATGACTTCATTGATTTGGCACTTTAAATTATCCAAACCAAGTGCTGCCGCTAAGGGCATTCCGTGAATATTTCCTGAAGGAGAAGTATAAGGCGAATGTAAATCGGCATGGGCATCAATCCAAACCACTCCCAAAGTTTTATGCGGATACATGGCTTTGATTCCACTAATAGTTCCCAAAGCAGAAGAATGATCTCCAGACAAAACAATAGGTAAAAAATGGGCTTCTAAATTACGCTTGACGGTATAAGAAACACGAGTACATTGCTCTAAAACAAATTCAATTCGCTTAGCAAAAGTATTTCGGTTTTTATCATAAATAGTTTCGTTATGCGTTTTTACATCTTCAAAAGTAAACGCATTAAAATACTCACTTCCACGATTGATTGCTGCAACTTCTAAGGCATCAACCCCTAAATCAGAACCACGCGTTCCTCCACCAATATCAGAACGGTTTTTGATTAATTTAACAGCTCGATCCATAAAATTTTATTTAAAATCGTTTAATGCTTTTTCAATAATAGAAAGACAATCCTGTATTTGATTTTCGGTGATCACTAATGGCGGAGCTAAACGGATTTTGTTTCCATGAGTTGGTTTTGCTAACAAACCATAATCACGGAATTTTAAACAAATTTCCCAAGCTAAATCCGATTCTTCATCACAATCAATCACAATTGCATTCAATAATCCTTTTCCTCTTACTAAGGTTATCAAAGGATTTTTAGCAGCAATTTCGTTTAAGCCTTTTCTCAAAATTACTCCTAAACGCTCAGCATTTTCGGCTAATTTTTCTTCTTTTATGACTTCTAATGCTGCAATAGCAACCGCCGCAGCTACAGGATTTCCTCCAAAAGTAGATCCGTGCTGCCCTGGTTTAATAACATCCATAATATTATTATTGGCTAAAACAGCCGAAACCGGATACACACCACCCGACAAGGCTTTTCCTAAAATGAGGATGTCTGGCTGAACATTTTCATGATGAACTGCTAATAATTTTCCTGTACGTGCAATACCTGTTTGTACCTCATCGGCAATAAATAAAACATTGTGTTTGTCGCACAAGGCTTTGGCTTTTGCCAAAAAACCTTCGCTAGGCACATAAACTCCAGCTTCCCCCTGAATTGGTTCTACCAAGAATCCCGCAATATTTTTAGAGGATTCTAATACTTTTTCTAAAGCATCCAGATTATCATATTCAATTTTTATAAAACCTTCGGTAAAAGGTCCGAAACTCTTGCGAGCCGTTTCATCATTAGAAAAAGAAATAATTGTGGTTGTTCTACCGTGGAAATTATTTTCACAAACAATAATTTGAGCTTGATTTTCGGCAATTCCTTTTACCTCATAAGCCCATTTTCTACACAATTTTAAAGCGGTTTCAACAGCTTCTGCACCAGTATTCATTGGCAAAATCTTATCAAAACCAAAATACTTAGTAACATATTCTTCGTAAACTCCCAATTGGTCATTATAAAAAGCTCGAGACGTTAAAGTTAGCTTTTGCGCCTGCTCCACCATTGCACTAACAATCTTAGGATGACAATGCCCTTGATTTACTGCTGAATAGGCCGATAAAAAATCATAATATTTTTTTCCGTCTACATCCCAAACAAACACTCCTTCTCCTTTTTCAAGAACTACTGGTAATGGATGGTAATTATGAGCACCATAATTATTTTCTTTATTGATTAAGGCTTCTGATTTTGAAGATAGTATTTGTTGCATTTGTTCCATGTTATGTATATTATATTCTAAGTTTACAAAATTACGCATATTTTATTGCCTATCAAAACCTTATCCTAAGAGCAAAATCAGCTAAAATTACTTCGCAAAGCACGGATTTGTAAACATCCTGAAACAACAAATTGAAGTTTTTTTAAGTAGAAAAATAAACCGTATCATTATTTAATTAATTTTCAGATATTTGTAATAAGACCGATTTAATGGCTCGCATTTATATCATGAAAAAAACATTACTCCTTCTTGTCTTTAGTTGTTTGGCTTCATGCCAGGGAACAAAAGAAATAAGCTCTAAAAACATTTACAAACCAACAAAATACACGAATAGCATTACCGCTGATGAATTAAAAACACATCTATACATTGTCGCTAATGATTCTATGGAAGGACGAGAAACAGGATCTATTGGACAAAAAAGAGCCGGAAAATATCTCATTAGTCAATATCAAAAAGATAAAATTACATTTCCAAAAGGAGCTAAAAATTATTACCAACACATTCCGGCAGCATTTTTGAATGCGAAGAAAAACGAAAATCTTCCCGATTCTGAAAATATCTGGGCTTATATTGAAGGAACAGAAAAACCCGATGAAATAATTGTGATTTCCGCGCATTACGATCATGTAGGAACAAAAAACGGAGCCATTTTTAATGGCGCCGATGATGATGGTTCCGGAACCGTAGCCTTATTGGAAATTGCACAAGCCTTTCAACTAGCTAAAAAAAACGGACATGGGCCTAAGCGTTCCGTTTTATTCCTTCATGTTACAGGTGAAGAACACGGTTTGCACGGTTCGAGATATTATAGTGAAAACCCATTGTTTCCCATAAAAAATACCGTTGCCGATGTTAATATTGACATGATTGGTCGCCGTGACGATGCCCATGCTAATTCCAATAATTACGTGTACCTCATTGGTGCCGATAGACTTTCGAGTGAATTGGATGAAATTTGCAAAACCGTAAACGAAAAATACGTTCATTTGGACTTGGATTACAAATACAATGCATTAAACGACCCGAACAATTTCTACCGTCGTTCTGACCATTACAATTTTGCAGCACTTGGCATTCCATCCGTTTTTATTTTTAATGGTACACATGCCGATTACCATCGAAAAACAGATACTCCCGATAAAATTGAATACGATGCTTTAGCAAAAAGAGCTCAACTCGCTTTCAATATTGTTTGGGAATTAGCGAATAGAGAAAACCGAATTGTGGTGGATAAAAAGTAAACTTACGTTTTCACACAAATTACACTAATTTACACGAAATATTTTTAGCTTTAATTGCACAAATCTCCCAAATACAGAAAAAATTGGTGAAATTGGTGTAGAACTTTTTTATTTTAAACTTAACGAACTTTGTGAAAAACTTTGCGAACTTTGCGCTTAAAATTATTCCTTAACATCAATACACATTGATACTAAATAAAAAAATGAAATTTAAAGCAGTACTATTCGACCTTGATGGAACACTTGTAAATTCACTAATTGACATTGCCGATTCTATAAATAAGGTACTTCAAGAAAATCAGTTACCAACTCATAGTTATGAAGTGATTAATAATTTTATAGGCAGTGGTCTTCGAGTTTTAGTAACCAAAGCGCTTCCGGAATCACATAGAAATGAAGAAAATATCGAAAAGTTTTTTCAAGCCATGATGCTTCACTATAGAAATAATTGTACTAATAAAACGATTCTTTATGACGGAATTGTCGAACTTTTAGAAGAATTAAAATCCCGAAACATCAAAATGGCCATCTTGTCAAATAAAGCAGATGAATTGACCAAAAAAATTGGTCTTACTTTATTTCCTGATTATTTTGAAATAGTAATGGGATTAAAAAGCGAAGCAACTAAAAAACCAAATCCTGGTGCAGCTATAGAAATCAGTCAAGATTTAGGATTTTCTCCTGAAGAAGTACTTTATGTAGGTGATTCCGGAATTGATATGCAAACCGCCAAAAATGCGAATATGTATGCCTTAGGTGTTTCTTGGGGATATAGACCAAAAGAAGAATTAGTCACCGAAGGTGCTCAATCCATAATCAATCATCCATTAGAATTAATTGCCCTTTTATAATTTGAATTCGAAAAAAATGAAATACAAATGCATCATTTTTGATTGTGATGGCGTGCTGGTAGACAGCGAAGCTATTTCTATTGGCACCCTAGTTAGCATGGCAAAATCACATGGCGCAATCCTAGATGAAACGGAAGCACATCAATTATTCTTAGGGAAATCGCTGGAATTTTGTTTTGATTACATCGCTGATTTAGCCAAAAAAAAATTACCTGACACTTTTGAAGAAGAATTCAGAGCAAGTACTTTCGAATCTTTTCAAAAAGAATTACAACCTATAAAAGGAATTCACGAACTATTAGCTAAAATTGATGTTCCAATAGCTGTAGCCTCTAATGGTCCCGCCGATAAAATAAGACTGAACTTAACCACCACAAAATTGATTGATCAATTTGAAGGTGCTATTTTTAGTGCTTACGATATTAACAGCTGGAAACCCAATCCCGAATTGTATTTGCATGCAGCTAAAACAATGGGATTTGGAGTAAAAGACTGCGTGGTTATAGAAGATAGTCCGGCGGGAGTTCAAGCGGCTTTAGCAGGAGGTTTTGACGTTTTTGGTTTTACTAATCATGCTAATTTAGATGCTTTACAGCAAATGAATATTTCGTTATTTGATGATATGAGCCAACTTGATTTACTTTTATTATAATATTTAAAACATAAAAATGACAACACATCTGGCTTTACTTCGCGGTATTAACGTTTCAGGACACAACATGATGAAAATGGATGCGCTCCAAAAAATGTTGGAAAATGTTGGTTTTACCAATGTAACCACTTATATCCAAACCGGAAATGTATTTGTAACTACCGAAGAAGAAAACCCTGCTGCTGTAGGTTTTAAAATAAAACAAGAAATTTTTAAGACTTTTGGACATGATGTGCCTGTGTTAGTTATCAATAAAAATGTTTTAATAGCTTGCCAACAAAACAATCCTTTTCTAAAAACAGCCGATGTAGAGACTAAAAAACTCTATGTTGCCTTTGTCTCAATGGAGCTTCACAAAGACCGCATTCACGACCTCAAAATGAGTGCTGTAAAACCCGATGAAGTCCACATTGACCAGAATAAAATTTTTATCAAATATGCCGTTTCTGCTGGAAAAACGAGGTTGGACCAAAAATACATAGAAAAAAGACTAAACCTTACGGCAACAATCAGAAACTGGAATACAGTAACACATTTGCTAAAAATGTATGAGGAATTCGAATAAAAAAACAACCCAATAAGAATCTGATTGATTTTTATTCAAAAAAATAAGATTCTAACAAAAAGTAGCGCTTCAATTTCTAAATCCATAAAAGGAACTAAAACTAAGTAATTTACGTTTTAAAAATACGTATTAATACTTATTTTTTAAGTACATTTGTTCATATTCTAAATTGAGTTCAACTCATCTAAATAAAAGAACAAATGAGAGGAATTACTACTGATTGTGCTAACTGTATCAACACCAATTGTTTTATCAAGAAACATTTGCATCTGGAAAAGATGCAAGATTTTGTATTGGAAAAAACCAATTATACTTGTAAAAAAGGCCAACAATTTATGATTGAAGGCGCTCCTATTCAAGGCTTGTATTTTATTTACAAAGGAAAAGTAAAGGTTTTAAAAACAGGTATTTATGGCAAAGAACAAATAGTTCGCCTTACAACAGATGGAGATACATTAGGTTTTAGGGGTTTTGGAACCAGCAACCGCTACTTGATTGCTGCTTCGGCAATTGAAGATACTGTTTTATGTAATTTTAGTAATGATATCATGCATGCCATTCTAAAATCGATTCCTGAATTCACCTATGACATGATGCTTTTTTATGCTGAAGAATTGAACAAAAGCGAAAACAGAGTCAAAAAAATTGCACAAATGAATGTACGCGAACGTGTAATTGACATTTTATTGTACTTACTTAAAAAATTTGGTCATACGAACAATTTACTCAATATCAATCTTTCAAGAAAAGAAATTGCCGATTTTGCCGGAACTACCGATGAACAAGTAACCCGCATACTTTCAAGTCTAAAAAAAGAAGGAGTTATTAAAATAGTCAATAAAAAAATAGGAGTCCTACAGGTAGACAAGCTAAAAGCCGAAATTATAGAGCACAAATAATTACTATTCTAAGGACTTCAAAATCTCTTTTCTTTTTATTTTTCCACTCTCTGTAGTTTCAAATTCTGGAACAAAATAAACAGCTTTTGGTTTTTCAAATTTATCTAAAACAGCAAACACAGAACCGTCTAATTCATATTTTGTTCCTTCGATAACAATTATTAACTTTTCTCCCAAAACAGCATCCGGCAAACCACCTACAAAAAAACGAGTTGGTATGTCTGCGGCTATTTTTTGTTCAATTTGCTCCGGAATAAGTTTAATTCCTCCGCTATTTACCACATTATCAATACGCCCCAAAAGCACAAATTGATGGTCATTAAGCAATTCTACCAAATCATTAGTTATCAAAACTTCATCGTTAACTAAAGGCGCATTAATTAGCAAACAGCCTTTTTCGTTTTTAGAAATATTTACATTTGGTAAAATTGAAAAAGCCTGTTCTCCTACTTTCTTGGCAGCAATATGCGTAATAGTTTCGGTCATACCATAGGTTTCATAAACTTTAGTTTTAATCCCTTGAAGTTTTTGCTCTAAACTAGGCTCCATTTTAACTCCACCAATGATGAGTTTTTTTATTTTCTGTAATTTGTCAACAGAATTTTGTACTTGCAAAGGAACCATTGCCACAAAATCGTATTCTTTATTTACTTTAATCAAAGGATTTGAACTAGGTTCTACAACATCAAGTTCTAAACCTAAAATAAAACTTCTAACCAACATCATTTTACCAGCAATAAACTGAACCGGTAAACAACACAAAGCAGTATCTCCGGGCTTTAATGCGAAAAAATCTCCTGTAGCCAAAGCTGAATTCACCATTGCCTGTTTGCTTTTTCTAATAATCTTAGGCGTACCAGTAGTCCCTGATGTTCGCAAGTTGATATACGATTTTTCGTCAAACCAATCGAGTAAAAAATCTCCAACGGCTTTTTCATGCTCATTCCCTTCTTTAATCAAGTAATAAGCAGCTATACGCAAACCTTTACTATCAAAATGAACTCCGTTGAATTTAAAAAAATTATGAATATTTTTATAAGTAACTTTTCTCATACACCTAGTCGTTTACATTCAATTTTCCCGTTAATTTTTCTTTCCAATCTGTCCATTGGTATTTTCTACTAAAGATAAATAAAAGTACAGGATAAACCAAGACTACTGGCAACACTACATCAAATCCAGCTTGTGGTTCAGATATATCTTTAAAAATAGAATGGGTTTGAAAAGCGGACCAATCCGAAGTAATCAATAAAGCACCAATAAGATTATTGGCGGCATGAAAACCCAAAGCCAATTCCATTCCTTCGTCCATTAAAGTAAGTATTCCTAAAAGCAATCCGGTTCCTATATAATACACAAAAATAATGTTTCCCATTTTAGTTACTTCGGGATTAAAAAAGTGCATCCCTCCAAAAATAATAGAGGTCATCAACAATGGAAACCATTTATTTAGTGCTAAATTTCCAAAACCCTGCATCAAATAGCCTCTAAAAACATATTCTTCGGTGCTGGTTTGAATAGGCACTAAAAGTACCGCAATTACTAATAAAATAGCAAAAGGAATAGGTTTAAAATCTAAAATATACAAATCAGGGTTTAAAAAATAATACACTAAAGTTGACACAATAGAAAAAATAGACCACAATCCAAAAGCAAAACAAATTCTGCTCCAATCGACTTTTTTTCTAGAAGTAGTAACCGAAAGGAAGCTTTGTTTGTGCAAAAAATTCACCACAAAATAGATCCCGCCTAATGCAAATACAAAGGAAATAAGCATTAAAAAGAGGGTGGTATTGGATTCTAAAAAATGCATCATCTCATCATTGGTTTGCGGATAACTTTCCCCTGTCATAATAGATTTAGCTACAACAGCAACTAACAAAGGAATTTGCCCCACAAATGAAGCAAAAATAATCAGTACGGAACCCAGTACATATTTCCAAAATTTATTTTCCTTACGAATACCTTGTTCTATAAACATTGATTTAATTGATTTAAAGTAGTACTAATTCACTTTCAAAAGCTATTTTTGTCCCTTCGAAAATACCTTTTTTATTTTAAACTATAAAAATAAACTCATGATTGAAGTATATCATAATCCGCGATGTGGAAAATCAAGAAATTGTTTGGCCTTTTTAGAAAACTCAAATCAAGAATATAAAATTATTAAGTACCTAGAGGAAATACCTAGTAAAGAAGAACTTAAGTCTTTATTACAAAAATTAAATAGCAAGCCAATTGATATAGTTCGCCAGAAAGAGAAAGTTTGGATTGAAAATTATAAGAATAAAAATTTAAGTGATGAGGAGATTATTCAAGCTTTAATTACACATCCTATTTTGATTGAAAGACCCATCATCATCAAAGGCAATAAAGCTATTATAGCCCGAGAAATGGATAAAATAGAAGCCTTTTTTAATAAGCAATAGTCTTTTTAACATTTATTTAATAAATCGATATTAAACCAAATCTCTTTTTGAGATTCCAAAGAAAAACATAAAATAAAAAAAAATGCGACAAACATTAAGATTTTTTTTAAGTCTCACCTTACTTTTTACCTTCTTGAGCGGTTTTGCTTCCATTGGAGATCCAGTAATAGATCCAGCTAAAGAAAGAGTAAAAATTTCTGGAACGGTAATTGAAAAAACTACAAAACAGCCCCTAGAATATGCAACAGTAACTATTACAGATTCCAAAAATCCAAAAGCCATTACAGGCGGAATTACCAATGCTAAAGGAGGTTTTACTATAGAAGTTGCACCTGGTACATACAATATCAAAATAGAATTCATCTCTTTTAAAGCCATAGAATACAACCAACGTAATTTGCAAAAAAACACCGATTTAGGTACTATTGCCTTAGTAGAAGATGCTGCACAATTAAACGAAGTAGTGGTTCGCGCTGAAAAATCAACTGTTGAAATTAAATTAGATAAAAAAGTCTACAATGTAGGTCAAGACATGATTGTAAAAGGAGGAACAGTAAGTGATGTACTTGAAAATGTCCCTTCAGTAACAGTTGACGTGGAAGGAAATGTAAGTTTGCGTGGAAACGAAAACGTACGCATTTTTATTGACGGACGCCCTTCTAACTCTTTAAATATGGCTGAGGCTTTACGCCAAATTCCTGCTGATGCCATTGATAAAGTAGAAGTTATTACCAATCCATCGGCGCGATATGATGCCGAAGGTGGTGCGGGAATCCTAAACATCGTTTTGAAAAAAGGAAAAAACCTTGGTTTCAACGGAAGTTTTATTGCATCAACAGGAATCCCGGAAACTTATGGTCTAAGTGCCAACTTGAACTACAAAACCGAAAAATTAAACTTTTTTACGTCTACGGGATACAACTACAGAACTAGTCAAGGAGGTGGTTTGACTAATAGTGCTAACGGTACTAATCTAGATACAGATAATGGGATTATATCAGGTTATACTAATGAAAAAAGAAAAACTGAACGTATAAGAAAAGGTATTTCTACTAAAACAGGAGTAGAATGGACAGTGGCTCCAAATACGTATTGGACTAACTCCATTAGTTATAGAGACAACAGCGGTACTAATGATGATAAAGTAAATTTCAAAAATTTTGATGAAAATCATATTCCTACCTCTAGTCGTTACCGTAGCAGTTTTGGAGATGATACTGGAAAAGATATAGAATATGCTTCAAATTTCTTGAAAAACTTCAATGATAAAGGACATAAATTAACCGTTGATTTTTCGTATGCTTCTAATAAAGATACTGAAAATGCACTCATTAGCGGTCAAACTATTGGAAGTAACGAAGATCCAACTGAAGACTTTACTTTTAACAACCAAAAGCAAAATCAAGTTCAAGTACAAACCGATTATGTGTTGCCTTTTGAAAATGGAAGCCAATTTGAAGCGGGTTATAAAGGAAACTTTAACAACTTAGACAACACATACAGTGTAAATAGAGATCTTAATGGAAATCCAATTGATGGTTTTGTACCTAATACCCTGGAATACAATGAGCGCATTAATGCTTTATATACGCAATATGGTTTTAAATTAAATAAATTCTCTTACTTATTTGGTTTGCGTTGGGAAGACACCCAAATTGACATCAACTTATTAGACACAAATAATTTCAATACTAAGAAATACAACAATTTTTTCCCTAGTGCCTTTGTAAATTATGAAATATCCGATGAAAGTAGTGTTTCTTTAAGTTATAGTAAACGTTTGTCTAGACCTAGAGGACGTTACTTAAACCCAGCTACTAACTATTCTAGTAACATCAATTTATTTCAAGGTAATCCTGATTTAAATCCTTCATTTACTGATAAATTTGATTTAGGATATCTAAAAAAATGGGATAAAGTAACTTTTAGTACTTCGATGTATTTTGAAAGTACTAGAGATGTGTTCTCTTTTGTTCGTACCGAAACAGGAGAATATGTAACTACTCAAGTTGCTAATCCAGATTATGATTCAAATGATCCTGATAGCCCAGAATTTTTTGAAACAAACAACCCTGTAATTTTAAGTAAACCAATCAACTTAGCCAAAGAGCAACAATTTGGTTTCGAATTCACATTGAACTACAGTCCATTCAAAATTTGGAAAATAAACAGTAGTTTCAACCTATCGGATACAAAAACAACTGGAACATACACCTATACACCAGCTGTAGGAGACAATGATATTACACAAGATTTAAATAACGAAACATTTTCTTGGTTTTCTAGGATAAACTCTCGTTTGACACTTCCATACAAAATTGACTGGCAATTATCAGGAATGTATTTTAGCCCTAGAAATACAGCCCAAGGGAAAAGCCTAGGTAATTATGTAATAAATACTGCATTTAGTAAAGATATTTTAAAAGACAAAGCAACAATTTCATTAAACGTGAGCGATATTTTCAATTCTAGAAGAATGAAATCAGAAGTTAATTTACCAAGTGTAAATTCTTATAGTGAATATCAATGGAGAAAAAGACAAATTAACCTATCGTTTACATACCGTTTGAATATGAAAAAAACAGACAGAGATAAAAACATGCCAAAAAACAATAATGATGGCGGCGGTGAAGGCGGTGGAGAATTCCCAGGATAAAATAAAAAAGGACTCGTGAAAACGGGTCCTTTTTATTTACATCAAATCAACTTTTTTAGCCATCTAAGTCATTGAAGTTCTTTTTAAAAGCTTTTTGAAATAAAGTTTATTAAAGACCATATAAGAGAATCTAATAAACCTTTATCATAACTTATCTTAATACCTTAATGGTAAAATTCAAAAGTAGTCATAAAAAAAGGATTCGTATTACGAATCCTTTTTTATTAAAAATCTCAATTATAGAGATTCTTGTTTTTTTGCTCTCTTTTCTTTGAATCTTTCCCAAGTAGCACCTCCTACCCAATAGGATACGAAACTAACTAGAAAGAACATTAACCAAAATCCCATTGTAAGGATGGTTAAGAAAAGTAAAAAGCCTAAATACTGTGAAAATTCAAACATGTTTTCCGGAATTTTGAATGTAGCCACAAATGTAGCAGTTAATTTTTTTCTTAGCAATAAAAACAACACTCAATTTTCATAAAAATACATTTATCCGTACATTTAAGCTTGATTTTAATTTACAGAAGCTTTTTCCTGCTATACGCTACAATCTTTTATCTCTAAAAAAAGAGATAAAAGGATTTTCGCTGCTATCAGGGCTAGGACAGCAGTTTTCAAAAAAACGTTTAAAAAAAAAAAAACAGCTAATATCATAACATTATGAAATTCCGAATTGAAAAAGATACCATGGGCGAAGTCCAAGTTCCAGCCGCTAAATATTGGGGAGCACAAACCGAACGTTCTAGAAATAATTTCAAAATAGGAACTTCGGCATCTATGCCTTTCGCCATTATCGAGGGTTTTGCTTATTTAAAAAAAGCTGCTGCTTTTGCTAATTGTGATTTGGGTGTTTTAAATTCTGAAAAAAGAGATGCCATTGCCACTGTTTGTGATGAAATTTTAGATGGGAAGTTAGATGATCAATTTCCATTGGTCATTTGGCAAACCGGTTCCGGTACCCAAAGCAACATGAATGTAAATGAAGTGATTGCTAACAGAGCTCAAGTAATCAAAGGATTTGAAATTAGTCAAGGAGAACCATTTATAAAAGCCAATGATGATGTGAATAAATCACAATCTTCTAATGACACTTTCCCTACTGCCATGCACATTGCGGCTTACAAAGCAATTGTAGACACAACCATTCCCGGAGTTGAAAAATTGCGAAATACATTAGACGCTAAAGCAAAAGAATTTAAAAATGTCGTAAAAATTGGTCGCACGCACTTGATGGATGCCACTCCACTCACTTTAGGACAAGAACTTTCAGGTTATGTGGCACAGTTGAATCATGGATTAAAGGCACTCAAAAATACCTTAGCTCATTTATCAGAAATTGCTTTGGGAGGAACTGCCGTAGGAACAGGATTGAACACCCCTGAAGGATACGACGTAAAAGTAGCCGAATATATTGCTCAGTTTACAGGATTACCATTTGTAACCGCCGAGAATAAATTTGAAGCCTTAGCCGCTCATGATGCCATTGTGGAATCACATGGCGCCTTGAAACAACTGGCCGTTTCTTTGAATAAAATAGCCAATGATATTCGAATGCTGGCTTCGGGACCACGATCTGGAATTGGCGAAATCCTCATTCCGGAAAACGAACCCGGTTCTTCGATTATGCCTGGCAAAGTAAACCCTACGCAATGCGAAGCTTTAACAATGGTTTGTGCTCAGGTGATGGGAAATGATGTTGCCATAAGCGTTGGCGGAATGCAAGGACAATATGAACTGAATGTTTTCAAACCAATGATGGCTGCCAACTTCCTGCAATCGGCGCGATTATTAGGAGATGCCTGCTGTTCTTTTGACGAACATTGTGCCCAAGGAATCGAACCTAATTACAAACGTATTGAAGAATTGGTTGCTAATTCGCTAATGTTAGTTACCGCTTTAAACACTAAAATTGGTTATTACAAAGCCGCCGAAATAGCGCAAACTGCCCATAAAAACGGAACCACTCTCAAAGAAGAAGCGGTTCGTTTGGGTTATCTCACTCCTGAAGAATTTGATACTTGGGTAAGGCCCGAAGAGATGGTATAGAAAAAGTTATGAGTTATCTGTTTACATCTGGTAATCAACTCACAGCCCACAACTACTCACCATCAACATAATCCTGTAAATAAGAAAATCTTGCCGTTAACTTTCCGTTTTCGGTAATTTTTGCACGAGCTAAAATACCATCTTTGTCACCATTAAAAAAAGCAGGCATTACTTTTTCAATAAACATTTCACCAAAACCTTCGCTGGCATCCTTGGGTAATTCGCAAGGCAAATTATCCACGGCCATCACCACAATAGCTGCGGGATGAAACACATCTACTTCTTTATTTTCTAAAGGTAAATACCCATAAAAAGGTTCTTCAATAGTCGAGGAACGCAACGTACACGCAATTGGTCCGTTAATATCACAAGAAATATCAGCTACGACTTTTATTTTACAATCTTTGGCCTTTAGCATTTCCTGAGTTAGAATATCAGGAGCTGCATTAGCATGAAAATGTCCTGAAATTACAATATCTGAAACTTTAGTAAAACGTTCAAAATCACTTTCGTAATCTTGTGGATTTTGGAAAAAATCGCTAATTTCTAATTCAGCTCCGTCTTTACGTTTATTATAGTCTAAAGCATCGATTTGGACATAAACCGGCTGTGCATATTTTTTAGTCAAATAGTTCTCTATTGTAACCGATTTTACTTTGATAGCATCCAAAATTTCTTTTACTCCTCCTCCTACTTTACCAGTTCCTGTCACCACAAATTTAATGGGCGGAAGCACCAGTCTTTTTAAATGACGAATTAAATCTTCTTTCCCAGAAAGGGTTTCGGCTTTAGGTAATTTGAATAATTCAAACTTAATCCCAAAAGCACGAATACTGTTGTAAGCCCCCACCATTCCAGCATAACACCCAAAACCTATTAAACGATTATTATTGGTATCAATTAAAGTTTCATGATCATAGAAATCAATATTTTTCTCTAATAAGGCTTGTAATAATCTTCTATTGTATACTTGCTTTTTTATAGTATGCGAAAAAAAGAAATAGGATTTATTAGGAATTAAGTTTTCAACAGGAACTTCTTTTACACCAACTAAAACATCACAATCGCTAACATCTGAAACAACCTCAATACCTAAACTTTTATAATCAATGTCACTAAATACTCTTATATCCGAACTTTCTACCTTAACACTAAGCTCGGGATAAAGTGTTTTTAATTTTACTAATTCATTAGGAGAAAATACCACTCTTCTATCAGGCGGATTTTTTCTTTCTTTAATTATTCCAAATTTCATATTGTGTATGGTATTATTCCTTAAACTTCTAAGTAATTCTATTTTTTTACAAAAAACAGATTTATTTTACAAAAAAATAGCCGAAAATCATTAAAAACTGAAAGCCAAAAACATAGAAAAAAGTCATTTAAATAACTTTCAAAAAATTCTGTTAACATGAAAAAAAACGACTCTCAAACGCATTTGATTCTATATATTTGCCGATATAGCCCTAAGACAAATGATTTTCATAAAAAAAACAAATATACTACAATTACTCCTGCTTATTTTAGTTTTGGGTTCTTGTGGACAAAAGAATAAAGAGGATTCACTTGAGGAAAACCAAACTCCAAAAGATACAATGCCTCATATGGAGCCAAATACACAAAAATTACCAAAACTATCGGCTCAGTATATCCAAACAAAAAAAAATGCAATCGAACATTTTTACAATAAAAACTGGCCTAACAACAGTATGAATGGCGGTTTTCTTGTAGCTCAAAATGGACAAATCATCTTCGAAAAATACGAAGGTATGGCTAATTTTAGAGACAAGAGACCCATGACTGCTACTACTCCGCTTCATTTAGCATCAGTAAGTAAAGTACTAACAGCAACAGCAATCTTAAAATTAATTGATGCAAATAGAATTGGTTTAGACCAAAAAGTAAATACTATACTTCCTAACTTTCCTTTTCCTGAAGTAACAGTTAAAACACTTTTAAATCACCGCAGTGGGATGCGTAATTATGCCTATTTTACAGATAAAAAAGACGGTATTTGGGACAGACACAATATTCTAAGTAATAAAGATATTGTCAATTTAATGGCTACTAAAGATATCGGTTTAGAATCCAGAACCGACAGTCGTTTTAGTTATTGCAATACCAATTATGCTGTTTTAGCACTTATCATCGAAAAGAAAACGGGTCTTAGTTATAAAAAAGCAATGGAACGCATGATTTTTAAACCATTAGGAATGAACCATACTTATGTTTTTGATTACGTAAAAGACAAAGACACTGCTGTAACATCCTATAAAGGTAATAAGGTCGAAATAGGAAAAGATTATCTGGATGCTATTTATGGTGACAAAAATATTTATTCTACGCCAAGAGATTTATTGAAATTTGACATGGCTCGCAATGCTCCAGGTTTTCTTAGTCCAAAATTATTAAAATTGGTTTATACTCCTTTTAGTAACGAACGCAAAGGAGAAAGAAACTATGGTCTTGGAATCCGAATGATTAATTGGGAAACAGGGCAGAATTTCTATTTCCACAACGGATGGTGGCACGGAAATACTTCTTCTTATGTGACCTTGCAAAAAGAACATGTCACCATTATTGCCTTATCCAATAAGTTTACTACAAAAACCTATCAGGTTCGAAAAATATCGCCTTTATTTGGAGATTATCCGTTTAAATTGGATAAGGATGAAAAAGAGGAATAATTTTTGCTTCAACTATGAATGCGAAATAGTAATATTAAACTAGAATATTGTATATTCGCGCTCTCAAATTTAACTCGTTTGAGCAGAAAATAAAACTGGGGTCGACTGGTTTTGACAGCAAGTCGAATTGAACAGTAAGCACGTCGAGCATTGAGACCTTGCTCGTAAATATAAGATCTTACACTTTTACACGGCGAAAATAACTACGCTTTAGCTGCATAATCCGAATTATAGTACGATTACGCCACGTCCCTACAAGGTAGGGAAGCTGGATTCTCCTTGAAAGCCTTGGTTTGTGGCGGTCAGTACAGGGGAACCGTAAAAATAGACCTAGATTTCCATAAGCTTCGGGTGGTTATCGAAAATTAAGAAGCTAAGTAGTATGTGGCTGTTTCTGGCCTAGCATCCTATCGAAAATTCAATCAGGAAATAAGCGTGTAGAAAGCTCTTTAATTGCTTGTTTGGACGGGAGTTCGATTCTCCCCGACTCCACAAAAACAAATTCAAATTGGTTCAAAAGCCTGTAAATCGTATGATTTACAGGCTTTTTTGTTTTTGATGCTATTCAAATTATCTATTAAATCTCAAACCATTGGTGTTAAAATCGGTTACCCTAAAAAACGTAAAAACAGGGTAACCGAATTTCTCGCAAAGCCAGTGATAGCAAGCAGTTCAAAAGATGAACATCTTGACAAATGAGTATTAAATAATTAATTTGAATAACATTTAAGTCACCACAAAATGAAACACAAAATGTCAATACTTTTCTACGTGAAAAGTTCTAAAGTATCAAAAAACGGCCTACTTCCCATTTATCAGAGAATAACAATCAACGGCACTCGTATTGAATTAAGCACCTCTAAATTTGTAGAAAAATCAAAATGGAATACAGCGGCAGGCAAAATCAAAGGAAATTCAGAAGAAGCTAGACTATTAAACAGTTACCTTGATATTCTTAAAAACAAAGCCTATGAAATCGAAAAATGGATGGTAAATAACAACCAGGAAATTAATGCCCAAACTTTCAAGAATAAGCTTTTAGGTATTGAAGAAAAACAAAGAAAATTAATTATCATTTTTGAAGATCACAATAAACGCATGAAAGAGCTAATCGGTAAAGAATTTTCGATTAACACCTATAAAAAATATGAAACATCCCTAAGTCACACGAAAGAATTTCTAAAGTATCAATATTCCGTTAATGATATTTCAATAAAACAAGTTGATATCGCTTTTATCAATGATTTTGATTTTTACTTAAGAAACACTAAAAACTGCAATAACAACTCAACAATAAAATATGTTAGAAACTTTGGCAAAATAGTAAAGCAGTGCTATATTAATGGATGGATTGAAAAAGATCCGTTTCTTAATTACAAAGGAAAAGTAAAAGAAACGGAAAGAACCTATCTCACTGAAAATGAAATTACTTCATTACTGAATAAAACCTTTAAAATAAAGCGCTTAGAATTAGTTCGAGATATGTTTATTTTTTCCTGTTTTACAGGTCTTGCTTATATTGATGTTTTCAATTTAACAAAATTCAATATTGTGCTTGGTATTGATGGTGAAAAATGGATTTCAACTCACAGACAAAAAACAGAATCAGCTTCTAAAATCCCAATCCTTCCGGTAACGCAAATGATTATTGACAAATACGAAAATCATCCACAATGTAATAATGAAAACAAGTTACTCCCTATTCTATCCAATCAAAAGATGAATGCTTATTTAAAAGAGTTAGCTGATATTTGTGAAATAGACAAAGAACTAACATTCCACATTGCTAGGCATACTTTTGCAACCACTGTAACGCTTACCAATGGTGTTCCAATTGAAAGTGTAAGTAAAATGCTAGGACATAAAAATTTGAGAACAACTCAGCACTACGCTAAAGTTTTGGACAGAAAAGTAAGTGAGGATATGAAAGCGTTAAAAGAAAAAATTAAACTTAAAATTAAAAAATCTAGTTAGTAGTGCCTTTTATTGATGAGCTTTATGGCTCTATATTATTTCGTAATTTTGTCTTTAAAATATAAATTCGAGTTGGATTAAATGAAAGATATACCAATAAAACATATTAACAATCAAGAATCTAATTTAACGGAAGATTTTAAAATTAGACGTATCGAAGATATAATTTTTGAAAATGACTTAAATGAAGATCTTCACAGACATGATTTTTTCTTGTTCCTTTTTCTATCTAAAGGAAAAGGTTTTCACGAAATAGATTTTAATAATCACGTTATTAATGATTACTCTCTTTTTTTAATAAGACCGGGGCAAGTTCATAAACTACATATTAAAAAAGGAAGTATTGGATATATAATGCAATTCAAGAAAGATTTTCTATACTCTCACAATAATATTTCCCAAAATCATTTAACTAAGTTAATACAACACAACATCTATAATCTTGAGAAGGAAGGAATAAAAAAAATTGAAACAATTCTGAATGAAGTATATAAAGAATATACCCTAAAAGCAAAAGGCTATCAAGAAGTGCTTAAAGCAAATTTGAGTATTTTCCTTATTGAATTACTCCGACAACGAAAGAATAAACCAACTACAACAGCATCCGGGACTCCATACGCTCAAGAAAAACTTGAGCAGTTTTTAGAATTAGTAGAATCAAATAGCAACACACTTAAGCAAGTATCTCAATACGTCGATTTATTGAATCTATCCTCTTATCAGCTTAATTCAATTACTAAAAAATTATTAGATAAAACTCCTTCAGATATAATAAATGATTATATCATTTTGGAAGCAAAAAGACAATTATTAGCTACTTCAAAACAAGTTAGTCAGATTGCATATCATCTGGGATATGATGATGTATCTTATTTTATACGCTTCTTTAAAAAACATACAGCCTTATCACCTGAATCATTTAGACAAAACTCTAAATAAATCCTATTCATACTAATTTTTGTCCTATCGATTAGATTTTCATGCGAAGTAATTTTGTCCTAATAAATCACTTCAAAAAATTATTCGATATGAAAACAAAAATGAAACTAATGGCATCCTTAAAAATTTGGCTTGCCATTTACCCATCCATCACATTTTTTTTATTCCTGTTTGGTAAAACATTGAACAACATTGAATTATACCAAAGAACCTTTATTTTAACCATAGTCTTAGTACCCTGGATTGTTTTCATCGGTGTTCCTTTTATAGACTTTCTTATGCGTCAATTTAATTCAGGAAAAAAGAATAGTTAGCTAAATCTGATTTTCTGATAGTGGTATTAATTGAGAATGATACCCTATTTACTATGATTTCATATTCCCCCAGCAATTAGTTTCGGCACAGCAATTTAAAACTACCAAACACTAATTTCTTTTTCCTCAAATTATTTTCATTCATATTATGTGCGGATTCAGATTATGTCTCACGCCAATAATTGTAAAAAAACTACATAAATCAAGTAAGATATCCCCCATGACTAAAACTGATAACTTACCAAGACGAAAATTTATAAAACAAACAGCACTGGGTATGTTAACATTAAATTATCCATTACTATTAAAAACATTAGATATGATAACAGATACTAAACAATTTGACGTAATAATTATTGGTGGAAGCTATTCAGGCTTAGCTGCTGGAATGGCTCTGGGAAGAGCATTAAAAAAAGTTTTAATTATAGACAGTGGAAAGCCTTGCAATGCACAAACTCCTCACTCTCATAATTTCCTCACCCAGGATGGTAATACCCCTAAAGGTATTGCTTCATTAGGAAAAGAACAATTATCATTATATGCAAACGTAAGTTTTTATAATGGTCTCGCAATAACCGGAAGTAAAATTGAAAATGGATTTGAAATAACAGTCGAAGAAGGAGAAAAATTTCAAGCTACAAAATTAATCTTTGCTACAGGTATTAGAGATATAATGCCTAAGATTGACGGTTTTGCAGAGTGCTGGGGCATCTCAGTGATACATTGCCCATACTGTCATGGATATGAAGTCAGAAATAAAAAAACCGGAATACTCGGCAATGGAGACTTCGCTTTTGAACTTTCCAAAATGATTATAAACTGGACTTCAGATCTTACTATTTATACCAATGGAAAATCAACATTAAGTATTGAACAAGTAAAAAAATTGAAGTCACATAACATTCAGATTGTCGAAAAAGAGATTGACAAATTGGATCATAGCAATGGATACATTCAAAACATAATATTCAAAGATGGATCGAAATCTCCTTTAACTGCTTTGTATGCTCCTCGCCCATTTGAGCAACATTCCAATATTCCGGAAAAATTAGGATGTTCACTAAATGAAGAAGGCTATATAATAGTGAATGCCTTTCAGGAAACATCAGTTGAAGGAATTTATGCATCTGGTGATAATGCAACCCGGATGAGAACCGTAGCCAATGCGGTTGCTATGGGTACTACAGCGGGAATGTCGGCAAGTAAAAAATTAATTATAGAGCAATTTTAAAACGAATTTAAAATATGTCCTATCTAACCTAAAGATTGTCCTGCAATACAGAAAACATCCCGAAATACCTTTACCTAAGAATTATAAACATTTAAAAATCAGAATTATGAAAATTATTATTGTAGGTGCCTCTGGCACAATGGGAAAGCATTTAGTAAAAGCTTTAGAAAAAGAACATGAAATTATTAAGGTAGCCTCAAAAGGCGGAGACATTAATGCTGATATTACTTCAACAGAATCCATCGAAAATATGTTTAAACAAGTAGGTTCATTTGATGCATTAATTTCAACAGCAGGACCAACATTTGTAGGACCTTGGAGTAAATTAAATAATGAAACTTTTAGAAACGGTGTTGAAGGAAAGATGATGGGACAAATCAATTTAGTGCTAATTGGTCAAAATTACATTAATCCTAAAGGTTCATTTACCTTAATCACTGGTGCTTTAACAAATGAACCTCAAGTAAACTTCGCCAATGCTTCTGCATCTAATGGTGCTGTTGAAGGTTTTGTTCGTGCTGCGGCAATCGAATTAGAAAATGGAATCCGTATCAATGCTGTGAACCCTACCGTTATTGAGGATTCTCCACAATATTTCCCCTACTTTCCTGGTGAAATTCCAACTACTATGAGACAATTAGAATTTATGTTCCGTAAAAGCATATTTGGAAAAGTTACCGGACACATTATCAAACCCTAAATAATCTACTGGTCATTATTAAAAAAGATAATGACCAGTATAGTTTCAGTCATTAAAATAATCAAAACACATGAAAATAAATAAATATATTATCTATCTTACTATACTTCTTAACACAATAGCTGCGCCCATTTCAAAAGCTCAAAACAAAATAAGTCTTGTCCGTTACAATGATGACTTTTCCTCGTTAAAAAAAGACACGTTAAAAAAAGGATTCGACAAACTAAAATATATAAAACTAGGTGAAAACAAAAATTTGTCAATTGGAGGCGAAATTAGAGAACAATTTCAATATTATGAAAACCAAAATTTTGGGGATGTTCCACATTCTGTAACTAATCCTAATGCAATACAAGTCTGGCAAAGAATAATGCTACATACCAATATTGAACTGGGAAATAAAATAAGACTCTTTTCACAAATAAGTAGTACGTTTCGATTTGGAAATCCAGACCCGTTAGTACCTGAAATCGATGAAAATCAACTATCCATTCATCAGATGTTTATAGATTACAAGTTTAATGAAAAATGGTTAACCAGAATTGGGAGGCAAGAAGTTTTTTACGGTAATCATCGTTTATTTACTTTTAGAGAGGGACCTAATACACGTCTAGCATTTGATGCCGTTATCATTAAGCATTATACAACAAAAAGAAAATATGATTTTTTTGTTATGACACCAGTAATCTCTCAAAAAGGAATATTTGATGATAAATCTTTTAAAGAAGTAGTTATTGGACTATATACTACCGAAAAAATATATAAAAATCATTTAATCTTAGATTCATATTCATTCTTCTTTAGTTCAGATAAAAGAAGCTATAACTACACCTCAGGCAATGAAAAAAGAGAAACTTCAGGGATAAGACTTTATTCTGAGAATAATAACTTTAACTATGAAGTTGAAGCTAATTATCAAAAAGGAAAATTTAACAATCAGAAAATTAAAGCATACAGTTTCAGTGCCGATGTTAACCACAAATTAATTGATAAAAATAAATTCATAGTAGGCTTTAATGTAAATTATATGTCTGGCGACAAAAATGAAAATGATAATAAATTGAATACATACAATTCTATATTTTCAAAACCGCCTTTCGGATTAGTGGCTCCTATCGGTTTATCTAATATCGTAAATTTCAATCCTTATATAAAAATAAACCCAACAGCTAAAAGTAATATTTATGCCGGAACATATTGGTTAAGCAGGCTAAGTTATCAGGACGACATCTATTCTCCTGGTGCAGGAGGCGCATTAGAGACACGACCAAATAATCCATTATTCAATAATGCTACTTCAAAAAGAATAGGTACTCTTTTTGTAATAGAAAGTAATTTTTATTTGAATAAAAATACAACCTTTAGTTTTGATACTTCATACCTAAAATCAGGAAGTTATCCGAAAGAAAGCGGTTCAGGAAAAGACATTCTATACCTTTCATTTAAATCTAATTATAAATTTTAGAATGTGAATAAACAAAATAGAAACAGCTCCCGTAGAATAAAGTCGGAAATGATTACTCTTAGCTTTAATTAAAAGATATTTTCCTTAATTAAAAACACTAAAAATGAACTTAAAATTATCAAACAGTAATGATTTAATATCATTAAAAAACAGTAAAATACCTTTGTCTCGTAAAACCGCTTTTGGAGCTGGTCTTTTTTACATACTCACATTTGTTTCTATTCCAACCCTATTTCTTTACTCACCTATTCACAATCCTGATTATTTACTCAGCAAAGCAAACAACAATAATGTTGTTATAGGAGTGATATTGGAATTAACAGTGGCACTATGTGGTATCGTCTCATCTATAATTCTACATTCTGTATTGAAGAAACAAAATCAAACTCTTTCTATTGGTTTAATAGCTTCGCGCATTGTGGAAGCTGGTACAATATTCGTTGGTGTATCATTTTTATTGGCCGCTGTATCACTGCATCAAAATGGTGCAAATACCTCTTATATTCCAATTACAAAAACACTTGTTATACTGTATGATCGTATTTTTAGCATCGGACAGGGATTTATGCCGGCCATTAATGATATATTACTTGGCGTATTACTTTACAAATCCCGAATAGTCCCTCGCAGTTTGGCGCTTATTGGAATTATTGGTGCATTTCCATTATTCTTAGGATTTCTCGCCATTATCTTTGGAATTATTGAACGAACTTCTCCTTTTGCAGCTTTATCTGCCTTAATGGTAGCCGTTTTTGAGTTTTCATTAGGCATTTATTTTTTAATTAAAAGTATATAGAAAATCATAAAAACTAAACAGCCATAACAGTAAAATCTTTTTATATCATAAAAATTTCTTTTTGTTATTCATTAACTCTAAAGAATATATAAGTCAATTTATCATAGAACTTAAACCACACATACAAAAAACCAACTAACTAAGACAGAATTATTTTATTGTACTTATTCCTGTATTCTACAGGTGTTAATCCCGTGATTTTTTTAAACATAGTCCTAAAAGCCTTACTGTCAGTATAGCCTATTTCAAGCATAACATCATTTATATTTTTATTACTATTCTCAAAACTGCGTTTAGCGGCTTCAATTTTAACTCTATGAATATATTCTAGAACTGAATTGTTAGTCGCTTTTTTAAATCTCCTTTCAAACGTTCTTCTCCCTAAAAGTGACCTGTCTGCCAAAACCTCAACGTTAATTCGATCTTCAATATTATTTTCGATATACTCTTGGGCTAGTTTTATAATTTCATCATTATGATTTTTTTGTCCTCTAAATATAGAAAATGCCGATTGACTCTCTCTATCAATATCTATAGCAAAAAATTTAGAAGCTAAAATTGATATCGAACGATTAGTATACTTTTCAGCTAAATGCAATAATAAGTTCCAGTAAAAACTAGCTCCACCACTTGAATAAATTCCTTGATCTTCAGTTATAATTGCATTATCTACTAATTCAACTTTGGGGTATGTACAACGGAATTTATCCGCTAAAAACCAATGTGAAGAACATTTTTTATTATTTAACAATCCTGTTGAAGCAAGAAAAAAAGAGCCTAAACATAATGAAACCAATTCAGCTCCATTCTCGTATTGTTTAATAATCCATGGAATAAATGCCTTATTAAGTGATAAAGCTTCATTCATGTCGCCACTCAGTGGAGTAACAAAAATAATGTCATACGGTTTATCTTCTTCTAATAATGAATCAACCGTCACACTATATTTTCCATTATTCAGTTTAACAACCTGATTCAAACCTACTAATTCAGTAGTAAAAACCGGATCCATATTTCTATTAATTAAAATCTGATTGATTACTTCAAAAAAATGTTCAACATCAGTAATTACATTTATTAAAGTAGTTTCAGGAATTAATATCGCAATTCTTTTCATACAATTAACTTTAAAACATTAAGTAACAAACTGGATTTTCAAATGTAAAATTAATAAAAAACATTGTCGCAAAACACCTCTATATTATCACAAATACACATTTTCAATCAAATCTTATATTCTAAATTTGATATACAGAACAAACAAGTACAAATTATCCCAAATTGATATTTAGACAAGAGTAGTACTTATCTTCTATTTTGTTATCGATTTCAATTTTAAAATAACAACCTTTTTAATACTTGAAAAATGAAATATGTCTTAATAATCCACGAAGTTGAAGATTATATCGCTTGGAAAAAAATATTTGATAACGCTAGTCAAATTAGAAAAGAAGCAGGTGAAATCTCCTATCAAGTTCTTAAATACGAGAACGAACCCAACAAGATTGTACATTTCTCGGTTTGGACTTCAATAGAAAATGCTAAGCAATTCTTTGAGTCTCCAAAACTTGTTGAAATTAGAAAAGCAGCAGGAGTTAAATCCCCAGAGTTCATCTATTTAGAGCAACTCGATTACGGAATCCTATAATAAATAACGTCAACTTAAAAATATAAAAATGGATATTAATTATTTAGAAAGTGCCAAAAAGCAATTTGAGTACTATAAAATGTTAGGCGATAAAACCTTTGCGCAAGTTCCAGACGAGAAATTGTTTTGGAAATTTAATGACGAAAGCAACAACATTGCCATTATCGTAAAGCATATGAGCGGAAATATGTTATCCCGTTGGACAGATTTCTTGACCTCTGACGGTGAGAAAGAATGGAGACAACGTGATGCTGAATTTGAGAATGATGTTAAAAATAAAGAAGAACTTATTCAAAAATGGAATCAGGGATGGAATTGCCTATTCGAAGCGTTAAATACTTTGAAAGAAGAAGATTTATACAAAACTATATACATCCGAAACCAAGGACATTCGGTTACTGAAGCTATCAACAGACAACTGGCACACTACCCCTATCACGTGGGACAAATAGTATTAATTGGTAAAATGATTTGTAACGAAAAATGGACTTCACTTTCTATTCCAAAAGGCAATTCAAAGAATTATAATGCTGAAAAATTTTCTAAAGAAAAACACAACGAACACTTTACTGATGAGTTCTTAAAAAATAACAACAATGAATAAAAACGAAATAATAAACAATCTTACTATGACACATTTGAGTTTTTGGAATACGGCAATTAATTTACCAAATGGCAATATCTCAATAAATAATAAATGGTCGGTAGCACAAAATGTGCAACACATAAATATGGTTCTATTGAGAGTCAATAATTATTTGTCTGTTCCAAAATTAACCATCGAAACCAATTTTGGCTTATCAAACAGAGCATCCGTTAAAAACGAAGAATTAATCAAATTATACCTGGATATTTTAGCTAAAGGTGTAAAAGCTACTGATCCGTTTATCCCACAATCAAACTTAAAAACGGATTGTAAAGAATTAATCGCTCAGAGCAAAGAGCTCCTCAAGTCTATGATTTCAAATTTAGATAATTGGTCAGAAGAAGAATTAGAAAAGTACAATTGTCCACATCCTGCATTGGGTATAATTACAGCCAGAGAAGTTTTGTTCTTTACCATTTATCATGCACAACATCACGAACAGATAATAAAAAGAAACAATAATTTAAAAAACTCATAAATATAGTAGAACCGGAATATGAAAAACAAATCTAATAATCCAAACATCCCTATTCCTGAAAAACTGGTCTTGGAGTTTTTTGCCAGAGTTTGGAATAATCCGCATGATTTAGATGCCATCGACGAATTAATGACCGAAGATTATACTATTACAACAGCAGGGAAAGTAGTAAAAGGACGAAAAGAATTTAAAAACTGGGTAGCTGAATTTCAAAAACAACTGCTTGATGCAACAAACGAAAGTGTAGATCTTTTCTACAATGAAGAGAAAAACAAAGTTGTTTCGAGATGGAATACCTCAGGCAGAAATAATGGTCTTTTCGGCCTTAAACCCGACAACCGACATATATCATTTACCGGAATTGCTATCTGGACGATAAAAGACAATAGACTTTCAGAATGTTGGGTTGAAAGAAGCGCTTATGAATTGTATCAAAATTTAATTTCTGGAGAAAAAGAAAATGATTTTGTTTAGTCATTCCCAAATCTATAATTTTTAATGTAATTAATTATGAAAAACCAATTCGACAAAGCAGTACTATTTAAAAAATTGCACGATGACAAATCTACTTTTATAATTCCAAATCCTTGGGATATTGCTTCTACAAAAATTTTAGCTCATTTTGGTTTTAAAGCAATAGCAACATCAAGTGCAGCATATTCATTTTCACAAGGAGAAGCTGACAACCAATTACCAATGGATAAGGTTCTGGTTCATTTACAAGAAATTGCATCTGCTACAAATTTACCTGTTAGTGCTGATTTAGGTAATGGCTTTGATGATGCCCCGGGGAAAATATTTGAAACGATTAAGAAAGCTTCAAAAACCGGAATTGTAGGTGCATCTATAGAAGATGTCAATTCTAAATCTACTTATCCTTTAGAACTTGCAACTGAAAGAATTAGTGCTGCAGTTGAAGCTGCTCGAAGTTTAGATTTCCCTTTTATCCTTACTGCACGTGCAGACAATTATTTCATTGGCAAGCCAGACATTAAAGATACTATAAAACGACTACAGGCTTACCAAGATGCAGGTGCCGATGTACTCTTCGCTCCTGGGATAAAAACGTTAGAAGACATTCAATCCATACTCCATGAAATAGACAGACCGTTAAATGTATTAATGGGAATAAAAGGAAGTAATTTGAATTTTGATGATTTATCAAATATTGGAGTAAAGAGAATTAGTCTGGGAGCATCATTGTACAGAAATGCCATGACAACTTTCATCGAAACAATAAAGAGTATTAATAAAAATGGAAAATTTGATTATGCAGACGAATCAGTTAGCGCTAATGACCTTATTAAGCTTTTCGTATCAAATAATTAAGAACTTACAATGAAAAACGAATACAATGAAAAATTCATGCACAGAGCAATTGAACTTTCTCAGATGGCCTATACAAGCGGTAAAGGACTTCCAATAGGTTGTGTAATTGTAAAAGATAACAAAATAATTAGCGAAGGTCATAATGAAATTTTTTCAAGAACCAATCCTACCGCTCATGGTGAAATGGTAGCAATAGAAAATGCTTGTAAAAACTTAGGAAACTTAGCATTAACAGATTGTGCCATCTACACAACATTAGAACCTTGTCCAATGTGTCTTGGAGCTATTTACTGGGCTAAACTGGATGTGATCTATTTTGCTAACTCGAATGAAACCGCTTCTAAAATAGGCTTTAGTGACAGCTTTATTTTTGATGAAATAAAACTTCAACCTGAAAAAAGAAAAATACCAATGTTCAAAAAAGAAGATACAAAAGCAATTAAAATTTTGACAGACTGGAAATCCAATGAACTTTCATCTTCTCAACCATGGTAAGACAAATAGTTTCAAATTAGGATCCAAACCACACTTTTTCATAAATAATCAAATCATGAATTTCAATCTTAACAAATCAATCGAAATACTAGAAAGGACTCCTGTTTCATTATATTCTCTTTTAAACAATGTGTCTGAAGATTGGACATTAAACAATGAAGGTGGTCAAAGTTGGTCAGCATATGATATTGTTGGACACCTCATACATTGTGACACCGATAACTGGATACCTAGAATTGAAATTATACTCACAAAATCTATAGTCGTTCAATTTGATCCACTTAATAGATTGGCTCAAATTGAAAAAAGTAAAAACAAAACACTTACAGATCTATTAAATGAATTTATTCGAGTCCGTTCTGCAAGTATTGAAAAGCTAAGAGCTTTAAACATTTCTGATGAACAATTATTAAAAGAAGCAATCCATCCGGAGCTTGGAAGAGTAAATTTATCCCAATTAATTGCTACTTGGGTGGTACACGACCTGGATCATCTTGCGCAAATATCACGTGTAATGGCAAAACAATATAAAAACGAAGTGGGGCCATGGATTCATTACTTAAAAATTTTAAACGTATAAAATAGAACTAACCTAATACAACCATTAAGATAAAAACACTAAAAAATAGCTTTTCTTTAAAGCAATATTAAAAATACAGAAATGTCCAACTAAATACCACGGGTTTGCCATTTTTATAGCGAAATACTAGTAATTAACACTACTGGTATTTCTCGTATTGTAAAACCACAGTTGTCCAAAATGTAAAATAATCATACTTACAATTGATTGTTATATCAGGACTTCAAAATCCAGTTCAAACACACAACTTCTAAACTGGAAAGAATACCTTTTTTAAACTATTCAATTGTACAGTCAATAAATAGCATAAAAAGTTACATTCAATAGTTTTACAAAACATGAACAACAAATACCTACTTGAAAAATTTGACACTCTAATAAGTGAAATACAAAATTCAGAAAATATTACCTCTGAATATATGCTAACACTTTTATATACTGAAATACCACAAAGTCACACAATTTATGAAGTAGAATTTTCAAATTCAAACACAAAACAACCAATTCGTATTTCGAAAGGAATAAACAACTTAGATCCTCTTGCTCCCATTCTAAAAAAATCCCGAACAAATCTTCCTGAAGAAATAGTAAAATGGATTCCTAATATTGAAAAACAATTACAAATTAATAAAAACACTTATAACTGTTTTTTGGATAAAAAAAGTGCAAAATTATATTGCCTGGTTAATTGCAAATTAGAAAGCCATTCCGACCAAGATCTATTTTTATACTATTGTAACTCACTATTAAAAAAAGAATTAGAGACAATCAAAAAAAAAATTAAAGAAGTCGTTGCTTCCTTATCATCAAAGGAAGAAATCCAAAACTTTATACAAAAAAAACATTCTGACATACAACGTTTATTAGACAAATTACTTACCGAAATCAATCCCAATACATTTGATGAATTATATGAACTTTGCAATAATTGCTGTGAAATAAAAGGACTTAAACTTACTTACCAATATCTCGAAAAATTAATCAATTACTTAGAAATAGACCACTATCCATATCTTGACAAAAAAGAGAACGCAACGTACCAAATCATTTTAGATACCAGAAAGAAAATAGAGCCGCAATACAAGCAAATATGCTCCTATTACAATCAGTCACAACCTGATTCAAAAATAGTAAAGCTCATAAATGATAATCTGTCTAAAATTATAGAACCGCAACTATCCCATACGGTTACCTATAACGAGTTAAATTATACTATTGAATTCACAACTAAACTTTTACAATTAATCAACAACAAAGAAGATTCAAACCTTTTAATCATACATTTACTCCTCTTAAATTTCAACTCTCTTGATTTCTTCGATTATTATACAGATATAATTATCAAAGATTTAGAAAAGCAACCATCAGAAATCGAACAAATAAAATTACTCTACAAATACCTCAAATCTACCAATCAAAAACAGCTGCACATCCAAAGCAAATTAATTTACAACCTACCCTCAACCAAAGAACAAATTGTAGCTTGGATTGAAGAAGAAATTCATTATTTAAATCAAAAGAGACTACTGGAACCTTACCAGCCGGTCAAACGAGATACTCAGGAAGTAAACGATAAAATACAAACTGGCTTATCAGTACCTCAACTCAGTTACTTCTTTGGATTACTTATCCAGACAGGAATCATACAACCCAAAACTCAAAGATCAGTATTTAGATTTATTGCCAATAATTTTAGAACTAAAATCACTGAAACAATTTCCGTGGATAGTATCAACTCAAAATACTATAATGTAGAAACAGCAACCAAAATGGCTGTGAGAGAAAAAATAATTGAATTATTGAATTTTACGAAGTTGTAATACCTCTTTTAGCAATCGCCATCCAAAACCTTCCATCCCAAGCAAGCGCTCATTATCAAAAACTAATAAAGCGGCCACACTTGGGATTTTTTGTGTGCTCATAAATTCCTGTAGTTCCGGCGAAACAACCTCTTCCTGCTTTGTTTTCATAATTTTAAAAATTTAAAATCATGTCCCGGTTGGAGTTGCTATAAACAAACTGCGTGGGACATCGATCACCAGCCACAGAGGTACCGCCAAGCACCCACAGCTCCGATAAACCGAGCCCACGCATTGCGTAGGCGACAGTTTATTTGTAGAGCTTTTATAGAATTTTTTGGCGGTTTTCTGTGGCTCGAAATAACTTTCGCTAATATGTCGTAAGAGGATAAATCCTCTGTATTTATTTACAAAGCAAATCTAATCATAAAACAATATAAATACAATTTATTGGGCTAGTATTAAAAACTTTTTTCATTCAAATAGCTTGTTTTGCTACTATTTGGCAGGGGTTGTACAACCCCCACAACTGGCGCAATAAAGAGTAGTATCTTTTATTTGTAGTCAATTTAAAATAAAATAGTATGCCAATCGAAATTATCACAAAAGAAGATCTAAACGAATTCAGAACACTTTTACTGTCTGAACTTAAAGAAATCCTGCAATCCAAACCCGAACAAACAAAACAATGGCTAAAATCCAATGAAGTCCGCAAACTATTAAACATCTCTCCCGGCACACTCCAAAACCTCCGCATCAACGGAACCATTAGCTACACTAAAATTGGAGGAATATTATACTACTCCAGTACCGATTTAAACAAATTACTAGAAGCCAATAAAGTCGATGCCTCAGTTACCTTATTCAATCCAAAATGGCTAGTGCGATAAACTATGTAGTTACTTTTTCCTAAAAATGTGTCCTTAGCTTCCGCTGTCCAACGTCAAATATTTAAACGAATCGAAAATGTCCTTAGCTTCCGCAGTCGAGTGTCAAATGTTTGAAGAAGTCGTAAAAACAAAAACTGTTTGAGCGTAGCGAGTTTTTTTGTTTTAGACTTCGAAAACTAATTTGACCGACGAGGAAGTGCAGACTTGATTTTTTTGTTTCTTTTTTGATCAAGCAAAAAAGAAAATAGACAACTCTAATTATTCACTTTTAATGAAAACATCATTGCTAATTTATCAAAGATTATTTGGGACTATTTACTATTCACTAATCACTCAAAAGAAATGAACTACATCAAACACCTCACTGGCTTCTTCGAAAAAGTCGCCATTGACAAAACACTCAATCCAACACACATCAGTTTGTACATGTCTTTGTTCCAATTCTGGAATTGCAATCGATTCAAAAATCCTATAAGTATATCTCGTGATGAGATCATGCGGATAAGTAAAATCAGTTCCAAGGCAACTTACCATAAGTGTTTGAAAAATTTGCATAGTCTGGGTTATATCAATTACGAACCGTCCTACAATCCCTTCAAAGGAAGTCATGTCATTTTATTCAACTTTTCAGATGATTTAAAACCACAGCCAAAAAGTGAGAGAAAGCTAAATAATGAACCTCTTTTTGAACCTGTTGCTGAACAAGCTTTGAACAAGTCTTGTACTAGTGATGAAACAAGTACTGAACAAGCAGTAGTACCTTATATAAACAATACAAACATTACAAATAGTTTAAACTATAAAAACGTTTCAAACTTGGAAAAGCAAGCAAAAAAATTCATTGCAAAAAATGAAACAATTTCTGAAAATGATTTTTTTAAAACCGAAAAAATAAAAGAAGAAAAAAGTTCCGTTAAAAAAGAAGAAAAAGAAATGCCGGATGAAAAGCTTGTAGGGAAAAGAAATACTCCTGATCCGGCATTCGCTGACTACAATGCGAAGCAAACTGAAACGAGTCAGCAAAAAAGTTCCGCGAAAAAAGAAAAAGATAAAATTAAGAATTCTGATTTGTCATCCCGAGCGCGTCACCTCGAGCCTGTCTTCTCGAGCGCAGTCGAGAGACGAGAGGTCAAGGACGAGAAGCCAACAATCGAAGAAGTCAAAACCTATTTCTTGGAAAACAACTTCCCGGAACTCGAAGCCCAAAAGTTTTTCAATTATTTCTCCAGTGTCGGTTGGCTCGTTGGCGGCAAAACCCCCATGGTCGATTGGCAAGCCGCAGCACAAAACTGGATATTAAACAGCGTAAATTTCAACCACAACACCGATACAAAACCATCACACCACCGTCACAACCTCAACGCAACAACCGAGAAAAATTATGCAGAACCGTTGTAGCTGTCATTGCGAGGAACGAAGCAATCTCACTTTACAAACCTCGCGTTGTCACCCTAAGCCTGTTGAAGGTCTTTGTGAACCTTGCGATAACTCTTTGCGCCCTTTGTGGTTAAATTTTAACTTATGGAAAACGACATAAAATCCCATTACAACTACAATGAAGTCATTTCTTGGCTCGAAAAAAAAGGCGTAGAACTCTACGGCAATCATTTCAAAATCCATGAATCCGATTACCCTATCGTTCACAAACTAATCGCTTACTTTCTCGTTCATTTTTCCAGTAGCATCCGCCCTTAAATAAAAAGGGGAAGAAAGCAACGAAGAAGTGAAGTGGCAGCAGTCCACGAGTTGAGCCTGAAAGGCGAACGGCTTGGGCTGCGGAACATTTGAAATTAAAAGGAGGACTGCCAGTGGCAGTCAGGTATAAAAATTAATTTTATTATGAAAGAAGCTTATAACTATTCGGAAGTCATTTCTTGGCTCGAAAAAAAAGGCGTAGAACTCTACGGTAATCACTTCAAAATCCATGAATCCGATTACCCAATAATCTACAAACTCATAGCCTATTTTTTAAAAGATGAACCAACATGCTTTCAATACAACATCAACCTCAAAAAAGGAATCCTACTTTCCGGACCAGTCGGCTGTGGCAAAACATCACTAATGAATGTAATGAAATACCTCACCCCTACTGAACACAAATTCTCAGTAAAACCCTGCCGGGACATCAGCTTCGAATTTATCCAGGACGGCTACCAAATCATTCACAAATACAGCATTGGAAAACTATACGAATCCCAACCAAAGACCATTTGCTTCGACGACTTAGGAGTAGAAAACAATCTAAAATACTATGGCAATGAATGCAATGTAATGGCAGAAATTCTATTAAGCCGTTATGATCTATACATTTCCAAAAAACTACTAACCCACATTACCACAAACCTATCAGCCACAGAAATAGAAAATCATTATGGCAATAGAGTTAGAAGTAGATTAAGGAAAATGGTAAACTTAATAGCTTATGATAAATCAACACCAGACAAACGTTAATATTCCCATCCTTTGGAGGGGTGCCCGAAGGGCGGGGTGGCAAAAACTTAAAACAAAATGAACACAATAACCAATTTCTGGAATCACTTCCTACAAAACAACTTCGTTTTCCTACTCCTAAACGAAATCCCAAAAGAAGAACTAAAAACCCATTTCGACCAACTAATCGAGATACTACATCAATATAACAAAGACCTTGACCTCATAATCAAAAACAAAACAAATGGTGCAGAGTTAATCATCACCGCAAACGGAAATCCTTACTTGTTCAAAGAAGTAGAATTACTAGTCCATCATGCTCCAGTTGTAGAACGTTGGAAAATAACCCCATTCCTCCAACCCGAAACCAACCTATCGAAATACGAAAACGGCACCGACAAACCACTAGAATATTACGGCATCACTTTACGAATAAGCAAAATGTATTTCATTCCATTAGAAAACCCAAACAAGCCAACCGATTTAGGAATTAAAGTACTACTCAAAAATTACATCGTCCACAAAGACAACCCAAAACTTCAAGAAGCAGTTTATGCTCATATAGAACACTTAATAGGTGAAAAAGCTTTTGCTAATGATATTGCTTTTATTAAGATTGGGCAATTGGAAGGAGATGATGAAAACCAAATTGAATTATATCATCTAAAATCATATATCGACATTGAAATGAATAATTAACTTTCGGCAATAAATTCAATTTACTGCCAGTACTTAACAAATATTCCATTCGCAATTTACTACACAATCTGTAGTAAATCGCAAATGAAATAGATCAAATGAAATAACTGTATTATAAAACTAGCCTATTATCAATCGCATATCGCAATATGCAATAGTTGTCCCAATTATTGACAAAATTTGGGACAAAAAACAAATTAACTTTCGGCAATAAACTCAATTTACTGCCAATACTTAAATACTATAATTTTGTCGCAAATATTTACTATTTTTGCGACAAATTCTTTACAGAAAAACTATGCAAAGCATTGATGACAAAGTAATTTTTAAAATTAAAAAAGCCAAGAGGGGTTCGCTATTTTTTACCGAAGATTTCCTTTCTTTTGGTTCGGCTAAAGCCGTCGCAAAAGCCTTAGAGAGATTAGTCATAAAAGAAATGATTTCCCGTGTGGCTAGAGGTATCTATGCCCGATTGGAAACAGATCCGGTTTTTGGAGTTTTAAAACCCAGCACAGAGGTCATTGCACAAGCAATCGCAAAAAGAGACAAAGCCCGGATAATCCCAACAGGCAGTTTAGCACTAAACGCTTTGGGACTCTCTACTCAAATTCCAATGAATGCCGTTTACCTTACCGATGGTGCAGCTCGCAAAATTGATTTAGGCAAGCGAAAAATCATATTCAAAAAGACGAGTCCTAAAAATTTATCGGCCATTGGCCAAATAAGCAGCTTAGTTATTCAGGCTGCCAGAGAAATTGGCAAAGACCATATTTCCGAAAACGAAAAACAAATAATAATAGAACACCTGAAAAACGAAGATCCATACCGTTTGGAGCATGATATAAAATTAGCTCCCGAATGGATTAGAATCATCATGCGTCAGGCATTAAAAAAAGATACCGATGAATAAATGGCTAACATTCCCGGATGAACGTAAAATTGCTGACTACTTACTGCCAATACTTAACAAACATTCCGTTCGCAAAACACTACACAATCTGTAGTAAATCGCAAATGAAATATTTCAAATAAAATAACTGTATTATAAAACTAGTTTATTATCAATCGCACATCGCAATATGCAATATATGTCCAAATTATTAACCAAATCTGGGACAAAACAACAAATTAACTTTCGGCAATAAAACTATTTTACTGCCAAAACTTAATTTTCAAAAAAAAGTAGTATCTTTCAAAAAATTTAAAAGCTAAAGTGACAAAAACGATAGAAAATACAATCCAGAGTTACTTCAAATCGATAAGCCAAATTTCTAGAGAAAAACTTGGTAGCTTGATCAAAAAGGATTTTCCGGAACTTTCGGAAGGTACAATTACAGTGTATTTGTCTAAACTAAAAAAAGCGGGAATCATAAACAATCCGGAAAGAGGGGTATATTCCATTACAGACAAACAAATCTTTAATCCGGAAATAAATCAAACCTTAAAAAAAACATACAATAAAATCCATAAAGAATTTCCATTTATTAATCTATGTGTATGGAATACCAAATGGTTAAACGACTTAATGCGACACCAGCCATTTAAAAACTATATCATTATTGAAGTAGAAAAAGAAGCAGAAGAGCAAATATTTAATGCGGTAAGCGAATGGAATAAAAACGTGTATTTCAATCCAGATGAGGAAATATTGGAACGCTACATCAGCACTAATTGGGAAGAAGTTACAATTATTAAAAATTTAGTAACCGAAGCACCAACAACTAAAAACGATAAAATTGAAATTCCAACATTGGAAAAGATGTTGGTAGACATTATCATCGACAAAGAACTTTTTGCAGCCCAACAAGGAGAACTCGAATTCATTTACAATTCCGCTTTCAAAAAATACACGATTAATACAGCAAAAATGAAACGGTATGCCATTAGGAGAAACAAAGAAAGTGAATTAGAAAAAATGATCAATACAATCACGATCAATGATTAATAACGAAACCCATACATTAGATTGGATTATTAACTTAAAAAGCAAGTTAGGAAAACGCATCGATCCCAAATTAATCGAAAAAGTGATTTGGGCACTAACACTATTGGAACAATTAAAGACAAACGGGCTACACTTTACATTCAAAGGCGGTACAGCATTGTTGTTGGCTACTGAAAAACCAAAACGATTCTCAATTGACATCGATATCATAACAGAACATTCTGAAAAAGAAATAATAACCGTTTTACAAAAAATAGTGGAGGAACAAATCTTCCTGGACTGGGAACCGGACAACGATAGAAAACATACACCCGATGCACCAATCGGACATTTCAAAACCAATTACAAAAGCGTAGTAGATGGTAATATCGAACCTATTTTATTGGATCTGCTCTATACACCAAACCCATATCCTCAAATTCGCGAACTACCTATAAAACACAATTGGATTTCCACTTCGGGAGAAGATAGTATAATCGCAATGCCCACCTTTGATGCCATTTTGGGCGACAAACTAACCGCATTCGCTCCCAAAACAACTGGAATTCTATACAGCAAAAACCGTCCGGTAGAAATCATAAAACAGCTATACGATATCGCATTTCTATTTGATAACCTAAGAGATTTAGAAGTAGTAAAAAGCAGCTATAACAAAGTAGTTCGGGAAGAAATTGGATTTAGAAAATTAAATATTACAGCAACTGAAGTTTTAGAAGATACCTGGCAAGCTTGCTATACATTAGCAGAACGCGATATAAAATCAGAAGAGTTTAATCATTTACAGTTAGGTATCAGAAACTTTACCAATTTCACAATTGACAGATTCAACATAGATGAAGCCATAACAGCAGCAGCCAAAGTGGCATATCTCACCAAGCTATTACAATCCGAAAAAGAAATAAAAATGGAAAGGTTTAAAAATCCATTAGAAATAAAAGATTGGATAATTGAAGACCAGAATTACAACAAACTGAATAAATTAAAAAAGAATAATCCAGAAGCTCTTTACTATTGGTTTAAAGCTTTCTAACAAAATAACTAGGATGATTAATATCAAATACCAAACCAATAAAGGAAAAATTATTGAAGGAAACTCAATAGAACTTTTAAGCGGTAAAATGAAGAAAGAACTTAAAGGTAAGGTAAATTTAATTATTACCTCACCTCCTTTTCCATTAAATAATAAAAAACAATATGGAAATGAAAAAGGTGACGAATATTTAAAATGGTTTATTGATATGGCTCCAATCTTTTCAGATTTGCTAACTGAAGATGGGTCTCTAGTCATTGAAATTGGAAATGCTTGGGAGCCTGAAAGACCCGTACAATCATTATTACATTTAGAATGTTTATTTGGTCTTGTAAAACATCCTAAAGCAAATTTAAGGCTAATACAAGAATTTATATGTTACAATCCTTCAAAACTGCCATCCCCAGCTCAATGGGTTACAGTTAACAGATTGAGAACTGTAGATAGTTACACACATGTCTGGTGGATAGCTAAAAATGACTTCCCTAAAGCAGATAATAGTAAAGTGCTTAGACCTTATAGTAAGAGTATGCAAAGCCTGTTAAAAAAGCAAAAATATAATGCTGGAAAGAGACCTTCTGAGCATAATATTAGCGAGACTGGATTTTTAAAAGATAATGGTGGTAGTATAGCCCATAACTTTTTTGAATTAGAACAAGTTGATGATAATAGAGAAGTAAGGTTACCGCACAGTGTCCTAAGCTTTTCTAATACGAGTTCCAATGATTATTATCTGAAAATGTGTAGAGAAAAAAACATAAAACCACATCCTGCAAGAATGTCTGGAGGCTTAGTTAATTTCTTTATAGAATTTCTTACAGATGAAGATGATTTGATTTTGGATCCATTCTCAGGAAGCAATACGACTGGGTATTGTGCTGAAAAATTAAATCGAAAATGGGTATCATTTGAAGTTAAAGAAGATTATATAAATCAAGCTATTATAAGGTTTAGTAACCCTAATTTAAAATCTCTATCAAAACAGCTATAATTATGGAAAACTTAAGAGACGAATTTGAAAAAATTGCCAAGACAGACATTTTTGAAGTCGCAAAAGACTCAAATAATTTTGTTGGTAATCCTTTCAAAATAGATTACAGCAAAACAAGTCTACTTACATGTGATGATTGGAAATATAATGTTGGAGGAATTGCCCAAGGTTGTTTTTTGTTAGCATTCTATGAAAATGACTTTGGAGAAGAAATCATTCATGAAGCATTATTATTAAGAGCACTGAGACCTTGTCCTATTCCAAGTGATAATAGCGTAATTAGTTCTAGGATAGAGTACTTCAAAGAAGAACTTAAGACCGCGGGAAAGAACAGGCAAATTGATCAATTTACCAGATTTGAGTTTAGTTGCTCGGGGATGGAATGTTCTATACTTGGAACATTTTATAAAACAGCTGACGGCAAAGTTGAGTTTGGTGCAGATTTAGAAAATTTTTATTCTCCTCATTTATATAAAGTGTATAAACCGTCAGGTCAATATCTTCAATATATTGTAAATCTTAGGGATAATGATGGTCCGTTAAAACCAGATTCTAATTTTCAAATAGGAACTGTTCGTTACAGTTCAAGTAGAAAAAACTATTCTGAAAACACTAGTACTGATGAAAAGGTTTATATGCATACCAAAGATATATTAGGAAAAAGGACGGCATTGTTTGGTATGACTAGAACCGGTAAATCAAATACAGTTAAAAAGTTAATTGAGGCTACTCAAGAACTTTCAAGTAAAGCTACAGTTAGTACTTCAATAGGAAACTTTCAGGAAGACATTAACCCATATAATGAAAATGAAATTCCTAAAGTAAAAGTAGGTCAAATCATTTTTGATATTAATGGTGAGTATGCCAATAAAAACTTGCAAGATGGAACTGCGATTTTCGAAAAATATAAAAAAGATGTAACTCGATATAGCGTATTAGAAAAGGATGATTTTGAGGTATTAAAAATTAACTTTTATAAAGATATTTCAGCCGGACAGGAATTAATGCGAGGATATTTTAAGCAATTCGGAAAACAATCTGATTACGTAGAAGATTTTCTAGGTGTTAATCTTGAAAAAGAAGGAGAATTACAAGGAGGAGAAAAAATTAGATATGACAGAAAGATGGCGGCTTATAAATGCTGTTTGAAACTAGCAGGATTCACCTTGTCAGGAAGTAATAAACTTTACTTCGAAGGATGTAAAGAAATTAATGAGCAGGTAAAAGAAGGTGGTATAGACCCCAAACAAGGTGTTATTTATGATGAAGCAATAACCTGGTTCAGCCAAGTTTGGAAAAATTATAACGAGTGGGATTATTTAAAAAATTATGAATCAAAAAAAGGAAAACCTTGGGCAGATAATGACTTAAAAGCCATTTTAAGGTTTTTAACTCAATATAGAAGTCCAGGAGAAAGAGGTCCGGTAAATAGTTTCATAAAATTACGTCCTTTGATAAAGTACCATACAACTTCTGAAACAGATTTGTTTGAAAACAATATTTGCAAGCTTGTTAAAGCTGGAAAAATAGTAATTGTAGATTTATCTCAAGGAGATCCTGAAATTCAACATTTATATTCTGAAAAGATTTGTCGTGCTATTTTTAATTCGTCTATGAGTAATTTCATTGATGCTAAACCTAATAATTTTATACAGTTTTACTTTGAAGAAGCACACAACCTTTTCCCTAAGAAAGATGACAAAGATTTAAGTCAAATTTATAATAGAATTGCCAAAGAAGGTGCTAAACTTAACTTAGGAATGGTGTATGCTACACAAGAAGTGAGTTCAATCAGTTCAAATATTCTGAAAAACACACAGAATTGGTTTATAGCACACTTAAACAATGAAGATGAAGTGAAAGAATTACGTAAATTTTATGATTTTAGTGATTTTGCAGATGCGTTGATTAAGTTTAGTGCGAAGAATGATAAAGGATTTGTCCGAATGAAAACCTATTCTAACCCTTTTGTTGTTCCTGTACAAATCGGACTTTTTAAATAACAGAATATGTCAAATGATTACACAAATAATAGTTTTGAGCGAGGCAGTCGAATTTCACATAGTCACATTATTAATGATGATGAGGTTAAGCAATATTTGAACAATTGTGAAATTCCTGTTGAAGCAGAGGATGTAGAATTGAATGATGCTCTTAAGCATGATATTGTTTATCCAGAAAAAAATACAATTGAATTTATTGTTGCAGTTGATGGAGAAAGCACGACCATTCCTGTCAAAAAAAGTTTTCCATCTTCACTAATTACTTTTTTTCAATTTGGTTCACTTCTTATCAAAGGTTCTGATTTGGATGAAATGGAAAAGAAGCCGTTTGTATCTCCTTCAGATATTAATAAACTGAAGAAAATAGAGAGAGAAAAGTTTGTTTTACCTACTAAGAACGTTACTCTTAAAAAAGATATTGATTTTAGAACTACAGTTAGAGAAGCTATTCACGAATTTTTCAAAAAGAAACATTCGGGGACAACATCTATTCTAGAAACATTGTATTGGTTCATATTTGAGCAATATAATCTTGCTTCAGATAAAAGTAATTATAAGCTTTCTCAATGTCCACATTGCGGAACAAATGACATTCTTTTGAATAAAAATCAAATGGACTTTAAGAATTATTCATGGAAATGTACAAAGAGTAATTGTGAAAAAGAAATATTGATTACTGATGTACTAAGGTTATTTGAGAAAGTTGATAAGCTTGAAAACGCTGATGCATCGGGAATTATTACTTATTTAGAAAAGGCTACAGAAAGTTTCTTTATAATCCACACTATCAAAAGCTTAATGGAAATTCAGGATGGTTTAGTAGATAGATTTTTATTTGTAAAAGATGGACCTTTAAGTTTTGGTGGTGAAACTGCTAATATGCATAAACCAATGCAGGCATTGCTAACTTATCTTAACAAGAACAATAAGATTAATTTCATTGGAGTTGAAACTTCGGGGGCTTTTGTAGATCATGCAAGACAAATCAAAGATAAACTGAATCCTGGTCAGGTTTTTCTATTAAATAACGAACATATATATACTTATATACAAGTAGGTAATCACAAAGAACAACAATATGGTAGTACGTCATATTACAGTGGGAAGTTTATTTATAAATCTTTTGACGAAAGAGTGTATGTTTTAACATTGCCAGTTGAAAATCACAAAACATATTATAATCAGCCCGAACTGACCGATTTAAAGAATATTCAGGAAATACTAATGAATATTGATAAATTAAGATGTGATATTTATGAAAATGCATTGATTCCTGTTGCTGTAGCCAATAAACTTATATCACTAACAAACCATCCTAGCTCAAACATATTGGAAAGGTTTGCTAAAAAATCTATGGGAAGATGATTAAGATAGAAAAACAAAAAGCTCCTGACTTTTTAAATTCTTCAACAGTTGATTTAGCCATTGAAAAAATGGAAGAATTTTTCGCATCTAAAAACAGAAGCCAAAAACGTTACGATTGGCCTTTTAATGTAGCAATAGATAAAGAGCTTAAAGGACATTTACATGAAGTGTTCCATGGAAAGTGTGGTTATTGCGAAATTAAAATTGATTATCCGGAATTAGGAACTGTCGATAGATACAGACCTAATAATGGAGTAAGGGATAAAAATGAATTTTATCAGGATTTATATTGGTGGCTAACATTTGAATGGGATAACTTGATTTATGCTTGTAAAGAATGTAATCAATATAAAGGAAATTATTTTCCAATAAAAGGAAGGCGGGCACTAGATGAAAAAGATGATTATGAAAATGAACATCGGATGCTATTAAATCCCTATCTTGATGAAACCGATAAACATTTAAACTATATACATAGTAACGATGGTCATATTGATGCATTAACAGATGAAGGAAATCAAACCATAGAATTGTTACGACTAAATAGAACTAATTTATTAGAAGGAAGAAAAAAAGCAAGAAAAGAGATAATAGAAGCAGTAGAATCTTTAGTTAATGGAAAACAAATCGATAATCGTTCAGTTAAAAAATACCTTGGTAACATTTACGAACTAGAAGATCCAAGTATTGAATTTCTTTCATACAAAAGATTTGTATTACTAAATGAATTGGATACAGAGCCTTTTTTAGGGCAAATAATAGGTCTAGAGGATTTTCAAACAGACGATGATTGGTTTAGAGAAAAAGAAAAACCAACTAAAAGAGAAGGATTATGGAAAGATCTTATAAAAAGTGACTACTTCCCAATAGAGTACATTCATATCAAAAACTTTAAATCCGTTGATGATTTAAGAATTGACTTTAAAGAAGACGAGTTAAACAAAAAATCTTGGTTGTTTTTACTTGGAGAAAATGGAGTAGGAAAAAGTTCAATTCTTCAAGCGATTGCAGTTGGTTTAAAATTAGACAGAAAGCTCATTGAACCATTAATTCAATCATTGATTAAGAAAGGTAAACGAACTGCCGAAATTACAATCAAAGAAAGAAACAACGAAAATATTATCTACACTAAACTGGTACGTAAAACTGGTACGGTAGAACAATCAGGTAGTTTTAATTCCTACCTAATTGGTTATGGTTCATTGCGACTTTCAGTTGATGAGATTGAAAGTAGTTCACCAAAAGATACTTCAAAAATAAGCTATCAAAATCTATTCAAGCCAACTAAAGCATTAAATGATGTAACTAAATGGTTGAGGTCAATACATAGAAATGATGTTGATTTTTTTGATCGTATAGCTATTTCTATAAAGCAATTATTACCACACGATAAATCAGACACTAATCTTTCCATAAAGAATGGAGAAATCGTTCTTGGTAATTCTGAAACATTGTTTGCAGAATTAAGTGATGGTTATAAAAGTACCATTACTCTAGCTATTGATATAATGATGAAACTTTCTGATGCACAATCAGATATGAAAGTAATGTCAGGAATTGTGTTAATTGATGAATTAGGCAATCAGTTACACCCAAGGTGGCAAATGAGGATTGTTAGACAGCTGAGAGAAGTGTTTCCTAATATCAACTTTATTATTTCTACACACCACCCGCTCTGTTTAAGAGGAGCAGAGAGGAAAGAAATATTGTTGCTTAGAAATATAGACAATCAAGTTATTTCTAATACAGAATTACCCGACCCTGCTTCCTTAAGAGTAGATCAAATCTTAGCATCTGAATTTTTTGGATTAAGCAGTCTTGTCGATCCCGAGATAGAAGCGAAGTTTAATCGGTATTATGAGCTGTTGGCTAAAAATAATGATATTACACCAAGTGAAAGAACAGAAATTGATGAATTGAAAGATTTTCTTAGAAATAAGAAACAACTCGGAGCTTCTTTGAGAGAAGAGCTAATGTATACAGTTATAGATAGGTTATTAGCAGAAAAAGTAGCATTTAATAAGAATTCTTTTGACCGAGATAGTTTAAAAGAGGAAGCTGTGAAAAGGGTAAAAGAAGTATGGAAAAATCTAAATCTTAATACAGATGATTAATGTTAAAAGATCGGATTGTCCAGACATACTTAAAATAAGTTCAACTCCTCAAAGTTCTGGTGAATTGGAAACAAGAGATGCAATCGAATATTATCGGGATATTGCTAATCATCCAGAAAAATACAAAAAAACTGGAGCAAATGGAGTAAGAATCCAACAAGGGTATTCAATTTATTCAGATAAAAGTGTAAGGAAGATACTTTTAAAGATGTTTAATGGAAAATGTGCTTATTGTGAGAGTAAAATAACAGCAATTTATAATGGAGATATAGAGCATTTCAGACCTAAAGGAAAAATTCAGAATGCCAATCCTTCCAGACCAGGTTATTTTTGGCTAGCTTCTGAATGGGAAAATTTATTGTTTGCTTGTCCTTTCTGTAATCAAACGAATACACATGAATTTAGAAATGGAAACAATATCGAAGAAGCAGTTTTTGGTAAACTTGACCAATTTCCATTAGAAACAGAAACTCACCGTTTAAAATATACTCACGGAATAGTATATTTTACGGATAGTGTGACCTACAAACAAGCATTTGATTTAGAAGAATCCGAAAGACTGTTACTTAATCCATGTAATGATGACAATGTTGAGAAGTATTTCAAATTTGCTGATGACGGAGCTATTATTTCAAATGATGGTCTAACCGATTTTGAGGAAAGGAAAGCCCAAACATCAATCATTACATACGCATTACATAGATTACCGCTAACGATAGCACGAGAAGAGAAAATTATACAGGTTAAGGCTCAAATTCGAAGAGTAGAAATAGCTATTACTAACTATAATAAATACATGGATAAATCGGACGAAGAAAAAGTTTGGTTTGAAGGAATTATGAGAGAGGAAATGAAAATACTGAGAAAATTTAAAGATGCTGACCAAGAATATTCGGGATTGGCTAGATACATTATTGACAAATATTTTGATGATGCAAGTTTGTTATGACAGGAAACTATTTAAATAAAATATTATCTGTTAATGCTAAACATGCCTTGTATAGAGAGGATGGAAAATGGTATCATAATCTTACCCGGTTTCCTGGAGTGTTATTTGATAAAAATGGCTATATAATTTTTAAGAAAGAAGAGGATTATATTAATAACCCTAAACTGCAAATAAAAAAAGACTTACACATAATTAATGGTATAGAAAGCCTTGATAATTATTCAAAGTTCACAGAAAGAGAAAAGGAATTAATCAAAGGTATTGCCTTTGGAACTGAGGACAAAGATGATAATGAAGAGAGTACAATTCGCGTCTTTAGAGAAATTGAGATCATTCTTCGCAAAAAGAATTTAGTTGATAAGATAAAAAAACTTTATTATAACACTTGTCAATTATGTGAAACCCAAGTTGTAATTGGAGAAAATAAATATTATTCTGAAGTCCATCATATTATTCCTTTAGGAAAACCTCACAACGGAGTAGATTCTCTAGAAAACATGGTATGTGTTTGTCCAAACTGTCATATTGAGCTCGACTTTAAAGCTATTCCATTAAATGAAGATATGTTAAAACAGACTCGTCACACAATTTCTTCGAAAAGTATTGAATATCATAACTCTTTATATAGAATAAAAAAGGGATTGCTGTAAATGTAATATGAAAACTAAAGACGAAATCTTATCAAAACTAATAGGAGATCTGTTGGACATCCAAACAGAAGGGGAGCATATTATCATTGCGGAACTTAAAACAATTGACAAAAATGGATTGAATGAAACAATTGATATAAATACTGCTTTAATATCATCAAACCTGCTCAATAGAATAAAATCATCACATGTTAATCCATATGTAAATCTGTCAGGAGCTTACTATAGAGAAGATTATGAATACAAACCTTCATTCTCATTATATCTTTCAAAATCTTCAGGATTAAGTAAAGCAGAACCTTTGGTTATTTCTTGGTGCTCAGGTAATCTCCCGCTGGTTCGAGCGTCTCGCTCGGATCTCGCTGCCTAATAATCACTAACGGCTTTTACGAATGGCAATGGTTGGATTCCAAAGGCAAAGAAAAAGTAAAATACGAAATAGGTATTGGAGACAGAGAACTATTTGCTTTTGCCGGACTCTATTCACACTGGTCCGATACCCACACCGGTGAAATCATAAACAGCTACACCATCGTCACCACCGAAGCCAATCCGCTAATGGCAGAAATACATAATATCAAAAAAAGAATGCCTGTCATCCTTAAACCCGAAGATGAAATAAAATGGCTCCAAAACGAAAACTACCACAATTTTGCTTTTCCTTATCAAGTCAACTTGACAGCCAATAAACTATCAGATAATCTTAGCTTATTTTAATTTTATACTAAAATGGACAAGCAAATTTTACTACACGCTATATCTCCAGACGATCTAAAACAAATAATCAAAGAAGAATTCATAGATTTTAAAAAGAATTTAGAAATAAAAGAATCGGATATTTTGTTAACCAGAACAGAAACCTGTGAATTACTTAAAATAAACATGACAACCCTTTGGCATTGGACAAAAAAAGGAAAAATTACTTGTTATAGCATTGCTTCTAGAAGATATTACAAAAAAGATGAAACCTGCTGACTCTATGAAAAAATGGGTCTGGATTGCCATATCTTGTGTGTGAGGTTAGTAAATAAGAATGCCTGCTTAAAGAGTAGCATTTTGGCTTTTCAGGGACAAATATTCTCCCTAATTAGGATTTTAAAAAATTACTGCTTAGCATTTTAACGGTACTGTACCGATAAAAAACAGCCTTGTAAAGCAGAGAAACTTTTATTGTTTTGTAGTGTTTTTTAGATACAAAAAAACATAGGTAGTTAGGGGAACTTATGGGGTAAGTTCCGTACCAGGATTTTTTATAAAAGGAAAGGGATAGCTTATTTGAAACTACAAATAGAAGTTTTTTACTCCAGGTTCGCAAAGCATAAAGTAAAAACCTAAATCTATTCAAATCTAAACATCATTGTGAACGCTGCGCAAAGTCAGGAAACATTTGCGCAGCAACAGTAGTAAATAGGAACACTTCGGAGAGTGTAATATTTTAAACGTTGAATTATAGTTGTTTTATTTATTAAATTCTAACTATTATTATTGGAAATAATAGCTCTTGTCTTAATATAAAAATGATCTATATAAAAAGAAACAAAATTGAACCAATGCTCACATTTATTTAATATCCAAGCGTCTGAACTAATAACAACTTTATTATCCGTTATTAAAAATTTATCAGGAGAAAACTCCAAGTAAACATCCCAATCAAAATTATATCTTTGGGCTATTTCATAACAAAACGCTTTCATCATACCACTATTGGATACAGGCGAATCGAATACCCAAACAACTTTTTCAACTTGTAATTCCTGAAGGGTTTTACCTAAAGTAATCAATACTTCTTCAGTTTGATTCACTCTTTTATAAGTACCTCGTACAACTGAAATATCCCTATAGCAGCCATCCAATCCTTGAAAAACATAGGCTTCAGAAAACAAACTCTCTAATAATATTACAAGATTAAATCCATCTATATGTATAGTTTTACTTAGTAATTGAGTATGATTTAATTCTTTTTCTCTTCTTTTTTGTATATCCTTTTCTGAACAACTCATCCCTTGCAAGGCAAGAATTTGTCTTGGTTTTAAACGATATCTAAGACTAACCAATGGCAATATTGATTTTATAGAATACTCTTTACTCATTAAATAATACATATCATCTAGAGCCTGATATAACTTGTTCAATTCATTTGCGTTACCAAATAATTTATCGTCTTCTGAACTCTTCCCTCTATTTTTTCTTTCTTGCAATGGATTAGTTTTTGTATGTTAAAAAGGATTTCCGCCTTCTTTATATCGTTGAATTCGATTATTTATCAGACTTGGTAATGTATGAGTCATTTTTTTGTAAGGTTCACTTAAACCCGCCGCTTCATCATTGTAATAAGTAAGATATAAATTAGGATTATCTCCTTCGTCTAAATATATAAAAATACACCAATCGCCACTATAAATTTCTAATGCAAAAAAAGGTCTTGTATATACCTTACCGTTATCTAACAATTCTTCTCTCACGTATTCCTGTAATTCTTGTTGGGTTGAGTAAATGCCTCCGTCTATTACAGTACAAAAATTACCTGCCAAATGCAAATATTCTTTAAGCACTTTAGGGAAAGGATTGCCATTGTTATACAATTGCTCTAATTGCGTAATTTCTTCAAGCGATATAGGTTCACAAGTACGTTCATACATCGAAGGATAATCTTTTAATTTTTTTAAATAGTTTATTTCCATATTAATTATTTTAAATCAAATGTGGTTTTCACTCCAGGTTCGCAAAGCATAAAGTAAAAACCTAAATCTATTGAAATCTAAACATCATTGTGAACGCTGCGCAAAGTCAGGAAACATTTGCGCAGCAACAGTGGTAAATATCAACACTTCGGAGAACGGGATCAATAGTTTAAAAATCAGTTTTCAATTGATTTACATACTTATTTTCTGTCAAGTTAAAATGATTTTGTTCTAAAATTAGTGTAATATAAATATCACTTATAGTTATAGCAAAATGAAAATCAGAATTTGGAAATCTTTTATAACTGTTAGGATTAGCCTTAATAGCTGTAAATGCTTGCCCAACAATATTTTTTAAAGTAACTTGATTTTGATATTGTTCTTTAAAATTTTTGATTTCAGTTAATAAATTAAGCATCGTGGTATTAGGCACATCTGCTAATTCATTATCATTTTCATCTTTACATAAAGAACCTTCAGGATCTGAATCAACCATAAACTGATCAACTCCCCAAGTGATTACTCCAGTGGGTTTTGTTACTATATAATTTAAATCATCAATTGATTTGTTGATAGAATCTAAATCTAGTTTTGATAAATCTCCAGAATTAGGAATTGTAGTATCACTAACTCCTATATTAACCCTTTTGTATTTAGTTACTAATATTCCTTTAAAATATGACATAATACAATTTTTATTTTTTACTTATCTTTTTGGAAAGGCTGAACCATAATTAACTAACTGACTAGGTACACCTATTGGGAAATCATTTGTTCCAGCCCCAATATACATGTTAATTTTAACTCCAGTACTACTAAGACCACTCCATTCATTAGAATAATTACCTATTTTCTTGGGCGGAATCCATCTAGAGACTGACAAATTAAACCTAGCAAAAGCAATTTCATTCAATATTTTTTCTTCAGTCAAACCAACAAATACAGTTGTTTCACCTTGGTTATTTAATTTTGGCACCCAAGCTTTAATAGGATTTCCATTTGTATCTAAAACAAATTGCCAATTAGGACTATTTCTTGTTCCTACATTCTCTCTAGCATAACCCCAAACTAATACTTCGCATTCTTTAACTCCATTTCCTGGTTTTACCGTTCCCTTTTTAATTGCCGTTTGTACTGTGGCAGTAACTGTAGGCAATGGTCCTGTAATATGAGTTTTACCTTTAATAATTGTTTATTTAACTTATCTATCTGACAACCAATGTGGATCAGGAATAGTTTGTAAAAAAGCTTTCCATTCTTCTAAGATTTGTAAAAAATCCGAAAGAGGTATGATAACCTCTTTACCTCCAGTATTAAAAACAGCTACTGGCTGATTTGGGGGAGAATTACGTATCTCTACACTTTCAGAATCATGATAGCCCCAAACATCATAGCCTGTAAAAGGGTTATTAAAATTAAAAAATTAATTTCGTCTTTTATACTATCAACAAGTTCGATTCCATTAGGTTCTAAAAAACTTGCAATTTCATAGTTTTTTGATTCTCCATTTACTAAAGAAACACCTATACTAGGCTTTACTGTTTCATCATATCTATGGTGAATGCTAAAATGTAAATTATATTCTTCTGCTTTACTCATAATAATAAATATTTAAAACTATTTTAATTCGAAATAAGAATAGTGATTATAAAAAGGACTTTGTAAATTATATCTGTGAAAATTCACATATTTTATATCTATTGGTGTACCATCTAATAATTCCCCGCTCTCCGAAGTCTTCTAAAAACAAAATAGTCGAGAAGGCTTTGCGAAGTCTCCTGACATCGTACCCACTCCTATAAGCTGTACCAACTTTTTCAAAGTCAATATTCATTGTATTTAGTAAAATTATTTAATTTCAAAACATCAACAATAGGAATATTTGCTTTCTCTATTTTTAATAAACCTGTATCTGAAACATAATTACTGGCGCTAGAATAAATGTAATGTGATGCTTTCTCAACAATTCCTGCACGAACAGGATTTAAATGGATGTAATTTTTATTTGCACATCCATTCTTAGAATCTACAAAACTTTAGATTTTTCACTACAACGTTTTGGTAACACAGCATTTATCATTTTGGCTATATGAGATGAAAATAGAATTGCTGTAAACATAACTACTACATGAATTATAACCTTAACTACATAAATAGGTCCTACCGGCCCGCTATAACCCAGTTCCGCAAAGTCTCCTGACTTTGCACTACCACAGTAGTAAATAGGAACTCTTTAGAGAGCGGGAATTAATTTAAAAGAATACTGAAATATTAACCTTTAAAAAGTCGTAGTAATTTAAAAGTTGATTTCATCTTATAAAGATTATATCCAGGCCCACTTAAATAATTCCAAGAAATAATAAAATAGAGTAAAATCGTAGGTAAAATAGCAACAATAATATAAGTTTGTAAATCTAATTTAGGCTTTCCAACCTTTTCTATAAAATAATCATTCCAACTTTTATAATATAATACAGCATTAAATCCTGCAAAACTTAAACCTATTGAACCTATAAAAAATAATAATTCTATACCATTGGTAATTTTAAAAAAAGGTAATACTATGAATAATAAGCCCAGAAGTATAACAAATAAAGACAACCAAACAATGAATAGTCTTTTATTTTGCTTTGGGTAAGTATCTAATCGATGTTTTAATATCTTATTATGAGCTGCTTTAATTAAAGCATTAAATTCATCAGGATCTATTTCCTGATTTTTTAAAAACCTTTCAAGATCATCTTCATCATAACCTGCGTTAATTTTATTTACCAAAGTATCAATAACTTTTTTATTTTTCATATGATCTAAAATTAATTTTACTATTTTCTTTTAAATTTTACTCTTGTAAATAATTTCTCCAAGCCTCTACTATAACTTTAAAATGAACTGTTGGTAACACAAAATCAGGGGAAATATTATTATTTTCTTCCCAAGCTTCCATATCTCTATAAATTTTAGTTTCATTACTATTTATATCAGCAAGATACAGACTTCTAGATTGACCTCCCGCTCTTAAAATCTCTCCGTTAAGAACCTCATTTATATCATTTAATAATTTATCTGCAACATAATAATAATAATAATCACACAAATAAGCAGACATCCATGTATTCATTGTAAAGATTTGTTTCCCAAATGTAGGTCTATTTATAAATTGAACTTTGTAATCGCTTAATATACTCATCTTCTCTAATTTTATTAACGTTTTGGCCAAATAGTTTTAATTTTTTCTGAATAAGTATTAACATCATCAATACAAATAATTAAAGTTTTACCATCACTCATAATACCACGGTATTGATTTCCTATTCCAGTATATACTTTTGAGGAATATGCCAAAGCAACATTTTCTAGCAACTCTTGTTTTGTCCAATGTCTTGGAAACATATCATTCTCTATCAAATTTCCTCTAAAATCTCTTTTTTCTACCCATATATCATTTACCTTAACTGAAATATATGCTAAGAAATAACCTCTTGGATCTGAATCATCTATAATGCTATCTGTTCTTCCAAAAGCATTGTTTTCTAAAAAACCCCCGCTCTCCGAAGTCTTCTAAAAACAAAATAGTCGAGAAGGCTTTGCGAAGTCTCCTGACATCGTACCCCCTCCTACAAGCTGTACCAACTTTTTCAAAGTCAATATTCATTGTATTTAGTAAAATTATTTAATTTCAAAACATCAACAATAGGAATATTTGCTTTCTCTATTTTTAATAAACCTGTATCTGAAACATAATTACTGGCGCTAGAATAAATGTAATGTGATGCTTTCTCAACAATTCCTGCACGAACAGGATTTAAATGGATGTAATCCAATTTTGACCACATGAATTTGTTGCTATAAATTTCTTCAGGATGATTGCCATAACGCCAATACTGATAATTTTTGTTTCGAGAATGACTTTCGGTTGCTAGTTTAAAACTTTCCAGCATCCATTCTCTTCGGCTCTCAGGCTCTGATTTTATCTTTTCAATAATTTTTGTAGCTGTAAATTTTTTAAAATCTCGTAACAAATCTGATAATTCTCCATTGCTAGATTGCACAACTATGTGTATGTGATTACTCATAATTACATAACCATACAAAACCATAGCATTTTCTTTAATACAAAACTCTAAACAAGCTATAACGATGTCTCTGTAATTTTTTCTTGTAAAAACATCAATCCAATCAACAACAGTAGCTGTTACAAAATGTGGCAAAGCCTGATCTCTTATTTTATATCCATCTGACATAGCTTTTTATTCAAATGTAGCAATTTTTACTACAAATAATTATATGACTTGTCTATTGGAACGGGTACGAAGTCGGGAGACTTCGCACAGCACTCCTATATTTAAGAACGTTTAGTTTTCAAAGAACACTTCGGAGAGCGGGGCTTTCTAATAAAAATCTCTCTTCTCCCTATTATTTCCCCTTTAAATTAACATTAATATTCTACAACCACGATTTCACCATTTTTTTGATAAACTACTACATTGAAATCAACATAAAATGGAGAATCAAAATCCCTTTTTGTTTTTTTGAATACCTCTCCTTGTTCTAGGTTATAAATAAGTAAATCGTTGCTTCCTACTATACACAATAATGTATCCGTAATATAATGTATTTGTTGTGGTCTATAGTTTCTATAACTTAAAATAGTTTTAAATATTTGGATAGGTTCTTGTTCATTTTCAATAGAATACACACATATTGAAAAATAATCTCTATCCTGAAGTTCACCATTAAATGTAAGAGAAACAAATCTATCTCCTTCAGCATTAAAAGTTATATTTCTTATAGGATAATCATAGTTTAAGTTGTCATAATCAAAAATTAATTCAGTATTTCCATTGTTAGTATTTTCAAATATTTTTATGCCTTCAACTCCATAAGTGGGGAAATCACAAATCACAGCAAATTGATTAGGTCTGTTAGTTGTTGCCATTCCGGCAATATATTCATAACCACCCCAATCTTTTCCTTCAAATGCTTTGTGGTCTAAAATATCGATATGATTTATACTCTCATTTTCAATCGAAAAAATACTAATTGGACTATAACAACATTCAACATCTTTGGTTAATGAAACTAATATATCATCTCCATAATTTACTAAAATTATTTCTCCCGATGTCGAAAATTGTTTATGGTAATGGACAGTTTCATCAAAATCAAACTGATAGTAATTGAGTTTATCGTATTTCAATTCTATCATTTTTTTTCCATTAAGGATGATGATTTTAAAATGCCTAATTTTTTCTGTATAGTAACAAGACTCTAAATTTAAATTGATTTCTTTAATAAGATTTCGATTTGCATCATAAACAGATACAAAATAGAAATTATCTCTTGAATTAAGTGCGTATAAGGTTTTATCTTCCTTATCAAAATAAATTTGATGTAATTCTATCGTTTTTATATAATAATCATCGGGTATTAATAGCCTTTTGGTAATTGTAGTGTTGTCGAATATTGGACTCTGTACAGAATTATCATTTTCTTCAATTTCATTACCACTACTAAAACCACTTCTTTTTATGTACAAATAAAGAGCCAGAAAACAAGCTCCAACTATAAGTGCAAAATTTTCGATCATTATTTTTAAATTAATTCTTACATAATCACTCCTTCGTAATCCTATCCATTTCCTTCAAAATAGTAGACATTCGGTAAGCTCCTTTCATGTTTTTAATCAGTTCGGCAGTCTCTTCCAAATCCATAGCCACAACCGAAACGTAAAGCGGCTATGGCATTTACTCCTAAAACTTCTTTATTCTGTGATTATCAATTAGTTTACCACAATATACCTTCTACTTAGATTCTATAACGCTGAAAACTTTTCACTATAGCTTTTTGGTAAAACAGCTTTTATTATATTGGAAATAGGAGCTGCTAAGACTATCAAAATCAATAAAATAAGTACTCTAAAAACACTCCCAATGATATAAACAGGTTCTACGGGGCCAATATGATCATGATATAAAATTAGAGTAATTAGATTGGATAAGCCTCTATCTATTGTAAACATTAAAATGGAAATTGAAATAATTAATAACGTAATAAAATCGCCAATGGTATTTAATTTCAATTGCTTTCGAACCGCTAGTTTTCCTATTAATAAGAATCCTATTATTTGAGGAATGTAAATAATAACTAATAAATTCAGTATTGGCCCGAAAGCAATAATACTACTAAAAAATAAAAGCACTAAAAGGCTGATAATCATAAATGAAGTATTATTTGATGTGACTGTAGTTTCAATTGGTTTAATCATTTTTAATTCTATTTTTTCCGATATCTTATCCAAAAAACCTGTTTTATTAGAGAGGAAAATGAACAACAAACCACTAACTAGGCAAAAATAGATTCCAGTTGATTGCTGATTCAAATATTTAATCAAAGAACAAAAAATCAGAAGCATCCCTGAAATCAGAAATAAGAATCGGCAAGATGAAATTGGTTTGATTGTATTGGCCAATCTATGGGAAAACAAAAAACTCAAGGGTACTAAAACGTGAAATGTTAAATCCTTAATCATATAGACTGTATCACCATCATTATAATCAGATTCATATAAAAAATGATCTAGATTAAGTAAAAAGAGGATCCAAAAAAATAGGACATAGCTAAAATGTAAATTGGTTATTTTGGTTTCATCTTGGGCTAAAAAACTATAAATAAATGGAGAACCAATACAAAGAAATAGAATTGTAAAATTTAAAAACAAATCTCTTACATAAAAAGGACCATTATAAAAATTACCATATACGCTGAAAATGCAAAAGAAAAGCAGTATTGAAAATAATGAAAACACAAAAGCATTTTTTGATTGAGCATCAGAAAGTGAATTAATTTTTCGAATCATGTATCTAGTAATAATCTTATGAGCTATGATTAAAAACAACGCCATGATAAAAGATACAGATTTAATCATTAACCAAAAATGTTCCGCATTATAAAACAAGATAGGACGAACCAATGCAAAAATGGCAAATGTTAAAAAGACCAATTTTAGAAGCTTATATTGATTGTGCTCATGTAAATCAATAACGTAATTTCTTTTGTAGAACAAAGAGCTTAAAAAATCGGGCTTATTTACAAAAAATACAAAACAAAATACGCAAACGGCAACTACATTCAATACCCCCCATATACCCATATCTATTTCATCATGAATGTAACCATTAATGTCAATTAAATTTCCTAATGTAAATTTAAAAAGTGTTATATAAATAAGAAGACCTCCTATAAGTCTTAAAAGCAAATTGTTAAATTGTCTGATTTCCATTTTATAGTTTGTTGGATTATATTATTAAGTTATCAGTTCCCTAGTTTATTAATCTTTTCTGTCATTTAAGCAATAGGATCCTAGATCATTACCATTTAAATATGTATTGTTAATCTTTCGTAATCCTATCCATTTCTTTCAAAATGCTTGGCATTCGGTAAGAGCCTTTCATCGTATTAATAAGTTCGGCAGCCACATCCAAATCCATTCCCAAGGCAGAAATGTATAACGGCTTCGAACTTTCTCCACGAAAGACTTCCTTAACTATATTTTTATTCCTGAAGAAAGAAGTTTTAGCAACACCTATAACTGGGATTTTTCGGTCTAAACTTTCCCAGGTATAACCACCCAGTCCGTAACTACCATCATTATCTACATAAATATGGCCATCTATAATTACTGCTTCAATATCGTTTAAATTAACTTTTTGAAGAATACTTTCAATACATGGTAATTCTCTTTTATAAAATTCACCAGATACATAATCCTCAATACCAGTTATTAGGTCAATAACTATACTTTGTGGAATCTCATCTTCAGGATTAAATAAAACAGCTACAACTTTAGCTTCATTTTCTTTGTAATAGACATCTATTGCTAATATCATTTAACTGATATTTAAGGTTGATATTCAGTGCCAAAATCTATTTGTTTCACTAGATTACCATTTTCATCCCATTTTCTTGAATTACCATATGGCCTATTAAAACTTTCAAAATGTTCTTCCATTATTTGTCCATTATCATAATATATAGCTACTCTGCCTTTTTTGTAACCACCCACCACAGTTATTTCTCCTATCAATACATTATCATTATTAAATTCAACAATGGTTCCTGTGAAGGGTTCATTATTATAATAATATTCCGCCCCACCTCCAGCATCAAAGTTATTAATTTCTATGTCATCAAAATTTACATTCATTTTTTTATTTTATAAAGGTTAATAAATCTGTTATATAAAAACAACCACCCCCCGCTATCCGAAGTCTTCTAAGAACAAAGTAGTCGAGAAGGCTTTGCGAAGTCTCCTGACATCGTACCCACTCCTATAAGCTGTACCAACTTTTTCAAAGTCAATATTCATTGTATTTAGTAAAATTATTTAATTTCAAAACATCAACAATAGGAATATTTGCTTTCTCTATTTTTAATAAACCTGTATCTGAAACATAATTACTGGCGCTAGAATAAATGTAATGTGATGCTTTCTCAACAATTCCTGCACGAACAGGATTTAAATGGATGTAATCCAACCTTGATACTTCGTTAGGTTTCTCTTCAGCTCTCAGGCTCTGATTTTATCTTTTCAATAATTTTTGTAGCTGTAATTTTTTTAAAATCTCGTAACAAATCTGTTAATTCTCCATTGCTAGCTTGCACAACCATGTCTATGTGATTACTCCTAATTACATAACCATACAAAAGTTGATGTAACCCCATTTATTTTAAAATATCCTAATTAATTTACATTTTCTAATTGTTAGAATCCTGCCATTTAATAAAAAAAAAAAATCGTAGCAAACGAACCTGAAATTATTACTTAAATCATACAAATACATTTGAAATTATATTTTTTTAAAAATACTGTATTTTTTCGTACTAAAACAAATAATTTTATACAATAAAGCTTATTATATTTGATAAAAATTACTTGACTATCCTAAAAAAATTAAGTTCATTCACTAAGCCAAATACCTTAATATTTTGAAAAAATTGATTTCCATATTTAATAAATTATTTAGACAAAAAGAGCAATCTGCACTAACGCAATCTGCCCCTGATGAAAGAGAAATCATGAGGAGATTAGAGGAGGATTATTTTAGTTACCGTAGAGTACGTAATACAAGTAAAATTTTGGATTATTATTTAGGGCGCGATATCTATTTTATTCGCGATGACTGGGGAACTCATGATACTTCAACTACTTTTTACAGGCTAGAAAAATATGCTTATCAAGTAGGTAATGCAAAAATGCTTCAATCATTTAAAAAAGATTTGGAAACCATATTATTTTCAACTTTAAATATTAGCGATTTTTTACATACTATCAATTATATATGGATGTATTCAATTCATTTTTATGAAAATAAAAATTCGCCTTTCACAATTGAGTGGAGAGTAGAAAAAAAAATACGTTCGTTAATTGTAAAACAATTTAATTATTTCCCAGTTGTATCATTAGAAGAAAACTACAAACAGTTAACTGATGAGTGGTTGTATCAGCAATTATATCGGAAATTGGAAAATATAAAAAAAAGATTCGGTATAGATTTATTAGATGTATCTGGAGCTAGTGATATCCCCTATCAAAACCTTGTTTAAAACAAAATGTAAACATCACGGGCAATCAAGCGGTCTCTCTCCGGTCGTTTCCTTTGTTCCGTTCGGCTGCTCCAGTCGGTTCACCCTGAACTCGTTTCAGGGTCTATTCCTGATAAAAATCAGGGTCTCCCTCCATTCCACAGACACGGCGCAGCCACAATAAAAACAGCAGCTTGACCCGAGCCTGTCAAGGCGAATTGGCGTTAGCAAAATAAGCAGCTATTTGTATTGCGCTGCTTGTTCCTCATCTTCACACGGTCACTTCCTGCGTTCGGTCGGGCTTATGCATCCACAATACCGCTTCATTCCGTTACGCTTTCACCTTGTTTTGTATTTTATGGAAGTATCACTATTCTATAATTATATTTTGTCACCCTGAGCGCACTCGAAGGGCGCTCCACTACATTCCAGCCGTATTATGTCTGCCGCCCTATACTTTTTCAGCGGTTGCTCCTTCGCACAGCCATCGGGGTTGGCTCGCTCCACAATCTGCATATAGAGACGTTTTAGTATAAAAAGCCGATTAGGGTTTCTTTTAAACTTTTATTATTCTAGGTCGCTATGCCCTAAATCAAGGTTTGCCTTTGGCAGTCTTGTATTTTTTCCCCGCCGTTACACGCTGCTATCCCTTCTCTCCATTACGCTACCGCTTCATTCCGTTCCCGGTCTAGCGTGGCTGTTCGATTGCCGCAACCCCGCCACGGCGCTCCTCATCCGCAAAAAAAAGTTCCTTGCCCCTGAAAACGGGGCACCACTTTTTTTGCTCCTTGCGGTGCTTGGGGGGCTTTGAATAGTATCAAAATAACATTCATATAGTAAGGTCCTTAGCATCCGCAAGCGAGTGTCAAATATTTGAAGAATGCGTTAAAAGAAAAGCTGTTTGAGACCGTAGGTCGAGTTTTTTTCTTTTAGCATTCGAAAATAAATTTGACCGATGAGGATGCAGAGACTTGATTTTTTTGTTTCTTTTTTGATCAAGCAAAAAAGAAAAATCGAGTTATTATTCAATTTGTACTTCTGCACAAAGACTTAAAAAATATAGGAATAGAACGTTCCTACTATTTTCCGAAAAGAAAACAGAAAAAAAGGCAGCAAGTTTAGCGTCCATTCCTCACTTTCAGTCGGTTCACCCTGAACTTGTTTCAGGGTCTTCTAAATTATTTGTTTCAGGGTCTCCCTCCGTTTTCGTTCGTCTTTTCCGCTGTTTTAAGGGCTTTCTTTTTTTCTGTTTTTTCTTTTCGAAAAATCAGATTGTAACTTTTAAAACAATCGAGCCATGCTGAATTTTATTATCAAAACCCACCGAAATCAATACCTCTACAACGGAACTACCATCTTCATCCTGAACAAAGGAATGAACAGTGGCCGACCTTCAAAAGAACCTTGTGCCAACTGTTTTGTGCTCCTGTTCCAAAATGAGCAAGATGCCGAAAACCTATATTTTGTGGCCTATAGCTTGTGGAAAATCAAGTTTTGGCACCAACATTTGGTTGGCTCTGTTATTCCCTTTTTACGCCTGTCTGAGTTTAAGAAAATGTTCTTTTTGAAATCAACAACGATGTTACAAGAACACCAGGAGCATCTAAAATATGTTGAAGCGCTAAAACAGCTGCAACAAAGAGAAGAGCAATTACAACAAAACACCCACCTCATCAACGAAATGCGCAACTTGATTCTTTATCGCTTTTGTAATAAGTAATTGATTGACCAACCTTTAAAAATGAGTAGTATGAGTATCTTTTTATTATTTCAAACCGACACTTGGAAGTCTAGAGCTTCCAGAATATTTTTTGGGGCTTTCGATAGCCGAAACAAAGCCCTTGATTTTGCCAAATACCATCATTTAACCGGAAAAACCGCAGCTGTAGTCGTTGTTGAGGTTACCCTTAACCAATTTGGTGAAATATAAAAACAGAAAAACCTGATCTCACGATCAGGCTTTCATTTTGTTTAACCCAAAGGTCACCACAACTAGGGCTAAACTTATTTTTTGTGCTTCTTATTTAGGCTTTTAAGCAGTAACGAAATAGCAAAACTGACAATTGCTCCAACAGTAGCCAAAACAGCCGTTTTTACAATATCTTCAGATTGAATATTAGGTATCATACTTAAAAATGTGCCTCCGGCAGTTCCCATCAAAGTGTGGTTATTGGCTGTCATCAGTGGTACTAAGCTGGCTAGCAGCGGACAAAACACCACCGGCTACAGCAACATAACCTCCAATAGTAGTTACTATTACAGGTAACGCAATAGGAGCAGCTAAGATAGTTCCACCAATAGCTGCCATAGCCAAACCAACATTTCGAAGCACTTTAAAAAACTTTGGTGTGGGAGCTGTCGCTCTTTTTATAATTTTTTTCATAATCTAATAGTTAAAATTGAATTAGTATTTCGACACTTTCTTTATTCTCCAAAGCCTTATAAACAATGTCTTTTAGCTTCATAAAAGCTTTTCGGGACATCAAACCAAGTCCTGGACCAGAAAGTTTAGTCACCGGAGCAATACAGCCTTGCAATTCTTTTTGGGCATTATTAGCGGGATGAAAAAGAATAAACTTTCTATTGGGTACATCCACCAATTCCAAATGCCATTTATATTTAGCACTGTATCGTTTTCTTATAAAATATTTCCCTTCCGGAACACAGGAAACCTTCGTTTCGTTCCTCCTCCACGGCAATTCAATGGTATTACAAATCAATTTGCCTTCGCATTCGAGTTTACCATTGGTTCCTTCAGGGAAATAAGTTCTAGTTAAAAACAAAACCATAATTCTGATTACACGCCTCCGTTAACTACGATAAGCGCTAAAGGGTTGTAAGCACCGTTTTTCAAGGAATACATTTTGCCGTTTACCTCTTGGTAAAACTCCAATCCCAAAGCCAAAAACAAAGGTTTAGTACTGTTGGGAGTAACGGTATTCACTTGGTTAATCACAGCTGTAGCCGTAGCATCCCAAGCTAAAATAGCTGTTTCTGCATGCTGCTCTACAAAAGTTTCATTTTCAAAATCAATTTCAACACCAGCTGAAATAATTTTGAAATGAGTAGTTCCTCCTGGAGCAGCAATCATGTTGGATGGAATAAAAGAGGGAATATCCACAGTAATTTCACCCGTAACCCTGTCGATGCTACCAGTATAGGGGGCAAATAAACTAGTACCTAACTTACCGCGAATATTAAATTCAAATCCAGCCAACAATTCTGCTTCACCATCAATCACGTTTCGCAATCCACGTTCGTTAGTAGAGTCAGCCTGTATCACCTTTACCATAGATTGTGTCAAACGACTTACCATTCTGCTATCCGCAGAATTCAAAAGCAACACTCTAAGGGCTGTTCTTAAAACCTTTCCGGCTTTTCCGGCTCTCCCAAATTCAGAACCGTTTTCACGTGTTCTTTGAAACGCAGGATCAGTTGCGATTCTGTTAGCATCAATTCCGCCTTTTTCTCTCGCTAAATGCCCGTCCTGCGTTTTGTAAAAAGTAATATCTCCGATAGTACCCTTCAATTTAATTATGCCTTTTTGCCTTGCCATAATTCCTCAAAATTTAGATTAATAAATGTTTCTATTTCCCTCAATCATCTCTTCCTGTTGCAACATTTTAGATTGAATTTGAAACAAAGATTACACTTAAACTAATGAGTTATATCAAGCTAATGTTCCATATGTCTTTGAATGGAATAAATGACCTATAAAGACATAAATGGCGCTCAATTTTAAAAACAACTATCAATCAATAGCTATATGCTTTTACATATAAAAACAATATATTTACACAAAGTATATGCTTTTACATATAATTAACTATATTTGTTTAAAATCAATGCTAAAGCATATAATTATGATGACACTAGCTAATTTCGTAAAAGAGAAAAGAAACGAAGTAAAACTCACCCAAGAAGCCTTTGCGGAACGTGCTGGAGTGGCACTTACCGTGATTCGAAAAATTGAACAGGGAAAGGAAAACCTCAACCTCGAAAAAGTAAACCAAGTACTCAAAATGTTTGGGCATACCTTGGCACCAGTAAATGCAAGAGAATTATCCAAAATTGACAAGGAGAACGTATGAGAAAAGCAGCTATATTTTATAAAGACTATCTGGCGGGAACACTTACAGAAACGGACGACGGTGACTACTACTTTCAATACGATGAAAATTACATTGCTGAACATCCTCAAGAAAGCATCAGTTTGACGATGCCAGTTCGTTCAAAAACATACACTGATAAACGATTATTCCCTTTTTTTGAAGGTCTAATTCCCGAAGGATGGTTACTGGATATCGCTTCTAAAAACTGGAAAATTAATCCAAACGACCGTATGGGACTTCTTTTGGCTTGTTGCCAAAATTGTATCGGTGCGGTAAGTGTTCAACCAATACCAAATGAAGATGCCTAAGAAATGTTTATATTGTTACCAATCACTAGACGATACAATCGTAGGTGATTTCCACGAGCAATGCAGTCTGGAGTTTTTCGGTACCAAGCAACAACCTGTATTCGAGCATTCGCTAAAGCAAATGTCGGAATTAGCTAAAAATGTAGTAGAACGAAGTGTAGCTGTTCCTGGAGTGCAACCCAAGTTATCCTTAACTATTGTAAACAATACAATACAAGACGGAACCAAAGGACGCCTTACGGTAGTTGGTGCATTGGGCGGAAATTATATTTTCAAACCACCATCCGAACATTTTTCTGAAATGCCCGAAAACGAACACCTCACCATGCGAATAGCGGAAGCCTTTGGAATTAACACCGTCCAATCCAGTTTGATCCGACTGCAATCAGGGGAACTCTCGTACATCACCAAACGCATCGACAGAACCGAAACAGGAGAAAAAATCCACATGCTCGACATGTTCCAAATCACAGAAGCTTTTGACAAATACAAAAGCTCCATGGAGAAGATAGGCAAAGCTCTGGATGATTTCTCAGATAACACCTTACTCGACAAACTATACTTTTTAGAACTGGGTATCTTCAGTTTCCTAACAGGCAACAATGATATGCATTTGAAAAACTTTTCGATGATTCATTCGGCAGATACTTGGACATTGGCACCAGCCTATGATTTATTAAACGTAGCCATAGTAAATCCAGACGACACCGAAGAACTAGCACTGACATTGGATGGAAAAAAGAAAAAACTAAAATGGGATCATTTCAAAAAACTTGGCATCAGCCTAGGACTAAATGAAAAACAATTAAAAGGAATCGCAAAACGCTTTCAAAAAAACAAACTCATCGCTCACCAATGGATCGATAATTCATTCCTATCAGATGATTTCAAAGAAAAATACAAAACACTACTAGAAGAAAGATACCATAGATTGTTTGGGACAGATTAAGCAAACACTTTTTTTTATAAATTTATACTTAATAAAGTCTGACAAGTAGTCCTTTACAGTAAATCAAAGCCTAGTCAAAGTAATAGATAGAGTATGAAAATAGAGAAACAAAGAATTTGCATCTATCCAAAGGACATCCAACGTATAACTGGAAAGAGTTATCGTCAAAGTACAAGACTGATGCAAAAAATAAGAACAGACCTTAAAAAACTAGAAAATGAGTTCTTAACTATTGAAGAATTTTGTTCATATGCAGGATTAAAACATGAACAAGTTGTTCACTTAATTTTTGGTTAAAATTGAAAACTACTTCACACAAATTTTAATCAAGATACACATAACTAAACACTTAAACTACCAGTTCATTTTTTAGCCTTGACACTTTGAAAAACAGACTATTATACTTATATTTGCTCTATACGATTTAAGATAATTTGAATAGTTTAAAAAGGTGGTAAAATCGGTTACCCTAAATTGGTTAACTTTTCTAACACCTTTGAAATAGCACGTTTAAAGGGAAAGTTCGATTCCCGGCGACTCCACAAAGGCAGAAAATGATATATTTTCTGCCTTTTTTTATGTTAAAAAGCAATAAACCAAAGGAATCTAAAGTGTTCGATTAAAAAATCCATTCTTAACACAAAAAAAAAACACAAGTAACTTATAATCTACACACTACATATGAAAACAATAATAATATCAATGGGAGCATCAAACTATTTTGAAAATCTTGTTTTCGTATAACAAAAGGGATGATTTTTCAATCATCCCTTTTGTTTAAAAATTATTTTTTATTCAGAAATATTAATATTTATTTGACAATCCAACCCGTCATCAGGTAATTTCACATAAACAATCCCCTGTTTTTCATCCCAACTGTAAGATGGTTTTTCATTTGTCGTAAAGCCTTTTTCGTTTAACACTTCTGTTTTTTCTTTTTTAATTTTGGATGTATTAACCAATACACTTTTAGGTTTAGAATTGCTATGCAATTTTACAATGTAGTTTCTAGCCCCTGTAGGCCTGTATCCTTTATCCTCTCTGGCATTTATATGTATTACAAAGCCTGTTGAATTGGCTAATGAAGTAATTTTTGTTTTACAAAAAACATCTTTTTCATAATCTCTGGTTTCTCCATCATCTTCATATAACACAAAGGAAGATTCTTTCCTTATTTTATCAGGATAAACATCAAAACTAACAGGGTAATTAGGTTTTTCATGTATGTATTGCATCACTGGCATTGTAGGTATTATGGCTCCTTTTTTTACAAACATTGGAATTACATTTAAAGGCGCTTCAACGGTAATCCATTGTTTTCCTTTGTAAACAGTTTTACCGTCATTATAATTAATCCATTCTCCCTCTGGTAAATAAAGTTTTTTTGAAGTAGACCCTTTTTCAACTACTGGTGCGACCAATAATTCGCGACCAAACAAGAACTGCCCATTCAAATCAAACGTTTCACTATCATTAGGATATTCCAAAAACAAAGCTCTTATTAAAGGCATTCCGGTATCGTGAGCTTCTCTGGCGTAAGTATAGATATAAGGGAATAATTGATATTTTAACTCAATAGCAGTTCGGGTAATGTTTTCTGCTTCAGTACCAAAAAGCCAAGGCTCTACGGCATTTCCACCTTCATGATGGGCACGACTAAGAGGATTAAAAATACCGAATTGCATCCAACGTACATACAATTCTGCCATTGCATCATAATCTTTGATATCACCACAATAACCAGAGATATCTGAAGTCCAAAACGGAATGATACCCATCCCGGCAGAAAGTCCCACAGGAATCTGATTCGCAAATTGATTCCAACCTTCTAAAACATTATTACCATTACCGGAGTCACCAGACCAACCAAACGTATAGCGTTGTAAACCGGCATAGGCAGCTCTTGTCATTTGAAATACGCGCTTATTAGGATTATGCTTGTAAAATTGTTCCGTTACAACTTTATCCCATGTAAAACCATATACGTTGTGAATCTCATCATGCATTCCTAAATAATGTTTCATATGAAGTCGATCAGTAGCATCTTCGTTACTCCAAGCGGGCTCTCCCATATCAGTCCAAAAACCTCGAACACCATCATTTAAGGGTTTTTGCTGATAGTTGCCCCACCAGTCAGCCACTTCAGGCTTGGTAAAATCAACTACCCCACAATTCCCGCCCCAAGGCCATGGCATATCATAACTCTTTCCAGTACGCGCATCAATGGCAAAATAGCCTTTTGCATCAGCTTCACTCCACTGTTTTTTATTGGCTTGGGAAATAACAGGGTCTTGAGAAACTATTATTTTAAATCCTTGGTCTCCCAATTCTTTTACCATGTTTTTTGGATTTTGATAGTTATTTTTCTTCCAGTCAAAATCCTGAAGTCCTTCAACCCAACCAATATCTTGATAAATTATATCGCACGGGATTTTTCGTTTTCTAAACGCTGCAGCAATATCCTTGGCTTGTGTTTCTTCTGTATAATTCCCTCGACATTGCGAAAAACCCAATGCCCATTTTGGAGGCATAATAGGTTTTCCGGTAAGTGCGATATAATTCTGAATGATTTGTTTATAATCATTCCCATACATAAAATAGTAAATCATTTCTCCAGAAGCTGCTTCAAAAGAATAATAATCGTTGGATTCACTACCGAATTTAAACTCTGTTTTATAGGTGTTATCAAAGAAAATTCCATAATGATTGGTGCTCATAAAAAAAGGAATACTTTTATAAAGAGGATCTTCATTTACACCATAGCAAGGCTGATCGCTATTCCACATTTTGTAACTCTTGCCTCGTCGGTTAAGAGTTCCCGCTTTTTCTCCTAAACCAAAAAATTGCTCATCTGATTTTAATGTTTTGTAACTCGTAATATGTTTGTTGTTTTTGATGTATCCTTTTTCATTGTAATCACTAAATAATAGCTTTTGATATTTATCAAAAATTTGCAATTTAAAAGGACTCTTTTGAACTCTTATTCTCAATTGTTCTGTAAAAACCTCATAGGCAGAGGTTTCTTCATTGACATTAACGCTACCTGACCAACCCAAATTCTCATTGACAACAGCAAAGGATTCATTATTTCGTTTAAAATTTCCATCAGCAGAAATCCATACTTTTAGAACCTGACCGCTACAAAATTGTAAAAATACTTTCGCTTTATTCTCACAATTAAAAACGACCTGATTATTATGTATTTCGTAGGAGGAACAATTGCCTAGCGTTTGATTTTCTTTTCCTGTATTTTGAGCAATAAGTGGATTCAAAATCACTACGAAGATTAGAATCAAATAAATGGATGTTTTTTTCATAACTCAAGTTTTCTTTTAAATACAGCTTAGTTTTTAATTTCAATGATACTAATCGCATAACCACCGCCAGGAGCTGAAAACTGACTCAATTTTGATTTATTAGTTACTTTCATTTTGCGAATAACATAAGCCTTTGTATTGGTTTTATAATCGGCATCTTTTGCATCAGCGTAAATAGTCGCTTCATATTTTTTTCCTTTTTCCAAAAAGTCGAATTTAATAGTTGAAGTTCGAGCAGTTTCACCATTTACATTTCCAATGAACCAATTAGAAGTTCCTTTGGCTTTTCTGGCAACCGTAATGTATTGTCCCGGTTCTGCTTCAAGGTATTTACTGTCATCCCAATCTACGGCAACGTCCTTAATAAACTGGAAGGCATCTGAGAAACGCTCATAATTCTCAGGAAAATCTGCCGCCATCTGCAACGGACTGTACATCGTAACATAAAGTGCTAATTGGTTAGCAATAGTTGCATTAACATGTGAGCCATTCGTAACATCCATTTCGAAGATACCTGGAGTATAGTCCATTGGACCACCAATTAATCTTGTAAAGGGTAAAATAGTAACGTGGTTTGGATGATTTCGGTCATTACCAAAAGCTTGGTATTCGGTACCTCTTGCCGCTTCATTGCCAATTAAATTAGGATAGGTTCTGCAAATACCTGTTGGACGCACTGCTTCGTGAGCGTTAACCATAATTTTATAATCAGCAGCTTTTTCAACGGCATATTGATAATGATTTACAATCCATTGGTCATAATGATTTTCTCCTCGTGGAAGAATTGGTCCAACATACCCACTTTTAACAGCATCATATCCATTGTCTTTCATAAACTGATAGGCTTTGTCCATGTGACGTTCGTAATTGCGTGTTGACCCAGATGTTTCATGATGCATAATCATTTTTACTCCTTTTGATTTAGCATAGTCATGAATACCTTTTACATCAAAATCCGGATAAGGAGTAACAAAATCAAAAACATAATCTTTAGAATTTCCAAACCAATCTTCCCATCCTTCGTTCCATCCTTCCACTAAAACTGCATCAAAACCATTTTTAGCTGCAAAATCAATGTATCTTTTTACATTAGTTGTAGTCGCTCCATGTTTACCGTTAGGCTTCGCTTTGGAATAATCGGTTACGCCCAACTGCACAGAAGGAAAATCATCTGTATAAGCCCATGAGCTTTTTCCACTAATCATTTCCCACCAAACACCCACATATTTTACTGGTTTTATCCAAGAAGTATCTTCAATTTTGCATGGGTCATTTAAATTTAATGTCATTTTTGAAGCCAAAATTTCACGTGCATCATCACTAACTATAATGGTTCGCCAAGGTGTATGACAAGGTGCTTGCATGTATCCTTTATCTCCATTTGCATCAGGAGTTAACCAAGATTCAAAGACCATATTTTTGTCATCCAAATTCAAATGCATACAAGAATAATTGATTAATGCTGCTTCATGCAAATTGATATACAATCCATCTTGCGTTTTCATCATCAAAGAAGTTTGCACACCGGTTGGAGAAAACGAAGTTTGCGAAACATTTCCTGTTGTGTATGCTTGTTTCATTAAACTTCTTATTTCAGAAAGTTTTGAAGTGGTATAATTGTATTCCTGAGTGTCGTAATCTCCAGGAATCCAATAAGCGGTATGATTTCCATTCATGGCAAACTGTGTTCGCTCTTCTTTAATTACAAAATAAACCAAGTTATTTTGTTGAGGAAATTCATAACGAAAACCAAGACCTTCGTCAAATAAACGAAAACGAATTATCATTTGTCTATTCGTCCCTTTTTGATTTAAAGTGACTGCCAATTCATTATAGTGATTGCGTATTGAAGCTACTTCACCCCATACCGGTTTCCAGGTTTCATCAAAAGCACTGGTCTTTGTATCTAAAACCGTAAAATCATTCAATAATGATTTCGCATCATTTTTTAATTCAAGGCCTAGTTTACTCTGTTTTATTACAACTTTATTTTTGTAGTTTAAACTATAAGTTGGTGTGCCATCACTTTGAAGAGCAAATTGCATTTGCAATTTTTGATTAGGCGATTTTAGTTGTTGTGCATTTATAGTGGTAAAAAACAACATAACTAACAAAATTGTAAAAATTGATTTTTTCATATGATTTCTTAATTATTTTTTTGTGAAAAATGAATGTATAGCTGAGCTTAAAAAGCATTAATACTCAACCACTATCATACCCCAATATTGAAGCGATGGAATTTTAAACACCAAATTACCGCCTACCTGATTGAAACTTAATTCTTTTGAAGCACCACCGTCTAAATCTGGTGAAGCATACCAAACCTTAGTGACATTTTGATTGTTTTGAAGATTCAATATCATATTTGTTTTTTGAGTTGGAGTAGCTTGTTCCCCATTAGTATCTCTCCAATTTAAACTGGTTGCATTAGTAAAATTGATTAAATGAATCAATTGTTTATTCGCTATTTTTTTTCCAACTACGGCAACATTAGAATAACTAGGAGGCCACGCTTTTAAATTTATTTTACCATCTCCTGAACTTATAATTGGGGTGTTAAAATCCCCTCCGTCACGTAACAGATTTTGATAAGCCACCAAGAAATCATAATACTCGATAAGAGATTTTTTTAGTTCACCATCCATTTGTAAATTATCATGAGGAAAATATTCTTTGCTCAACATGTGTTCTCCTAATTCTAAATGAGATCCTCCAAATGCAAAAATTACAGCGTCTGTCAACAAAACTCCTGAAGTGTTAAAAAAACCAGTACCATTAGCTTTGTCATAATCCATGTAAGCTGCTAAAATAGTATTCAAAGTATTATTAGAAAGGGTATTATTTTCCTGAATAATATCAGCTAAATCTTTATAGCCATCACGTGGTCCCCATACTTCAGTATAGGCTGCGTCAACTGGAGCATTTAGTATATAAGATTGCCCATATTGAGAAACGGCATTCAACATGTTTTTTTTGTTTGGAAAACGCTGTTTAAGATTTTGAAGAAAAGGAGTAAAAGTTTCATCTACTCTAACAAAATTTCCGTTGTAATCGTAAACATTTCCGCGACCACCTAATTGATCCAAATGCCATCCGTCAAAATTTAAATTTTGATATACCAGATCCGTTTTATCAAAAATATAGTTTTGCCAAGCTGTATTGGCTGGATTAGTGACCAAAATATCACTTTGCCAGGAATCCGGTAAGTCATGTTTATTAATGTTGCTGTGATTTTGATCATTAAATAAAAGCCATTGACTAGACACACCATCAACACTATAATCACTCCATGCTCCGTACAATAAATTATAACTCATTGAGGCTATATTTTTAGTATGCGCTTTATCAATGTAAGTTTTGACTGTGTTAAATGACATCGTCCTTCCGGCAATATCCAACCAAGTAGCGGCTGGGGAACTTCCATTCATTTTCAAAGGAGAATGATGTTTGTTTCCCCAATCGTAATATTGTAACGAATTGATATGGTAATCTTTTAAATTATCTAATACTGATGTGATCTGGTTGTCGCTCATCGTTCCAAATTTAGATAAGAAACCATATCTTGGAAATTTAGTCCAATCTGAAGAAACATCAATTGCAGTAGTTCCTAAAATAGTTTCTATATTATCTACTGTTTTATATATTTCCACCATATAACCTCTATAATCATCAGAAGGGGGAGTCCAGCTCCAGGAATTTGATGATAATGGCTCTTCAGATAAAATTACATTCAAATATTTATATCGGATAGTACTGTTTTCAGATACTTTGTCGATGGTAAAATTAACGACATCGCCAGGAGCATATTTTGCCTTATCTGATTTAATAATTACAGATGTTATAGCAGAAGGAGGATCTACAGGTATTGGTGAAGATGTTGATTCACTGCTGCTACAAGCATTAAAAAATATAATGAATACAATACATTTATAAATAGTTATGATTAAATGTTTCATGATTTTAGTTTAAATAGGCCAATCCATTATAGATTGACCTAAAGTTTAATTATTGAGGAACAACAGTCATCGTTCCATTGTCTAAATTGATAGTAATTTGGTAATTACCCGCATTTCCGCTTTGTAACTTCCATTTGTTATCGGGTCCATCACATCCATGAGTAATGATATAATTACCATTCAATATTGACTGATTGGCAGTTGAAGGATTAATCCAATCGCCATCACACCAGTCGCCTTTAAATTTTGAAATTTTAAATTCTCCGGTAGCATTTAAACTTCCAAGAGCACCAGTATAGGTATAATTCCCATTACTATATGTCATTGCTGTTGGGGTTGCTATATTCCAACCATTTGGTCCTCCATCACCTATGATGTATAAGTTTACTTTTTCTATTTTTATGGTATTATTTTGAGTATCCAAAGTAATCTTATATCGTCCAACATCTCCAGAACCTACAGCCCAATTGTTATCTACAGTACAGCCTGAATTTTGTTCTACAGCAGTTGAAGATAATGCCTGTCCGTCAGTTAATGGGCGGTACCATTCTCCACACCAATCACCGGTAGTGCCAGCAAGAATTTTGAAATTACCTTGTGTTAAGTTGGCTTCGTAAATAAAAATAAAAGGGTTATCCTGACTTTTAGTAAATTCTCTTGGAGTATTAATATCCCATCCACTTGGCGATGCATCTCCAACTATATAAATATGGGAAAATGCCGGTCCTGAAATTGCTTCTATATTTATAGTTAAATTCAATAAATCTGCCGTAATCTTATATTGTCCGGCTTGTGTAATTTCCCATTGTAAATCATCACCGCTACCGCCTGTATTATGGACCATTTTTGTGGCATCTGTTGCATTTTGGGTATAAAAATCTTGACAAAAACAACCCTCTTTACTTACTGGTAGTTTGAAAGAACCAGTACTTAAAACCCCTTGATAAACAAATGTTCCCGGTTTAGAGGATGAAAGTGTTAATGGTAAGGCATTTGAAATATCCCAACCTGAAGAAGTGGCACTTCCTATGATATACAGCTCTTTTGAAACAGGCAAGTAGGTTGTTACCGAAAATGTAACACTTGCTATTTGAGGTTCAACATTTTCATTGGCAACAGTTGCTATGACCCTGGCTTCAAAATTCTGAGTAGCTCCAGGCTGCACTCCAAAAGTATTTATTAAAATGGTATTTAAAGTAGTCGAACTTAAGGAAAATAAATATGAATTGACACCCATTTCATAATCAATAGCTGTAGCATAATTATTCCCCTCTTTGTCAATTTGAAGGACATAACTAATGGAGGCACTAGTGCCTTCATTTGTTCCCGTTGTCCAATTAAAGGTTAATTTATCATTAGGTTGACGTTCATCTAAAACCAATTCAGAGTTTGAAACGCTAAGTGTTAATTCGTCATTTTGATTCAGGCTAGAATCATTTAATACATCTTCACAAGAAGTATTCATTAGTACTAAAATTAGAGTACCAAGAATAGAAAGTGTTTTTATAAAAATATTTTTCATAATCGTATTTTTTAGTACCCAGGATTTTGGGTTAATTTTGGATTTCTATCTCTTTCAATTTGTGGTATTGGAAATAATAAATGTTTAGTAGTGGCATTTGTTTTTCCTATAGAATGAAGAAAATCAAGTCCGTATTGTCCATTGAGTACCCGTACTAAATCAAACCATCTTTGCCCTTCAAATGCCAATTCGACTCTACGTTCATGCAATACCTTTTCTCTAAACTGTTCTTTGGATAATCCGGTAGCAATATTTGGAAGTCCGGCTCGATTTCTAACTTTATTCAAAGGAGTTTCAGCTTGAGATGTTTGTCCTAATTCATTTAATGCCTCTGCTTTCATCAATAAAATAGTAGAAAAACGAAGAATTGGAAAATTCATAGGACTATTATCATAGGAACTAACAACACTTAAGGGCACCAAAAATTTTCTAACATTATACCCCGTTGTAGAATAACTGCTTTGATAGTTTTTCCCATCAAAAGCTGGCGCTCCGTCATAAAAAACAGTTACATCTTTTCTGGAATCATTAGCTTCATAAGAAGCTACAAATTCCTGTGTAGGCTGATTCCATCCAAATCCACCTCCTACAAAATTTGCACCTCTGGGTCCCATAAAAGGACTAGTCCACGAAGCTTGGTTTTCATTATCCCAAAAACTATATCCTCCATTGCTGGCATACTGTACTTCAAAAAGAGACTCTATGGAATTTTCGGCATTAGGATTGAAATTATCAGCATAATTTTCATTTAGTGCAAAACCAAGTCCTTCAACTTGAGTAGTCAAGTCAACTACTTTTTGCCAATTATTTCCAAGTGTCAAATGGACTTCTGCCAATTCTCCTAAGGCAGCTCCTTTATTGGCTCTTCCAATATCGCTTCCTGAATATTCACTTTTATTGGGAAGTAATTGAACCGCTTTTTCTAAATCGGAAATAATTTGTTCATAAACTAAATCTTTAGAAACTCGGGCTGGAAACAAATCAGTGTTAGAACTTCCAGGAGTTGTAATTAAAGGCACATCACCAAAAAAGCGTACTAAAATGAAATAATAATGCGCTCTTAAGAAATAAGCTTCTCCCATTGAACGATTTTTGATATTTTCATCAATATTTAAATCCGGAGCAACACTTAATACAATGTTTGACCTTAAAATACCCGGCCATGGACCTCTCCAAATGTCTAATACGCCTTGATTATCAGTACTGGTTACAAAATTAGACATGTCCTGAGTCTCAATACCATCTGTACCTCCACCTGCACCTACAATACTATTTCCTGCCATTATATCTGTAGTCCACATTCTTAGATTATACAATTTAGGCCATTGTAAAGGTTGGTAGGCTCCATTAACTAATGTTACCAATTCGGCTGCATTAGTAGGATAATTTGAAGTGTTAATGGTGTCTAAGGGAGCTTTATCCAAAAAGTCATTAGAACATTGAGTACTAGCAAAAATTGCTAATGCTAAAACTATTATTTTTATAAATTTCATCTTTTTATTTTTTAAAATCCAACATTTAAACCAAGAGAAATAATTCTTGTAACAGGATAGATATTGTTGTCAATACCATTAGTAGAAACTTCTGGGTCAAACCCACTATATTTTGTAAATGTGAATAAATTTTGACCAGACAGATATACTTTTGCATAATCAAAAATCTTATCTTTTCCAAAATCAGTTGGGATATTGTATGTGAGACTTACATTTTTAATTCTTAAATAGGAACCGTCTTCAATATATCTTGAAGATGCTCTGTTGTTGTTATTCGGGTCTCCATAAACAGCTCTCGGCATACTGTTACTTGTTCCCGGTCCTGTCCATCTTCCTAATACTGCAGTAGATTGATTGGTGGTGATTGACATCGCTTCATTATACAATCTATTAGCATTGAAAATATCATTCCCATAAACTCCTTGTAAATAAACACTTAGACTAAAGTCGCCGTATATAATTGTATTGTTTAAAGAAGCTGAAAAATCAGGGTTTGGATTTCCAATATAGGCACGGTCAGCATCTGTAATCAAACCATCATTATTTAAATCTTTGAATCTAATATCTCCTGGAGATGTACTGTTGCTCGAAGAAGTTCCCTGTACTTGAATAGCATGGTTATCTACTTCAGCCTGAGTTTGGAAAATACCGTCTTGAACAAATCCATAAAATACATTGATTGGTAATCCTTCTTTGATTCTTGATACATTATAATTTAAGCCTAAACCTCCTGTTACTAGTGGAGCATCACCGTTTAGATCGATTACTTTGTTTCTATTTAATGAAAAAACAAAGTCTGTATTCCAACTAAATTTATCTTTTTGAATGTTTTTGGTATTAATAACCAATTCAATTCCTTTGTTTCTAATTTTTCCGGCATTAATATAAGGTACAAAAATGTCTGAATAACCGGATGTTACCGGTACCGATTGAGGCACTAACATATCGTTAGTGTTTTTAATATAAGCGTCCAAAGTAAGATTAACTCTCTCGTTAAAAAGTGACGCATCTAAACCTATGTTATATTGTTCCTGAGATTCCCATTTAACATTCGAATTAGGCAAAACCGTTGGAATGGCAGCACTAACAAAATTCCCATTAAAGTTATACAGATAGGTATTGTAGTTAGAAGAAAAGGAATAATTACCAATTTCCTGGTTTCCGGTAACTCCATAACCTAATCGTAATTTCAAATCATTTACACTTTTTGATTTAAAAAAATCTTCATTTGAAATTCTCCAGGCTAATGAAGCAGAAGGAAATGTTCCATATTTATTTCCTTCACCAAATCGTGATGAACCGTCTCTACGTACTGTTGCTGTTGCATAATACTTACTTTTATAATCGAAATTAGCTCTGGCAAATGTGGAGAAAATTGCCCATTCGGAACCACTACCATGTAAAGTACTTTGTGCGATACCATTATTTAAAGTTTGGGTACTTTCGCTTGGAAAATTTTGAATAGAACCACTGATATATTCGAATTTATTTTGTTGTGCACTCGTTCCGACAACAGCTGTTAAATTTATACCACTATCAAACTTTTTAGAAAAAGTCAATGTGTTATCAAATAATAAAGTAATTGCCTGATTTGAAGATTCTGATAAAAAAGCATTTTGCCCTATTTTAGAATCCCAATTATAGGTTGGTGCCCAAGTTCTGCTCTTCCAAAAATTAGCTTCAGCTCCTGCAAGTGTTTTGAATTTAAAGTTTTTCAAAAAAGTAAGCTCACCAAAAACATTTCCTTGAACATTATAGCCTTTTGTCGAATTATCAATAATATTAGCTTTACCAATTGGATTATCTACGTCACCAGAGTATATAGCTTGTCCTATTGGTCCCGAATAATTACCATTTTCTCTATAAATAGGTTGGGTTGGCAGTGAAATCAGTGCATTTTGAATACTATAGTCTCCTTGCGATTTTATATCATGGTTTAATTTTAAACTGTTGCCAAATTTTATATTGTTAGAGATTTTAGTGTCCGTATTAAACTGTAAAATATATCTTTTATAATCCGTATTGATGATGATTCCTTTTTGATCAAAAACATTTAAGGAAGTGTAAACTTTTGTTTTCTCATTACCGGCAGAATAGGACATCGTGTAATTATTTTGAATCCCTGTTTTGAAAAAGGCATCTACCCAATCCGTGCCTTTTCCTAAGGATTCAGGATTTTGAAAGTCAGGATTTGGTGTTAATCCGGCATTATTTAAAATGTCATTATGAAGACTTGCAAACTGCGAAGCATTTAAAACGGGAAGTATGTCGGTTGCTTGAGATATTCCGGTAGAAAAATCAAATGACAACGAAGATTTTCCTAAAGAGCCTCTTTTTGTTGTAATGATTACTACACCATTCGCACCTCGGGCTCCATAAATAGCGGTCGAAGAAGCATCTTTAAGTATTTGTAAACTTTCAACATCATTCATGTTTATTTGATTCAGTCCTCCGGTTAAAGGCATTCCGTCAACAACAATCAATGGATCATTATTCCCAATCGTACCAGTACCTCTAATTCTAAAAGTTGGATTATCACCAGGCTTTCCGGAAGTAATTACCTGAACACCGGCGGCACGTCCCTGAATAGCATCACCCACATTGGCCACAGGTTGTTTATTGATGTCAGCCAGTTTTACAGTAGAAATAGATCCGGTCAAATCTTTCGATTTAACCTCACCATAACCAATTACAACAACCGTGTTAAGAGATTCTGAAGCTAATTCTAAATTAATATTTAAGGATGTTTTACCGTTTGTAGCAATATCTTTGGTCTTATATCCAATAAAAGAAATACTTAAAACGGCATTTTCATTAGGTACAATAATTTCAAATTTTCCATCAAAATCGGTAATGGAAGTCTGATTACTGTTTTTAAGTAAAACCGAGGCACCTGGTAAAGGTTGGTTGGTTTCATCCGTTACTTTACCAGTAATTTTAATTTTTCCATTTTGAGCCATCATAAAGAATGGAAGGAGAAGAAAAATTAAGAAACACAGGATTGTTTTTTTCCTGTTTAATGAAGCAATTTTCATAATACATTAATTTTTTAGTTAGTTATTTTAGTTTTGATTGTGTCTTATGAAAAACACTTTCAATACAAAATTGCATAAATAACATGTCGAGAATACTCTCTTAAAAAAACGTATAGAAAAATACAGCCTATTTTTAGATAAAATTCAGAACAACCCCTTTATTTTGTTGACTTTACCACATTTAAAAGCCAAATAATGATATAGAAAATCAGACTATTTTATAGCTTTAAAGTGGTGTTTTTGAGTAGTTTTTTGTCAAAATCTTCTTTATTAATTGACGAATTATTTCGGATTTTTGTTTTGTAAGCGTAAATAGAATTAACAGAATAGCCTAAAATTTGCGCTATAATTTCATTCTGTGTAATTCCCAGACGAATTAAAGCATAAATTCGTAACTCTTTAGTCAGAACTTGTTCTTTGTCTAATAGAATTTTGTGTTCTTCTTTCATTAAAGAGTTAAATTCTTTTATAAAATTAGGAAATAGACTCACAAAAGCTTTGTCAAAATTCTCTAATAATTTTTCTTTTTCTTTCTTTAAATTATAGCTTAAAATGGTACGGTTTACTTTGTCGTATCTTTCTTCTTCAATGTTTTTTTTCATCGAATTTATAAAGGCATTAAATTTTTCAAAAATAGCGTCGTATTGTGTAAAAAATAATCCTAGATATTCTTCCTTAATTTTATTAGCCTCAGAAAGTTGATTGTTAACCTCTTTGATTTCTATATTTTGAGATTTGATTTTATCGTTTACTTTTAGTAACTGTTTATTAATCTGCTTTAAATTTTGATGAGCATCTGCAATAATTTTCCTTGCTTTAGTAAGCTTTCTATTTTGATTGTAGATAATAACTGCAAAGCAAATAGCTATAATCAAAAATATACTTACAATGATATATTGCCAGTATAGTCTTTGTTTTTCCTTTTCAACAAGTTTAAGCATTTCTTGTTCTACAAGAGGTAAAATAGCTCCAACCTGAATTTTTCGCTGTTGGGCACCATAAAAAGAAGCATCTTCATTTGCCTTTTTGATGAGTATTGAAGCATTAATCAAATCACCTTTTTTAAATAAAAGTTCTGAGAGTTTAATTATTGCTAATGATTCTTTGGTTGAAGTTTTAATGTCAGAAATTACAGCTTCAGAAAAATGCGAAATTGCTTGATCATTATTTCCTAGTTGTTGGTATAATTCACCAAGCATATAATGCACTAACGCCTGATCATGAGGTTGATTTTTCTTTTGTAAAAGGGTTTTAAAATCAGAAAATGATTCTTGTAATTTACCTTCTTTAAACTTATTAAAAGCCTCTAAAAAATAATGAAAGAAAGTGCCGTCTTCTGTTAGCGAAAGAGCTTTCTCCCTATATAAATAGGCTAAATTTAAATATTGTTTATTAAAATAGGGCGTATTACTATATTCAGCCATATCACCGTAACAACGTCCCAAAATACCATAATAAAGCGTATTGTAATCGGTATTTTTATCATCTATTTTAGAAGGTTCCAAAAAATCCAGTGCTTCTTTATACATTCCTGATGACACACAAATATCTGCCAGATTCATATTAGCAGTTGCTAATAACGATTCATTATTTAATTGTTGCGCCAGTGATTTACTTTTTATTCCATAATAAAATGCCGAATCCCGTTGAAAAACTTTAAAGCGATAAAACATTTCGGTATTTAGATTATAAAGTGATAAAACGTCACTTTTTTTTGTATTCTTTAAAATAGTTCGAATACTGTCTATTTCAGCTTTTTTCTTTGCATCATATTTTGAGGCATTTTCAATAATATGAATTAATGAATCTAATTTACTTTCTTGGGCTGACGAAGAAGTATAAATTAATACTATAATCGTAATTAAAATGCTTAACTGTTTTGATGGGAATAATTTTGTCATTGCCAATATAATTTAAAAAGTCAATTAAGAAGTATTGTTTTTAAAATTCAGAAGATGAGTTGTAATACTTGCAGAAAGGAATTCAATTTGTTCTTAATGAACTTGATATTTTTACAACTAATACTCTGCAATTTTACTATTAATTACACTAAGATTACTCTTTTTCAATAACTTTTTTAAAGTAAACCTTTTTGATTTGATTAAAATTCCTGATAAGTTTTCTACTAAACAATAATGAATTACATAACAACTATTAAAAATGCCCCAAAGAGTATTTAACTTTTTGGGGCATGTTCAAAAGAATGTACAGGCTTTTCGAAAAAATAGTAAATTAAGATTTTAACATCATAAATTTACTGATGTCTTTTTTAGTCAATACAGGATTAGCGCCTTCACTTCCGGCAACCAAAGCACCTACTGCACAAGCAAAATTCAAAGCTTTTTGAGGAGTTTTACCTTTTAACAACTTAAATAGTAAAGAGGCTAAAAAAGAATCACCGGCTCCAACTGTGTCGACAACCTTAATGAAGTAACCACTGTTGTAATAAAATTTATCATTATAATACAAAACGGCTCCAAAAGCACCTTTGGTCACGCATATATGCTTGGTATTGGTTTCTTTGGCTATAAATTTGATATTTTGCTCAAAAGAGTGATAAGGAGATCCCATTTTTTGGCTGATTTCCAGTAATTCTTCATCATTTAATTTGACAAAATCTGCCTCATGCATCAAATGACTAATCAATTCAAAAGTATAGTATGGTGCTCTTAAATTAACATCAAAAACTTTATAAGTACTACTATTTTCTAACAAATGCATTAAAGTAGCCCGCGAATCTTCGTCACGAGCGCTCAAACTTCCAAAAACAAAAACATCGGAATCTGAAATTTGATGTACCAATCCGTCTTCAGCTTTTATCTTGTCCCAGGCTGATGGATATAAAATATCATAAGATGCATTTCCTTTCTCATTTACCATTACATGAACTACACCTGTCTTATAATCTGCTCCTGCCTGAATATAATTGGTATTCACTCCATTTTCTTTCACAAATGTAACGATAGCCTCTCCATCCTCGTCAAGCCCTACTTTACTTATCATCGCCACATCGGCACCTAAAGACTGCATTCTCAATGCCACATTTAAAGGAGCTCCTCCAATTTTTTTATGAGTTGGAAAAACATCCCACAATACTTCTCCAAATGAGAACGCTTTTACTTTTTTATTTTTAGTCATTTTATCTAAAAAATATTTGATTTACTCGATTCCTTTTAATGTCAAATTAGAAACTTTGAACTGGTTTCCTTCAGACAGTAATCCCCATTTATTAAGTTCTCTGCCATAAATGCGATTGCTAAGTACTTTTTTCCCTCCAATATAAAATGTGCAAATACTGGAATCTGTAATTATTTCTACCTCATAATTAACATCTTTCACTATTTCAAAAGGAATTTGTGTTACCAGCTGGTTTGTCGAATTATATGCCGCAATTCGGTTATTTGACGGTTCTAAAACTATTTTGTAATACGCTCCCGCATCATTAACTTCAAATTTAAATCCTGCTGAAGCTGTTGTATTTCCTAAAGAAACAGTAGCATTAATTTTTGCTTTTTTACCAGCTGATTTAAAATCTACACTCGCATTTCCGCTGAGCTGAAAGTTAGTATTATTTTCGGTAACTGTTCCACTGGTATTTACCGATTCCAAAAGAATTTCTTTGGTAAATAAATCCTTAACAGCTTGTGGTGCCTTAAAAATCAAAGTTCCATCGGTATTTTGATTGATTTCATGAATGACCATATTTCCGGCCCATTCTTTATTTCCGCCGTCATTTTGCGGTGATTTACGCGCAGTCCAACCAAAAGCATAGCGTTTATTTCCATCCGATGCGGTTTTTGCCGCATAAAAATATTCTCCGTCGATCATATCCTGCTCTGGTGTAATCCAAGGACCGTTAAAAGAAGTTGCCATTCTGTAATGAGTTCCTTTACTGTTTCCCCAGTTTTCTGAGAAAAGCAAATACCAATAATTCCCCATTTTAAAAACATCGGCACATTCCATCATCAAATAATTTTCCTGAGGTGTCGTGGTATAAATTGGAGCCTGAACATCCCAATTTCCAGAAGCAGGATTAGACGAAGTAAAGTGAAGCAAAACAGCTTTCCTTCCCGGTTCTGTTTGCGTACTTACTAACATCGAATATTTATTTAATTCTTCATTAAAGAAAACATGAGGATCTCTAAAATCATAATCCAAATAACTCGCCGGAGCAGTAATTTTGAAATTTGAAATTTTAGTCCAATTCTTTAAATCCGTACTTGTGGCACAAAGTACACTTTCTCTTGGATTTGATTCTAAAAAAGCATCAATACCATTATGCCCTGTGTAATAAAAATAATAGGTACTTCCAACCTTCACCACAGAACCAGTTCCTACTCCAAAATCTGCCTCATTAGCAGTACCATAGGGAATCATCTGTCCATTATAGTTAAAATGAGCCAAATCAGTAGTTTGGTATTCATGAATATCATGAAATCCTTTTCCGGCAGGCTTGTTTTGGGCATCGTGCAGGAAATAAATATGAAATTTTCCATTATCAAAAAATGGCATAATATCTCCGGTATAACCGGCGCTATAATAGGGATCCTTTCCCCCCATCCATTGGGATGGAGGAATTGGATAAATACTGGCTATTGACGATTCGCCACCTGAAATGGAACCACCAATGTAAGTGTCTTCATTTTGACTGCATGATAACAGCGAAAAGAATATTGATGAGCCCAGAATTATATTTTTAATTTTCATCTGTTTTTATTTTAGTTATTTATTGCTAAATAATTGATGCTATTTTGCGTTAGTGTTTTTATATTGGTAATAAACTCATTTGGCTGACTTGGCACACCATTACTTTCTTCATTATACCAATCATAAGCCCCCATTGATATTACTACAACATTTTTATCAGCATTGTTATTAGGCCATTCTGCAATAGTTACGCGACCATCTAAATTATCATCCCAACCTTCACTGGCTAAGTTTGTACCTCCGGTTTGATCTCTCCATCCGGCACCATTAACATATCCTCCCCATTCCGGCACAAACCACCAGGCAGTATGATTTAATCTGTAAGTACCACTTTGAAGTAAATAAGCTTTTCCTGTTTCATAAGTAATAAGACCATTAAAAATTGGATGTGATTCATGACCTCTAAATGACATTCCCCAAGAATTGCCGTCAACCCAACCACCAGGTAAGAAATCTCCAAAAACATTATTTGGCCCTTTTCCGGATGGAACAATACCCAAAGCATCTACATATTGTGACGCAAATGATGTTAGTAATAAATTACCTCCATTAGATCGGAATGTTTGTAAGGCTTGCGTAACAACTGGTTTAAATGCAACCGTAGGTAAGTTAGTAGCTGAGTCAAAATGCCACCAAATCACATCAATGTCCGCTAAAGAAGCACCATTAACAATATCATCAAAAGAAATGTATCGGGCACCTCCTCCGTAAGTATCAAAAAGCCAATCAGCTGCAGTTATTTCGTCCATATTTGTTAAAGCTGCACGGTTGGCTGCTGTTCCTAAAAATGCCACCACTAAACCTTGTACCGGCACCCCCACATTAGCAGTATAATTAACACTTTTACCATTAGCCGTAATTACAAAAGTAACCGGAGCAGAAAAATCAATTGTTGTTCCTGAAGTTGGAGAAATACTAACCCCTGTAGTGGTTTCTATAACAGGTTTTAAACTGCTTAAATCTGTTCCTTCCGGTAAAGTAAGTGTAATTGTTTTGGCTGCATCATTGATAACCGCCGCTACATTGTTAATTGTAAAAGTTTTGATAGGGCTTAAAATGGTTGTCTTGATGGTATAATCTTTAAAAAGATTACCATTTACGACTCTAAATTTGATGGTATTTCTAAAATCCATCGCCTCTGAAAAATCAATATTGGCAGTTGCACCATCTTCTAAAACCACTTCAGGTATTACAGAAGTTACGTCAGAACCATAAGGCATAACCAAATTAATTTCTCCTGTATTTTGACTTATTGTTGCTTCAACACCATTAACTGTTAAAGAAGCAACATTTGAAGGACTGTCAATATCTAATCCGTTTTCGTTAAAATTATCTTCGCAGGAAGTTAGACTTAACAGCATTAGTATAAATACTGTCCACAGATATCCTATTTTATTAAGTGTTATTTTCATCTTTTCTGAATATTAGAATTAATAATTCGAATTTTGTTTGTATAAGCCTTGACTAAAGTTAATCTGAGCCAATGGTATCGGACAATATTCTTCTTTTTCGGCATCAAAATGCGCATCGCTATAATAGCTACGTTTTGATTTTTCTCCATCATAAAAAGTATTCATCACCTCCTCAGTCACTCCCCAACGCACTAAATCAAAGAAACGACTACCTTCCATTGCAAATTCCAATCTTCTTTCAAATCGTAATGCCTTACGGGCATAATCCTGAGTCCAATTACAGTTTACACCATCTACATATGGATTGATTTTGAAATTAGTAACATAGGTCAATCTTCCTGTACTTTGAGCTGCACGGTTACGAACCTCATTGATTAGAGGCAAAGCATCTGCTTGTTGCCCTAATTCGATTAAAGCCTCAGCTCTGAACAAAAGGACATCGGCATATCTGATTTGGATTCTGTTTTTTGAATTTCCGTAAAAAGGGTCAATATTTACTACACAACTACAACTTGGAGCCACGTTTTCTTTTAATGATGCATAATAGCCGTAAGCACCCGGATTACGAACCCAAGCTTCAACATATAAATATTCTGGATCGTATTTATAAGGCAATCCCGGCATAGCTACCGTATGATACAATCTAGGATCTACCGTAAATTCATCGATGTTTTTATAATCAAAATCATCATTGTTGAAAGTATCAAATTCAGGTAAACCATTCGCATCGGTCTTGAAAGCATTCACCAAATTTTGACTTGGTTTGTGGAAATCACAACAACCCAATCCCTGTGGAGTAGAAAGCACATCTGAAAAGTTCAATCTTCCGTATAAAGTCCCATCGTTATCCGAAAACTGTATTGCAAAAAGGGATTCCTGACCATTTTCATAAGTTCCCGGTAAAAAGTTATTTGCAAAATCACCTTCCAGACTTGCTTTTCCAATTACTTTGTCGGTTGCATCCAAAACCTGTTGCAAATGCTCTGTATTAATTCCTGTTACATTGTATTTTTCATCCTGTGTATAAGCCTGATACAATCTGGTTTTGGCCAAATAAGCGTAGGCTGCTTTTTTAGTCGCTCTTCCTACCTGAGATTGAGTATCTGGCAATACTGCTGCTGCAGCTTCAAAATCTTCGGCAATTTTTTCCCAAAGTGCTTCATTTGAAAGCGCATTATTAGCAATTAATTTATAATCTTCCACCGGAATATCTTCTGTAATATAAGGTACATTTCTATACATTATTTTCAGCATAAAATAAAAATGCCCTCGAAGAAAACGCATTTCAGCTATTCTTCTATTCTTCAAAGGATATTCACTTTCGTTGATTAATTCTAAAGCTTTCAATGCTTTGTTAACTCTGGAAACCCCTACATAACTGATGTACCAAAAGGAATCTAATTCGCCAAAATCCGGACGAATGTTATTGGACACTTCAAAAAAGTGGAAGTTTTGAATATCATTCGTTCCGCTTCCTCCTTTGTATGCATCATCGGAACGAACGTTCCCAAATGGCCACAAGCTATATGGTGAATCGTAATGGTCATTCCCTAATTGGGCGTAAGCCGCATTCATAAAACCTTCAATCGATTGTGGTGTTACCACATCATCTTCAGATAAAACACCTCTCGGGTTATTATCTAAAAAATCGGTACAGGACGAGCTGATCAATAAGGTTAAAAAACTCGCTATATATATTATTTTTTTCATTTTGCTAAATTTTAATTAGATTATAAAGTCAGGTTTAGTCCCATTGTAAAAGTGGTTGGTTGCGGATAACCAAATCCGGCATTTTCCGGATCAACGCCTGTAAATGATTTTGCATCCAGGATAAATAAGTTTTGACCACTAACATAAAATCTAAAGCTGTTCATTTTCATTTTTTTCAATAAATCTTTAGAAAAACTATAGCCCAATTGAAGCACACGTAGTTTTAAATAACTTCCATTTTCAACGTAATAGGTAGAAAATCTTGATTCGGCATTTTTATCAATGGTAGTTAATGCCGGAATAGTAGAATTAGGATTATCTAATGACCAGGCATTCAATAATCGTGTTCCTTTATTAGATCCTACATCGTCAACACTCCAAAAATCGGTTTGATATTTTGTTCTGTTTATTACATCTACATTTCCGGTTCCTTCCCAAAATGTTGTCAAATCAAAGTTTTTATATCCTAAACCAAGATTAAAACCGTATTGAAATCCAGGATTTGGATTCCCAATCCATGTTCTGTCTTTATCGGTTATAGTTCCATCACCATTTAAGTCAACGTATCTGATACGACCTAAACCTTTTCCTTCCTGAAGTGGAGAATTGTCAACTTCATCCTGAGATTTAAACAATCCGTCTGCAACATAACCATACATGGAATTAATAGGTCTTCCTAAAATATTGTCATCCAAACCATTTCCTCCATAGCTGTTTTTAACCTCATCCGGTAGTTTTGTAATTTTATTTCTATTAGCTGAAAAGTTTGCCGAAATATCATATTTTAATCCAAAAGAAGTTTCATCATGATAAGCCAAAGCAAATTCCCAACCTTTGTTTTCCATAGCGGCACCATTTACCCAGCGACTTCCTCCTTCACCAATTACTCCTAAATAAGGTGGCAATACCAAAATATCTTTCGTTTGCTTATTGTAATAATCAATAGAACCGCTCAATTTTTGTTTAAAAAATCCAAAATCCAAACCAATATTCGTTTGCGTTGTGGTTTCCCATTTTAAATCATCATTACCAGTTTGGGTAGCAATAAATCCAGATGGAAGTAATCCGTTTCCATTACCGGCAATATCATAAGCCGTTCCAAAAGAGGTAGCCCAGGTAGGACTTCCACCGGCATAACTGGCCAAATACAGACTATAAACAGCGGTATTACTAATTTCCTGATTACCGGTTTGTCCCCAACCGGCACGTACTTTTAAGTCAGAAATAAAATCTGCTTTGTCTTTGATAAAAGCTTCATTACTGATTCTCCATCCTGCTGAAACCGCCGGGAATGTCCCAAACTGATTGTTTTTTCCAAAACGGGAAGAACCATCTCGTCTAATTGTACCTGATAACAAAAAGTGATTGTCAAATTCGTAATCTATTTTACCAAAATAAGAAAGCAAAGAATAACTTGTTGATGAACCGCTTGTAAAAGACTCCCCTGTTCCGGCATCCGGATACATATAGTCAGGAGTTTCAATTAGAAAATCATTTTTACGTAAGGTAGTTGTATCAAAAACATCTTTGTACATCTCAGTTCCGGCAAGTAAATTTAATTTGTGTTTGCCCAATTCTACATTATACAAAGCGGTATTACTCCAAGTCCATTTGTCACTTACAGATTGGTCTATGGTAACCGAATTTTGGTCATTTTGCAAATAGCCAGAAACATAACTGCGTTGCAAATTTCTTTTTTTGTAAAAACCATAATCTACCCCAAAACTGGTTTTGATATGTAAATTTTTAACCACTTCTAAATCGGCATATGCATTTCCGAATAATCGTAAGTAATCGTATTTGTTGTCTTTATTGTATTCTAATAAACGTACCGGATTTTGTCTGTCGTTCATTCCGCCTACAGGACCACCCCATCCTTTACCGTCTACTGTGCGAACCGGAATCAAAGGCAATGCACGTAAAGCCGGATCAAGAACTCCCGGATCTGAAACTTCATTAGTACGGTTTAAAGTGAAATTCTCTCCAATAACTAATTTTCCATCAAAATATTTATAAGAACTGTTCATTCTTGCAGAAATTCTTTCAAATTCGGTCGTTTTTACAACTCCTTGGTTGTTGTAATACCCCAAAGAAAAAAGATAACTTCCCTTATCAGAAGCATTTGAAGCAGCCAAATCATAGGATTGTGCTATTCCTGTTCTGGAAATTTCATCATACCAATTGGTATTTCCCGATTTTAAAGTTTGATTAGCATCTAAATATTCAGGAACCAGAATCTTATTCAATTGTGGTTTGTTATTTGCCACTTCCCAGTCAAACTGATAACTCAAATTGTTACTGTTTGGATTTAAGCCATCATTAATATTAGCCTGCCAAAGTGCTTTTCCATATTGTTCTACATTTAAAACACTCAATCTTCTGCTGTAAGATGATAATGCAGTATAATGACTGAAATCAATTTTCATATTACCGGCTTTTCCTTTTTTGGTAGTAATAATGATTACACCGTTTGAAGCTCTCGAACCATAAATACTAGCCGAAGAAGCATCTTTTAAAACCTGAATAGATTCAATATCATTAGGATTTAATTCATGCATACCTGACTTTGTTGGCATACCATCGATTACAAGTAAAGGAGAAGTGTTGTTAAGAGTTCCAACCCCTCTAATCACAATATTAGTATTAGCGCCACTTGGAGAACCATCAGAAGTAACTTTCACCCCAGCTAATCGCCCTTGTAATCCTTTTAATGGATTAGGTTCCGGCTGTTTGGATAATTCTTTCATATCCACCACACTTACAGCTCCGGTAATGTCTGTTTTTTTCTGTTTGGAGTACCCTGTAACAATAATTTCAGTTAATTGATTACTTTCACCTATTAAAGCTATTTTAAAGGTTTTTTGTCCCTTTATTTGAATCGTTTGCGTATTATATCCTACATAGGAAATAATTAAACTTCCATTGGAAGCAACATTTGCAAAAGCAAAGTTACCATCTATATCTGTACTTACACTCTTATCTGTGCCTGCAATCAGTACCGTTGCACCTGGTAAAGGCAATCCGTCTTCAGAAGAGATTACAGTACCTTTTATCCCTATTTTCTGTGCCTGTATAAAAGACATTGAAAAGAGGAAACATAAAAAATAAATTAATTTACATTTCATTGGTTAGTTGTTTTTAGTTAATATTTATTTGGTTAATTTTTAGTTTTTTTACATTGAGTTCTCCTTTGGACACAAGATCTAATTGAGTAAAAGGACTAGTATTGAAAAATATTTCTGTCATTACTTTTTCACCATTATTATAAAATAATTCTATAGATGTTTTATCGAGAATAATTTTAAAAGCGGCTTCAGATTGGCTATTATCTAAATTCACACGGCTAATAGATGAGGCAAACTTTTCAGAAAAATCAGTTATCCCAGACTTGGAACGATCAAGAAATAAATAGTCTTCAATGTTATTTATTCCAAAAGTCAGTGATTCACCTTTTGAATTGGAAAGAATAAATTGGTAGCTGTCACTTTTCATATTTACCAAATCCAATTCTATAATTGCTTGGGTCAAATCGATTTCTCCGGCTTTTACAATTGCTAATTTTTCATTGGCTGTTAAATTTTTCTTCTTTATCGTTTTTGAAATATAATTATTGATCTCTGAAACCGGTTTACTGATCAAATTATAATCGTTTTCTTTTTTAATTAATTTCAATTCACGAGCAATCGTTGTGCTTCCTCTCCATGTATAGGTAGGCACTTTTTGTGCATAATCCCAATTTGACATCCATCCTATAAATAATTTTCTGCCATCAGAATTCGGAACATTATTCCAGATTACTCCTGCATAATTATCTTTTCCATAGTCAATCCATACAGCGTTTCCATTAGCTACTCGCTTTGAAAAATGAGCATCAAGTGTATAATGAGTCCCATCAAAATCACCTACAAAGTATTGCGTCCCCGAACCACCATTTGCCCCTCCTGGATTCAAACTCTGTATTAAAACCCATTTGGTTTCAGCTAGCCCCTCTACTTTCATCTCAAAAAAATCAGGACATTCCCAAACACCTCCATAAGCTCCTTTTTTATCTCCAAAATCAGATAAGAATTCCCAGTTTTTAAGATTATCAGATTTATAAAACCTTACCCTGTCTTGCGCTGCAAGAGCCATAATCCATTGCTTATGCTTAGCATCCCAAGTTACCTTTGGATCACGAAAATCGCGTATATCAGGGTTCTTTATGACAGGATTTCCTTCCTCAAATTTTTGCCAAGTAAAACCATTATCATTAGAATATGCAATATCCTGCTGTTCCACATCAATTCTCCCTTCTTTTTCTTTTGCCATATCATGCAGGGTATAAATGGCTACTACAGGAGATGATTTTCCCTTTTTAAAACCAGAGGTGTTTTGATGATCAACAACAGCACTTCCTGAAAAAATATACTTCCTATTGTCCGGATAAATTGCAATTGGTTCTTCTTGCCACTGAATCAAATCCTTACTGGTAGCATGCCCCCAATGCATGGGGCCCCAAACATTCCCTTCAGGAAAATATTGATAAAACAAATGATAGATTCCGTCTAAAAAAAACATCCCGTTAGGATCATTCATCCATCCTTTTTGAGGAGTAAAATGAAAATTAGGACGGTACATAATTTCCTCTTGAGTCTTTGTCTTATCTATAACTTTTTGCGTTAATGCCGATGAATTTTTACAACTTTCTAAAGCCAGAATTAGAAAACTACAAAATATCAGCAGTAGATGTCTTTTTGAATTCATTTTTGTTGAGATTTTTATTAGTTAAATTTTCACTTAAAGTTTCTAATGAAATCCCTTTAGTTTCAGGCATTAAAAACATGACAAACAGCAATTGTAAAACCATCATTAAGGTAAAAATTAAAAATACAACTGCTGGACCAATTTCTGAGAATAACACCGGGATCAAAGATGGGATTATTGCAGCCAAGACCCAGTGAACGGAACTTCCAAATGCCTGTCCGGAAGCGCGAATATGATTTGGAAATATTTCAGATATAAATACCCAAATCACAGCTCCTTGTCCAATAGCATGCGAGGCGATAAATAAGAACAGAAAAACTGGTACTGATAAACCTCCCCAATTGAAATAAAAAGATGCCGAAACCAGTCCCAATGAAATGATATAACCCACGGACCCAATATACATCAAGATCTTTCTCCCTAATTTATCAATTAAACTAACCCCTACTAATGTAAAAACAAGGTTAGTAATGCCAATTCCTATACTACTTAGTAATGCTGTATTTTGACCTAAACCAGCTTCTTCAAAAATTCTTGGAGCAAAATATAAAAAGGCATTTATCCCTGATAACTGATTAAAAAAAGCAATTAAGAATGCTAGAATAAGAGGAAATCGATATTTCTTAAGAAAAATATTTTCGTTAGACACCGTATTTTCCATCTCTTGCTTTATCTCTAGCATGAGTGTTTCGGGATCCTGACCAGGATTGATTTTTTGTAGCATCTTTATGGCCTCATCCTTTCTGAATTTGGTAAGCAACCATCGTGGACTTTTAGGGATGCTAAACGCAAAGACTGTATATATAGCTGCAGGAAACGCCTCTATTCCTACCATCCAACGCCAGGCATTCTCTCCAATATCATTTAAAAGATAATTTGATAAAAAAGCAATTAAAATTCCAAATACAATATTAAATTGGTAAAGTCCTACCAGTTTACCTCTGTCTTTCGCTGGCGCTATTTCTGAAATATAGGCTGGTGCAGCGATTGTTGACGCGCCAACTCCTAAACCTCCAATAAACCTAAAAAAAGCAAAAATCCAAGGGCTGTCCGCTAATCCAGAACCAATTGCAGATATAGTGTATAATGCACCAATCCATATTAAGGTATTTTTACGCCCAATTCTATTTGTAGGGATTCCTCCAAAAAAAGCACCAATCACGGTGCCCCAAAGCGCCATACCTATTACTACAATACCATGGAACATATCTGAAGTACCCCATAATAATTGTAATTTTTTTTCAGCCCCCGATATCACTACGGTATCAAAGCCGAAAAGAAAACCTGCCAGTGCAGCAGTAACTGACCAAAGTAGTATCTTATTCATTGTACATGTAATTAAAAATGTTTTGCTAAGATATTCGTAAAAAAAGCAACTTATTTTTAATGATGTTACAATTAATTAATTCAATAAATTCAGTATTAGTATTTTTATATTAAATCCTTTGTTTTCAATGGTTTTCAGCTATTTTATTTATGTTACGAAAACCATATAGTTATGATTTTGTAACTTTAGATATGAAAATGTTACCTAAAAATAACCTGACTTTAACTCTTTCTATAAAGATGTTTTGTATTCTTTGGGAGAAACTCCAAATTTATTCTTAAATGCAGTTGAAAAATAATTTGGAGAAGAGAAACCAAGTGCATAGGCAATCTCCGAAATATTCATTTCATTGAGTTTTAAAAGTTCAGCTGCTTTCTCTAATTTAATATTATTAATATGATCACTAATATTAATTCCCATGATAGCTTTTACTTTTCTATACAATTGAATTCTGGATACCCCCATTTTACTTGCTAAATCTTCAACTGAGAATTTTGAATTCTCAACATTATTACCAATAATTTCATTCATTTTTGTAATAAAAGATTGTTCCTGATTGCCAAATCTTGATTCCGGTTCAACTCTATAAATATTATTGGTATAATAATATCGAAGTTTTTCTCTGTTAAATAGTAAACTGGATATAAATTGTTTCAGAATAGCCAAGCTAAAAGGCTTGGTTAAGTATTGATCTACTCCGCTTTGTAAACCTTTTAAAATGGACTCTTTACTACTTTGAGCTGTCAATATTATAATTGGAATATGTGAAGATCGCAAATCCTTTTTTAGCGCTTTACTAATTTCGTAACCATCCTTATCAACCAAATTAATATCGCAAATAATAATATCAGGAATTATTTCAGTTGCTTTTTCAATAGCATCACTTCCGTCAGAACTATAAACTATGTATTCATTAGATAATTTTGATTTTAGAAAAGAAACTAAATCGCTATTATCTTCAATCAACAAAATAGAATGCTTTTCAGAATCTGTTACGATATTAAATGGTTCCACCTCAGATCCAAGTTCTGCATAGTCACTAATTATATTTTGACTGATATTCTTGCTTTCGATGTTTTCAATAATTTCATCATTAGTCAAATGACTATTTCCTTTTAATAAAGTAATTACAAATTCACTGCCCTGTTTTGATTTTAAATCAATGGTACCATGATGTAACAAAACAAATTCTTTAGATAAATGAAGTCCTATTCCGGAGCTGTTTTTGCTGTTATTAGAAGCTTTAAAAAATGGCTGAAATACATTAGACAACTCCTTATCAGGTATTCCTATTCCAGAATCTTTAAAACTAACTTTAACGGTGTTATCTTGAGTTTCAGTAATTGAAATATGAATTTTACCATTGTCTGGCGTAAATTTAAAAGCGTTGGATAATAAATTAAAATATACTTTATCCATCAAATTCCTATCGATAAATAATTCCAGGTTTTTATTTTTACAATTGATCTGAAAATCAATATTTCTACGATTTGCCTCACTTTTAAAATTAATCATTACCTCATTAGTAAAATCATAGAGATTTGTTTTAGAAGCTCTTAAGACAAATTTTTGTTCTTCTATTTTTCTAAAATCCAATAATTGATTAATTAATCGTAATAATCGATTTGAATTTTTATAAATCAATTTCATTTCTTCAATGACTTCTGATTCTTTAATTTTTTTATCTTCAATCAAACACTCAGTGGAACTCATTATCAAAGTTAATGGCGTTTTAAATTCATGTGAAAGACCGGTGAAAAAATTAAGTCTAATTTCATTTATACGTTTTTTTTCTTCAGCAAATTTTTCTATTTCATTACGCTGACTAATAATCTTGGCATTAGTCAATTCCAATTCTTTCTTTTTTCTGCTGATAACAATTCGGGAATAGATGCTATGAATCGCAAATAAAAAAATAATGAGACTCAATACAATTAAAGCTTTTAATAAGTTACTTTGATTACTATATTTTTGTAATTGTTCTTTAATAAAATGTTGTTGATTTTCAATATCAGATTGTTGCAAAGAAATTTTATCAAATTGACTACTCATGATTTCTGCATTCAGCGTATCTATCAAGGTAGTGTTAAGCTTATTAACTTTTGGAACAATTTCTTTATTCTTAATTTTTAATGCCAATTTTATAGCTTCGGCACCCCCTGTAGGATATAATATTGTTCCGGTCAAAACACCTTCTTTAACAAACTCTAAACCTCCATTAGGTCCGTTAAGACCATCAACTCCTATAAACTTAATTTTATTATTGGGTTTTCTCTTTTTGGAAATTTTCCAAGCATTATAAGCCAAAACATCATTGAATGCAAATACATAATCAATAGTAGGCAAACTATCTAAAAGCCTAACATATTTACTATTAGGCGCATTAAAATCATCGGCATCAACACTAATTTTATGTATGCCTGGATACTTTTCTAAAACTTGCTGAAGCCCTTTACTTCTCTCCATTCCTGGATATGTGACTGATTCTCCTCTTATTTCAACCACAGTCGCCTTCCCTTTAGATAAAGAAACAATTTGTTTCCCGGCAAGTTTACCAACTTCAACATTATCAGCACCTAAAAAAGCACTATAATTTAAAGTATTCACTTTTCTATCCACTATAATAACAGGTATGCCTTTCCTATTGGCTTTTTCGATTACCGGTATGATTGAATCTGATTCATATGGTGCAACAATAATGACATCCATATTTTGATCAATCATATTTTCAACATCCTGAATTTGTTTTTTTACTTTACGATCGGCATTGTAAATTGTCAACTTAACATTTGGATGAAGAGATGCTTCTACTTCCATAGCATGATCCATTGATTTTCTCCACAAATCATTATTTATACATTGTGAAAAACCTATAGTAATGGTTTCTTCATTCTCATTTGATGAATTGCATGATTGTAACAAATACCCAAAAAATAATATTATTGTGATAAGATATACTCTTGACATAAATTTGGAATGAATTAAGAAGTACTGTAAAATTGACTTTGTTAAATGAATATCTAAAAAGGAAAAATTTCGACCTGAATTTAATTTTTTAATAAATATAAAATTTAATACAATATATTTCTGTAATCGAATTTTGAGAGGTTGTCATAAAAAACAACTTTTTATGAGCTCAATTGCTACTGACAAATGTAAAAAAATCAAATTATTAATATCAAAATGACATCCTATTTCTTTTGAATTTATTTTGAATTTATTTTGATTTTATTTTTAACCTTTTATACTAAGTTTTTTAAAATTTTTATGTTTTACAACACGCAACTTAAATACCATTAGATAGCTGATAAAAAACCTGAAAAAAAAATTTGGAGCGATTTGACTAACTTTATATTTTTTTGAATTAAGTTCAAACAAAATAAAAAGTAAGTTGAGATATAATTTTAAAAATTCAATCATGAGCATTCGACTCAATAATACAAAGGAATTACACACTATTTATAGAGACTTTCAATGAACCTCAACACTGGAAAAATAATTCGATTGTAATCTGCCCCTGACTCTACAATAATACCTGTAAAACATTATTTTTTTTAGTATTTTTGTATTTCATGCAAAAACAACTATTCACATATCATAGTTTAGCGATTGAAATGATTGCCTGATTCCGGGGCTTGTTTCTAAAGTTGCCTATTTGGTAGTTCCAGAGCTATCAAGAGGTATTCAGATAATTCTGAAAATCTTTGCTTATATCAATTGGTGCATTAAGAACATCTGCATTTTGTATTTACGATGTGGCTTTTGATGTCATAAAAAAGACATAAAATCAAAAGTAAAAAAGGCTTTATATTTGGAATTTTCTCATTTTTAATAAATTTATATATAGCATTCGTTAGTCATTATTTTTTTTATGTTAGACTTTAAATTGAGTATTTAAAAAGTTTACTTAAATCTAATAGAAGTTTGTTAGACTTTTTTTGTGATGTTCTGTCCAGATTTACATCTTATTTGTAACTCATAATTGAATATGCAAATAAAATTACAGTCTAAGTTAAAATCGAATATATTTACAGCAAAGAAGCTAGTCTTAATACATTACAGCAAAACACATTAAAATATGTATATTTGTAATTTATACACTATTTTTTATGGAAGAAAATAAAGATATTACGATCTACGATATAGCAAATAAATTAAATCTGGCTACATCAACTATATCAAGAGCCTTAAAAGATCATCATTCAATTAGCGAAAAAACCATAAAGAAAGTAAAAAAAACAGCTGAAGAAATGGGATATGTACCCAATACTCTAGCAGCTGGACTTCGCGGTAATAAGACAAAAACAATTGGAGTATTAATTCCAACTGTAACCCAACCTTTCTTATCGTCCTTAATTAGTGGTATAGAAATAACTGCACAAAAGTCAGGTTATAATGTTATCATCATGCAATCTAACGACTCTTATGAAGCAGAAGTCAGTATGGCAAAATCATTATATGGAAGTAGAGTAAGTGGTGTAATTTGCTCATTAGCAATGAAGACAACAGATACTTCTCATTTTCATCAATTTGTAAGCAACAATATTCCATTGGTGTTTGTTGATAGGGTACCTAAAGATTTTAATACATTTCGAGTAATTATTGACAACTATACCGCAGGGTTCAAGGCTACTGAACATCTTATAGAACAAGGATGTACTCGAATAGGTCATTTGACAGCAGGTTCTAAATTTGGTAATTTATATACCGAAAGGATGCGAGGTTATTTAGACGCCTTAAAAAAACATAATTTATCAACAGATACAGAACTTATTGTAGATTTAGAAGCAGTTACATACACAGAGGGTGTAAAAGCGAGCAATAAACTACTGAGCTTAAAAAATCCCCCTGATGGTATTTTTGCATCAGGAGATATTATGGCGGTAAGTGCCATACAAAGTGCCAAGAAAAAAGGAATTAGGGTTCCCGAAGATATTGCAATTATTGGTTTTAATAACGATCCTATTTCTGAAATCATAGACCCTAACTTGTCTACAATTACTCATCCGGCGGAAAAAATGGGGCAAATTTCGGCCGAAATTATTTTAAAAAACATAAAATCTCCTAAGAAAGAAGACGTTAAAGAAATTACTTTTTTAAATACCGAAGTACTAATAAGAGAATCTTCTAAAAGAAAATAATTGAAAAAAAACTCATTGACAAATTAGATTATCAATGAGTTTTTTATTTACTTTTTTACTTCAAAAGGAGTCGAAGGTAAACCATCTTTAGAATATAAGTTAGCTTCATCCGGATTATTATCCCAAGCATATCGTACCACAGTTGGATTTTTTATTTTATCATTCCAAACTTCTACTTTATCTCCAATTATCTTAGCATTTGCCCAAACAAAGTTTTTACCATCATTGGAAATCGCAAAAGATTTTAATTCTGTTCCATTTTTAGTAATCAATCCACCGCCAATATTTTTAAAAGTAATAATCACTTTATCTTTTTCAAACACAGTTTGAAAGGGCATCGGACTTTCGGCATTTAAACTCTTTTCTCCATAAGCTATTTTACGAGCCAACAATGCCAAACGATTTCCAACGTCTTCTTTGTTTAATGGATGAATATCATTCCGTTCGCCCAAATCGATAGCAACAGCCATAGCCGTATTAGGAACACTTAAAGATTCAAGCTGTGCTTGTCTTAAAACAGCCCAATTGCTTTCTCTTGGTTCGGCATAAGTTTCCATATAATTAGGCAATTGAACATATAAAAAAGGAAAGTTTCCTTGCCCCCATTTTTTTCTCCAATCCTGAATTAAAGCAGGCAATGTTTTAGCATACATTTTTGGATTTCCCGCATTTGATTCTCCTTGATACCACAACACTCCTTTAATTTTTAAATTAGTCAAAGGCGCTATCATCGCATTAAACAACCCCTCGGGTTTCCATCGAATAAATGTTGGTCCTTGCAAAGGTTTCATTGTAGCTCCTAATTTGTATTTCCAAGTCCCTTTTAAATCAATGGTATCATTACCTACAGCCAGAAAATAAGGCTTGTCTTCTACAAAACCACCTCTGCCTGAATTATTGATTACTCTTATCGAAATAGTATTTTTTCCTTCTTTTAATACATCAGCATTAACATCATATCTTCGAGGAGGATATTGATAACTTGTTGTTCCAATTAATTGATCATTTACATAAACAAAATCCTGATCTACTATACGTCCCATGAATAATTTAGTTGGCTTACCAATCATAGCTTTTGGAACCTCAATTTCTTTGCGAAACCAGACTACTCCATTTACATTTCCTAATGAAGAATCAGCCCAATAACCTGGTATTTGCATTTGATTCCAATCTTTATCATAAGTTCCCGCTAAATCCCAATGATTTTCCAAACCCAAATCGGTTTTATTCAATAAATTATACCAGTCACCATTTCTTTTTTTGTCACCAGACTCAATCTCTTTGATTAACTCTTTATTTTTAAATTTTTGACTTTCCTGATACGCTTCTGGAAAAGCCTTTAAGGCATCTTCACTCAACCAGGATTCTATAGGAGAACCACCTAAAGCTGAATTGATCAAACCAATAGGAATTTGCTCTTTTTCATATATTGCTTTTGCAAAAAAATAAGCAACTCCAGAAAATTCAAGCACCGTTTTTGGATCTGCCGAAACCCAATTTCCCGCATCTAAGTCGGTTTGTTCTTTATTAAAATCATATTTATCAGGCACTAAGAATTGTCTAATATTAGAATTTTTAGCATTCTTAATTACAGTACCATATTTTTCTTTTAAACGCTCCATGGGCAACTCCATATTAGATTGTCCTGAACAAATCCAAACATCGCCAAACAAAATATCTTTTACTTTGATTTCATTAGTTGCCTTAAAAACCATTTCATAAGGTCCACCAGCATTTTGGGCAGGAAGTATCATGTTCCAATTTCCTTCTGCATTTGCTTTAGCAGTATATGTTTTAGCTTTAAATTCTAATTGAATGGATTCATTTGGCGCAGCCCAACCCCAAATTTTTACTTTTTCATTTCTTTGCAAAACAACACCATCACTGATCAATTTTGGTAATCTGATTTGGGCATCTACAGCTCCTATTTGTACCAAAAATAAAGCGATAAATAAATTTTTGATTGTTTTCATTGCATTACTTTTTTTAGATTATTTCACATTTACTACTAATTCAGCCATTTTTGGCGCACCCAATTCAAAACTTCTTTTCATTGGACAGGAACCTCCTACATAAATTTTAAATTCTCCTGATTCTATTGTTTTTGAACCATCCATTTTCACTATTTCAAAAGCTTTTGGTGTCAACTGAAAAGATACTTCTTTAGATTCGCCTGCCTCTAGGCTAATTCTTTTGACTGCATTCAATTGAAAATTAGGAACATCAACAGACGCTTTTAAATCGGACACATACAATTGTACTACTTCATCTGATTTCACCTGACCTGTATTGGTCACTTTTACCGTTACAGTTACGTCCTCTTTTTTAGAAATTTTATTTTTAGAAATTTTAGCTTCACTATAAGTAAAATTAGTATAGCTCAACCCAAAACCAAAAGGATACATTGGGTCAACATTCATGTATTTATAGGTTCTGCCTTTCATAGAATAATCCTCAAAAGGAGGCAATTGATCTAAAGATTTTGGGAAAGTGATTGGCAATTTTCCCGAAGGGGCAACTTTTCCAAAAAGAATATCCGCTACTGCGTTTCCACCCTCTTCTCCCGGATACCAAACTAGCAAAACAGCATCGGCTAGTTCTTGCACTTCCGCTAAATTAATAGGGCTACCTCCAGTAATAATCGCTACTATTGGTTTTTTATTTTCCGGCTGTTTATCGGCTGTTTTTCTTAAATCTCTAAGGTATTCTATTTGATTTTCAGGCAAATCATAATTTAATCTATCACCGGCTGAATTAGAATCTATAGAATCGCCTTCTTCTCCCTCCAAAGTACTTGAAACGCCTAATACAACAATGGTTACATCACTATTACCAGCATTCCCAGTAGCATAATTAATTGGGTTTATTGAAGGTTTATTCAACATAGCACCTAATCGGTATCCTAATTTACTTTCTGGTTTTATAGCCGCAGTAATCCCTTCTAATATTGTTACCATATTAGGATTTATTCCATAATAATTTCCTAAAAGCACTTCTGTACTGGAAGCATTAGGACCTGTAACAAAATATTTTTGGAGGTCATTTCTCAATGGTAAAATACCATTATTTTTCAACAAAACTATACTTTTTTGCGCCACTTCTTTGGCTAAAGCTCTATGCTCTGGACTATTAACCACTTCATAAGGTATGGCGTCATAGGGATTGCTTCCAACTTTATCAAACAAACCTAGCTTGAATCGTGTTTTTAAAAGAGTGGCCAGTTGAGCATCTATTTCTTTTTCTGTAATTAATCCTTTGCTTATTGCTTCCGGCAATGCATCATACGAATTTCCACAGTTCAAACTAACGCCACTTTTAACTACAAGAGCTGCAGCTTCAGCTTTGGTAGCAACAACTCCGTGACCGCCTTTATCTTTAGCAGCAAAAAAATCGGCTATAGCGCCACAATCAGTTACTACGTGTCCTTTAAAATTCCATTGTTTTCTAAGAACATCGGAAATTAAATATTTATTAGAACAACAAGGCTCTCCATTAGTACTATTGTAAGCACACATTACTGACTCTACTTGAGCCTCTTCCACTAAAGATTGAAAAGCAGGCAAATAAGTTTCCCATAAATCTTTTGGAGTAGCTTCGGCATTAAACTCATGTCTTAACTTTTCCGGTCCGCTGTGTACTGCAAAATGTTTGGCGCAAGCTGCTGTTTTTAAATAATTTGGATTATCCCCTTGCAAACCTTTTACGAAAGCAGTTCCTATTTTTGAAGTCAAAAAAGGATCTTCTCCATAAGTCTCTTGCCCTCGCCCCCATCTTGGGTCTCTAAAAATATTAATATTGGGTGTCCAAAAGGTCAATCCTCCATATTGAGAATGGTATCCTTTGTCATTAAACACATTATACATGGCTCTTGCTTCATCGGATATTGCAGAAGAAACCCGATACGCTAAATCACTATCAAAAGTGGCTCCTAAACCAATAGCTTGTGGAAAAATGGTAGCCACTCCTGAACGTCCAACTCCATGCAAGGCTTCATTCCAATAGTCATAAGGCAGGATATTCAAACGTTCTATTGCAGGAGTGCTATTCATCATTTGACTTACTTTTTCTTCTAATGTCAATCTTGATATTAGGTCCTGTACCCGCTCATCAATAGACAAAGATGTATTATAAAAAGCCATTGATTGATTTTTATTAGCTGTTATTTGTCCTACGCAACAAAAATCAATAAACAACAACAATACTAAAACGAAATACCTAGAATTAATTCTCATAACTTTATCTTTTATCAGTTTTTTAATGATTTTATTACGAATATAAAAAAAACACAGTAAAATTTTTTTTATATATTCTAATGTTTTACTTTTACGCAACCGATTGCAAATATACAGGAAAATAAATTAGATTTACAAAAAAATTAAAATCGTAAATTATTACATCCAGAAAACAAAAATCATTTCATTAAAAAGTAATAGATAATGTCTCTAAAATTTCAAATATTGGGCAATTACAAAAAAGCAGTTTTATTCCTATTTATGCTTTTGAGTTTACAAAAAATAATAGCTCAAAAAGATTATAAATTATGGTTACAATATAATAAGGTAGAAGATTCTAAAAACCTTAATATATATCAATCTGCTATAAAAGGTATATTTTCCTATGGAAATTCAGAAACTATTACTATCGCTAAAAAAGAACTTCAACTAGGTTTAAATAGTTTACTAGATCAAAAAGTGACTGAAATAACTAATGAAAATACTTCAAACATAGTCGTAATAGGAAAGACATCTGAACTTTCTGCAGAATTACAGCAAAACATAAAAAAAGACATCACAACCATAAACAATGAAGGTTATATTATCAAAACTTTAAACAACAACAAACAAGTTTTAATAACTGGAAAAACGGATGTAGCTGTTTTATATGGTGTATTTCATTTTTTAAGATTATTACAAACCAATCAATCTATTAGCAATTTGGCTATTACAGATGCTCCAAAAATAAATGTTCGAATACTCAACCACTGGGATAACCTTAACGAAACTGTTGAGCGTGGTTATGCAGGTTCATCCATCTGGAATTGGCAAAAACTTCCAGATTTTATTGATCAACGTTATATTGATTATGCTCGAGCCAATGCTTCTGTAGGGATCAATGGTACCGTTTTAAATAATGTAAATGCCAATGCCCTAATATTAACGCCACAATATTTAGAAAAAGTAACTGCCTTAGCTAACACTTTTAGACCCTATGGAATAAAAGTGTATTTAACAGCACGCTTTTCAGCACCTATTGAAATAGGAAAATTAAAAACTGCCGATCCTTATGACCCTGAAGTACAAAAATGGTGGAAAGACAAGGCCGCTGAAATTTATAAATCAATTCCTGACTTTGGAGGTTTTCTTGTAAAAGCCAATTCAGAAGGACAGCCCGGACCACAAAATTATGGCAGAAATCATGTGGATGGAGCCAATATGCTTGCAGATGCCTTAGCTCCTTTTGGGGGAATTGTGATGTGGAGAGCCTTTGTATATTCTGAACACGATGCTGATGACAGAGCCAAACAAGCCTATAGCGAATTTGTTCCTTATGATGGAAAATTTAGAGATAATGTAATTGTACAGGTTAAAAATGGCGCTATCGATTTTCAACCTCGCGAACCTTTTCATCCTATGTTTGGAGCTATGCCCAAAACACCATTAATGATGGAGTTTCAAATTACTCAGGAATATTTAGGCTTTAGTACCCATTTGGTTTTTCTTCCTAAATTATTTCAGGAAGTTTTACAATCAGATACCTACAGCAAAGGAAAAGAATCAACAGTAGCTAAAATAATTGATGGGACATTAGAAAATCATAAACTTACCGGAATGGCTGGAGTTGCTAATATTGGTAGCGATATCAATTGGTGCGGACATCCTTTTGCTCAAGCCAATTGGTATGGATTTGGACGCTTGGCATGGAATCCGAATTTAGATTCAAAAACTATTGCAGAAGAATGGTTGCGAATGACTTTTTCTAATGATGAAAAATTTGTTCAGGCTGTTCAAGAAATGATGATAGATTCCAGAGAAGCCGTAGTTAATTACATGACTCCACTAGGTTTACATCATATTATGGATACCGGACATCATTATGGTCCTGGTCCGTGGGTGAGCAATTTATCCAGACCCGAATGGAATCCTGTTTATTATCACAAAGCCGATAAAAATGGAATTGGATTCGACCGTTCTTCAACTGGAAGCAATGCAACAGCACAATACGCTCCAGAAGTAGCAAAAGAATTTAACTATATAGACAAGTGCCCGGAAAAAGAGCTGTTATGGTTCCATCATGTATCCTGGGATTATAAACTAAAAAATGGGGCAACACTTTGGAACGGATTAGCACAAAAATATCAGGAAGGTGTAAATCAAGTGGCGAGTATGCAAAGCACTTGGAACAAGATGAAACCCCATGTTGATGAACAACGTTTTCATGAAGTGGAAATGCTTTTAAATATTCAACACAAAGAGGCCAAATGGTGGCGTGATGCCTGCTTACTCTATTTTCAACAATTTTCAGGCAAAGAATTACCAAATGGGGTTGAAAAACCTACACAAACCCTAGAGTATTTTGAATCACTCAAATTCCCATTTGCTCCGGGAAATAATTAATAAAAAAACAGCATTTTAGAATTGACAAAATAGAAATAGTACAAATTAGAATAAAGGATTGAAAAAATAGAATGAACAACATAATCAAAAAATATAGCTTTTATACTTTATTGACAGTATTGATTTTCACTGTTCAGAACAACTATGCAATCAATCCTAATAAATATGTAACTAATTCTATTACAACAGGAAGTTTTCCTATTGTAAGCAAAGGTGAAATTGCCTCAATCTTAGTAAGTGATAATGATTTTGCGGGTGTTTTACGTGTTGCGGGACATTTAGAAAATGATCTTTATAATGTAACTGATTTACATGCTAAAAGATTAGATAATAATCCGAAAACAGAAAATGTCATTATCATTGGTACATTAGGACATAGTGCAATCATTGACCAATTAGTGAAAGATGGAAAAATAAATGCCGCTGGACTAACTGGCAAATGGGAGAAATTCAGCACTCAAATTGTAGAAAACCCAACAAAAAACATAAAACGAGCTTTAGTAATAGCAGGTTCAGACAAAAGAGGAACCATATACGGCATGTATGATTTATCAAATCAAATTGGCGTTTCTCCCTGGTATTTTTGGGCTGATGTTCCTGTAAAAAAACAATCGGAATTACATGTTTTACCAGGGATTCATACTTTGGGAGAACCAAAAGTAAAATACCGAGGCATTTTTATCAATGACGAAGCTCCTGCACTTACCGGTTGGGTTCGTGAAAATTATGGAAAATTCAATGCAAAATTCTACGATAAAGTTTTTGAATTAATCCTAAGACTGAAAGGGAATTATTTATGGCCAGCCATGTGGAATGAAAAATTTTATGCTGATGATCCTCAAAACGGAATTTTAGCTGACGAATATGGTATTGTCATGGGAACTTCGCATCACGAACCATTAGCCAAAGCGCATGGGGAATGGAATAAAGCTGTTAATGGCGAATGGGATTTTAATAAAAATCCTGAAGGTTTAAAGAAATTCTGGACAGATGGAATGCAACGAATGGGTACTAAAGAAACACTGGTTACCATTGGTATGCGCGGCGATGGAGATGAACCTATGACCGAAGGTACAGCCATTGAACTTTTAGAAAATATTGTAAAAACACAACGCGAAATCATAAGTAACGTAACCCAAAAACCTGCGGATAAAACCCCTCAAATTTGGGCATTATACAAAGAAGTTCAGGAATACTATGACAAAGGAATGCAAGTCCCTGACGATGTAACCCTATTACTTTGCGATGATAACTGGGGAAATTTAAGAAAATTACCTGAATTGAATGCAAAGCCGCGTCAAGGAGGTTTTGGAATCTATTACCACTTTGATTACGTAGGTGGTCCTAGAAATTACAAATGGATTAACACCAACCAAATTGGACGTACTTGGGAACAAATGCATCTCGCTTATGAACATGGCGCAAACAAAGTTTGGATTGTAAATGTAGGCGATATCAAACCTGTTGAATTCCCTATCGAATTCTTCTTGGATTATGCTTGGAATCCAGAATATTGGAATGCCACAAATTTACAAGACTATTATATCCAATGGGCTTCAGCAAATTTTGGAGAACAAAATGCAAAAGACATTGCAACTATTTTGAAAATGTACACCAAATACAATTCAAATAGAAAACCTGAATTATTGAATGCTTCAACCTATAGTTTAGTGAATTATAAAGAAGCCGAAAACGTAGTGGCAAGCTACAACGAATTGGTTCAAAAAGCACAAGAAATAAACGCGAAACTCAATCCTGAATATAAAGATGCTTTTTATCAATTAGTATTGTATCCTGTCTTGGCAAGTGCTAATTTAAATGAATTGTATGTCACAGCAGCAAAAAATAATTGGTATGCCAGCCAGGGAAGGTCCGCTACTAATCAATATGCTGAAAAAGTAAAAACATTGTTTGACAAAGATGCTGAACTTTCTAACTATTACAATAAAACAATGGCTAATGGTAAATGGAATCATATGATGTCTCAAACTCATATAGGCTACACCAATTGGCAAGAACCAAGAACTAACATTATACCAGAAACCAAAACAATTACAATTCCGGAAAAAGCGGAAATTGGAATTGCTATTGAAGGCAGTACACAATGGTGGCCTTACTCCTCCGAAGTTGCTGTTTTGCCGGAATTTAATGCGTTTTCCAACAGTATTTCCTACGTTGATATTTTTAATCGAAGTTCAAAACCTTTTAATTATACTATCAGTACAAAATCTAATTGGATACAGATTTCTAAAACAAAAGGGACAATTGACCAACAAGAACGCATAGCAATAACTATAAATTGGGAAAAAGCACCTAAGGGTGTTCAAACATCAGAAATCATAATTTCAGGAGCTGGAGAAAAAATCCCAGTAAAAATGACAACGAATAATCGTAGTAAACAAGGAATTAAAGGTTTTGTAGCCAATGATGGGTATATTGTTATTAATGCAGAAAATTTCTCAAACAAATTAGAACCAGAAGATTTCAAATGGGAAGTGGTAGAAAATTTAGGAAAAAGTACCGCAGGAGTTATATCCTTACCTATCCAAAAAGGACGCGTAGCATTGACTGAAAATTCGCCTAAACTTTCCTATGATGTAAATTTTCAAAAAGCTGGTAAAGTTAAAGTACACCTCTATTTTTCTCCAACCATAAACTATTCTATCAGGGAAGGATTTTACTATGGATTATCTTTTGACAACGAAAAACCAAGTCAAATAAATTATGCATCAGAGCCTAATATTTTTGATTATAACGGAAAAGTCCCTAAATTTTGGGATAAGAATGTTTCGGATAACATAAAAGTAATTACCACCGAATTTGATATACAAGAAGGCAATCATATTCTAAATTATTTTAGAATTGACGAAGGTTTAGTACTTCAAAAAATCATTATAGAAACAGAAGAAAGTAATTTAAAACAAAGCTATTTAGGACCACCTCAAAGTTTGAACATAAAAAATAATTCAAAATATTAAATTTTAAATATGAAACCAACCAAACCTTTTTTATTATTCTTCTCAGCAGTATTTGCTTTAAGTAGCTGCAATAATAAAATTAACAACCAATCTGCTGTAAATACTTCGCTTAAAAACGCCTATAATGGTGATTTTTATATAGGAACGGCACTAAATGTGAATCAAATTGAGGAGAAAGATTCCAAAACAACTCAATTAATTTCGAATGAGTTTAATGCTATTACTGCTGAAAACATCATGAAATCAATGTTTGTGCATCCGCAAAAAGATAAATTTGATTTTGAAACAACAGATAAATATGTGGCTTTCGGAAAAAAACACAATATGTTTATTCACGGGCATACTTTAATTTGGCATAGCCAATTACCGAAATGGTTTTCTGAAATAAAAGATAGTGCGGAAATGAATGCCGCATTCGAAAACCACATTACTACCATTGTAAAAAAATACAAAGGTCAAATTAATTCATGGGATGTTGTTAATGAAGCAGTCAACGATGATGGAAGTTTAAGAAAATCGGTTTTTTTAAAAACACTTGGAGAAGATTTTATAACTAAAGCATTCCAACTTGCGGCAGCAGCTGACCCTAAAGTGGATCTTTATTATAATGATTACAGCATGACAAATCCCGCAAAAAGAGAAGGAGTAATCAGAATGGTAAAAAAAATACAGGAAAAAGGAGTTAAAATTGACGGTATTGGCATGCAGGGACACTGGCATCTTGATAGACCTACAATTCAGGAAATAGAAAAAAGTATTCTTGCGTATTCCAGTTTAGGTGTAAAAGTAGCTATTACTGAACTTGATGTATCTGTATTACCAAGTCCTTATGGATTGCAAGGGGCTGAAGTGAGTCAACGATTTGAAAATAATGAAAAGATGAATCCGTATCCAAAATCATTACCTGATTCCATGCAAGTTAAACTTGCGCAGCGTTATGAAGATATCTTTAAACTATTCCTGAAACACAAAGACAAAATAAGTAGAGTTACCTTCTGGGGAGTTAATGATACGCAGTCTTGGTTAAATGGTTTCCCTATTAGAGGAAGAACGGATTATCCTTTATTATTTGATACCAAATTCCAACCAAAGAAAGCATATTATCAAGTTTTAAATTTAAAGCAAAAAGCAAATAACTAACTCCATGAAAACGACTTCACAAAAATTATCTATTCAAGAAAAAATTGGATACAGCTTAGGAGACCTTGCCGCCAATTTGGTTTTTCAAACCTTAATGACCTACCTAGCCTATTTTTACACTGACATTTACGGATTATCGCCTACGCATTCGTCCATAATAATGTTAGTGGTAGGATTAATTGCTGCTTTTATTTTCAACCCAATTATTGGTGCAATTGCGGATAGAACCACTAGTAAATGGGGGAAATTCCGTCCGTGGATTTTATGGACTTCAGTTCCTTTAGGAATCGTTGCCTTACTAGCTTTTAGTACTCCAAATTTCTCCTATGAAGGAAAAGTAATTTATGCAGTAATAACCTATTCCTTTTTGCTATTGCTTTATGCCGCTAACAACCTCCCTTATTCTGCTTTGAGCGGAGTAATTACCGGAGATATGGCGGAGAGAAATAGTTTATCCTCGTACCGGTTTGTTGCTGTAATGTTTGCTCAATTTTTTGTGCAGGTATTTATGTTAGGAATTATCAAGAGTGCCGGAAATGGAGACAAAGCCATTGGTATTGAAAAAGTAATGACAATTCTGGCTATTGTGGGTACTATAATGCTATTGATAACCTTTTTCACTACCAAAGAACGAATTGTTCCTAAACCAGAGCAAAAATCAAGTGTTAAAGAAGATTTAGGTGATTTAGTTAAAAACAAACCTTGGTTAATTATGCTAACGCTAACTACTTTAGTGTTTGTTACCTTGGCCTTAAAAGGAGGTTCTTATGTGTATTATTTTGAAAATTATGTTGATAAAGAAGAATTGGCTTTATTTATCAAACCAATATTAGATTTTCTATCATCTGTAGGTTTAAATCACTTTGGTGATGATCCTACTTCTGCTGGATTTGGTTTGTTTAATGCTGGTGGTATTATTTTCATGATTGTGGGGATTACGTTGTCTAAAAAATTAGCAGACAAATATGGGAAACGAGACATTTTTGGTCTTTTCTTATTCATTTCAACACTGTTTATTATCGCTTTTTATTTTTATTCTCCGCAATCGGTTTCTTTGATGTTTTTCTCTCAAATTTTCCATGGTTTCTTCTATGGCATCACCATTCCTATTTTATGGGCTATGATTGCTGATGTTGCTGATTATTCTGAATGGAAAAACAACCGTCGTGCAACAGCTATCATCTTTTCGGCTATGATGGTTGGGTTAAAAGCTGGATTAAGTATTGGTGGTGCTTTGACCACTTCCCTATTGGGCCTTTTTAATTATGTGCCAAATTCATTACAACAACCTGAAACTGCTATAGATGGAATTAAATTATTAGTAAGCATTTTTCCAGCAACACCTTTCCTAATTGGAGTTGGTTTATTGTTTTTCTACGAGATTAACAAAAAAATGGAGGTTCAAATAGAATCTGATTTAAAACAAAGAAGATCATAATTACATTATACAAATACTAAAAACAAGAATATGCCTGAAGAAAGTATAGAACATATAGATTTTAAAGAATTAATACAAAAATCTATATCAAAACCACTAGTATCTCACATATATACAGCAGATCCTTCCGCACATGTATTTGATGGAAAAATTTATATTTATCCTTCTCATGATATTGATGCCGGAATACCTTTCAATGACAATGGTGATCATTTTGGAATGGAAGATTATCATGTCTTCTCCATGGATAATATCAATTCCGAAGCAAAGGATAACGGAGTAGCATTGCATGTAAAAGATGTTCCATGGGCTGAACGCCAAATGTGGGCTCCTGATGCAGCTCATAAAAACGGAAAATACTACCTGTATTTTCCTGCCAAACGTGCCAATGGTATTTTCCAAATAGGTGTTGCCGTTAGTGATTCTCCAACAGGTCCTTTTGTTCCTGAAAAAGAAGCCATCAAAGGAAGTTATAGTATTGACCCAGCCGTTTTTGAAGATGAGGACGGAAAATATTATATGTATTTTGGAGGAATTTGGGGAGGACAGTTGCAAAAATATCGAAACAATATTTTTGCGGAAGAAAATGAAGAACCAACAGCAAAAGAAGTCGCTTTAGGACCTATTGTAGCGATGCTTTCAGATGATATGAAAGAATTTGCAGAAACTCCAAAAGAGATTAAAATTTTAGACCAAGAAGGTAATGTACTCTTAGCTGGAGATCATAATTGTCGTTTTTTTGAAGGACCATGGCTTCATAAATACAATGGAAAATATTATTTTTCCTATTCTACAGGAGATACTCATTATATTTGTTATGCAACGGGCGACAGTCCTTATGGACCATTTACCTATCAGGGAATTATTTTAGAACCTGTTATTGGATGGACAACCCACCATTCTATTTGCGAAGTAAACGGAAAATGGTATTTATTCTATCATGACTCCTCTCTATCTGAAGGGATAACACATTTAAGATCTATTAAAGTTACTGAGATTACTTATAATGAAGACGGAAGCATAAAAACTATTAATCCCTATGAAAAAAATATCGATTGAATACTAATAAATGATTCCGAAAATATTTCAGTAGATAGATAAAAATATATTACGCTTTTTAAACAGTAGTAACTCTGGGTATACTACTGTTTTTTTTTGCTTAATTTTGATATTAATCTTAAAATTTTAATTCATTCTATATTAAAGTAAAATTTACGTAAATACCTATATCAAAATTTCATTATAATCCTCTCGTAAACACTTGGCATAAAAAAAGCTATCCAAAAATTTAGGATAGCTTTTCAAAGGATTATTTTGGTTGATTGGTTTCTTATTTAAATTTTAACTTTCTGTAAAGCTGATGTGTCAGCTACTCATTTTATAGTTTCTTACATTTTTTTTAAGACAAACATCAAGCAGCTTTTTGTTTTCTAAATAATTGCTTTTTTAGTTACACAATTTCATTGTTTTAGCATAGTCTTTAAACCATTTATAAACTGGATTTGCGCATGCCTGTGGATCATTATCATAAGCAACTCCACCAGTTATAGATCCTTTGTCAATAAGATTTTCAGGAGATAAAACATTCCAACTTACATTGCCGGATTCATCAGTAATAGCTTTAAAATTAGCACCAAACCCCCAACTACCCGCTGTACCGGTAACTCCTCCTTTACCCCATACAGCATATTTATCTGGTCCCCAATCGATTTCTGTAACGGCTATAGGTGCGATGTCAGCTACAGGTTTAATATTTTCATTCCAGTTGGCCCTAAATACTGCAGGATCATTGTTATCTCTCCCCCAATAACCTGGATAAATATGTACAGCATAACCAATATTTTCTCCTTCAATAGGATTCACAGCATAGCCCTTATATTGCGATTGCCACCCTGAACCTGGAATCCAAAGAATATTATTGGCTCCATTAGCCCTAATCATATTAACAATGGGCTGAAAAAATAATTTTAATTGGTCAAAATGTGCCTGAGTATTTGCTCCTACCGAATTATCAGGAAGTTTAACTCTTATAGGTTCATTTGCTAATTCAAACATAACATTATCAGCATTTTTTAAAGAAGAATGTTTCGATATATAATCCCAAACTAATTTTAAATAATCGTGATAAGCATCTCCAACAGCAATCTCTTCAGGGCATACCCCCGGAGGTCTTAAAATAATGTACATTCCCTTGGATTTTGCATAAGTAATAAGCGGTAGAATAACATTATCAATAGCCGACTTAAATCTTTCAAAATTAAACTGGGATATATCATTTTCCTGAATGCCTGAAACACCTGGATTATTTGTCCAATAAGGATCTATATGCAAGCGTACATAATTAAGATACCATCCTTGTTTTGCATCCGATAATTTATTCATTACCGCTTTGTTGTAAGTCAAACATCCTGCTACGTCATAATTATTCCAACGCCACTCCCCTACAGCACCTCCATTAAACCAAGGGCTTGGTGTCATAGCTACACCATGTAACTTAACAATATTGCCACAAGGATCTTTCAGATATTTGCCAACTACTTTTAATTTAGGTGTACTTAATGGCCAGCTGATTGTTTCTTCAGCCGGAGGTGTATCATCTTTAGGACTTGATGTTTTAGGAGTATCGTCTTTTGAACAAGAAAAAAAGAGTAAAAAAGCAAATTGGATACTCAAAATTTTATATAATTTCATTTGGATTAATTTTAAAATTAAAAACCCTTTGGACGTAGTTAAAAATAAATACGACCAAAGGGAAAACTCAAACTTGATATTTAAGATTGATTTTAAATAATTGAAAGTATTATCAACTATATTATTTATTATAACGATTTAAGACCTTCGACAAAACTACTATAAGAAGGCTTTCGAGTAAAATTAACATCCCATAATCCTTGATGTTTACCTGGTAACCAAGAGGCATCATCCTTACTATCTGTTAATCCCCAAACCGTAATTCCGTATCGCTGATTTACAGGAACATATTTTTTATACATATCCACAACAAACTTGTACATATCGGCTTGCAATTCTAATTCATTTTCTGTAAGATCAGTTCCCTTAACTCCTGCTGCTACATCTAGTTCTGAAACTTTTATAAGTTTACCCGTATTAGCCAGTAATTGGAACATTTCTTCAATTTTATCTTTATCCGAATAGATGTTAATATGCATCTGAGTCCCTATACCATCAACTACTTGACCTTTACTTTCTATATAATTAACATATTGAATAAGTCCTTTACATTTGTCAATATTATACTCTAAATTATAATCATTTATAAATAATTTATCGGTTGCATTACCATGTAGTCTGGCAAGTCTGAATGCTTCTACCGCATAATCTTTACCTAAATAATCTTGCCAGTAAAATTCATCTCCTGCCATATTGGTCTTGCCTACACCCGTTTTTAATTCATAAGGATTTGCATCATCCATTGGTTCATTCACAACATCCCAGGCTTTTACATAAGGAGCACAATTAGTGACCATCCCTGTTATCCAATGATCCAGTGCTTCACCTATTATAGCTGTTTTTTCTTCAGGAGTTTTTATAATTGTCATTCCTCCAAAACCTCCAAAGCCTTCACCATCTGCAGATTTTACACGAGTAGAAGCATCCCATCCAAAAAAGCCACCAAGACCATTTTCGAAATCATTTACAGGAATGATATAATTATCACTTCCTTTTTTTTGCAACGATACATTATCGACGAAAACTACTCCATCTAATAGTCCTAAATTTAAAATTAAACGATTACGTACCTTGGTTGTTGTTAATTTAAGCTCATACTCTTTATATTGAGTTGTTAAAGCAACAGTACCAAAACTATCACCACTGTAGTCAGAAGTGGCTTGTAAATCAACACCCAAAGTACCTGCTATGGTAGTCTTAGCTGCAAATTTTAGAATATATTCGGTATTGTTCTCAACACCTGAAATATCAATTGCTGTTTGTCTTTGCCATATTGCTGTAGTAGCATCTCGGTTAGACGTCATCTTCAATGCATACCCCTCCTCAATAGGTTCTGTACCACCAGATATAGTTATAGGAGCAATCAATTTATTTAAATAAGTTGCATTTTGATTGGCATGCCAACAAAGGGTATGTCCAAAAACGGATACATTAGCTTCTTGTGCTGCTTTCAATAAATCATTGACATTATCAAGATTAAGAGTTCCATCAGATTGAACTACTGCACCATGTTTCATTTGATAGCCCAAAGTAATCTCATCAAAATTTCTATTTACCAATCTATACATCAAACTTTTACTGGTATAATCAGATAAAGAAATTCCAGCACCTAATTTAAAATCAGGATTCGCATCTCTATCCAGATAAGTTTTTAAATCCGAATAGGCATCTATTTGCTCCTGATTAGCAATACTTATAGGCTTTTCCACATCGTAAGAGAGCAGATGTGATTCTGTACAGGAGGCTAACGTTATTAAAAACGCTACAAATGGTACAATTCTATATATTTTTTTCATATCGTTTAATTTTAATAATTGATAAATTACTTAAGGACAGGGCTAAATGTTTCCGCCTTAACACCTCTATCTCTCAATACCAATATGTCTTTAGTTACATACTTAATGTCTTCAATATCGTCAGCTAATCCTTTTTTTGGAAAACTAGTTTTAATTTTATAGTTAACTGTGTAATCTAAATACATTGCATCCCTATCTTTATTTCCCCAACTATTTTTTTCTCCGTCTTTTACAAAAGATCCTGTTCCAGAGGCTGAAATATTATACACACTTGTAGAATCATTTAGTTGATAAGAAGTTTCTCTTTCCTTAACTGTACATTTTTGATTTTGATCAACTGTAACATCAACTTTAAAATTTAAGTTTATTCCATATTTAGTTTTATAATTATTAATAGGATATACTATTTTTGAAAGCGATGATGTACTTAATTTAACCACTTCATCATTTTCTACATATTGTTTCTTACGCTCCTCAGTAACGATATTATTATCTTTGGTAATCATATCGGTTCCTCTTCGCAAATAAAAACCGTCCCAAGGATTAACATACTTTATAGCATAAAATATAAAATCTTTTGGAGCAACAGACCAATCTCCAGCAATGACTCTATTTGGATTTGCAACTAATGCTTTACCTGACAAAATAGTATCCGCATTCATAACATTAGTCATTTTAAGAGCAATTACATAGGTATTCTTAATGGCAAGAGGATCTGCAAAAAAAGCGTCTGTCAATTGAACATCAACTCCTCCTGTAATTTGCCCTTTCGAAATCACAATCTTATCGGACAATAAGGAATAATAATTACTTGGCATTGGAACAATATCATCACCGCCTTGTTTAAATAACAATCCTGTAGTTAGCGCATTAGCCGTTTCAACATCTATAGTAACATTTTTATTATTACTGTAAACGCCTCCCAAAGTAGCCATGATTGTACATTTATGCTCATTATCTAAAGATGTATCAAAAACATCTTCTCCCAGCGTAATTGTTCTAACAGGAAATTGATAAGCAAAATAAACTGACTGGTAATCAAAATTATCATACTCCATATCTTGATTGGTACAAGATGTTAAGCTGATAAATAAAACCGTAAACATTAAAAATATCTTGTTTTTCATTTTTTTGAAATTTTATTAAAAATAAATAGCATTACATATAGGCTCTATAAACCTTACCAACCTTTGTTTTGTATCAAAGCATTAAACTTAAGTGTTTCACTATAAGGTATTGGACCATAGTACATATAATCAGCAAAAACCCTATCTTCAACGGAAGGAATCTTTGTATATGTAGGAGCAGCAGTAGTTCCTTGAATATTCATTCCTTGAGCAGCATCTCCTAAATTTAATTTCCATCTGCGTAAATCCCAAAAACGATATCCTTCAAAACACAATTCTAATCGACGTTCATTTCTAATTAAATCACGCATAGCATCTTTGTCATTCTTAATAGACTCTAAGTAATTATCAGGTTGAGTAATACCAGCTCGTTTTCTTATGGCTTTAATCACGTCATATGCTGAAAAACCATAGCTTCCAGTAGCTTGAGGTCCCCAAGCTTCATTAGCTGCTTCTGCATAAATAAGGTACAATTCTGTATAACGCATACGTGGTCTATAATGCCTTTGATTAGTTGTTGACTGAGGATTTAAATTCACATCTTGTCTTAATAGCTTTCTCAAGTAATAACCTGTACGGGTTGATGTTGCTACTTTATTAAGTGCATCATTAGTTGTACCATTACTTGCAGTTGTAATAACAGTTGAACTCACTCCTGCTGTTCCTTGATTAACTAAAATAAAAGTTTTTAATCGAGGATCACGATTTGTATAAGGCATTAAAGGATCATAATTACTTAATGCATTTGTAATAGGATATCCGTTAGCTGCAGGGAATGCATCTACTAAATTTTGTGTAGGATTTACACGTCCATTACCATAAAGTGTTGGTGGAAAATTGTCTGTTTCTAAGTTATGACTATCTGAAATATCTGTTCTCCATAATACTTCTTTAGGATTAATACCTGATCCTAAATCCTTTAATTCTGTGGCATTACTATACCAAGTCAAACCATTAGGGTCTATACCAGATAAGCCACCATTAAGAACTAATAAATCTCCTGCATAATTTGCTGCATCACTCCAAGTAGATGTATTACCGCCAATACTAAATGCAGGGCTAGCTGCTAATAAAGCTGCTTGTGCTTTTACAAACATTACAATTCTTCCACTCATTCTCTGTCTTGCATAATCTCCAAAAACTCGATTATAATCATTTAAATTATCATAACCTGGTGGTAAACTACTAGCTTCTTCAAAATCTAAAGGAAGCATTTCTTTTGCTTTTGCTACGTCACTGTATAACTGATTCATACATTGTTGAAAAGTATTACGTGGTATATTAAAATTAGAAGTTGGTACTTCAGGTTCTACTAAAATAGGTACCCCTAATAATTCATTAGATTCCGTAACACCTGCATGAGCTTGTAATAAGTAATACATATACAAAGCACGCAATCCATAGGCTTCCCCTTTTAATCTCTTCGCAAACAATTTACTAACATTTTCATCTTTTGCCCAAGTTACTTTATCAGCTTCTGCAAGAAAAATATTGATATATTGAATGGCAGCTTTAGAATTTGTCCACTGGTCTAATGGATTAAAATTTGCCGCCCATTGACCTGTAGCAGCTTTACGATAATTATTAGTTACATCATTAGATACAGCATCATCTGTTGCTACATCATTAAATGACCATCCATTACTAGGAAGCCTAGTATATGCATTAAGAAGTATTCCTTGTGCATATTCAGCTTCTGCATACATGTCACTTAGTCCTCTATTATTTTCTATTGCTGGTTCTATAAGATCATCACAGCTAATACACATAAAGATGACTGATAATACTATTAGAATTTTTTTATTCATATCATTTTATTTTTTAATGATTTGTTAATTTAAAATAAAGCTTTTACCCCTAAATTGAAAAATCTAGTTTGTGGCGTACTGCCAATATTTAATTCCATAGTTTTACGCTCAGGAGATATTGTTAACAAATTAGCTCCATTTACATAAACTCCAAGTTCATTAATAAATGAATTTTGAATCCATTTTTTTGGTACATCATACGTAATCTGAAGCTTGGCTAAATCAACTCTATCAGTACTATAAATCCAAAAATCAGATGAACGGTAATTATTATCACTTGTCTTTGTAGTAAGTCTAGGATAGGTTGCAGTTGCTTGATTTTCTACAGTCCAACTGTCTCTAACCATAACTGAATATTTATCTTCACCATCTATCCAAAAATAAGAATTGTTCTTCATCCCATAGGCTCCAAACTGTCCTGTAGCTAAAGCAAAAAATGTTAGACTTTTCCATTTTGCTGTAAAATTTACACCAGCAGTAAATGGAGCGCCACTCCAACCTCCTTTACCTAAATACACCTCATCTTGAGCATTAATAATACCATCTCCATTTTGATCTTTGTATTTAATATCACCTGGTTGAACCTGACCAAAAGTTTGCGAAGCATGATTAGCAATATCAATATCATCCATAAAAAAGCCTTCGCTTTTAAGTCCCCAAATAGCATCCAGTGGTTTTCCTTGTCTGTTTTGGTATTGGTCATCAAATTGTTCAGCTCTTTTAGCCGCTTTAGTATCATAAAAGTTCCCAGTAATTCCCAGAGACAAGTCTACTTGCCCAACTTTTTTATTCACTCTAACATTAAAATCAAAACCAATACGATCATCGTTATTGTAATTGATATAAGGCATGAAATTAGAATTTGGAAAACCTGTTGTAAAATAGTTAGGATATAAAACAGAAGCCTGTATTACATTCCCCTTAATTCTATTAGCGTAGAATGAACCATTAAAAGTGATTAATTTATTGAAAAATGATGCTTCTAAACCTACATTTACTTCTTTTTTCTTAGCAAAAGTAAGTGCTAAGTTTTCACCTCTACGAGAATCAGTACTTCTATTTAGAGAGCCATCTCTCCAACTGTACCAAGCTCCATCAGTTTGTTTGTAAACAGTTTGATACAAATAATAGTCAGAAACATCCAAATCTGTATTCAATATACCCGCAGAAACTGTAAGCTTTAAATTATCTAAAGCCGACCAGTTTTTCAAGAAATTCTCTTCACTCAATCTCCAGCCTAAAGATAAAGTTGGTGAAGTAGCATTTCGTTTCGTTTCAGCAAATTTAGCTGAATGCACTAGCGCTTCATTAAATTCTACATAATATTTACTTGCATAATTGTAGCTTAAATTAAGTCCTAAATTAGCGTTACTTACTTTATGATACACTTCTGAAATTGACTGTTGGAATCCATTTGCTATCAACATTCCTGAAAAATTATGAACTCCATTAATCTTTTTCACATAATCAAACTGACCTGAAAAAGCAATAGTTTGTTTATAAGCACTATTAGAAATATTCTGAACACCTGATTTTGCGTCCTCACCATATTTAGTCAAAGATGTTATTTGATCGAACCCTGCATACGTATTCCATTTTGGTTCGTATACTGCATAGGTATTATTATAAGCCTGATTGTAAGAAGTTTCATAATCTACAGCAAATTTAGAATGAAAAGACAATCCATCAATAACACTATTTAACTTTGCATCTACACCTGTATTAAATTGAAACTGACGATTAGTATAGGTATTATATCCTCCAGCATAAATAGCAGCAAATGAATTATTTGAATCTAATTGTGTACCACCTAATAAATACTTACCATCAATAAGATAGTTACTATTATTTATAGCTGCTTGAGAAACAGCATCCCCTTGTTCTATTAAATCAATTGGTAATAAAGGAGTAAATCGATTTGGTCTTGTAGTTGCTGCACTTCCCCAATAATCTGTATTTACACCTCTACCATTGTAATAGATTGCGTTTGTTCCAATTGAAGCAGAAATAAAATCATTGATGGCAAGATCTACATTCCCCCTAATATTAAAACGATTGGTTCTATTATTTTTAGCTTCGCCAAAATTTAATAAATCTCCTGAATTAGAAAAATTAACTACTGTGAAGTATTGAGCAATATTATTTCCTCCTTTAATTTCAACATTAGCATCATAACGTTTAGAAAAGTCTTTTAAATATTTAGAGGAATAATAATCTACATTAGCATATCTATATGGATTTGTTCCTGAAGCGTAATTATAAATAGTTTCATCTGAATATAATGGAGATAAACCATCATTGACACGAGCTTGGTTGTAATAGCGCATATACTCTGCAGAACCTAAATATTTAGGATAACTTTTTGGTACATCTATACCTGCATCTACTCTAACATTGATTTGTTGTTTTTGGATATTTCCTTTTTTAGAAGTAATATAGATTACCCCTTTAGCAGCCCTACTTCCATACAATGCTACAGCAGAAACTCCTTTCATAAATGAAACTTGTTCAATCTCTACAGGTAAAATAGTTCCAGCACCACGAGGAATACCATCAACTAATACTAAGGCTCCACCAGACCCCCAAATATTTCCATTATATCCACCTACAAAAGCTTGTAAACCATCCAAACTGTAAGTTGTATAATTTTTTTCTAAAATTTCTGGTAAATTAACATAGGATACTCCTCCTAAAAGATCACTTTCTTGTACTTTTTTAAAGGCAACTTGTACTGATTGATCCTTATCTAATATCAAATCTATTTCATTCGATTCTGAATTAATGACAACCGATTTTGTAATATATCCCTTTGCATTAATTAATAATTTTGAATTTACAGGTGCTTTAAGCGAAAACTTACCCATAAAATCTGTTGTTGTGGAAATATTGTCTTTTTCACTAACAAGGGTAGCACCAATAATAGGCTTCCCCTCAACTCCCTTAACGATACCAGTAACGTCAATTTTACGAACAACTTGAGCTATTAAAATTGAGGGAGAAAAAGCAATAATTAAAAAACATAACACTATTTTTAGTTGTATATATCTCATTATTTTCTAATTTGTATTTATAATTTTTAAAACAATATGAATAATTACCATCCTGGATTTTGAGGAAATTCCAAATACATATTTACATCGGCATTTTTTAATGGTAACCAATAATGCTTTTCACTAAATCTTCGTTCTAAAATAACTGTTTCGCGAATATTAAGCACTTTGTTATTTTTAGGATTTGCAGTACTAAAACTTGCATCTCGATCAAATTCTATTGATTTCTTCAAAGTATATGGACTTTGAATTAATAACATCCATCTACGCAAATCATTAAAACGATGCCCTTCAAAAGCTAATTCAACAGCACGTTCGCGTCTTACTTCACTCATAAAAGAATCAAGTGATCCTAAGAATTTTGTAGCAACATGACCTACACCTGCTCTATCTCTAACAACATTTATAGCTTCTACAGCCGTTTTGCTATATGAAGGATCTTTCCCCGTAGGAGAATTATAAGCCACTGCTGCTGCTTCAGCATACATCAAATAAATATCTGCTAAACGCATCCATGGGATATGGATATTTAAATTATTACCATAATCATATCCCCCATCATATTTATTTGCCGTTATTGGAATAAATTTATACAGTAAATAACCAGTTCTACTTCCAGTACTTATATTACGATAACTCCCTCCTGTAGACAAATTAGCATAACGATCTGATTCTACATCAGGAGGCATCGTTCCTTTAACACATTTGACACCATCATAAACGATATCATTATAAAAACGAGGATCACGACCTTGCCAAGGGTGTGTTGGATCATAACCCGACTCTACATCAGCTTGAGTAATACTTGTGATTGGTAAGCCGTTTGCCATGCCATAATTGTCAACATAATTGGCTGTTGGTAAAAATTTCACATCTCCATCTGTTAACACAGGTGCAGGCTGGTATTGTTTACTTGTTCCCCAATTAGATCCATTAGCTCCCCAATAAGGTCCTCTAAAAATAGCTTCAGAACCTCCTGGAATTGCCCAGTTTTTACCAGTAGTGTAAAAATTATCACTATATTTATCAAAAGTCAGCAAACTATATTGGGAACCACTCTCTGTATTAGTTAATAATTCACCAAAAGCTTGTGCTGCTTTTTTACAGAATTCTGTATTATAATTTGCATTACCAGTAGAGGCTTTATTCATCAATGGGCTACCTGCCCAAAGATAGTTTTTACCTAAATAACCCAATGCCATAATTTTATTGATACGCAGCGCATTTTTTCCTAAAGTTCTTTTACCTACAGTAGTATCATCCCAATTAGATGGTAACAAATCTGCTGCTAATCTAAAATCTGCCGCTGCTTTCTCAGCACATTCAGCATAACTAAGTCTAGGTAATGTTAATGGTTGGTCACTAGGAAGAACTTGGTCTATATATGGTAATCCTCCAAAATACTGCATGAACTGAAAATGAAACCACCCTCTAAAAAACAAAAGCTGTCCTTTTATCATATCTTTTTCTTCCTGAGTAGCATCTGTTAATTTATCAATATTGGCTAAACCAATATTTGCTTTACGGATACCTACCCAGCCTAAAGTCCATAAATCTTTATGCATACGATCATTATCTGTAGACATACCTCTTCTATTCATCCATCCCGCTTGCCAACCATCAAACTCAGATTGCCAACCCCAAAAATTCCCATTGTCAATTTTACATACAAAATGAAAATCACGAGCTGTAGATTGAATCTCATCTTCTCCCCAATTCCAAGAGTTTGTCCAATAAGCATTAGTAAAATCAGGAATACACTGATATAGTTCTTCAGTAAATCCTTGAAATTTTGTAAAATTCTCAAATGCTTCAGTGTCTGAAATCTGAGTATCTGCAGAAACATCAAGATATTGTTCACAAGATATCGAACTAGCAAGTAAACCAAATACAAGGCTATACTTAAATATTGTTTTGAAATAATTTTTCATAATTTCTAATTTAAAAAATAATATTAGCTCCTACATTAAAACGTTTCACTGTTGGATATGCTCCCTGAGAAGCCCAGCCAGTTCCTGCATAATTACTTTCTCTATCATCAGGCATTTTTGACCAGAAATAAAGATTATCACCATTAATGAACACTCTTATATTTTGAATTCCCAAGGATTTTACTAAAGTTCCCCCATCAAATGTATAAGCAATTTCAGCATTCTTTAAACGAACATAAGAACCATCATACATATAACGCTGAGCACTATTGTATTCACTTGGAGTAGAAAGCCAACGAGGCATTGGAGCATCTGCATTAATGTTATCTTTTGACCATAAAGATCCATTATCATACACAGTATGATTTTGTGAAGTTAAACTCCCTAGTACAACTTGTCGTGTAACATTATTTACTCCATAAAACTGAACGAAAGCACTGAATTTTTTCCAATTAAAACCAATCGTTGCATTATAGGTGTTTTGCGGTGTTCCAGAATAACCATAAGGTATATTGTCTTTAGAATCAATAACACCATCGCCATTATAATCAAGTACATTATAACTACCAGGTAATTTTTGATTATCATTTGTACTTTGAATCGTACTTGCATACAACTCGTCCCATGTATTATAATACCCTTGCGCAACATAGGAATAAGCCTGACCAATCGGTTTATTTTCAGATTTTTGATAATCTGGTAATAACTGAGGATTATCTGCACTAATAATTTTATTTTTTGAATGAGTCATATTCATTTCTGACCAAATATTCAAACCGTTTGCGAAAGTATGATTCAATTTAATCTCCAATTCATAACCTGCATTCTTAACTCTACCTAAGTTAGCCACAGGAGCTGTTGCGCCATAATAGGACGGAATGGCTCTACTACCACCTGCTAATAAAATATCTGAACGATCTTCTTTAAAGTAATCAACGGATCCTTTAATAAGACCTTTAAAAAATCCATAATCAAGACCAAAGTTTGATTTTTTCACCTTTTCCCAATGTACATCTGGATTACCAACAGCACTCTCTTTATACCAAACGTAAGGGCTTGACTCTCCTCCTTCACCACTTGTTCCTAATTGAGATTGTCCTCCATAACTCCATTGAGTTAGATAAAGCCATCTACCATTAATGTTATCATCACCAATCTCTCCATAATTTGCTCTAATTTTCAGCAAGTCTATAAAAGATTCTGTTTTCTTCATAAAACTCTCTTTAGAAAGAATCCAGCTAAGTCCTCCAGATGAAAAGAAAGCAAAGCGATTATCTTTACTAAATTTTTCAGAACCATTGTAGGCACCATTGTATTCAGCAAAATATTTTCCATTGTATCCATACGTAGTTCTAAAAACCCAATCTTCTCTATAATGAGGAACCTCACTTCCTGTAGCACTTTGATTACGGCTAAAAAGTCCCATTGCAGTAATATCATGCTTTGAATTTAGTTTTACACTATAATTTAATTGAGTTTGATAGAAAAGTCTTCTTTTAGTTGCCCAATCCTGAACAGTTCCTGCACTAGTTGACCATTTTATTCCTTCTTGAAAGTCAAATCTATTATTTGAATCATAACTCTTTTTATAGGTAACTATTCCAGTTGCTGGATCAATATATTTCTGTTGAGTATCATTATATAAATCACTAATTCCACGATCACCTTCTACAAAAGTATTGTCTAAAGCTATTGTTCCTTTAAAATTAAGGCCTTTAACAAATACGTCTAGATTTTGATCAATTGTAAAGTCTGTAGTAAGTTGTGTTGTGGTTTTATATTGTATTCCACTGATCGCCAAATTACGAACCGAATTTGATGCCTTGCCTTCATTTGGAGCATAATAGCCCCAAGAACCATCGGATTCATAATAAGGTAAAAATACATCTGGTGCTGTTGAATAAGCAGCATCCCACATGGTATATTCTCCACCAGAAGCTCCCCAAGGGCTTTTCTTTACACCATGAGAACCTGCAAGATTTACTTTAAAAGTGGTTGATGAAGAAATTTTAAAATCTAAATTAGTTCTAACATTTAAACGATTGAATCCATAACCAGGATCATAACCTCTATTATTACTATATTGTCTAAAAAGATCTCCTTCATGCAAAAAATCTGCACTGGTAAAATACTTTACAAATTCAGTACCTCCACTTACATTCAAACTAGCATTTTGAGACATCGCAAAATCCTTAAATAAGGTTTTTGCCCAATCCACATTTGGATAACGTTCTCTTTCTTCTTGATTAGCAGGATATCTATATTTATTGATAATATCCTGTGGAAGATAGTCATTCCAAGCTGATGGCGTTAATGACAATTCATTCTCAATAGCTTGATTTTTAATCATTAAAGCATCGTAAGCATCATATTTATTTGGCAATTTAGAAGGAACTTTCATCGTTGTATTTACACGAGCTCTAATTAATGCTTTACCAATACTTCCACGTTTAGTAGTAATCAAAATTACTCCATTTGCACCTCTAACTCCATAAACAGCTGTTGCTGATGCATCTTTTAATACAGAAACTGATTCTACTGAACCAATATCGACGCTATTCATTGGACGTTCAATTCCATCAACCAAAATAAGAGGAGAAGAATCATTCCAAGTACTACCTCCACGTATTACAATACGAGGATCTTCTTCCCCAGGCATACCGGTACTTGCAGAAGTAATTAATCCAGGTGCATTACCGGTTAATGCTGCACCTATACTTTGAACTCCACCTGCACGCTCTAATGTTGTTCCTGAAACTTGAGAAATGGCTGCAACCAAACTCTCTTTCTTTTGCTTACCATACCCTACAACCACAACTTCTTCTAATGAAGTTTGGTCAACTCCCATAGCAATATTAATAGTTGATTGACCATTTATTTGCTTTTCAATCGTTTTAAAACCAATACTACTAAAGATTAATATAGCGTCTTTAGAAGGTACGTTGATTTTATATTTCCCATCAAAATCAGAAACAACTGCTAATTTAGGATTACCTTTAACAGAAATAGTAACACCCGGAATTGGCAGTTTATCCTCAGAGGAAGTTATTGTTCCTACTATAGTTATTTGTTGGGCATATTCATCTTTTTCAGAAGCCGAAAAAGGAATTGATGTATTTCCTTCATTAGCCAATAATACATTCGAAAACATAAACTGAAACAAAACTCCCATTACCACGAACTTTCCTTTTCGTGGAATCTTAATTAATTGTATTTTCATATTAATATTTTGACATTTTTTAATTTATTAAAAATTAACACTTAAATTAAACATCACATACTTTACAATCTATTATACTTTAAGCTTAATCGAATTGATAATACTTTTGAGACTTAAATCTAAAATAAAACACAGTACATGATTTAATTGAAATAAAACACCCTCCTCTTACTTCACATCTTCTAAAGAAATATGAATATTAGTTACATAAAAAGGTGTTTTCTTTTTGAAAACTTATCCCATAGGCTTTTTGGTTATTATTTGGTTAGTTAATAGTAGTTTATTGTTGGTTATTTAAAATTTTGTAAAATCCAAATCCTGTTTAAACAATCGGTTGTGTAATTGTTTTAAAAAAATAAGTGTTAGCACAACACTAAATAATTTTAACACAGTCTTTTGAATAAGTGTTAAACAAATGTAAAATAAAAAAAGATAAAAACAACCGATTGTGTTGTTTTTTTTAATATAAATACAAAAAAAAGTAAAATAAAATATTTTAACTGTATTTATATAACAATTAAACTAAACATATAGCAACATTAAACCTAAGCAAGCTTTATACTTTTTTCAGGTAATAATTATTTAAACAATATTTATAGTAGTTAAATCATTTTAGAAGATATGTTTTATCTGTTAAGCTTTTTGGATAATGATTCAAGCTTAACAGATAAAACATATTCCTTTATTTATGGGTGTGCATCATTGTTTGAAGTAGCATACAATCCTAACAAGCAACCTGTAAATCCACCTGCTACATCAGTTGATAAAATATCTCCAGAAACAGGTCCGCCAACATTAACAAAATTAACTCCATCAAGAGAATAACTGAAGTTGTATTCGTCTCCTTTGGCTTTTATTTGTAATTGTACTGGTTTCTTAATATCAATTTTTGTACTGCCAACTATTGTAGAGTTTACTGCAGCATCTCTTCTTGTTTTTTGATTTTTTTGTAAAACGACATAATAGTCTTTATCTTTCATCGTAATTCCAAAAACATAATTAGAAGCTTCATTTTGCAAAGCCACAACACCTGCCAAATCTTTGTCTGATTTTGGTTTATAATCAATCGTAGTCGTCAATGAAAAACTATTATGTTGCTGACGATAAAACAAAGTAGAAGTTGGTTTTACTTCCTTGATATTAGTATCAAATGGATTAATTGTTAATCCTTTTTTCGAAGTTGTGATAAATTTTTCACGTGGACCTCTTAGACCAATCCAACGATAATCTAACTTAGTTGCGGTAAAATTATCATTAAATGTAAAATTTCCATTAGGGAAGAATCCCTCTTTTCCTGTTCTATTTTCGCTAACTCCTTTTGGCATTTTTAGTTTTGGTTCCAAAGGAATTAAACCATTTTCAAAAACCGGAAATTCACCAGTCCAATCTACAGGTAGAATAAAAGTTTCACGTCCTGTATTTACCCTGTTTTTTTCATTTGGTCTTACTGCCAAGAAAACGCCGTAGTATTTATCTCCAGGTCCTTTTACTAAATCCGCATGACCAGCCCAATCAACTTTATTGGCTCTGTCTCTTGGAAAGAAGCGCTGAGTCAAAATTGGATTGCTTGGAGCTGGGATAAAAGGCCCTTTAGGACTATCACTTTTAAAAATAACTTCAGTATGATTGCCTCCTGTCCCACCTTCAGCACACATTAAAAAATATTTTCCATCTTTTTTATATAGATGTGGTGCTTCGATCCAAATTGGCTTTTTAGCCGGATCTACTCCTCCATCCACAATAATTTTATCTGTTCCTGGAATGACCTTATCATTTTCAACATCATATTCCCATACTTTAATCACACGGTGGCCATTGTAACGCTCTTTTCCTTGATCAGGAGCATCATTATGAACAATATATCCTTTTCCATCATCATCGAAAAAGATACAAGGATCTATTCCTCCAAATCCTAATTTTATAGGATTCCCCCAACCTTTCTTAGGATCTTTAGTTTTTACAATAATATTGTTCAAACCTCCGGAAAAAGCAGTTACTATCATATAAAAAGTATCATTGTGAGGATTATAAGTTATCCCAGGAGCATAAACACCTGCACTAATACCTGTATCGTGTGGATTAAATTGAGTGACATCATTTAAAACTCCACCTAAATCTGTCCAGTTTACTAAATCCTTAGAGTGAAAAACAGGTACTCCTGGAAACATGGCAAATGAAGAGCAAACCATATAATAATCATCTCCTTTTCTGGTAATGGCAGGATCTGGGTAGCAACCTTGCAAAATTGGAGTATAAAACTCATCCGATTTTAGGGGGTTATCTTTATATACTTGATCATCTCCTTGGTAGGTAAAATTCGAAAATAATGGTGCATTATTCTTTGATTTATTTTGACTGTTCGCTCCCATAAAAGAAAACAGTACTAACATTAATAACAATTGCTGCACTTGCGTTTTTTTCATTACATTAATTTTAATTGGTTTATTTATAATTTATTTATTAAAAAAATAATTTTTAATAGCATTAATTTGCGGTTGTTTAAAAAATCTAATTTATACTTTTTTTCAACACAAAAACAACCGATTGCTTAAATATTTAAAAAGAGGATTATTTAGAAAACATCCAATAATCGAAGTACATGATTTGACTCGTTGCTTTTCCTTTGAAAACAAAATATAAATCGTGAATTCCGGCTACTTTTTTAATACCAATTGTCTGTAGCGACCAACGGTCATTACCTCCAGTCATGGGTACTTTTAGCGTTCCCAATAATTCTCCGTCTTTGCTGTCTAATCTTATTTCCATTGATACATTTCCATTATGAGTGGTACCAATTCGTGCAGTAAATTTTGAAGCACCTTCTTTTCGGAAGTCTACAGCTTTTACTTTAGTATAAGCATCATTGTATTTTGCGTTAATAAAATTCCCCACAACATCATTTTTCATTGATTTCACGCCTTCCGACCAGGCAATAGTCTCTGCTTCATTCTTAGCATAAGGATTTAACGTACTTAAGCTCTGTTTGATGCCTTCGGTCATATTCAACGGTGTAATAGAACCATCTTTATTAAATTTAAGTTCTTCTACACATACCGAACGATTAAAACCACTTCCTCCAGGCAAACCTGCATTATGATAGAAAAAATAACTTTTCCCTTTAAAATCGATAACACCGGGATGATTGGTAAAAGACCCACCTTGTGTAGGCATTACAACACCCTGATATTTCCAAGGTCCGGTTATACTTTTACTGGTTGAATATCCGATATGTTCCGATATTGGACCGGCAGCAAAAAATAAATAATAGAGATTATTGCGTTTGTACATCCAAGGGCCTTCTTCATAAGTCGTTGGTCTTTGTTCGTTCACTTTTCCTTCACGCTTGCCAAAAGCTTCAATTGTATTAGGAATTTGCTTGATTTCGCCTTCATAAGAAATCATATCTTCATTCAATTTCACATAATGACAAACAGGATTTCCCCAAAATAAATACCCCTGTCCATCATCATCAATAAAAACTGTTGGATCAATATCAGCATTACTATTTGAGACTAAAGGTTTTCCTAATGCGTCAATAAATGGTCCATAAGGACTGTTAGCAACAGCGACACCAATACCGTTCTTTCCCTGACGATCAGTAATGGGTACATACATATAAAATTTTCCATCGCGCTCGATACATTGAGGAGCCCAGGCATTCATTTTTGCCCAAGCAAACTCTTTATATGACAAAACAGCCCCGTGATCTGTCCAATTAACCATATCTTCTGTGGTATATAATCGCCAATCATTCATGGTAAACCAAGTCGATTCATCTTCATCATGACTAGTATATAAATATACTTTGCCATTGTAAACCATTGGAGCAGGATCGGCAGTATAATTGGTTTGCACAATAGGATTTTGAGCTTCTCCTATCGTAACTTTTAAAAGAATTATAAGTAATACTACTATTTTATAAAGATGCTTCATTTTATTTTAATTTGTTAATACAAATCCTCCATTAGGTTGTATTGTAATTGTAAGATCTCCTTTTTTAGAAACTTTAACCGATGTTGTATACGTTTCTTTATCAACCTTATCATTATAGATATTGATTGTTTGATCAGCAAGCATTGGCAATTTAAGTTTTAACACTTTAGCTGTTTTTTCGGCATTCACACCAGCAACATACCATTTTTGATTATTTCTTCGGGCAATTACACTATATTTCCCTGGATAACCATCAATAAAAACAGTCTCATCCCAAGTGGTTGGAACAGTTTTCAGAAAATCCAATTCGAATGCTGGCACATCTTGAAGGTTATTGGGAGTCAAACCAAACATTTGAACAGGATTTTGAAAAAGAACAGCAGTTGCTAACTGAAAAGCATCAGTGGTTAAACGCTCTTGTCCTTTTTGATTTCCTTTATTTAGAAATTTATTTAACAATACTCCACCAAATTCCATACTTCCAACCGCATTTCGAATAAAAGGGTGTAATGACGCAAAATAAGCTTCTTTTTCGCGAACATCCTGCGAAAAAATTAGCATTTCGGAGGCAAGAACAGCTTCGCTACCAACAAAATTGGGATACATTTTTTCCCAACCACGTGGAAGAGTTGTACCGTGAAAAATTATCATTAGACCATAATCATTCGCATCTGAAAGAATATCTTCGTACAATTTCATTGTTTCTTGCTTGTCACCACCAAAGAAATCTACTTTCAGCCCTTTTACACCAGTTTCTTTGAGCCATTTCATCTCATTTTTTCGGGCAATCGTAGTATTCATTTTATTAAGCGGAGTCTGAAATGCATCATTTGCAGTACCATTCGAATTGTACCACAAGAATACCTCTACATTTTTAGATTTGGCATACTGGATTAATTCTTTCATTTTTTCATAACCAATTCTTTCATCCCACCAGGCATCAATTAGAATATATTCGAACTTCATAGCAGCAGCCAAATCAATATATTTAACCTGATCATCGTAGTTCATACTATTGTCTTGCCAAACAATCCAACTCCAGGAACCACGCCCCGTTTTATATTCTTGCGATGGTTTATAAAGTGGTTTTACTACATCAAAAGGGATTGTTGTTTCAACAATTGGTTTGAGTGTTTCACCAACAGTAATCGTTCTCCAAGGTGTTACTCCAGGAAGGCTTATTTGTGCTCCCGAGCTTCCAAAACCATTATTTTGTTTGGGATTAGGATATTCTACAGTAAACAATCCATCTTTAAACTTACTCAAATGTGAGCCTGTATATAAACTACTAACTCCTGTTTCGGATAACAAAACCCATGCTTTATCTCCTAAATGGAAAAGTCCCGGAAATACATAACCTTCAGAAGATGTAGCCTTATCCAATGGCAAATCGGCTTCGTAACCACTTTCATAACTAGGTGCTGTACGCGCAAATCCCGTCATCGGTCTCATCATCGGAGAAAGAAATGTAGTTGTTGAAGAAGGAAAGCTAAATCCTGTCTTTTCTTCAGTAACGACGCAAACTTTAGTATCTCCCCAAGAAGGGATTTCATATCTAAAAGCAATATTATTATTACTCACTTGAAACAAAACAGCTATTTTTTGTTCTTTAGCATTCGAAAACACACAGTTTAAAGTATTTGCTTTATAGCTTACTTGCGATTGTTTAATTTTTGTTTGATTGTAATTTTCCTCCACTTTAGCTGTAGCTGAACTTACAAAATTCATATTAGCCGTAAAATCACCTGCATTAGTAATTAGTCCTAATGGAGAATCTTCTAGTACAATTCCACCTTTATACGTTACTGAATAAACGGGTTGACCACTTTTGACCAATACATTCAATATCAATTCTCCATCAGGACTAGAAACTGACATTGTGTTTTGCGAATAAACTACCGAAGCCATTATCAAGCAGTATAAAACAATTATTTTTCTCATTTTTATCTATTTACTGAATTTCCATGCATCAAAATTAAACAACTCTCCTTGTCCTCCTTTAAAAATAAAAAACAAATCATGCACACCATCTACTTTCTTAACTTTAGTTTGAACTGTTTTCCAGTTTTGCCATCCACCAGTACTTCCAATTTTTAGTGTTCCAATAATTTCACCAACTTCATTATCCAAACGAACCTCAACCTTTCCCTCATTTAAAGAAGCAGCTATAATTTCTATTTTTTTAGCTCCTTTTGCAAAGTCAACTCCTCGCACCTGAATAAAATCGCCATTGTGAATTTGGGTGACATATACTCCCGTATCCTCACTTTTATCTGTTTTAACGCCTTTACTCCAAGCCATAGTTTCGGCTTCAATACGTCTAAATGGATTGACTGTTTCTATTTGTTCAGGACCTTCATTTGTAAAATAAGAATGATTTTGAATAGTTCCGTCCTCGTTATAAATAATCCTGTCAGCATCAACAGAACGTCTTTCATAAAAGGTAGAAGTTTCACTTTTAATCAAATCATAACTGTGTCCAAAAACATAGGATTTCCCCTTATAATCAATAATTCCGGGATGATTTCCTCTTGTTTTTTCGCTTGCATCTACAATCATTCCTTTGTATTCCCAAGGTCCTGTAGCGGAATTACTCATTGCATACCCAATACCTTCCGGACAACAAGTAGAAGCATAGGCTAAATAATAATGGTCATTTCTTTTCCAAACCCACGGTCCTTCCTGATAATTTTTAGGTTTTGAATCCACTTTTACAACTTCGCCTGAAGTAGAAATCATATCCTCATTCAGTTTGACATAATACAAATGCGGATTCCCCCAGTACAAGTAAGCCTGACCATCATCATCAATAAACGGAGTTGGATCGATGTCGTCCCAAATATTATGATCAGAATACACTAGTCTCTTACCCAGAGGATCTTTAAATGGTCCATAAGGACTATCAGAAACTAAAACCCCGATACCTCCACCATGCATGGGACAGTATAAATAAAATTTACCATTGCGTTCAATGCATTGCACTGCCCAAGCACCATTATCTTGTCTGGCCCAAGAAAAGTCTTTTAGAGAAGCAACAATTCCATGCTCCGTCCAATTGACCATATCGGTTGATGTATACAATAACCAATTGAGCATTTTAAATCCTTTGGCATCATCTTCATCATGTGAAGTATAAAGAAATATGGTGTCATTATGAACCATTGGAGCAGGATCAGCCGTATATTTAGTTTGAATTATTGGTTTTTGAGCCATTACTGCTGCAAAATTCAAAAGAAACAGGACTCCTAAAACCCTTATTTTTTTTGTGTTATATTCTAATAATTTAATCATAATTGATGTTTTTTACTTTCCTTTAGAGGTGTTATCTAAAATAGTGTATTGGTTTAATGATGAAACATCAACAGGCTTGAACAAAAACTGAGATAACATATATAGACCATTTTTCCAAACTTTAAAATCATGCCCGCCTGGTTCTAAATAATACACATGAGGTACATTGTTTTGAAGTAAATAGTCGTGAGTACGTTTACTGAAATTAAGTAATCCATCAGCATCACCACAGGAAATCCATAACAGTTTTAATTGTTTCTTTGCTTCTTCTGGATTTGGAACTAAAACTTCGGGTAATTTAGTATTTGGTGCAGAAGAAAAACCTCCTACCCAGGCAAATTTATCTAAGTTCCCTAAACCAAAATTCAGTGATTGTCCACCTCCCATAGAAAGTCCAGCAATGGCACGGTTCTCTCTATCGGTCAAGGTGGGATATGTTTTTTCAATAAACGGAATTAAATCGTCCAGCAAATCTCTTTCAAAAGTGGCAAACCCCTGAACTTTATCCGGAGCCATAATATTTCCTGTAGCTCTATCATCTTTAATAGCGCGACCATTTGGCATCACCACAATCATTGGTTTAATTTTTCCTTCAGCATATAAATTATCTAATATTACTTGAGGAGAACCTCCTTTTAACCATTCTTTTTCATCACCACCAATACCGTGTAGCAAATAAAGTACGGGATATTTATTACTTTTTGAAAAACCAGGAGTAGTATAAACCAAAGCTTTTCTGGTTGTGCCTACTGTTTTTGAATCATAAGAAATGGTGTCTATTTTACCGTGTGCAATAGCTGCTCTTTCCTGGTCAAATCCTTTTGGTCCTTCTTTTTCTATTTTTTGGGCAACAACAATTAGGTTACACATAAAAAGCATGCTTGCTGTAGCGATAATTTTTTTCATTATTTTATTTTTAGATTGATTGATAGCTTAATTATTCTTTTAATCTTTAAAAAGCAAAGGAGCTAATTCTTTTATGCTGCGACGCCAAGTTTGAAACTCATGAGCTGTTTGACCAGACACGTAGGAAACGGCATTGAATCCAGCCTCTTTAAGTCCTTTTACAGCAGTTTGAACACGATCTGGATTTTCGCGACTTCCACAGCTTATGAAAATAAGTTTCACTTTAGATTTATCTTTAATCTCTTCCGGAGTATAAATGCCTCCACTTAGCAGTGCAAATTGTGAAAAAACATCTGGTTTATTCAATGTGATTGTATGGGTTTCCATACCTCCCATAGAAAGACCAGCCATTGCACGATTGGGTTGGTTGGCTAACGTACGGAAATTAGCGTCCACATAAGGAATTAATTCATCGACCAAAACCGTCTGAAATGGTTCAATCTTGAAACTTGCTATACCCCCCCATTTGATTTCATTAGTCATTCCATAAGTCATCACAATAATGAAAGGTTTTATTTTCCCTTCGGCAATTAAATTATCCATGATCAAATTGACGCGTCCTTGATTGCTCCAAGCTGTTTCATCTTCTCCCCAACCGTGTTGCAAATACAAAACTGGAAAACGTTTTGATTGCTCTTTTGAATAACTTGGCGGTGTATAGACATAAGCTCTACGTGAAGTATTGGTGCTTTTTGAAGGAAAAAGAATTTGCTGTACATGACCATGAGGAACATTTTTCAAAGCATAAAAATCTTGATCATGAGCCGGAATTTCGATACCACTTTCCCAACGAGTAGAGCCATAAAAATTTAGTGCTCCAGGATCATTAAAAACACCTCCATCAACTGTAACGTGATAATAATGAAATCCTTCATCCATAGGACCAGCAGTAGTCCCTATCCAAAATCCATTTTCTCCTTTAGAAAGTTCAGTTCCTCCTTTTGCTCCCCCCAATCCCAGACTTACCACAACCGATTTAGCATCGGGTGCTTTAATTTGGAATCGAGCATAGCCTTGAGAATTCACTTGAGGATATTCTTGTCCGGGTTGATTTACTGTTGAAGGTTTGAAATCTTCAATAATAGTTGCCTGTGCTGTTTGTGCTGAACACAAAGAACCAGAGAACGTTAGAAATACGAATAAGATAATTGAATACTTTTTCATGTTTTTTAATTATTTAAATTTTTACTTTTTTATAATCATAATATTAAATCAACTATTTAATTCTAAACCAATCAAAATCAACATATCCTCCTGGATTTTTAGTTGCATAATTAAATAATCCAAAACGATAGCCCATGAAATGCGGAAGTGTATAAGGTAGGTTTATCGTGTTTCCAATAGGAGTCCATTTTTTTTCATCAAGACTGTAATAAAACCGTCCTTTATCTGCTCTGTTTTTAAAATCACATGCTGCTTTAAAATATACTTTGTCCTGATTTAAAGGAACACTTTCAATTTCTTTTGGAATGTCTTGTGCGGCATCAATCATTACAATTTTTTTAGAACCGTTTTCAATTTTAACAGCAATCAAACCATATTGTTTTTGTAATAAAGAAAGTCCGGCAAGATCTCCTTCTTTCATTTTAGAAACATCAACAAGTGTCGTTGTGGAACTTTCTGGTCCAAAAGTTCTTTGAGTTAAGGTATTTTTGGCTTGAACAAAACTGCTGTCTATTCTTGATGTTTTTAATCTTAAATAGCCTTTTCGCTCTGTAACCGACCAAAGTGAATTATCCGGATTATGGTTCCATTGCCAAACCAAAGGCAAAGCTGCATCTCCTTTTTTACGATTAAATTCATCAGAATTTACAATTCCCGGAATTAATCCTTTGCTAGGTGGTAAATCTAAATATTCCGGAACTTTCCCATTTTCGCCTAAAATTGGCCAACCATTTTCCCATTTAACGGGAATTAAATAAGGAATTCGACCAACGCCTCCATTATCTTTAAATAAATACGAAAACCATCTGCCATCCGGAGTATCTATAAGTCCGCCTTGAGCCACACCCTGATCTTGTAATCCCACTTTTCCTTCCCAAGGACCATTGATGTTATCGGCACGATGGATAACTACAGTTCGCATTCCGCCACGCGGCCAACAAATATTAAATAAATAGTACTTTCCGTTTATTTTAAAAAGTTGAGAACCTTCAGAATTTAGCATAATGTTATTTCCAGCAGGTGCGCTGGCATTTTCAATCAAGACTCTTTTCGTTTCTTCTTTTACACCTGAAAGGTCTTTGTTTAGCTCTATAATTTCAAGTTTTCCTGCTCCCCAAACCAGATACACTTTTCCATCATCATCAAAAAGAATAGAATGATCATGGTAAGAACTGTTTAAAACTATTTTTTTCCAAGATCCTTTTTCGATATCTTTTGTTGAATAAATATAGGTTTTGCCTGTTGTTCCTGAAAAAGTACTTACATAATAAATTCCGTTTTGGTAGCGCAAACAACTAGCCCAAGAACCTCTGCCATAATCATTTTTACCGTTTTCTAAATTGAGTCTATCGTTATTATCTTCTAATGTTTCATAGGCATAATTAACCAGTTTCCAATTGACTAAATCAGTCGATTTCATAATGGGTACTCCTGGATTCACGTGCATTGTGGTACTGCTCATATAATACGTATCTCCTACTCTTATCATAGACATATCCGGAACATCAGCATAAATAATTGGATTTTGTGCTTTTTTTTCTTGTGCAAAAGCGACCATTTGGATAATTATAAGCAGACATGAGAAGATAAACCTGTTCTTATGTATCATTGGATAAAAGATTTAAATTGAATTAATTATTACTCGATTTTTTTAACGCCATCAGTAGTTTGTATTACTTTTTGAATCGTTCCGTCCTCATTATAATACATATAATCTACACAAACAGAGCGTCTGTAACTACCTCCAGTTGGTAAAGTTCCGTTATGGTAAAAGAAATACGATTTTCCTTTATAGTCAATGATACCTGGATGAGTAGTAAAACTGTTAGGTACATTTTCCTGAATAATTCCTTGGTACGTCCAAGGTCCTGTAATGCTTGTTGCTGTACAATACTCTATCATTTCTGGTTTTGTACCAGCACTAGCATATACTAAATAATACAGGCCTTTTCTTTTGTAAACCCAAGGTCCTTCTATATAATTTTTTGGTTTGAAAGTAGTAATGGAACCGTCTATTTCAGTCATATTCTCTTTCAATTTCACCCACTTACAACTTCCGTTACCCCAAAACATGTAGGCCTGCCCGTCATCATCCACAAATACGGTAGGATCAATATCATCCCATGCGTGAGGTAAATCTTTAGTCATTTCGTTAATAACAAGTGCTTTTCCTATGGCATCTTTGAAAGGCCCTGTAGGCGTATCTGAAACAGCAACTCCTATGGCAGCTCCACCGCCACTAACATCATCTTTTTCGTGAAAGGTAGAGACAAACCAGTAAAATTTACCATTTCGCTCGATACATTGAGCGGCATAAGCATCTCCTGTAGCCCAAGAAAAAGTACTTGGAGAAAGCGGTGCTCCGTGATCTTTCCACGTGGCCATATCAGTTGTTGAAAATACGTGCCAATCGGCCATTTTATAATTGGTATCTGCTTCTGTTGCTACATCATGACCAGTATATAGAAACAAAGTATCGTTATGTACAATCGGAGAAGGGTCTGCAGTAAAAATGTGTTTTATAATTGGATTTTGGGCTGTCATTTCAATCATTGGCAAACAACAAAATGCCAATACAATCTTAGTTTTCAATTTCATATTTATAGTTATTTTAGGTTGGTTATAATAGTTATTACTTAACGGTATTTATTTTATTCTTTTGTTAACACTACTTTCTTCGCTGAATATTTAATTGTTTTACTAACAGTTTCTTTTTCTGAAATCCATTTAATATTCATCGTATAAGTTCTTATTTGATTTTTATAATTTCCTTTTTGGTCATCAATAGTTAACACTTGACTCTTTTCGTTCCAAATTATAGGAATTTCAATGTGTTCTCCTTTTTCATAATTGTAATTATCCCCTTCGTCATCATACAATGTAAAAGTTGCATCCTTACCCGTATAAATTCGGATTTCAAGTTCATCTTGCTTCTCTTGAGTACTTTGAATTACTTTTTCCATTGGTACAATAGAACCTTCTTTTACAAAAATCGGAATTTGATCTAATGGTGCTGGCGTTGCAATTGTTTGTCCACCTTCAAATCGTTTTCCTGTCCAGAAATCATACCAAGTGGTTTGCTTTGGTAAATACACATTCCAGTTAGTAACATTAGCCTCAGTCACTGGTGCTACCAGAAATGCTTTTCCAAACATATATTCATAAGCTTGACTTACCGCCTTGGTATCACCATTAAAATCCATTAACAATGGTCGCATCAAAGTAGAATTATTACTGGAAATCTGCCAAGCTTCAGAATAGATATAAGGCATCAATTGATATCTTAGATTCATCATAGACCTCATATTATTTTCCACAGTTTCTCCATATTTCCAAGGTTCCGTTTCCGTTTGATAGCCATGCATACGGAATATTGGATTGAAAACAGCCCATTGAAACCAACGCATCAATATTTCGTGATACTTTTCGTCTTTATATTGTCCTGGACCTGGACGGAAAAAGCCTCCAATATCAGTGGTCCAATAGGGCATTCCGGTAAGATTATAATTCAATCCCGCCACTATTTGACGTTTATAAGTATCCCAATCCCAGCCAATATCTCCTGACCAATTGATTGTACCAAAACGTTGTTGCCCTAAAAATGCCGAACGGGTCAGGGTAACGACTCTTTTGTCTGGATTCGTGTTTCTTTGTCCTTCATACACCGCTTTGCTTACAAATAATGGATACGTCAAACGGTAAAAATCACCTAAACCAAAAAAGGTTTGTTTGCCTTTTAATGCATCATTTTCAGGTTCCGTTGCATCCATCCACCAAGAATCCACACCAAGAACAAACAGATTTTTGTCGAGTGCATTCCAATGTGTTTTTTGGGCTTCCGGATTATAAATATCAATCCAAGGACTATTCGGGATGAATAAGTTTTTTGCCAAATAAGGTTTTGCAATTTCAGATTCTTTATTCAAATTTTCCCAAACAGAAATAGAAAAATGAGTGTTCAAATCGTGCAATTCTTTGATGAATCTTTCCGGTTTAGGATAATGAGTTTCATCAAATTTTGGAACTCCCCAACCGTATTTGCCCCAATATTGCCAATCCTGAACAATGACATCTACTGGTAAATTACGCTTTCTAAATTCTTTGATAGTAGAAACCAAATGCTCTCCAGAAGTATATCGTTCGCGGCATTGCCAAAAACCGAAAGCCCATTTCGGCAACATAGGTACATTTCCTGAAAGATTTCGGTAATTCGCTATAATTTCATCCGTATTTTTCCCTGCAAAAACCACATAATCCAGTGATTTGGCATTGGGAGAATTAAAAACAGTTTCATTATTTGATAATTTTAAACCAAGTGTCGGTGTATTACTCGATTTACAAACAACTTTTACGGAATGTTCTCCTGCTTTCAAATTCACTAATTTACTCACCGCCGGCGGAAGCCATAAATTAGATTGATTAATAACATCTATATCATCAATCAAAACCAAATGGCGGCTGTCCATATCTCCCAGATCAAGCATTACAGAGTATTTTCCGTCTTTTGCTACTGAAAAACTACCCGTATAAATGGATTGCTGTTGGGAAACTCTTTGTGTTCCAGAAGTAGTTGTTACTTCAACTTCACGTTTTTCGCCATCTTTTATATCATTTTTAACCAAAGGAATATTTTGGTTACTCGGATTAAAATTAGTCAAACCATATTGATGCCATAATAAACCATAGCCTTTATTAGAAACTAAAAATGGAATGGCAATTTGTGTATTGACTTGAATTAACTTTCTAGTAGTATTTTTTAAATTGTAAAAACCATCCTGAAATTGTCCTAATCCAAACAAATATTCATCTTGAGGCGATTCAAATCCTTGTTCAGCTACAAAACAAGATTCTCCCATAATGGTATTTGGTTTCAATGACCTTGTATTAGCTTTTTCGCTAAGGAATACTTTTCCAGATTTATCCAAATACTGAATTACTGTAGTTTTTTTATCGAATGTAACCGTAATTTCTTTTGTTGAAAGTTTTAAATCATTGGCACTTTCTTTTAATTTGAAAATTGGTGTTTTTGGTTTATTTATTAAAACAAACTCCTGCGCTTCTTTTGCATTTCCAATTTGATATTGCACTCGTATGGAATTATCAGTAAGAGGAATTATATTTAAAATTCCTTCCGATAAATCTATAGACAATCCTTCTTTCGTTAAAGTGTGCTTTTTATACTGCTGGGCACTAATTGAAGTAGCCAGCACGCTTAAAAACAATATATATAGCAATATTTTCATTCAGATTTATCGTTAATATTAATTTCGAATTGGATTTAAAGAAACTACAAAACCACCTCTACGGAGTAATTTTACTTCAATAGTATTTGTTTTATCAACTACCATTACTTGTGAATTAAAATCCTTATCGTGCTTACCATCAGCAATGATAACGGCGCGATAACTCATCCCTTCTTTCAAAAAGTCCAACTTGATTTTCTTTGTTTTTTCTTGACGTTCTGAGGCACTAATACCTCCAATATACCAAGTATCCCCTTTTTGGCGCGCTATGGTAACTTCTTGTCCCGGATAACCATCAATAAGTTTTGTGTTATCCCAAGCTGTAGGTACCTCTTTCAAAAAAGTCTTGGCTTCATCCGGAAGTTCATAATAGCCTTCTGGTCTGTCTGCCAAATGTTGCAATGGAGACTCAAAAATTACGGAAAGCGCCAATTCATGTCCATAAGAAGTATGATGCGGAAATTGGGAATTTGTAAATGTAACAGGCGTATAATCCATCGCTCCGACAACATTTCTTGTAAAAGGCAAAATAGTGTTATGCTCTGGTGCGGTAACACTAAATTCCGGTCCGTTATTATACCATTCGGCTCCACGTACTGCTTCGTAAGTCATTAAATTAGGATAGGTTCGAGACCAACCACGAGGTACGATACATCCGTGAAAATAAACCATCATTTCAAATTGAGCGGCATCTTCCAAAATATCAAGATAGTATTGTATCATGTTTTGTTTTTCGCTTTCAAAAAAATCAATTTTGACTCCAGCAACACCTAACTTTTTCAATTTTGTAAATTCTTCCACTCGATTTTCATGGGTAAGCATACGGTTTTTTGGAGTAGAAGAGACCCAAGTGTGATCTCCTCCGGAATTATACCACATCAAGGGTTTTATACCTTTAGAATGGATGTATTTCAAGGCATCTTCAAGATTCCCGCCATTTGTCATTCCATCCCATTCCCAATCTAAAAGCGTATAAGGCCAATCCATTTTTACTGCCAAATCAGTAAAATCGCAAACAATTTTATAATCTTTGGTGCCGTGGTTACTCGACCAATAATTCCAGGATACTTTTCCTGGTTTCACCCAATCCGTATTTTTAAAATTTGTGGGAGTTGATACATCTTCAACCAAAGTGCTTTCTACAATATCGGCTAAACTTCCAATAGTAATGACCCTCCAAGGCGATTGCCATGGTAGTAAAATACTCGGATTTGATTCACCGGTTCCTCTACCATCTCTGGGATCAGGAAAAGTAAGTTTATATGTATTTACATCCTGCGTATTACTTAATTTTGTTCCACAATAATTGCGGTCTAAATCAGCTTCGTGGAGCAAATACCAACACGATTTGTCAACGGAATTGAATAAGGCAGGATAGCACCACTCTTGTTGCAATATTTTATCTTCACTAGAAGCAGCATACAAACCTTCATTGGCCGGATTCCATTTTTCTAACCATCGCGTACTTTTATTTGGAATTTCATATGCGGTAAATTCATCTTTTAAACTATAAGTTCCTTTTTTTTCGGGAAATTCATATCGAAAAGTAATTCCGTCATTATAAGCTCTAATGATAAGATTTAATTTAGCTTTACTTGGATTTTCAAATGAGACCACCACTTCATTGGCTTCATTATCACGCACTGCTTTTTTGCCGAAAGGAAGTTCATAGTGCTCCTTTATCATTTTTGATTTACTTGCCTTTAAAAAAAGAAGTTCTTTCGAAAAATCCTGATCATTTCGAGACAATCCAAGATGTACTTTTGGAAGAATTTCAGATGTATTTTTATCTGCATTGTGGGATACTTTCAGATACCATTCGCCTCTATTACCAGCATTCATAGAGAACAATTCCACCGTATTTTTTTTATTTGGGGATTGTAATTTTAATTGCTGGGAAAAAGCCGGAAGTATTCCAAACAAAAATCCAATAAATACATATATTTTGAATTTCATACTCTTACTTAATTTTAGTTATTTCAAGCATTTTTGCTGCATATCGTTTCCCTAATATTCTATACCCTTCAGCCGTAAAATGCAGATTATCTTTAGCATCAGGAATTCCACTTGAAGAAATCACATAAGAATTTGGAATGACTTCTGGCAAAGTAGCAATGATTGTATTCATACTGGCACAAATACCTCCTTGATCGGCATGAACAACTTCTCCGGCTAGTAAAGGCGTAGATTCCGCTTGAAGATTTAAATCTTTCAATAAATTGTCATACACTAATTTTACTTTTTTTGGCCAAAGCACATCTCCGGTATTTGATTCACCCTGATGCAATAATATTCCTTTTATTACACCTGTTTTTTGAGCAATTTTAGCCATTTCTACTAATCTGGCATAAGGATTTCCATCATACTGTGACACCGTATTTTTTAACCAATCTGGCGATGTACTTACATAGGATTCATAATTATCTTTGTCAAAAAGTTCAATTTTACAACCACCAACAGCTACATTGATAACACCTACTGTTACATCATCAGGCAAATTAGCTATCATTTCTCTTCCAAAATAATCGGATGGAGTCAATCCTGTAGTACAACGACTTAAAGGTGGAACTGCAGTGTACCACTCTCCCTTTTTTCTTTTCAAATTATCACAATTGACTGCTTCTAAAACCTGAAATCTTTTATCAACTACAGTATCTTGTGGTTCAAACTTAGCATTACCTTCCATATTAGATTGTCCAAAACACAGATAAACATAAAATTTAGGATTTTGTCCAAATGTATTTGATACACAAAATAATACTGATACTAGAAACAGTGCTTTAAATTTATTTTTCATATTGTTCTATTTTTAGATTTTGGATATAATAATTTATTTAGTCACAAATGTGTACGTTTTCCCTTTTACAGTAGCTATATCGACCAAAATTGTTGGTTTTAATTCCAATGGTTTAATGTTATATTCTTTAGATATAATGGGCTCTGCCGTTTCATTTACAAAATAAAAAGGATTCGGATTTTCTCCTTTTGCAATTACCAAATCAACTCCGGACTTTTCTTTCATATCATTTGGCAAACGCAATCTTAGATTTCCTCCTAAAGTTGATTTCACTGCTAAATTAATAAGTTTTCCATCTTTCCATTCCATATTGACAATCTCAAAACCACCTCTGGCGCGTATTCCACTAATGCTTCCATTTTTCCATACATCAGGTAATGCAGGAAGCAAGTGAATGGCTCCATCCGAGCTTTGAACCAGCATTTCCGTAATTCCGGAAGTGCATCCAAAATTCCCATCAATTTGGAAAGGTGGATGTGCGTCAAATAAATTATTATAAGTACCACCACCTCCTTTGTTTACCCCTAGAGGAGTGAGTTGATTTTTAATCAATGAATAAGCGTGATTTCCATCTTGCAATTTTGCCCACCAATTTATTTTCCATCCCATACTCCAACCTGTAGATACATCGCCGCGTTGCAATAATGTGTTTTTTGAAGCCGCAAATAATTCAGGCGTTTTGTATGCCGATATTTGATTGGATGGAAATAATCCATATAAATGAGACACATGGCGGTGATTGTCTTTTGGATCATCAATATCATCCAGCCATTCTTGAAGTTGGTTGTATTTTCCAATGTGCATTGGTGCCAATTGGCTAAGCATTTGCTTTAAAGTAGCAATCAAAGTAGCATCTTCATTTAAGATTTGTGCAGTACGAATGGTTGTATTAAAAACATCATTCACAATTTGAGTGTCCATTGTGGTTCCGGCATCTAGTGAAGAACCATTATGCGCTTGTGGTGCATTCTCCGGAGAATTCCCAGGATTGACTACCAACCAATTGTATTTAGGTTGTTTTACGAGAAAATCGACATAAAACAAAGCAGCCCCTTTCAAAACTGGATATATGGATGCCAAAAATTCTTTGTCACCTGTATAAAGATAATGTTCCCATAAATGCTGACTGACCCATCCGCCACCTGCGGTCCACAAACCCCAAAAAGCACCATCTACAGCTCCTGTTGCACGCCAAATATCGGTATTGTGGTGTGCCATCCAACCTCTCGCACCATACATTGTTTTGGCAGTCTCTTTTCCAGTTTCAGATAAATCTTTAACCATTTGTAAAAAAGGCTCGTGCAATTCGGAAAGATTGGTTTTCTCGGCCGGCCAATAATTCATTTCGGCATTGATATTAATCGTGTATTTACTATCCCATGCCGGATTAAGACTATTATTCCAAATTCCTTGCAAATTAGCAGGTTGACCTCCTGGTTGAGAAGACGAAATCAATAAATAGCGACCATACTGATAATATAGTGCTACAAATTGAGGATCATTGGTATTTCTAAAATTTTTCAAACGTTCATCTGTTGGCAAATTGGCTTCTGGAGTCGTTCCTAAATCCAATTTTACCCGATTGAAATATTTTTGATACGCAGCAATATGTGCTTTTTTAAGTGATGCATACGATTTCCCAGAAGCTTTATTCAAATAATCCAAAGCGCGTTGGTTTTCATTTCCACTGACATCCTGATAATTCTTAAAATTAGTAGCAATTGATATCAATAATGTAGCTGAGTTTGCTCCTTTAACGCTAAGTGAATTTTCGGTTTGCTCCAGTTTTCCTTTATCTAATTGAATACGAGTGATACCTTTAAATTTAATTATACTTGCCACCCCCTCATGGTCACTGGTAGTTCCTGAAATTTCTAAATCTTTAGAATTATTTACTGCAAAATTTTTGATTTTATGAGGCGAAGTATAATCGGCAGTAAATGAAATACTCCCTTTTTTACTTGCCGTAAGATGTATAACAATAACTCTATCTGCAAAAGATACAAAAGCCTCTCTGGTATAGGTTACACCATCAACAACATAAGTAGTTTTTGATATGGCATTGCCAATATCCAATTCCCTTCTATAATCAGAAAAGTTTTCCAGTCCTTCAAAAGTCAAATTCAAATTCCCCACGGTTTGAAACGTTTGACCATGGGACTTTTTAGAAATAAAAGCTTCGTTAGCTAATTTTTCCGCTTCTTTGTGTTTGCCTTTAAAAATTAATTTTTGAATTTCTGGTAATGCAGCCAAAGCAGCTGGATTATCATTTCTGTTAGGTCCTCCACTCCAAACGGTATTTTCATTCAACTGAATAATTTCATGAGCAACATTCCCATAAACCATAGCTCCCAAAAATCCATTACCAATTGGCAAAGCATTTTCCCAAATTTGACCAGATGGTTGGTTGTACCAAAGCTTAAAATTATTGTTCTCTTGTGCATAATCTAAACATTGTACTAAAAGCAAAGCTATAATGAATATTTTTCTCATAAAATATTTAATTTATTCTTTAAAACTAATGACTAAATAATATGTGTTCATTTTACATTTAAAAAAAAGTCTAAAAAAATTCATAGAAAAAATATCTATGAATTTTTAAATTATAATCTAACTAAATTAAAAGCCGAGAGTAACCAGCTCTCGACTTTTTAAAAACCAAAAAATACTAATTAAAACACACATTTTTTAAATAATATTAATACCAATAGGAAAATAGATGGAAATGTTTTTCCATATTAATATTAATAAATTAACTTAATTAATTGTAGCCTGGATTTTGGTAAGCAGCTTTCTCTGCATCCGTCATAATCATAGCATCAATTTGATTTTGCGGAATTGGTCTCAGGTATAAATAATTAGAAATTGTTCTATTAACCGCTATAGGTGTATGATCTCCTTTATCGGCACCACATATTTCATATGAAGAGGCTAATTCTCCCCATTTTTGAGTACGAACTAAATCAAACCAACGGTATCCTTCAGCATAATACTCACGAGAACGCTCTGCTAAAACATAATTTATTGTAATTGTTGCTGGAGTGGCAGCAGTCATTGCAGCACTATTATCAACAACTTTAGCTACATTTCCATTGTTATCAAATCTCCATTTTCCAGCACGCGCTCTGATTACATTAATTAACTCTCTAGCTGTTTTACCTACTTGTGTAGTAGCACCTTTTACAGCAGCTTCAGCGGCAATGAAATAGAATTCAGAAAATTTAGCAATATTAAATGGACGTGTTGATCCTGCATTAGGTTGTCCTAAACCTCCATTATTATCAGTACGATATGGTCCTAATTTCCATAATCCTGGGTATGCTTTTCTACTTACACCACGTGGTGAAATAACATAATCTGATCTTCCGGGTAAAGTACCAGCACCTATATTACTATCTCCTCCATTTCCTGGTGCAGGATAAGTTATAGCTGTAGATGGTTCATCATTTAAGAAAGTTAAAACTGCATCTCCAGGAATAATTGGTAAATTATTTGCGTTATTAATACTGGTATTTGTTAAACCAGCTTTAGGCCAGTTTGCACGATAAACAGTTGTAAAAGTTCCATCATAACGAGAATCATTTATTTTATCTGCAAAAGTATTCTCAATAACGCCTATTGTAGGACACATACGAGTCCATGGTCTTCCAAGGTGTTGTTCTGCTTCACGTTGAACAGTACTTATTCCTGAACTTCTTAATTCAGTATAATTCCATGTCATCATCCAACCTGCAAAATTATCAGGTGCACCACCACTTCCATAGGTCAAACTTGAACCATTAAAAAGTTCACTTGTTTCTGTATGATCTGCATACAAGATAATTTCACTATTACGATCATTCGATCCTAAATTTACATCATAATAAGTTGGCTGTAAAGCAAACGGACCTGGATTATTAATACCTTCTACAGCTACATCATAAGCCTGTTGAAAATACCAAGCTGCATCGTGTCCATCAGGGTCAACTCTATTTGTTTCTGGATAGGTTGGGATATTATTAGGATTTTGTAACCACCAAGCGTATGTTAAATAGGCTTTTGACAAATATAATCTAGCAGCCGATTTAGTTAAAGCCCCAGTTACACGTGGTGTTGCTGGTAAATCATTAATTGCCTTAATTAAATCAGGAAAAACAGCTTTAGTATACACATCAGGTACAGTATTACGAACAGAAGAACGAGATGGACTTATATTAAATTTAAGGTCACCTGATCCTAAATCCAAAGGAACCCCTCCGTAAGTTTGTACTAATAAAAAATAATCAAAAGCTCTAAAGAATCTTGCTTCTGCAATTAATGATTCTGATACACCTACTTCTCCACCATTTTCAATAATACCACTAGCTGTATTAATATTGGAAAAAACAGTACCCCAAAGTATTCCTGTTGGATAACTTGTAGGAGTCAAAGACCCAGCACCGGACAAATCCATATCTTTAAAATTACCATCAGCACTTTGTGCATATGTAGCTTCGTCTGTTCCTGTTATAAGTGAATTATAATAGTATGCCTGACCATATAAATTTCTTAAGTTAAAATACAAGGATGTCAATCCTCCATTTACCCCTTTTTCTGTTTTAAAATATTCAGGAGTAAAAGTAGCGCGTGGTTTTTCATCCAAAACATCAGAACAACTGATTGCAAACAAAGCCATAAAGACTGTAGACGCGAAATAAGTTTTAAATTGTATCTTTTTCATTACCTTGATTTTTTAGAATGTTAAATTAAGACCAAATACGTAATTTTTTGTAGATGGCGTATTAGCCCCAATAGTCAAAATACGACTTAAATTGTTACTAAGAGGTACTGCAGCATTTTCATTACCCATTGAATTAGCTTCTGGATCCATACCTGATTCTTTATGATAATCAGAAAAGAATACAAATGGATTTTGGACTGTACAATACAAACGTAATTTTTGTATTCCCAAATTCTCAATTAATTCTCTTTTAAAATTATAACCAAGAGTAATTGTTCTAATTTTTAAATATGATCCATTAAAATACCCCAATGTTGAACCATATTTTGGGTTATCTCCACTCTGAATCCCTCCTGGTGCTGGGTATTTTGCATCTGTATTATCAGGCGTCCAATAATCAACCTTAACATTAGCTCTTCGCCCAGTCAATAAATTTAAATACCCCCCTGAACCGTATAAAGAACTATTTATCAATCCTCCACTTCTAAATACACCTATAGCACTTAAATCAAAACCTTTGAAACTTAAACGAGTATTAAATCCTCCAACAAATTTTGGATCAGTATTAATAATCTGACGATCTGCTGCCCCAATTTGTCTGGTTGGAGTTCCATCTTCATTAAAATCCCCTGTATATAATACCTTAATCATTCCCACATTCCCCCCTGGTTCAAACTTAGTAAGATTAGCATCATCAGTTTGCCACAAACCAATTTTTTTATAATCATAAATTGAATTAATAGAGTGACCTACAAACCACCAGTTTCCTTCATCCCTGTCTTGTCCAGATGCTAAAGAAGTAATTCTATTTTTGTTGGCAGATAAATTCACTCCTAACTCCCAATTAAGACCATCTTTATTATTTAATATAACACCATTAAGTGCTACCTCAAACCCTTTATTTTGAGTCGATCCTATATTGGCAGTATAAGATCCAACACCAGCTGTTGGTGGTAAACTTACCCCTAATAAAAGATCATTAGTTTTGGTATCATAATATTCTATAGTTCCGGATAAACGATTGTTTAAAAAACCAAAATCTAAACCGTAATTCCAAGTTTGCGAAAATTCCCAGCCTAAATCTGGACTAGGTAATCTGTTTACGTAATACCCTGTTGAATAGTTAGTATCACCAAAGTTATATTTTACCGGTGCCAAACTTCCTAAAGTTTGATAAGGATCTACCGATTGATTGGAAGTTTCTCCATACCCAACTCTAATTTTTAATGCATCAATCACATCTAATTTATTCATAAAAGATTCATTTTTAATATTCCATCCAGCGGAAACAGCAGGGTAAGTATGCCATTTATGACCTGGAGCTAATCTTGAAGAACCATCTGAACGTACAGTAGCAGTAAGCATATAACGATTATCAAAAGTATACATTGCTCTGGCCATATAGGATCTCAAACCACTTTGACTATATGCACCATCATTAGCTACTAAATCACCATTTGCATTTCTTAAATTATAAAATTGAAAATCATCTGAAGCAATATCTTTAGCTGAAAAACTCGAACTATTGAAATTGTATTTTTCATTGGAATATAATGCCACGAAATTAAAATTATGTTTCTCCTCAAAAGTTCTGTCATATGTCAATAAGTTCTCAAGTATCCAACTTGTGTTTATTGAACTATTTACATTAGCAGTAGAAACTGTAGTTTCATTTACTGCAAAAACGCCTTCACCTGTATAATTACCTCCAAAATTCGCACGGAAATTCAATCCAAGATTAGCACGATATTTTAAACCTGTAATCCCCGGTATCTTTACTTCACCAAAAACATTATTATAAGAACCGAAAGCTCTTGTTTGATCAATGTATTTATCTCCTAATCCTTCTATAACTTCTTTTGTAGTAACAAATGCATCATCTGCTCCCATGTGAATAACCCTTTTTAAGGTACCGTCATCATTATAAGGATTTGAAATTGGAGAATTACTTAAAACTCCACCAACACCTAATCCATTCCCATTATTTACCGAATAATTATTATTTGATGAAAAACCAAATTTAAACCTTCCAATTTCTTGATTCAAAGAACCATTTAATGTTATACGCTCATAATTCTGCCCAGGAATAACAGCTTCATCCTTATAATATCCAACACCAAAATTATAGGCCCCTAATTCCGTACCACCAGAAACTGCCAAATCATGACTCATCACAACACCAGTGGTATATAATAATTTCTGCCAATTGGTATCCACGTCATCAAACTCATCTGTTCCATTGGAATACTTATTAGCTATTGCACGTAATTTCACAAAATCTTCTCCATTCATCATTGGATATTCTCCAAAAACTCGTTTAAGACCATAATATTGATTGTATGTAAACTGTGCTCTTTGCCCTTTTTTTCCTGTTATTGAAGTTACCAAAATAACCCCATTAGCTCCTCTTGAACCATAGATTGCAGTAGCAGAAGCATCTTTCAAAATATCAATACTTTTTATATTATTAGGATTAATATCAGTCAAATTTCCTGCAAAAGGAACTCCATCCAATACAACTAGCGGATCATTACTAGCTGTCAAGGAACGTGTTCCACGAATTCTAATTTGCATATTTGCGCCTGGTTTTGTATTTGTTTGAGAAATATCAACACCTGTCAACCTTCCTTGCAAAGCTTGAGAGATATTTGTCGACGGAATTTCTCGCAGTTCATCTGAACTCATTGAGACAACAGATCCCGTAACAGCTTCTTTACGTTGAGTCCCATAACCTATTACTACTACTTCCTGCAAAGCATTCGAATTTTCCTCTAAAACAACATTAATCTTAGTTTGACCATTTACTTTGACTTCTTTAGTTTCTAAACCCACAAAACTAAAAACCAGTATACCTCCAGAAGGTACATCTTTAATGGAGTATGCTCCATCAAAATTTGTCATCACTCCTGTATTGGTCCCTTTGATTAAAACATTTGCCCCCGGAATAGGACCATTTGCATCAGAGACAACTCCAGAAACTGTTGATTGAGCATTAGCCCCAACAGAAAACAAAAACATCAAAACAAGAAAACTCAAATGTTTTATATGTTTTGATTTACTTTTAAAAATAAAAAAGTTAATCATAAAAATAATTTAGTTGGTTAATTAATAAAGTATTAAACACTATTTACTTCTTTCCAACATCTTCAAAAAAAACAAAAGAATATCGTACAAAATAAAACCTAAAAGAGTTTAACATTACAAACATACAAAATTTACACAATCGGTTGCATATAATTTGTATTTTTTTTTAAATAAAAAAAAGTACTAATTTTTATTAGTAATAGAATAAAAATGAATTTAGATGAGAAAAATGAATTTTGATAAAAATGAATTCTAAAATCAATTACTATTAAATACAAACTAATTTACTTCACAACAAGGAAAATGAAAAATTGGAAAATTACAGGAATTTGCAATAAAACAAAGTTCATTAGCTTTTTCATGTAAATGCAAAGCTGTTGCTATTTGATCTTTTTGTTTTATGATCACTTTAGGAAACAAACGAACTTCAATAAAACGCCCTGAACCATTTTCGAAAACTTCAAGAGTCGCTTCGGCATTATCTTGATACGAAACAACCTCTATCCCATTTTGAGCACAAACATATAAATAAGACATCATATGGCAGGAAACCAAACTACTTAACAGTAAATCTTCAGGATTATACAAACTTGCATCTCCCTTAAAAACTTTAGCGGCAGAAACATTTAAAATAGCCTTACCTTCAATACTAATTTGATGATTTTTTAAAGTTTTTTTAGAAGTTGAAATAGTTTCTTTTGGAACTGAAGTCCAGTTTAATGTAGCTTTAAATAAATGTTTAAGTCCCATAGTGTATATATTGTTAAAGTAATCAAATATATAAATCTATTATTACACTGAAATACATCCAATAGTGTTTCAATAAAAAATTAAGAAAGTATAAACATCGAAAATGTAATTGCTTTTTTATATTTGTATAACATATATAAAATTCCCCAAATGAAACATTCTTTTAAAACAATTAGCCTTTTAGCGCTTTCAATACTATTCTTTTCTTGTAATTCAACTAAAAAAATAAAAGGCGACAAAACTTCCGAAATTACAGAAAAATATTGGAAATTAATTGAAATTAGAGGTCAACAAGTGACATCTGAAAATTTTGTTTCAAAAGAACCACATTTTATATTGAAATCAACAGATAATAAAGTTACAGGAAATGGCGGTTGTAATTCTTTTTTTGGAACTTATGAACTTCAAGCCGATATGAACCGAATAACTTTTTCAAAACTAGGAGCTACTAAAATGGCTTGTTTGAAACCTACAGTAGAGGATGCTTTTTTTAATGTACTAGAAACAGTAGATAATTATACGGTAAAAAATGATACTTTACAGTTAAACAAAGCTAGAATGGCTCCATTGGCAAAATTTGTAGCGGTATATTTAAAATAACTTCCCAAAAAAAAAACAGTATGTTAAACTGGAACGATTTAATAAAATTTGCCACTCAGGGCAATCCAACTCCTCCTAGAAGAGTTCAAAAAACGGATGAGGAATGGAAATTAGAATTAACCGATGAAGAGTACTATGTAACACGTAAAAAAGGAACCGAAAGACCGCATAGTTCAGAATTATGTAGTCTTTTTGAACCGGGAAAATACGCTTGCAAATGTTGCAAAACGCCTCTCTTTGATTCTACAACAAAATTTGAAAGTGGAACAGGTTGGCCTTCCTTTACTCAACCTATTGCAATTGAAAATATAGCTTACAACAAAGATGTGAGCCACGGAATGATTCGTATCGAATGTGTTTGTAACATTTGCGATGCACATTTGGGGCATACTTTTCCTGATGGCCCTGAACCAAGCGGATTGCGTTATTGTATTAACGCTGTTTCTATCGAAAAAATAAAAGAATAACTATTACGCAAAGATTCACGAAGAAAACGCAAAGGTTCGCATAAGTTTTTTTAAGTTCTTCTAAGAATCTTTGTATCCTTTGTGCTTAGAAAAAGTCACAAATTAAAAAGATTTTGACGGATTATTTTTAGAGCTTCTCTGCGATTTACTTTGCGAAGCTTTGCTTTAAAAATATTTTCACATATATATAAAACAAAAATCGCCTCGATAAACGAGGCGATTTTTTTATGAATCTATAATATATTATTCCATCAAAAAGACAGTCAATCCTCTTGCTCCATGAGCTCCTAGTACTAATGATTGTTCAATATCGGCTGTTTTAGAAGGACCAGCAATAAAAGTACCAAAACCATAGTCCAAATCACCAATGCGCTCATAAGCCTGTTGCATAGTAGCTACAATATCACTTTTATTCACTATAATAGCCAAATATTGCGGAATAAAAGGTGAAACTCTTTGTCCTAAAATAGCATCCGTTACCCAAAGGCCTGAATTTTCAGCAACACCTAAATGTGCTTTTATAACAGCTAATTCTACATTTTGTAAACTATGTGGATCATCATTTGTCCAGTCAGTTTCTGCAATATCCGCAAATTCCAAAAGTGTTGTAATTTTTCTTTTATCAGCAGGATAATGTGTTGTAATATAGTTTTTTACTTCGTCTAAACTACTCACTTCTTCACAAAAACCACCAATACCTTTTAGTACTGTTTTATAGGTTTCAATGACGTCAAATTTTTCTAACCCTAAAACGCTTAGATCTGGCAATTCATTTACTGATAAAGGTTGATTGCTTTTTATCTTATTTAAAATACTATCTCTACTGCTCATTATTTTTTGTCTTTAGATTCTTTTTGCTTTTTAGCATACCATTCTCTAAATGATTCTTCAGGAGGTGTTGGCATTTCTCTTTGATTGTACCAGGCATTCATGCTATTATTTACCATAAATGGCATATTCTTGATTACAAACCTTCCTGCTTTTCCAGCAATTTTAAATACGGTAGGATTAGCTAAAACAGCTGACATTCCTTTCATCGCCATCGTTTTAGAAGGAGGTGTATATCCTTCTTTAACCAATACCTGACGCCATTTATACAATTGGTCATGAATATCAATTTTTACCGGACAAACATTTGAACAAGAACCGCATAAGGTACTTGCAAAAGGCAAATCGGCATTCTTTTTCATGTCTAAATTTGGCGCTAAAATAGAACCAATAGGTCCTGCAACTGCATTATGATAACTGTGTCCTCCACTTCTTCTGTAAACAGGACAAGTGTTCATACAAGCACCACAACGAATGCATTTTAAAGAATTTCTAAACTCTTCACGTCCTAATTGGGTACTTCTGCCATTATCAACAATTACAATGTGCATTTCCTGTCCTTTTCTAGGTTTTTTAAAGTGACTTGAAAAAGTAGTAATAGGTTGACCCGTGGCACTTCTAGCTAAAAGTCTCAAGAAAACACCTAAATGTTTGCGCTGAGGAACTAATTTTTCAAACCCCATACTTGCAATATGAACATCGGCAAGATGTGCCCCCATATCGGCATTTCCTTCATTAGTACACACTACAAATTCACCTGTTTCAGCAACTGCAAAATTCACTCCCGTAAGTGCCACTTTTCTAGTTAAGAAAGTATCTCTTAATTCTTTTCTAGCTGCTTCAGTTAAATATTGTGGGTTATAATTTCCTTTTTCTGTTCCAAGATGCTCATTGAACGTATCACTTACATCTTCCTTTTTAAGGTGAATAGCAGGCAATACAATATGACTTGGTGGTTCTTTTCTTAATTGAACAATAAACTCCCCTAGGTCGGAATCAATTACTTCAACTCCATTATCTGCTAAATATTCATTTAGATGACATTCTTCTGTAAGCATTGATTTTGATTTTACCATTTGGGTAACACCATGCTTAGCAATAATAGAATGCACTATTTTATTGTGTTCGTCTCCATCAGCAGCCCAGTGGACAATGATTCCGTTTTTCAATGCATTACTTTCAAACTCTTGCAAATAGAGATGCATATTTGAGAGTACGTTATTTTTAATATTTGATGCAGTCTCGCGAAGCGTTTCCCATTCAGGAATAGCATGAGCTGATTTATCTCTTTTAGAACGAACAAACCAAAGCGTTTCATCATGCCAGTTTACACGTTCTACATCTTTGTTAAAAGTAGCTGCCGCTGTACTGTGATCTATTGTATTTTCTTTCATATTGAGTTTAAAATTTCTGCAATGTGAATTACTTTTATATTGCTTTTTTGTCTTTTTAAAATTCCTTCTAAGTGCATTAAACAGGACATATCTCCTCCTGTAATATAATCTACCTGGTGTGCTTGGTGGTCTTTTATACGGTCTTGTCCCATTTTTACAGAAACAGCCTCTTCGGTTACACAAAAAGTACCTCCAAAACCACAACACTCATCTTTTCTACTTAAAGAAACTAATTCTAAACCTTTTATATTCGTCAATAATTGTTCTGGCTTAGAAAAAGGAGCCGCATTTAACTCACTCATTTGCGAAAGCTTTAGTCCTCGTTGACCATGACAACTTTGGTGCATTCCTACCTTATAAGGAAAATTCCCTTCGATAGATTCTACTTTTAATACATCTGTTAGAAATTCTGTTAGTTCGTAAACATGTTTTCTAATATGTGTAGCAGCAGCTTCATTCTCTTTCGAATGAAGGTGTTCCTTCACATGCATGGTACAACTTCCAGAAGGGCAAACGATATAATCAAATTCAGAAAAATTAGCCACAAAATTAGCATCACATCCTCCCGTTAAATGTGCATAACCACTATTAGCCATAGGTTGCCCACAACAGGTTTGATTCATTGGAAAACTCACTTCACATCCCAATTTTTGTAATAGCTCTAAGCTTGCAATACCTACTTGTGGATAAAATTGATCCACATAGCATGGTATAAAAAGTCCAACTTTCATACGCTGATTTTTATTTTTTTTTTAGGGTTCTATGTAATTTGCATAATTACTTTTGGCAATTACTTAAATTGATGCTCCTTACATAAGTTTTTGTTAATTGCTTAATACTTTAAGTAAAATTGCCTATCATTCTTCTTTTTATATTGAATTATGATAGGCAAATTTAAGTATTAATGTTTATAAAATTTCAAATCTATTAAATCATTTTGAATTGGTTTCGTATTCCAATTTTTATGAATGGCTAATGCGGCTCCTAAAGAACTCGCTTGTGCCATGGATGCGGCGTAAACTTCCATATTCGGGAAAGCTTCCGCTAATAGATTCATATAAATAGAATTTTTACTAAAACCTCCATCAACAAAAATTTTCTTTACAGGACTATTATGAATCACCAGGTTTGTCGAAACAATTTGTTGAGCAATTAAATCCAACATCAATTGGTGATAGGCTTCATCGTAGTTTTCAAAATCAGATAAGTCTCTTTTATTAAAAGGGCAATCTTTTAAAATTTTACTATCTCCTTTTGTATATTGTTTGAAATTAGCTCTTAACTTAGTAATAATATCTTTATCGTAAAGAACATGTTTATAAGTATCTACTGCAACATCAAAATGCTTTGCCAATTTCAATGATTGAATTTCATGTTCATTTCCTGCAAACAATCGAGAAGCTTTAACTGGTTTTCCTTTATAATGTAGAAAACACAAACAGTCGTTTTGCAACTCCTCAAAAGTAAGCTTCTTATCATTAAATGGGTTCATTGTAATTACCCAAGTTCCTGTTGAAAGCAACACAAAAGGATCTTCAAAATTGATTATATAAGGAATCAAAGCTGAAGAACTGTCGTGTAAACCAATACCAACAGCAGTTCCGTCTGCTAAAGTAACAGCATCTTCAGAACTATGAATTGGAGCCAGTTTTTCTGTTATATTTTGTTTTTTAATCCATTTGTGGTATTTCATTTTATTGAAATTCCAAAGATTAGTATGGCAACCAATACTTGTTATATCGGTAAAACCTTCTTTAGTCAAAAGATAACTCATGTATTGTGGCAAATGCAAACAATATTTTACTTTATTAAAAACCTCAGGATTTTCTTTTTTCAAACGATAAATTTGCATTCCAGAATTCAAACTTCCTAAAACAGGAGAAGCTGTTTTTACAGCAAAAACTTCTTCTCCTTTATTTTTAGAATAAAATTTATCTTTTAGCTTTTCAGGATATGGTTTTAGATAATTGTACAAAGGTGTCAAAGGATTTCCTTCTTCGTCAATATATACAAAACTGGCACCATAAGTACTAAAATTAACTGCCTTCAAGTTGTATTGGGTTTGCATTTTCATCTGTTCCCAACATACCAAAAACCAATCTTTTAGCGCTACAATATCTTCGCAAGGAAATCCATCTTCATCAACTGTTTCTGGAAGATTTACTGAATTTTCCCAAACAATTTGATAACTTTCATTAAAGAGAAAGGCTTTTTTATTTGTTTTTCCAATATCGAAAATGGCTACTGCATTCATTTAATGTTGTTTTTACGACTGTCCGTTACTTGTACCTATTTCTTTATGCCACCAATTCACGAATACTTCCTTATGTTATTACACAAATAATCAATCATTTGGATTATAATTAATCAAATTAAGGCATCGAATTCAAAAAAAATTAGTGAATTCGTGGCGAAAAAAATGATAGTCTTAAAACAGATAGTTATTTATTTTTTACAATCCTGTTGCTACAGTTTTTAATCCTCTTTCTCCAATTAAAGCATCACGTACCGCTAACTGACGGTACAATCCAACTGGATTAAGAGCTGCTCCAGCACGTAAACGAGCTTCAGCTACTAATGCACGAACATCAGTACGGAAAGCATTTTGTAAAATCTCTTGAGCTTTAACTACATCATTTTCGTTTTGAGCAATTTCTAAAGCTTTTCTATCCACAGAAAGTGCCTGAGCATAAGCAATCATAATAGCCTCAACAGATTGTAATAAATCTTCCATTGGATCTTTTACGTTATGAGAAGCATCAATCATCCAACCTAAGTCGGTTGCATGGTTCATTCCTCTTGCATCCATTCCTTCTACTAATTCGTTGAAAATTAAGAATAATTGGTATGGTTTTAATGAACCTGCAGTTAAATCATCATCTCCGTATTTAGAATCATTGAAATGGAAACCTCCTAATTTATCTTCCATTAATAATAATGAAACAATTTGTTCAATATTAGCATTTGGAAGGTGGTGACCTAAATCCACTAAAGTTTTAGCTTTATCACCTAATTTTTTAACGTAAGAATAAGATTGTCCCCAATCAGCTACAGTTGTAGAGTAGAAATTAGGCTCAGCGCATTTATACTCTAAAAATAATTTCCAGTTAGCAGGCAATGCTTCGTAGATTTCTTCTAAACTTTCTAATGTATTTTGGTATGCTTTACGGAAATTTAATTGTCCAGGAAAACATGAACCATCAGCTAACCACACCGTTAATGACTCAGAACCTAACTCAACACCTTGCTGGATTACATCGATATTGTGTTGAACAGCTTGCTTACGAATTGATTTATTTACATTTTGTAAAGAACCAAATTTATAGGAGTACTCAGCATTAGCTTGGTCTTGAAATGTATTAGAGTTAACAGCATCAAATTTCAAATCGTGTTGTGCTGCTAAAGACTTAATAGACTTATAATCAGACACCGTATCCCAAGGAATATGTAAAGAAATTGCTCCAGAAGCTTTATTTAAAGCGTGTAGCAAACCTACATCTTCGATTTTTTCTTCTATTGAACGAGGTTCTCCACCACCTGGAAAACGTCCAAAACGAGTTCCACCTGTACCTAAAGCCCAAGAAGGGATAGCAATTTGGAAATCGATTAATTTTTGAATAATATTTTCAGTTTCAGCAATTTCTGAAGCTGTAAAAACTAATTTGTTTTTATGAGCTGTAAAAAGCCCATCATTATGAGCAGCAATTTTATTAGAATCTAATATCATGATAATTACATTTTTTTAAGGTAAATAAAAAACTTCTTTGAGTGAAACACTCACTGGCGAATTGTCGGGATTTGCATCCATAATATCACCCATATATTTCCACCATTTTTGCATCACTGGATGCTGAGGAAGTTCGTCTAAACGACTAGGATCTTCAATTTTTAAAACACCAAAAAGAGCATATGTGTCTTCGTCTAAAAAAATAGAGTAATCTTCTACTCCAACACTTTTTAACAAATCAGCCAATTCAGGCCACAACTCATCATGTCTTTTTTGGTACTCCTGCATTTGCCCTTGATGCAATTGCATTTTAAAAGCTACTTTTTTCATAATTTATGGTGATTATAAGCGGTAGACTTAAAAATTACTAACCACCTAAGTTGTTATAAAGAAGAACTGTTTTTTAAAAAGAAAATAAAAAACAAACATGCTGTTATTAGATTAAGAAAAATCTAACGCTCGAAATAAATCGAACGTTAGATAAATCAATCTAAAAACTAACATCTAAAAACTATCTGTAAAAGCCCATAGATACTCCACCATCAACATTTAATGCATTTCCTGTAGATTTTCCTAATAAACCTCCAACAAAAGCATAACATGCATTGGCAATATCATCTGGCAATATAATTTCATTTAATAAAGTACGCTTAGCGTAGTAAGCAGGCAATTCAGCTACAGTAATACCATACGCTTTAGCACGTCCTTCAGCCCATCCACCTGACCAAATATTGGAATCAGAGATTACAGCATCTGGGTTAACAGTGTTCACACGGATTTTATCAGCTCCTACTTCAGCAGCCATTAAACGTGTTAAGTGAGCTTGAGCAGCTTTAGCAGATCCATAACCAGGATTATTTGGTCCTGCAACTACTGCATTTTTAGATACGATATTAACGATATCTCCTCCAAAACCTTGTTTACGCATTACTTCGATTCCAGCTTTAGAAACAATAAATTGTCCTTTTACTAAGATATCATACAATCTATCCCATTCTTCTAATGAATGCTCTGCGATAGATTTAGAAATACTAATTCCGGCATTGTTAACGATAATATCAGCTCCTCCAAATGCTAAACAAGCAGCATCTAGAGCTAAAGTTGTACTATTTTCGTCAGTAACATTTAATAAAGTACTAGAAACAGCATCTTTACCAAAAGTTTTGATAAAATCAGCAGTAGCTCCTTCTAAACGCTCTTCGTTAATGTCATTAATAACAACACAAGCACCTTCTTCAGCGAATTTTTTAGCGATAGCCTTACCAATTCCACCAGCAGAACCAGTGATAACAGCAATTCTTCCAGATAATGCTTTTGGTTTTGGCATACGTTGTAATTTAGCTTCCTCTAACAACCAATATTCGATATCAAAAGCTTCTTGACGTGGCAATGAAGTATATTCTGAAACTGCTTCAGCACCTTTCATTACGTTTACAGCATTTGTATAATATTCAGATGCCAAACGAGCCATAGTTTTGTCTTTTGCAAAAGTAAACATACCAACTCCTGGGTATAAAATAACCACTGGGTTTGGGTCACGCATTGCTGGTGAGTTTGATTTTTTGCATGTATTATAGTACTCAGAGTACATTTGACGGTATGCTTCAAAAGCTGGAGTTAACTTTGCTTTGACAGCATCAACGTCAGATAAATCTTCGTTTGGAGCCAATTCAATTACTAAAGGACTAATTTTAGTTCTCAAGAAGTGATCTGGACAAGAAGTTCCAAGAGGAGCTAATTTTTCTAAATCATTAGAATTGATGAATTCTAAAACTCTAGCATCATCAGTGTAGTGACCAATCATTTTACGTTCTGAAGAACAGAAACCTCTTAAGATTGGAGCTAATTTAGCCGCTTGCAATTTACGTGCATCAACTGGAAGGCTTTCAATTTTTTGACCTCCAAAAACTGGACGAGTTTTACCGTAGTTAGACTCTAAATATTCAGCACATTTTTCAATTACTTCAAGAGTATTGATATAACTTTCGTATGAAGTATCTCCCCAAGTAAACAAACCGTGAGATCCTAACATTACTCCTTTTAATTTTTTCCCTTTAGCAGCAGCTTCTTCTAGGCAAGCACGCATTTGCAAACCTAAATCGAAACCAGGACGTTGCCATCCAACCCATCCAATCTCTCCGTTGAATAACTCTTCAGTAATTTTAGCACCATCTTTTGCAGCAGCAATAGCAATTGCAGCATCTGGGTGTAAGTGATCAATATGAGCAAATGGTAAGAAACCGTGTAAAGGCGTATCAATTGAAGGTGCCTTTGAAGCTAAATCAAAAATACAGTGGTTGAATAATTCCACCATTTCGTCTTCATGCTCAATTCCTCTGTAAACGTTTTCTAAATTGCGTAATCTTTCCAAATAAAGAGCAGCACAACCTGATTTTGTTAATGTTCCAATATCTCCACCAGAACCTTTAATCCACATTACCTCAGTTGCAGCTCCAGTTAGCGGATCTTTATCAGTAATTTTTACAGATGTATTTCCTCCTCCATAGTTCGTTAATCTCAAATCGGCTCCTAATAAATTAGAGCGATAGATAAATAGTGCTACTTCATCTCCTGCTAATTCAGCAGCCTTAGCATCATCCCATAGGTAACTTACGTGTTTAAAAGTCATTGTATTTGTATTTGACATTATTATAAAATTTTAAATTGTTATTCTATATCATTATAAAGAGTTTCCAAAACCAACTAAAACAATTGATAAAAACATTAAAGCAATTCCAAAAAAGAAAACCTTATATGTCTTATCCGAAACTCCTTTCCATTCCTTTAAATAAAATCCCCAGAAATTAGCTGTCAAAATAATTGTTGACATATGTAAAATCCAAGAACTTGCTCCATTTCCTAACTTACTTTCTCCCATTCCGTAGAAAAAGAATTGTAAAAACCACATGGTTCCGGCAATACCAGAAAACAAAACATTTCGACTAATTGGAGTATTTTTGTTGGTATAATCTCCAAAAGTTTTATTTTTAAAATTAAGGTACATACACCAAATAAAGTTAGTAGTAAGACCTCCCCAAAGCAATACTACATAGGTAACATTGTTTTGAAACAAAAATTCACCTTGCCCCTGATTTAAAACTTTCCAAGCCTCATTTGCCGTATCAGCCATTGGTTTACCAGCTTCAATTCCGAAATTAAAGAAAGAACTTAAAATTCCAGAAATTATCGCAATAATAAGTCCTTTAACAAGGTTAAAATCCTTATCCTTATCCTCATGTCCTACTGCGAAATCTTTTTCTTTAAGTGTTCCTGCTTTCCCTAACAATACGATTCCCAAAATACACACCAATACTCCTAACAAAACCAATTGTCCTCCTGGAGTAGAAGCCATCTCTGTAAAAGATACTTTTCCTTCAATAGGATTAAAATTGTAATAAATAGGCGGTACTAATGCACCAAATGCAGAACAAAAACCTAATGTAATAGAATTCCCCAGAGACATCCCTAAATAACGAACTCCAAGACCATAAGTTAATCCACCAATACCCCAAATTAATCCCATTGAATAAGTAACAGTTTTAACTGAAGGAGCTGCAGCACTAATAATCTCAGTAAAATTAGGTATGGTCAAATAAGCTGCTAATGGTGGAACTATTAACCAAGAGAAAAAACCTCCTACAATCCAGTAGCTTTCCCAAGCCCAACCTTTTACCTTTTTAAAAGGCATATAAAAACTTCCAGAGGAAAAACCTCCAATTGAGTGAAAAAGAATACCAAGAATTGATTCCATAAAATAAATTTGAGTTAAAGGTTAATTAATAGAAATGTAAAATAAAAAAAAAGGATTTTTAAAACTGTCCTGTACAGTCCTTGTATTAACACTTTTTATACAATTTTTAAACATTTCTGACAGATTCTCTACTAAATGTTAAAATTTAATATCAACATTTGCCTATAAATTTTAAGAAACTATCAATATCTTTTTACAACTTACCAATTAAATAATTATATGTTTTTTTAAAATTATTTAACTCTAACTAACATACTAGCTTTTCTTAAAAAATATATCTATTAAATTTGATTTCGATTTTTTTGCCAGTTTGAGTAAGTCTCAACATAAACAAGTCTTTTGAAACAATATAAAATAATTAAAAATAGCACTCTTTTTTTAATGTATTCCATACGAAAACAACAAGGCTACATAAAAAACTTTTAAACTTTCTTTTTTTTTAAATCATACAAAACAATCTGAGAATAGTTTTTTTTATTGCTTTTTAAATACAAAATCACTAAATTAGTTCACTATTCTTACTAATATTAATATCCTTAATCAACATATCCAATGCATCTCTTTACTTAGTAAACAAAAAAATTGTTCAAAGACTAACATATATAATTAGTACCCAAAAAAATTTGATAATGTATGAGTGAATATATTAAAATTAAACGGGGATTGAATCTCAAATTAATCGGTGAAGCGACAAAGTCCGTATTGGATTTACCTATTGCTGATGTATTTGCCATTAAACCAAAAGATTTTGTGGGGCTTACGCCAAAATTACTAGTTAAAGAAAGAGATACTGTCCTAGCAGGCAGTCCGCTATTGTATGATAAAAATAATGAGACTATTCGGTTTTGCTCACCTGTTAGTGGTGAAATAGTTGAAATTGTTCGAGGTGAAAAAAGAGTGATTTTAGCAATCAAAATTCTAGCCGACAGAGAAATAAAACACCTCCCTTTTGACAAATCCAAACCCAGTCAAAACAGTAGAGAAGATATCATTACTAAGTTATTAGAAAGTGGTGTATGGCCTTTTATCCGTCAGCGGCCTTATGGAATTATAGCCAATCCTAGTGACACTCCTAAATCAATTTTCATATCCGCCTTTGATACCAACCCATTAGCTCCCGATTATGATTTTATCATAAAAGGTCAAGAAATTCATTTTCAAACAGGAATAGATGCTTTAAAAAAGTTAACTACTGGAAAATTACATTTGAACGTTGCCGCTGATACCGCTCCTTCTTCACCCTTTTTACAAGTAAAAAATGTCCAAATTAATAAAATAGCAGGCCCTCATCCCGCTGGAAATGTAGGAACACAAATTCACCACATAGATCCTATTAATAAAGGAGACATTGTTTGGTACATTAATCCACAAGATGTAATCATAATTGGTAAATTATTCAACGAAGGAAAGTTTGATGCTACCAGAATCTTTGCTTTAACAGGTTCTCAAATAGAAACTCCAAAATATTACAAAACCATTGTGGGTACTTCCATAAAAAACAGCATTAACGAAGCTTGTTTAAAAAAAGGAGAAAACCGCATCATCAGCGGTTCTATACTATCTGGAAGAGAAATACCATCTGACGGTTTTTTAGGGTTTTATGATTCTCAAATTACTATTATCCCTGAAGGAAACGAATACGAGTTTATGGGCTGGTTAGCACCAGGACTCCATAAATTTAGTATTTCTAGAACCTTTTTCTCTTGGTTAACTCCTAATAAAAAACACAACCTCAACACAAATACTCATGGTGAAGAACGTCCTTTTGTAATGACAGGACAATACGAAAAGGTTTTCCCAATGGATATCTATCCCGTTCAATTGCTAAAATCAATATTAATTGAGGATATCGATATGATGGAAAAACTGGGTATTTATGAAGTTGTTGAAGAGGACTTTGCTCTATGTGAATTAGTGTGCACCTCAAAAATAAAATCACAAGAAATTATCCGTCACGGACTTGATATCATACGCAAAGAATTCAATTAAAAAAAACTGTAATTGCTTTTTTTAATTGAAATAACAATTGATTACCGGCTATATATTCTACATAATCTATTTAGATATATCTTTTCATCATTTAAAAAATAATTGAATTTGAAAGCACTTAGAAAATTACTGGACAATCTAAAACCTAACTTTGAAAAAGGCGGAAAACTGGAGAAATTTCATCCTGCTTTCGATGCATTCGAAACTTTTCTTTTTGTTCCTAATCATACAACCAAAAGCAAAGGAACCCATGTTAGGGATGCCATTGATTTAAAACGCACCATGATATTGGTTGTTCTTTCACTAATACCTTGCCTGCTATTTGGAATGTGGAATATAGGATACCAGCACTATCAAGCGTTAGGAATTTTGAACAACAGCCTTTCTGATAATTTTATTTTTGGAGCCATCAAAGTGCTTCCCTTAATTATAGTTTCGTATGGTGCAGGTTTAACAACCGAATTTATTTTTGCCATCATCAGAAAACATACTATTAACGAAGGTTTTTTGGTTTCTGGAATGCTGATTCCGTTGATTATGCCAATTGAAGTTCCGTTGTGGATGTTAGCCGTGGCAACCATTTTTGCAGTGATTATCGGGAAAGAAGTTTTTGGTGGCACAGGTATGAATGTTTTAAATCCTGCACTTACTGCAAGAGCATTTTTATTTTTTGCTTATCCCACAAAAATGTCGGGAAATGAAGTATGGATCAATACACAAACAGAACAAGGCCAGAATATAGTTGACGCATACAGTGGTGCTACTCCATTAGGCGACGCGGCGGCTGGTTTAGCAAACAAAATTCCAAGTATAATGGAATCGTTTACAGGAACCATTCCGGGCTCTATAGGAGAAACCTCTACACTTGCCTGCTTAATTGGCGCAGTGATTTTATTATATACTGGAATTGGAAGTTGGCGCATTATGAGCTCTGTTTTTATTGGTGGATTTGCAATGGCATCAATTTTTAATTTATTTGGTTTGAACACCTTAATGCAAATTAGCCCACTACATCATTTGGTATTAGGAGGTTTTGCATTTGGAGCTATTTTTATGGCAACTGATCCTGTTAGTGCAGCACAAACTAATAAAGGGAAATACATCTATGGTTTTTTAATAGGGATGTTAGCTATTCTATTTCGCATATTCAATCCCGCCTATCCCGAAGGGATGATGCTTGCAATATTATTTATGAATGTTATGGCACCTTTAATTGACCATTATGTAGTTGCCGCAAATATCAAACGAAGATTAAAAAGGGCTACCTCAATAAAAAATCAAAATGGATAAAGACAGTAACAAAGCTACGTTTCTATTTTCTTCGGGCATGGTAATAGTAATCGCCATACTATTATCAGTAGCAGCTATCAGTTTGGCACCATATCAAGACAAAAACATTCGGATAGAGAAAATGAAAAACATTTTAACCAGCGTTTCAATTGCAACAGAAACCGCTGAAACGGAACATCAATTTGACCAGTACATCACCAAACAAATTGTTTTGAATAATAAAGGCGAGGTAGTAACGGGTAAAATTAAAGCCTTTGATATCGACCTTAAAAAAGAACTTGACAAAATGAAAACAGGAAAATCAGCTGAACAATTATTTCCTCTTTTCATCTGTAATAAAGACGGAAAATCCTTTTACATTATTCCTGTTAGGGGAAAAGGATTATGGGGACCTATTTGGGGTTATATTTCACTCGAAAGTGATATGAATACCGTTTATGGTGTAAGTTTTGGTCACAAAGGCGAAACACCTGGTCTTGGTGCTGAAATAGAAACTGAAAAATTTCAACAACAATTCGTTGGCAAAAAAATATTTGATAACAAAGGTGTTTTTGTATCGGTAAAAGCCATTAAGGGAGGCGCTTCACCCACAGATTTACATGGTGTGGATGCTATTTCGGGTGCAACAATAACTAGTAAAGGAGTAACAGAAATGTTTCATCGAACCCTCAGTAATTATATTCCTTATTTCAAAAAACAAAATGCCATAACATTTACCAAATAAATCAAAGTATTATGAGCAAAGAAACACTCACAGCTTTTAAAAAAGCTAAGAAACCTAAAGAACCTTTGTTTTCACCTAAAAACAAAAAGCTTTTATACGACCCTTTGAACGACAATAATCCTATAACAGTTCAAGTTTTGGGTATTTGTTCGGCATTGGCAGTTACGGTCAAGATGAAGCCTTCAATTGTTATGGCGCTAGCTGTAATGATTGTTTGTGCATTTTCCAATGTTATTATTTCATTTATCCGAAATATTATTCCAAATCGCATTCGAATTATCGTCCAATTAACCGTTGTAGCTGCGATGGTAATCTTAGTTGATCAATTTTTAAAGGCTTTTGTCTTTGATGTCAGCAAGCAATTATCTGTTTTTGTAGGTCTAATTATTACCAATTGCATTATTATGGGAAGATTAGAAGCTTTTGCCATGTCTAATAAACCTTGGCCTTCGTTTTTAGACGGGATCGGAAACGGATTGGGATATGGTTTGATATTAGTGATTGTTTCTGCTATTAGAGAATTATTTGGTTCTGGTGAATTATTAGGTTTCCGAATCATTCCCGAATCCATTTATAAAATGGGTTATTTCAATAACAGCCTTGTCATTATGCCTCCAATGGCTTTAATCATTGTAGGAATACTTATTTGGATTCAAAGAAGCCGAAACCAAAAACTCATTGAGTCCAAATAATCAAAACTAGATTATACAATTAAAACATTGCGTTATGGAACATGTAAATATTTTTATAAAAGCGATTTTTATTGAAAATATGATATTTGCCTATTTCTTAGGCATGTGTTCATATCTGGCTATTTCCAAAACAGTAAAAAGTGCTGTAGGACTAGGGCTTGCTGTGACATTTGTTTTATTTATTTCAGTTCCTACTTGTTATCTCTTAGAAAAATATGTTTTAAAGGCAGGTGCTTTACGATGGCTCTCATCCGATTTTGAAACCGTTGATCTTAGTTTTTTAAGTTTTATTATGTTTATCGCTACCATTGCTTCTATTGTACAATTAGTAGAAATGATTGTCGAAAAATATGCTCCAGCACTGTACACCTCTTTAGGTATATTTTTACCCCTTATTGCCGTTAACTGTTCCATTTTAGGAGGAGCTTTATTCATGCAAGAAAGAGAATACGCTAGCTTAAGTGAGGCCACGGTTTTTGGCTTAGGTTCTGGTGTAGGATGGTTTTTAGCCATTGTAGCCTTATCTGCAATTAGAGAAAAATTAAGGTATTCCAATGTTCCTGCTCCATTGAGAGGTCTGGGAATTACTTTTATCCTAACTGGATTAATGGCCATTGCCTTTATGAGTTTTATGGGAATTTCGTTATAAATTTATAATCAAATAAAAGATGATAATTCTAAGTATTAATAGCACCACAGTCATTTGCAGTGTAGTTGTTTTTTTACTATTCAATTCACTGCTTGTGTATATAATTCTATTTGCTAAATCCAAGCTTACCCCTTCTGGTTTAGTAAAAATTACCATTAACGAAAAAGACGAACTTAAAACCGAAGCGGGTTCCTCATTATTGACAACCTTGTCTAATGAAAAAATATTTTTACCATCAGCCTGTGGCGGTGGTGGCACTTGTGGCATGTGCAAATGCCAAGTCCTATCTGGAGGGGGCGAAATATTGCCAACTGAAACTCCTTATTTTACCAGAAAAGAACAACAATCAAATTGGAGATTAGGTTGCCAAGTGAAAGTTAAGCAGAATATGGAAATAGTAATTCCTGCCAATGTTATGGGGATTAAAAAATGGGAATGTGAAGTTGTTTCTAATGACAATGTGGCTACTTACATTAAAGAATTAGTGGTCAAATTACCTGAAGGTGAATTTTTAGAATTTGAATCGGGTTGCTATATCCAAATTGACATTCCTGGATGTGAAATTGATTTCAAAAATAATCTTTACAAAATTGACGATCGTTTCAAAGAGGATTATGATAAATTCCAAATTTGGGATTTAAAGATGAAAAACCCTGAACCTATTTTCAGAGCTTACTCAATGGCTAATCATCCTGCGGAAGGAAACATAATCATGCTCAATATACGTCTTGCTACTCCTCCCTTTGACCGAAAAGCTGGTCGTTTTATGAATGTTAATCCCGGAATTGCCTCTTCTTATGTTTTTGCTCTAAAACCCGGAGATAAAGTTACTATTGCTGGACCGTTTGGTGACTTTCATATTAAACCAACCCAAAGAGAAATGATTTATATTGGTGGTGGTGCAGGAATGGCCCCACTACGTTCTCATTTATTTCATCTTTTTCATACCAAAAAAGAAAAAGATAGAAAAGTGAGTTTTTGGTATGGAGGACGATCTTTAAAAGAAGTTTTTTACACAGAACATTTCAGAAATATAGAAAAAGAGTTTTCTAATTTTGAATACAATATCGCACTCTCTGAACCATTAGCTGAAGATAATTGGACAGGTTACACGGGATTCATTCATCAAGTTTTGTTTGAAAATTATCTCAAAAATCATGAAGCCCCAGAAGATGTAGAATATTATATTTGTGGACCACCAATGATGAATGCAGCTATTTTTAAAATGCTTGACGAACTAGGAGTACCACCTGAAAATATTGCATTTGATGATTTTGGAGGATAAAAACCATTGTATGAAAAAATTCCTAATCCCCTTACTCACATCTCTTATTGTTATTACAGCTTGCAATAACAATAAAAAAAAGTTAATTCAAATTGTAGGTAATGCACAAGGAACTACTTATCATATCACCTATATTGCTGAGAACAATGTAAATTATAAAAAAAGTATTGATTCTCTATTAAATGTAATTGATTTATCAATGTCAACATGGATTCCTAATTCCATTATTTCCAAAATAAACAATAACGAACCCAACGTAATTGTAGATCAATATTTCAGAGATGTTTTTATAAAATCCGTTGAAGTTTCAGAAAAAACAGAGGGATTATTTGACATAACTGTTGGCCCTTTAGTCAATGCCATGGGATTTGGTTTTTCGAAAAAAAACAACCTAAACAATCATCAAATTGATAGTTTATTGCAATTAGTGGATTATAAAATGTTGCGACTGGAAAACAACAAAATCATAAAAGAAAAACCACAAATCAAACTAGACTTTAATGCTATAGCACAGGGATATTCCGTTGATGTTTTATCTAATTTTCTAGAGAAAAAAGGCATCTATAATTATTTAGTTGAAATAGGTGGCGAATTGAAAGCCAAAGGGAAAAAAGGTAAAGAAGCATGGAAAGTAGGCATTGATCAACCCAACGAAAAATCAACTTCTGAAAGAGAATTAGAAGCCATTATTCACTTAAACAATAAAGCACTTGCTACTTCTGGAAATTATAGAAAATTTTATGTAGAAGGCAATCAGAAGTTCTCTCATATCATCAATCCTAAAACAGGCTATCCAGCTAAACATAATTTATTAAGTACTACTGTAATTGCTAAAGATGCTATTACTGCAGATGCTTATGCTACGGCATTTATGGTTATGGGATTAAGAAAATCAAAGGAATTTTTAGACCAAAATAAAAAATTAAAACTAGATGTTTTTTTTATATATGATGAAAACGGAACTTGGAAAACTTATACTTCTGAAGGCTTAAAAAAATCAATAACCGAACTGAACTAAGATTTGCATTTTTCCTGAGGTTTAGCCCCACAAATACTGCATGCTCCACCTTCACTTTGAATTAAAGGATTATTGCTACTACAAGTACCGGAAAACTGTCCGTTTTTTTTAACTAATAGTTTAATAGCAATTCCTGCAATTCCAAATGCTAAGAGTACAATTGAAAGAAGGATAGTTAACATAATTGTTTTCTAAATTGATATAATGAAAAGACTTATTCGGCTTTAGTTCCTGAAATATACGAATCCAAATAGTTAATCGTGATTTTTTGATTTTCCATTATGGCTTTTACCACATCCCCAATCGAAATAATCCCAACTACTTTTTCATCAGACAATACAGGTAAATGTCGAATTCTTCTATTGGTAATCAAATCCATACAATAATAGATATCATCTGTTGGTTTTACAGTAATCATATCTTCATCCATAATTTCATGGACGAAAGTGTCTTTTGAAGTTTTATTTTGCAAGACAATCTTACGAGCATAATCTCTTTCAGATAAAATCCCTTTTAAAATAGTATCTTCAATTATTAAAACGGCTCCAACATTTCTTTCTCCCATTATTTTCAATGCTTCATAAACCGTAATAGTCGAACATATCGAATGAACTTCTGTTCCTTTTTCCTTTAATATTTGTTCTACAGTCATAATAAATAGATTTATGTTATCTATAAATTTAAGAAAAAAAAAGAAAAAATTAAGCTATATTTTGATTTCTCTAACATATTACTTTAAAAAAAAGCTTTAAATATCAGATACTTATATAAAAAACAATAACTATCTACTATTATAGTAATTACTTAACAGGCTTAATAATCATTACATTTTTTACTTTAATCACAGAGTCTTTTATCAAAAAAAACTTTAAGAAAAAAGTATTACAAAGACCCTCTCAAAATCAATTTAAAAGGATTTTCTATATGTTCTTTGGAACCATTGAGGACTAAATTAGCCGCTGAAATACCCATCGTTTTAAAATCAGTAGAAATGGTAGTAAGTCCATTCATGATATAATTCTTCAACGGTGTCTCATTATAAGAAATCAAACCTACCTGTTTTCCAACAGTTAAATCTAAACTTATAATCTTATCTAAGATTTTAACCAAATCTTCTTCCATCAAATTGATATACACCTCTCCTTCGCTAACTTTTTCTTCATCAAGGTTGTTTACAATTTTGAAATTGAAGGCATAATTGTAACAAAAGTTTTCAAATCCTTTGACAATCTCTTTAGAAAAATAACTATTTGTTGGAAAAATTAATTTTAAGGTGTGATACTTGCTTAACGGTTCTAAGGCTTCGGTTAAAGCATTGTAAATATCCTGTTCAAAATTTTCATAAACAGCAGCATATTCTCCACTAATATCTTTTATTTTTTTTCCAACTAGTATCAGTTTATCTTTAGGAATATCATCAATCAATCTCCTATAAGCATCTGATTTTTCAATAAAATGGGGGATAATTACATAATGCGTATATTCTGTTTTTTGCTGTTGTAGTAACTTTTTAAACAAAGCGTAATCATTATTGTAGATATAAAAATCAATGGCAGCTTTGTCTCCTAAAGTTTCCACAAAAGCATCATAAATTATTTTTTTGTGTGCGCTCAACTTATTGAACATCAAAAATATTTTTATATCCTGCGAAACATCAGTATTTGCAATAAAGTATCCTTTACCATGAAAAGCCTCAAGAATTCCCATTTTACGAAGGATATTATAACCTTTTTCAATAGTAACTCTAGATATTTCATATTGAAAACTGAGTTCATTAATAGAAGGCATGGCGTCTCCCTTTTTCAAAACTCCTTGTTTTATGGCATTCAAAATAGCATTTACTAATTGTTGGTATTTTGGCGTAGCCGAAAATTCATCAATAGTAAGACTGGCTATTTTAGACGTTTTTTTCATTTTGTTTTTTACAGAAATTACAATGTAACAAAGTTATTAATTTGAGAATAGAATAATCTATAATCCTTTACTAAATAGAAACTGTTCCATTACAAAAGAAATAATCATTTATCTCTTTTTATTCATTAATGCATTAGTATTTTCTTTTCAACCATTCATCTGGTACAGGAATAATACAAATATTCATACTGCGATTGTCTTTACTCAACATAGCAGATTGTATTTCAATTTTGGTTCCATCGGGGCTCATGGTAGGATGTGGATGATCGGAAGCTGTTTGTTTGTGTCCAGTAGAAAGCAACATCATTTCGTTAGTATGGCGATCAATCAGGTAAATACTTCTGGAAAAATCGTCCCCAACTGCCCATCGACCATCTGGCGAACCACTCACATGCCATAAACCACTTCCAGAATCTGTTTGACCTGCAATTTTCATTTCTCTAGTTCTTAAGTTCACTATAGCCAATCCAGTAGGTTTTTCTCTAGTTCCCGAAGGTCCCCAAGCAGCTTCTTGACCAGGATTAGCACCATTTACAGCAGTGCCTGTTGTATCTTGACTCTGAATTTTTCTATGTCCCATAATAGCCATTGCTACTTCGTCTTTGCTAATCACGGCTTCATGAGTTACCCATTCGTATTCTGATTCTGGATATAAAGGTCTAAGACCTGTTCCGTCACTCAGCACTGTCCAAGTACGTTGTGGTGACTTCCCACCAGTTTCCCAGCAAAAAATAATTTCACCCGCTACCCAAGGATTGGTTTGTATATGACCTATTTGAAAAGGAACTGAAACTATATATTTAATTTCTCCTGTATGGACATTCATAGCCGCAATTCCAGACGGTCCTGCTCCCATTTTCCTAGGACCAAAATTCTCTTCCAGCTTTGTCCCTTCCGGCAAATATTTTGCAGCATATTCTTTTCCAACTCGAAAATAAGCCCAGTTTTCATCACCATCTAAAGCCAAATCGCCACCAGCGTCCATTTCTGGATTAGTTGTGCCACAAACACGCTGATAATAGACTGCTTTTTTTAGTTTTCCATTCTTACTGTCTTCGAATAGTTTTGCCAAATCAACTTCTACAATCTGCATAGATGATGGCTCAAATTTTCGAGTTCTTTCTTTTTTATCTTGCTTTGCATTTTTATCAGCTACTTTTCTCATAAAGAAAAGCTTCATACTGTTGCGTGCTACATTTAACATCCCAACATAGCCACCCTCGGTTACTTGAACCATTTCACCTGTTTTCTCATTCACAGCCATAGCTTCTCCGTCTACTCTATTTGAACGAAAAATAAGCCATTGCCCATCAGAAGTCCACTGATTGTGCGTTTGATAAATTTTACTATCCCCCATCGGTGTACTGGTCAAAAAAGTCAACATAACACCCGTTACAGGATCTTTTATTATCTTTCTTTCAGAAGGAAATCGCTTACCAATCTGTGCATTTAAACTTTGTATAAAAAGTAGAAAACTAACCAAAACTACACTCTTAGAAAACTGTTTCATATTTTTAGATTTTTACTGAGATTGAGAATAAAATTTGATTAACTAATAACTCTTTGACTCCATTTTTTTACCCTCCCTATCTTTTAAAGGCTTGCTATCTTTAATAGATAATTCGCTTACATCTTTCGTTATAAGCATTTTAGAACAATTACCCTTTGCAGTTGAAAGGTTTCGTATTTTTATTCCTTTTACATCTGTTACTATCATTGCTGGACGTGTTTCTTTTCCTAGCAAATAAAGATTAACATTGTTTAATTCTATATTTTTTACATGGCGAATAAAAAAACCATAAGCTGGTAAAACACCAAATTTTTGAGGTTCTGGATAGCCTTTTTCAAATTCAGGAACTTGGTCTTGAATACTGTTTTCTGATACAGAATCAAGCGGACGATACCAAATACTAATATTACTCAAACGTATCTCTTCTATTTCATGTCCCGGAATTCCACTGATGAGCGTTGCAAAACGGGAATCGGCATTATAGACATTTATATTACTGATATTAATGCGCCGCAAAGTCCCAACTGGAGTTCCTTCTGGCGCGCGCATTCTGCCTCCGAGTCGTAAAAAAATAGGCGAATTTATAATATCCCGCATCGTAATATTAGTTATTGTCACATCTTCTAACAAACCGCCATCAACGGTTTCGAGTGCTAATCCACGGCAATATTCAAAAACACAATTACTAATGCTGATATTTTTAAAACCGCCATTGGATTCTGTTCCAAATTTGATACGTCCCGTTGGTCCTTCTTTATCCGGCACTAAATCAGCTTCATTTCTCAAGTATGTACCATTGTAAAAAGTACCGCGATCAAAGCCACTTACACTACAATTGGTAATAGTTACATTTTCGGTTGGTCGGGCATAACCCAATGCAAAAGAACTTTTAAGACAAATTCCATCATCCCAAGGCGAATTAACAGTGCAATTTGAAATACGAACATTTTTGCAACCATCGATATCCATACCATCCCTATTGGTATCAATCTTCAGATTATCAATAGTTAAATTATCTACTCCAGTTGCTAATATTCCAAAATGGCCACCATAAAGAATGGTAAAATCCTTGAGAATTACATTTCGACAAAGTTTTAAAGCAATGGCTTTGTTCCCAATTGGCTCTCGATAAGGACCACCTCTAGATAATCCTTTTCCATGAATTATTCCTGGTCCCAGTATAGAAATGTCTTCTAAATTCTCACCCCATATTAAGCTGTTGTGCCAATGACTATGTCCAAAATCCTGAAAAATATCATTATCTGCTTTTTCGGGAGCATCATACCCTATTTTATCAGAAGGCGTTGCCGCCAATATAGTAGCTCCTTGATCCAAATACAATGCAATATGGCTTTTAAGCCGAATGGAATAACTGAGATAAGTCCCAGCAGGAAAATAAACAGTGCCTCCACCTGCTTTTGCGGCAGCTTCAATAGTGTTGTTAATGGCTTGAGTATCCAGCGTATTACTATCTCCTTTAGCACCATAAGTTTTTACATTAAAAACAGTTTCTGGAGCTGCCTGAATACTATTTAATCCAGTAAAGAAAAAACACCAACAAAAAACATATTGAAAAATAGACATTGGAAACAAATGGATCGTTTTTTTCATATAATTAACACAAAACATTAAAATTAAGGGATAGCAATTTACAAATAGAAAATGAATACCTCATCCTGTTGCATCCTGCATAATGAAGTGTTACAATTAAAAACAAAAAAACCAGCAAATAATACTATTTACTGGTTCTAAGTTATGTTAAAAACTAATTTTTAATACTTTACCATTTTTTTTTCTCCATTAGAAAAAGAAACACTTACCGTATTTTCCTTAGAAGAATAGTTTATTTTTTTCACCGCTATTAATTCTTTGTTTGTCCATTTTTCTCCTGATTTTTTCCACAACATCAATGTAGCATAAATTCCATCGTTTTGATTATTAGCATCATTTGATACATCAATAACACTACTTTCGTTCGCTTCAGGATGCAAACCTTTAGCCTGAACCACTTCAGTTTTTTCCCAACCTAAAAGCGGCACCATTGCCAATTGGTATTTTCCGTTATCTATAATTGTTACTTCTCGATTTTTAATTTTTCGAACAGTAGTCTTAATATCACCATCTAGTTTTGGTAAGGCATAATGCCCCAATCGCATTGCAAATGGTGTTGCACTATTATTCTTGTCTACTCTTAAAATTCCGTTTGCCAAAGGAATATCAGCTAGATTGAATTGAACATTTGAATCCGTTTCTAAAACTACATCTCTGTAATAAATACCTTCTTCAAACTTTTTAAAAGTATATAATCGAAATGCTTCCCATTGATTCAATTTATTTTTGACTACATAATTCATCGCTACTTCGCCCTTTTCGCCATCGGCTTGCCAAGGAAAAGCACTATTATATGATAATCGATTGTAATTTTCAGTGGAACGGAATTTTTGCCAATCGTCTTTTACTTTTTCATGACACCAAGCTCTTACTTCAGAAGCACCAATATTAGGATAATCAGTAATTAAAATTTCCGAAACGCCTTGGTACTTATTATAGACTTTATCTTTTTTGAATTCCGTTTCCCATGCTCCTTCGTCTTCTTTGGCTGTCCAAAACGGATTATCATCTGGCACTAATAATCCTAAAAAGGCTTTCCCCATCCAATACACACTTCCACGACAGCTGTAAATTTGCACAGCTGGTTCAAAAGCGCCATAAAAACCAAGTGTTGGCACATTGTCTTTCATAAAATCCGGATGCGTAAAAAACTGCTTGATAACTCCAGAAGCTATTCTTCGCATCCAACCATAATTGGTATCAGCAGCCGCTTCAAACCCCATCAAAGGAAATGGAATAATAGATCCTGTTCTATAACTGATACTTCTACCCCACATAATCATTTCGCCATTTTGGCTAAACAAATAAGGATAATTATTTTTTAAATCGGCAAAATTATTCTTGAATCGAGCTGCGTATTCTGGATAGTGTTTTTTTCCAAAATATTCAGACCAAATGGTTCCGTACATCTGGAAAGCCCACATGCTGTAATAGTCATATGCTGGGCTATCATTGTACCAGCCGTTTCCGCGATAATCGTTTAATGATTTATCTAAATATTCCACCAATAATTTTTCGTTTACCGCATAACCGTGTTCTTTAAAGAAACTCAACACAAATATGTTGAAAAACTTCCAATTCGAATCCACCGTTGGCCCATCGCCATAACTCAACATTGTTTTAGCTAAAGCATCTTTTTGTTCCTGTGACAAAGGATTCCAAAGCACTTCTGGATTAATCAATAATGAAACAGCCAAAGCTCCAAATTCCACTAAATTTTGACTTGGTCCGCCATTTTTAGAACGAGGAACAATATAGGAAGCACTGTTAGAATTCGATAATTGGGTAATTTGGTGTCGATAATAATCAGCCACTTTGATATTATTAATTACCAATGATGGATTCTCTTTCAAAAGTGGAGCGGCCACGAACAAAGTTCTGCACAAGCCTTCTAGTTTTTCGGTTGGCACTTTGCCTTCGTCTAGAGGATAACTTTTCCCTGGTAGTTTGGGAAATTTCATTGGATCATCTAAGGAATGGATGTATCCAAAAGCGCCTTCCAAAAGATACATAGCAGCGTCTTTCCAATGTTGTTTTGTCATTCCTGTGTAAGGACTTGTTTTAAAATCGGGATTTTTAATTTCGAAAACAGAATTAGGATTTGTTTTTTGATTTTCCAATTGTTGAGCACAAATGGGCAAACCCAACAACAATAGTAAAACTAGAAATTGGTGTTTTTTCATAATGGTTTTAAAATTTAAAAGAAATTTTGGTTTTAGCAGTTTTCCAAAGATAAAAAGTCAAGTCAATAAATCGAACTACTACCCACCAGTTTGTTTGTTGTATAAAAAAAGGAAAGTCTCTTTTAATAGCACTTTCCTTTTTTGAGTTTTTCTTCTCTTTAATTTTTCATAAGAGGATTAATCCCTGCATGAGTAGGAATCACTTGCTTAATACTTCCATCGGCATTGAATTCTAGTTTGTTAATACAAACTTCACGATGAAAACCTCCGGCATCACCCATTTTTATTCCGGTAGGATATGAAAAACGATGATAGACAATGTACCATTCATCTTTTTTAGAAACTTTAACTACTGAATTGTGTCCTGTAGCATAGATACCTTCCTCTTTAATTCCCTGAATAACAATATTATCTTTTGGAATTTCAATTGGTCCTAAAGGCGATTTAGAAATACCATATCGTACTTTATAATTTGGACTTCTGGTGTCATCTTCACTCCATAAGAAATAATAAGTTCCCTCTCTATAAATCACATAAGTTCCTTCTCTAAACGTATTATCAACCTCTATTAACTTCGTACTTCCTTCTTTTAAAGAAACCATATCAGGATTCAATTCGGCAACAGCCATATATCCATTTCCCCAATACAAATAACTTTTCCCCGATTTAGGATCAGTAAAAACATCCGGATCAATTTCCTGTCCGCCTCTTGCTCCTTCCGGACGGGAACTTACCAATGCTTTTCCGCTATCTTTGAAAGGTCCTGTAGGATTATCCGAAACAGCCACACCTATTTTTTGAGCTGCCGTGAAATAATAGAAATATTTATATTTTCCTTTTATTTTTTTCTCCACAATACAAGGAGCCCAAGCATTTCTATTAGCCCAGGAAACATCTTTTTTAAGGTCTAAAATTACACCTTCGTCTTTCCAATCTACTAAATTATCTGATGAAAATGTTTTGAAATAATAACCTCCCCACCCATCAAATCCATCACTGGTAGGATAGATATAATATTTTTTGGTTTTATTCGAATATAAAACTTCCGGGTCAGCATAATAGCCTTCTAACACTGGATTATTATTGATTTGAGGATAATTAGCTGGTTTTCCCCATTTAGCAATTAATCTTTTTAATTCAGCACGAGTGATAGGCAAAATGGTTCCATGACGTGGATGAAAATCCATTGAAATATCATTATCAATCACTGTAAAATTTTCTAAATCTTTAGTTTTTGTAAACTGATATTTTCCTTTCATGTACATATCATACATTAAGATATACTCGTCAGAATGATTCAATTTGAAAACACTTGCTCCCTCAACAGCTTCTTTTGTTTGCTGTAAATAGTTGTCATTTTCGGTCCAGTTTCCAGAAGTTAAATCAGTAGTTGTAGCTACTTTTATACCAGGGCTTTTGGTTTCCGTTTTATAAAAAAGGTGATAGATTCCGTCTTTTTCAATAATATCACCATCTATACAGGCATTTCCAGATTTTGGAACAAATAATACTTTTGGTTCACTTTCTAAAGCAGTAAAATCTTTATTGGCATAAGCATAATAAATAATATCCGGACCACCTGCATGTTGCATGCTGAAATAAATCATGTATTTACCTGCTTTAGCATCATAAATGGTTTGCGGAGCCCAAACTCTTTTTAGGTTTTCGTTTCCTGAAAAAGTAGTTTGAATATTCACTACACTGCTTTTCCAATTCACTAAATCGGTACTTTTTAACAATACCATGGCGCGATTAGAATCCCAACCTTTTGAAGAGGTCATATCAGTCAACACCATGTAAAATGTTTTACCATCATCTCCTCTTAAAATATGAGGATCACGAACCCCACCCGTTGAACTAATGAGTTTACTATCTATAACGGGTTTGTTATCGTTTAAATGGTAATAATGGTAACCATCCGGACTTATAGCATAGCGCACCGCTTCTTCTTCAACCGCATTTCCTGTGAAGTAAACAAATAGATAAGCTGTTAAATCTTTCTCAGCAATAACAGGCGGAACACCACTTTTATTTTGAGCTTGTAATCCATTAATAAACATTAAAAAGAATACAAAACTATAATGTATTTTTCTCATTATTTTTTAGTTTTCAATTTATAAAGAACAGAAGCATGCGCCTTTAATGAAACCGAAATTTCATTAGTAACTGTACCTACTTTTTTTCCAGACCATAAGTTTACAGCATCTGCTTTAGTAATTTCTAAATCTGCTAATGACACCGAAACCTTTACATCATTTTTATCTGAAATATTAAATAGAGCTAAGTAAACACTTCCATCTTTTGGATTTCTTGAAGTCACTGCTACTTTTCCATCTTTTTGAAAAAGTTGTTTTACATCAGTGCTTTCGTTGTGCATTTTTACTACTTCTTTGTTGGTCAACAATGACAAAGTAAAGGCATCATTACTTGGTAAATCACCTCCAAAAAACAAGGGCGATTTAAAGATGTTAAAGAAAGTAATCAAGGTATATTGTTCGTCTTTTGTTAAGCGTGACATTCTGTCCTCACCACGTTCTCCTCTTAACGAAATTCTTCCTAACGGAATCATATCGCAATCAGGCCAGGTTCCCGGCGCGATATACGGATACCATTTTTGAGCCACGTCCATTAAATGTGTAATGTGTGGCCAGGTATCCCAAACATCATCCACCATACGCCACATATTAGCATGAGAACTTACGTGAGCAGCTGCCGAAATTGGCGTTTCTCCAGGCGAAGTACTTAAAACAATTTTACGACCACATTTATCTATTGCTTTTCTAATCAGGTTGATTTCTCCTTCGTGATAAGGTCTTGACAAATCGTCAATTTTGATAAAATCTATTCCCCATTGTGCATACAATTCGAATAAAGAATCATAATATTCCTGAGCTCCCGGTTTGTCAGCAAGAATTGTATAATTATCTTTCAACCATGTACATTGCAAATCTGTAGTGTAAATTTGGTCGGCAGTAATTCCGTTTGCACCTTTGATAGGTAATTTTTCTTCCACTGCTTTTTTAGGAATTCCACGCATGATGTGGATTCCAAATTTTAATCCTTTTTTATGAATATAATCAGCCAATGGTTTAAATCCGTTTCCATCTTTTGCCGAAGGAAATCTATTCAAAGCCGGTAAATACCTTCCGTATTGATCCATCACATAACGAGGATCCTTCTGGTTGTAACCTCCCGCTTTATCATTTTCTACAAACCATCGAATATCAACAACAATATATTCCCAACCATATTTTTTCAAGTTTTTGACCATGTAATCGGCATTGGCTTTCACTTCATGTTCCTCCACAGTAGAACCATAACAATCCCAGCTATTCCAACCCATTGGTGGTGTTTGCGCCCATTGTTTAAAATCGACATTTTTTGAATCGGTGCTTTGAGCATTGGTCACAACCGTTACTAAAACAATCCCTAAAGCCACAGCAATTTTGTTCTTAATTTTCATTTGGTTTTTTTATATGTGTTAATAGTACACTTCAAATATAATGAATTTAAAATTTTATAAATAAAGCTATTCATCTAAAAAGACAAATAGCTCTATTTACATTTGAAGCAATATTTTTGAAATGCTAAAAAAGCATTTTATTTTACATTGATAGTAACTTCAACCGGTTTTAACCAAGGACTGGAAAACTGAACTTTAATAGGTTCTTTACTTCCATTAGCTTGTATGTAAGCTAAAATATGTCCGTGAAAAACGCGTTGTACATTATCAGTATAATCAGTCATATCCGAATTATTTCCAGCTTCCAGACCTAATAAACTTGCTGAACCACTGATTATTTTACACGCAATTTCATTATCAGCAAGCATTACCGGAATACCATTTTCATCTACAATTTGCAACATGATTTCGGCTACACCTTTGTCTTTGTTTATAGCTTTATCAGCATTTTTAACTGTAATAGCGTAAGGTTGTTTTGAAGAAGCAATTGCATAACGACTCACTTCTTTATTATTCTTATCTAATCCTACAGCTTCCAGTTTTCCGGATTGAAACGGAATGTCCCAGGAAATAATTCCAACTTCAGAATCATAGTTTTTCACTTCGCCAACTACTTTTCCGTCAAGTTCCAAACGGGCTTTTGCAGCATTAGTATAACAAACCACTTTTACTTTTTGACCTTCATTGTAATTCCACAATGGCCAGGCATCCATAGAAAGGTCTTTTTTGTTAGGATTATTAGAAATATAAGTTCCAATGTAAATCATTGGTTTCTCTGACCAAAGTGATTGACGGAAATAACCTCTTGGTTTAATTTGACCAGCAAAATCAACTAATCCTGAATAAAATCCTCTTGAAGGCCATCTTCCTGATTCACCTAAATAATCTATACCAGTCCATAAGAACTGACCAAAAATATGCTCGTTATTTTTAACCGCTAACCAAGCATCGTAATCATGACGATTTTCACTACCAAAAATCACACGTTTTGGATATTTTTTATGGTCAGATTGGTATTTACTTTCCGTATAATTGTATCCTGTAATATCCAAAGCTCCTGGATATTCCGTTTCATTAGACATGGCTACTCCTGCTAAACCAGCAGTTGTAGGACGTGATTTGTCGTATTTCTTAACGGCTGCCACCAAACGTTTTGCAATAGCTCCTAAACGCATCGCATCCGGAGCATCTTTCTTATAACCTCCATACGCCGCTTGTGAAAATCCGGTATCTCCTCCTCCAGCTAATACTGGATGAGAATAAGGGTCATTTGGATAATCGACTTCATTACCAATACTCCATGCAAAAACAGAAAGATGGTTTCTATCACGACGTACAAAATCTTCTAAATCTTTTTCACCCCAATCAGCAAAAATATCAAAAGAACCTTCAAATCCGGGTGTACCAACATTCCAACCTTCTAACCACTTGCGTTTAGGGAATTCCCATTCGTCATAAGCTTCGTTTAAAACTAACAAACCTAGTTGGTCACATAACTCATAAAATTCAGGTGATTCTGGATTATGACTTGTACGAATAGCATTTACTCCAATTTCTTTCAAAGTTTTTAATCTTGCCTTCCAGACTTCAGGAGGTACTGCTGAACCTAATACTCCAGCGTCATGGTGTAAACAAACTCCCTTTACTTTCATCCATGTACCGTTTAAAGCAAATCCTTTGTTGGCATCAAAAGTAAAACTACGAAATCCCGTTTGCGTCAATGAATGATCAATTAGTTTTCCATCTTTTAAAACTGTAGTTTTCAATTCGTACAAATTAGGATTTTCTAAATCCCATAATTTTGGATTGTTTACCTTAACTTTTGTTATAATTTTACCCGATTGATTTGCAGCAATAGCAACTGAATTAGAACTCTTAGCTACTGTTTTCCCATCATTTGCAATCAATTCGTTAACAACGGTTAGATTTGATTTTTCGGCAGAAGAATTTTCAACTTCTACTTCAATATTTAAAGTTCCTATTTTTTTATTCAATTCAGGATATGCATAAACTCCCCATTGTGCAATATGCACTGGATTAGCATAAACTACCCAAACATTTCTATAAATCCCTGAACCGGTGTACCATCTAGAATCAGCACTTTGACTATGGTCAACACGAACAGCAATGGTATTCTCAGCTCCGTATTTAACGAACGGAGTAGCGTCAAAAGCAAAAGAAATGTACCCATTAGGACGTTTTCCTAAAGAATGCCCATTGATAAAAACTTCACTTCTATTGTAAACACCTTCAAAATACAAGAACACTTTTTCACCTTTTTTTGCAGCAGGAATATCCATAGTTTTTCTGTACCAAGCAATTCCTCCTGGTAAAAAACCAGTAGCACTAGCTAATGTTGGACTCAATTGTCCCTTTATACTCCAATCGTGAGGCAACGCTATATTTTGCCATTTGCTGTCATCATAACTGGCATTCTGAAAGTCTTTATTGTCTTGTAGAATAAATTTCCACTGATTATTGATTTTTTTAGCATCTCCAAATCCTATTTGACTAAAAACAGACAGACAAGAAAAAGTAAGAACCGCTAAAAAGATTTTTTTTGTTGTTAACATAATTGATTTTTTTAATAAATAAGGGTGTTAGACAATTCCATATACACCTATGCAACAGAAGCAAATAAAGAATTAAATAACTAAAACGAAGAGGGGTATATTCGTAAATTTAAGGATTAGCAATATACCATATCTTTTTTAATTATAAACTCCTACATAAGTAACTACAGACTTAGCAGGAATCTCAAAACTGCTAGCTGTAACATCAGTACCTTTTTTCAAACTTAATGAAGCTGAAGTAGTGTATGGTGTAAGCTTATCATTTACTAAAGTTCCTCCTGTAAGGTTCAATTTATAAGTAGCTGCCGATTTAGATACATTAACTGCAACAATTACTATTTTTTTATTTGGTTCGTCTTTATAAGCTGTTAGCATTACATCTGTTGTAGCAGCTGCATTATCAAAATTAGGTATTTGAACCCTTTGCATACCAGGTTTTACAAAGAAAGAAAAATTTCCAAATGCCCAAAGTGTTTTAGAATCCCTTACATAACCATCGTATTTACAATAGTTTGCATCACCAGCACCATTTGTTATTCCGTCATCAAGATAAACTAAACCATCTTTATAATCGCCACGGCTAACAGCTGTCCACCATTGCCAAGAAGAAACACCTCCTATTGAAATATCGGTACTAATAATACGAGCAACCCAAAGCGCTGTTTGCATCCCTAAATCTCTACCTGGACCTGCTCCTCCTGGAAGTTCAGCTGTACCTGGATTTTCCAAAATAGAATATTCAGAAGCCCAAACACTTAATCCAGGAATTGTATTAGCTCTATTAGCAACTGACTGTCTAGACGAAATCAATTCACTCAATGGCCAAGCTTGCCAATAACTATGACCAGAAATTGTTTTCTTAACATTAGTTAATCCAGCTATATTCTTAGTCGAATTAATTCCAAAAAAATAATCTATCTGATTGGATCTATTTTCTTTACCACTTACTGTTTTGTATAATGGTTCAAAAGCACCTGCTTCTCCAACTATAATTTCAGAATTCAACCCTTTTGCCTGTAATTTTGGAGCCAGAGTATTTACAAAACTGTAAATATTTGCATTAGAAGCTGGTGAACCTTCTTGACCAGATCCATCCCACTCGTATTGTGGCTCGTTAAAAGGACTGATATAATCAATTGTTAAATCGTGTTCTGATTTTAATTTATCAATAGCATTTACCCAAAAATCAGCCAATTCCGGCATTTTTCCATCCTTTAGATTATAGAACGTTTTAATTGATGCGTGAGCTAAACCATTTTGAGTTAAATAAACAGGTGCACTATTAGTGAAAGCTAATAATTTATCTACTCCACGTTCTCTAGCCGCTTTCATAAACCAAACTTGTCCGGCTTGTTTGCTCATGTCATACGTAACTCCATCGGTAGTAAAACACTCTGTACGTCTCCATTCATCAGTAATATCACTAGCACTACCTTGTTCTGTACTTCCTGCACCTAAGTTAAATCGCCAAAGTGACAAACCAATTCCTTTAGGATTTCCTTCGCTATCAACATCTTCACTAAACAATAAATCTGCAATTGCATTTTTTTTGTCAGTTGGCCAGTTTTTCCCAACAAAATTACATTGCCAAGCGTCAGAAGCTCCAAAATTTTCCATGGTTTGAAGATTCATATTCAAATTAACATTTAATTCTCTAGTAGAATTAACTTCGGTTTCAGTTTCTTTAGAATCATCCGAAGAGCAACTAACTAAGGCTGCATTAATGGAAAATAAGCCTACAAACAGTAGACTTATTTTATATTTTTTTAATAAATTCATATTAATAATTTGGATTAGTAATTATTCCTCCGCTTAAATCAACTTCTAATTGCGGTATTGGCCATACTAAGTGTTTGGCTGGATTAAAATTGATTCCTTTATCTTGAGCTTCTCTGGTATTCGTTGTTTCATAAGGATCAGTCGAATTCAAATTGTATTGTACAAAAGTTCCGTTTGGTCCCATCAAAGATTCTATTACTGGTTTTCCTGTCCCTGGATCTTTTTCTCTTCTGATATCAAATAAACGCATTCCTTCGAAAGCTAATTCCAAACGGCGCTCTTTGTAAATTTTTCTCAAAAGATTAGGTCCTGCCAATCCTTCTACCGGATCTAAATTTACGCGGGCTCTTACTACATTAATATCTGCCATTGCGCCTTCGGCATTATTTAAATGATAATTAGCTTCGGCTCTTGTAAGATACATTTCTGCTAAACGAATCAATGGTGTATTCAATGGCAAATGTCCGTCTTTCTTATCTAAAGCACGACGTGTAGCTATTGGAATATAATACTTGCGGCAAATACGTCCTGATTTATTATCGTTCAAACTAAATTTATGTGTAGGGTTCAATTCTTCGTCTCCATAAGCAGGATCTCCCCATTTGGTAATAGTACTTTTTAAACGAATTTCATCACCTTCAGATAAATAAGCATTTTCTAAATCACTTGTTGGCATACACCATCCCCATCCGTCAAGTACATCTGCAGCATCATTACTTGGAAAATTCTTTTTGTCCTCACCTCTAGCTCCAGAAAAAGTAGGTATCATACTACCTAAGTTTTTATCCTGCACATCTGAAGATTGTGCTTCAAGAATAGACTCTACTCCATTATGATTATTTACATCCCAAATATTTAAAAAATTTGGTTCTAATTGGAATGGTCCTTCGGTAATTACTTTGTTAGCATATTGTTTTGCTTCAGCCCATTTTTCCTGGAACAAAGAAACACGAGCCAGTAATGCATAAGCTGCCCATTTATTAATTCTTCCATTTCTATTTACTTCAATCGTTTCTAATTTTTCAGCTGATGCTTTTAAATCTGCCTCAACCTGAGCATACACTTCTGCTACAGAACTACGTGGTAATTTTAAATCATTAGTACCCAGAACCGTAGTATACAATGGAACACCTCCATAATTATTTACCAACTCATAGTAACAATAAGCACGTACAAACAATGATTCACCCACGTACTGATTTTTTTGAGACTCACTAATAGGAGCTAATTCCATTTTAGCCAAACCAATATTACAAGATTGAATTGTATAATAATGAGCCGTATACATACCGTTCAAATTCCCCATATTATCTGGAGTAATCAGGTACTGAGAAGCTGGTCTATGAGAGCTGTTGTCTTGCCCTGTATTTCCCATCCAGGCATCATCAGTAGCCATTTCGTTCGTCATTCTTGGTGCAACTAATACCCACCATTCATTAGGTAATAACAATCGGTGTGTTAATTCATTTACATAATTTTCACATTCCTGAGCGGTTTGAAAATAATTTTCTAAGGTTTGTGTACCTCTTGCATCTTTCTCGATAAAATCGGAACAAGAGACTGCAAAAGCTGCAAAAGTTAGTATTGATACTATTATTTTTTTCATATTCTTTTTTTATTAAAATGCTACATTAATACCCATCAAAATTGTTGGTTGAACCGGGTAATTCCATCCTCCAAATCCTGAACCTAAAACACTACCTCCAACTTCAGGATCTACCCCTGAATATTTGGTCCATGTCCATAAATTTTGACCTGATAGAGATAATCTTAATTTATCCAATCCAAATTTATTGTAGAAAGAATAACCTAATTGAAGGTTTTTCATGCGTACAAAAGAACCGTCTTCTACATATAAAGACGAAAATTTTGTAAAGTTCTCATTGTTATCATCTTTAGAAAGTCGGGGAATGTAATTAGACGTTCCTTCTCCATGCCAAGCTTTTTTATCTAAACCATTTACTTTGTTTGTTAAACTTGCTCCATTATATAAATCAGAAATATTTTGGTTCACCAAATCATTTCCGATACTAGAATAGAAATTAGCTACTAAATCGAAATTTTTGTAAGCAAAATTCAAATTCAAACCAACATTAAAATCTGCCCACGGAGAACCAATTTTTGTACGGTCTTTATCGTCTAATTTACCATCACCATTTACATCTTTAAAACGAATATCTCCCACTTGAGCATAAGGTTGTAATTTAGTTCCATGCTCATCTGTATGCGCATTTAATTCAGTCTGATTTTGGAACAAACCATCCGCTACATACCCATAAAAATACCCTGGTTCATCACCATCTACAGTTAATGTTCTATTACTTGCTCCGTATAACTTTTCATCCTTAGCAGATAGAGCAACCATTTTTACATTCACAGTGGTAAAAGTTACATCAGCACCATAAGAGAAATCACCTTTTTTATCTTTATAAGACAAAAGCAAATCAATTCCGTTTGAACGCATAGAACCCACATTTGTCCAAATAGTTGCATTAGCAGGAAAACCACTATAAGTAGGAAATTGTTTTAGGAACAACATATCTTTTGTTGTTTTTTGGTAGTATTCTAAGGTTCCTGAAATTTTGTTTTTCCAAAGTCCAAAATCAAGACCAAAATTTACATCTTCTACCATTTCCCAACGAATATCCTGATTAGCCATAGTTGAAGGATAAGAAGTATCAACCACATTACCATCGATAACATAATACCCTTGTCCAATATTAGACTGATAAACTGCCGCTGGTAAATTTTGATTCCCTACTCTACCCCAACCAGCTCTGAAAGTTAAATTATTAACTACTGAACTAGCATCAGCCATAAAATCTTCATTTGAAATTCTCCAGGAAGCAGAAGCCGCCGGGAAATTAGCCCATTTATTATTAGCCATAAACTTAGAAGAACCATCTCGTCTAAATGAAGCTGTTAAATAGTATTTACTATCAAAATTATAAGAAAGACGTGAGATGTAAGACATTAAAGAACTAGACCAAGATGTTCCACTACTATTACGGTTTTTAGTAGCTGCACTTACTTCTCTCATTGATTGAGAATTATTAGGCACACCTTCACCATAACCCCAAACATCTGATGAATCATAATTTTCCATTGTAAGACCTCCCATCAAACTTACATTATGTTTTTCGGCAAATGTTCTGGAATAAGTTGCAGTAGATTGCCATGTCCAATCTACATTGGTAGTTGCTTTTCTTTCTACACTATTAATTTCAGCTTTTTCATGTGCTGCATCAATCACAAAATCTGGTCTGAATATATTTTGAATTTTATTTCCAAACTCAATAGATCCCTGCGTACGGATAATTAATCCTTTTACTGGTTCATATTGCAAATATGCATTCGAATTTAAATTATATAAATCACTATAATCATCGTATCTTTTTACAGCTGCAACCGGATTCCAAACATACGATGGAGAACGAGCGTAAATACTGTATTCATTTTCAGTTCCGTTTAACTGATCGGCTGGTTTATAGATTGGCGTAATTGGATCAATCTTAACAAAATCAGCCCAGTTCCCTGGTGCTCCCCAGGTTTCGTAACGTGGATTTAAAGTTACACCTGCTGAAAATTTATCGGTAAATTTAAAATCATTAGCAATTCTTGAAGTAATTCTTTTCCAACCTCCTATTTTATAAAAAGAATCGGAATTATAATAATTTAAACTTATTGCATAGGTATTTTTCTCAGAACCACCACTTACTCCTATAGAAGCATTAGTTACCTCAGAACCTTTATTGATTCCAGCTTTCCACCAATCAGTTGTTTTTCCTCTGTATTGTTCTGCATTTGGTAAATATTCTGAATATCCTGAATTAGTATAAGCTGTATTCATGATAGATGCATAATTCTCAGCATTAGCCATATTATAAGGATTATTCATAATTTGGAAACCAGAACTCATGTCAACAGTAAACTTAGTTTTACCAGCTTTTCCTTTTTTAGTAGTAATCAAAATAACACCATTAGAAGCACGAGAACCATAAATTGCACTTGCAGATGCATCTTTAAGTACATCCATAGATTCAATTTCGTTATTACTTAAGAAATTAATACTGGTTCCCATAGGAATTCCATCAACTACATAAAGTGGATCTGTACTTAAATTCACAGTAGATATTCCTCGAATCAATACTCTAGGTTGAGCACCAGGTCCACCAGCACCCGTGATTTGAACCCCAGCAACTTTTCCTTGAAGTGATTCAGTAACATTACCCACAGTCATTGTTTGCAAATCTTTTCCTTTTACAGATGCAATAGAACTGGTAACATCTTTCTTTTTTACGGTTGCATAACCTACTACAACAACTTCTTCTAAAGTTTGATTGTCTTCACTTAAAGTAACATCAATAGTTGTTTTTTGACCTACAATTATCGTTTGAGTTGCAAAACCTATAAAAGAAAATTCAATTTGAGCCTCCTTGTTAGGTACAACAATAGCATATTTTCCGTCCAAATCAGTTGAAGCGGAAGTTTGAGAACCCTTAACAAAAACATTTACACCCGGAATACCAACAGCTGATTTGTCCTTGACAGTTCCCTTTATTGTTATTTGTGCAAAGGTTGTTACACTGCATAATACAGCTATTAGTAACCCTATATATTTATATTTCATATGTAAGATATTTTATTTATTAATGTTATACGTTTATAACAAACTATTTTTTAGTGATAAAAGCCCTTTCTAATTCTGTGTCCAGAATTACTTTGTAAACACCTGGTGCTGCCGGATACTTAGCATTTCCATTTTCCCCTGGTGACATCGTAGCTATACCGTTTTTAATTAATCTCCAAGATGGACTCCACCATTGTCCTGTAAAAGTTCCTTCCATTTCTCCTGTAAGTGTATATTCACCTACTAATTGATATGGATTGTTTGGATTGTTAGCTAAATGCAAACTTGTTTGAACCCAAGCATTCCAAGTATCCCAGTTTGCTCCTTGAATCCCTGCACCTGCAATACTCACAAAAGGTCTTCTTAAAGCTTCATCATCATGCCATAAACCATTAGCTACATCAGCCCAAACTTTACTTGAAGGAGTGTATTTTGTTACCGAATAAACCAATGTACTAGGATTAACTTTTATTTTATAATATCCTTTAGTAGGTAAAACTATAGGCGAAGAAGCAACATCATCAATTAATTCTCCTGAAGTATTTAATCCAAAGCAATGTGGTGCAAAATCAGATTCCTGACCTAAGAAATACACTTCTTTATTATCTGAATCAGCATAATATTTAAATTCAAAGTCTTGACCATTTTTATCATGGAAATACATTGGGACACCTACAGCATCTGTAGTCAGATTAGTTCCTTTAGGCTGATCACATAAATAAATGGCCGGATACTCATTAGTAGCCACAATATTAATATTTAGTGTTCCCATATTAGGAATTGCAAATTTATCTTTTGCAGTAATGGTTAAAACATATTCCGCAGCAGTTACAGGTAAAGTAAAGGTTTTATTGAAAGTGTATGATTGAGGTGCTCCGTCTAACTGAACCATCTCATCAATGCCTAAAGCTTCACATTTTACCTGAACATAATCAATTCCGGAATCATCATTTACAACAAAATTTACTGGTAATTGATTACTTGAAGATAATAAGATAACAGCTCCCTCTTTAGGAGTAATCATACTAATAGCCGGAGCACTAAACTCTCCGTCTAAACGTAAATTAATATTTTGATCTACTTCATTACCTGAAACGTCTGTAATAGTCAACTTAATTGCAAAAGCTTCTGATACACCTCTATCAGCAGGAACTTCGAAAAAATAACTTAAATCATAAGTTGTTAAAAGTGGATCTGTTGCAAAATTGATCATTTTATCTAAACTCAATTCTGGGATTTGAATTCTTACACTCTTCAATCCGAGATCATCTGCCAAAGCGGCTTTAATTTCAAATTTTCTGTTTGGAGCACCATAAATTTCATTTGTAGATACAGCAACCGTTGGATCATCTGATGATGGGAAACTTAGCGAGTCTTCTTGACATCCGGTAAATAGAATGACAAAAAAAGTTAACAAAAATAAATACGAAAGTTTATTCATATGTCTTAGTTTTTAAAACTACTTTTTCAATTATTCTTAGTAATTCAAAAAAACAGTTTGTTTGGTTTTTAATAGTAATTCAAAATCATTTTTATATCAATTCTTTATTTATTCATTAAGGATTTATTCTTTTCATAAGCTTTATTCTTTTAGTATTTGATTAATAATTTAGCGTGTAGTAATTGTTGTTTTTTTACAATAATTTAACTTAATAGAAATCTATTATCATAAAATTATCATAAGCATCTAAGCAAAGAAATGATTAAATAACACTAATTATAGGGGGGAAATTCGAAAAAAATAAAGGGGGAAATCGCGAACTATAAGGACATATTGACCAAAAATAGTTATTTAACAAAAAAAGTTCTTATTTATTTATGTAATACTAAATTATAGGGTAGATATTTTTGAAATAAACAAAAAATCCTAATCTCATTATTAACGAGACTAGGATTACAAGGAATAACTTCTATTTTTAATAAAAAAACAGTTATCTAATTACATTCAAATCTTTATTAAATGAATCTTTATATTTTTTGACATAAGCAGATGGAGTCATCCCAAAAAGTTTAACAAACTGCTGTCTGAAATATTTTTGATCTTCAAAACCAACCTGGGCGCTTGCCTGAGCAATATTTACATTTTCGGTAAGCAATAACATAGCAGCTCTTCTTAATCTAATAGAGCGAATAAAAGCATTTAATGTTTCCCCGGAAACAATCTTTATTTTAGCATATAAACTACGATGACTCATTCCCATTTCCCTAGCAAATGTTTTTATTGTAAAATCACGATCGTCTATATTAGCCTCTATAATATCAATACACTTTTTCAAGAAATCCTGGTATTCAGCCGGAACTTTATGTTCATTCTCTTTAAGAGTAATGCTGTCTAAGAAATACTTTCTTAAATTTCCTCTATTTCTTAATAAGGTATTTACTCGGGCAAGAAGAATATCGTCATCAAATGGTTTAGTAATATAATCGTCAGCACCATCTGTTATTCCCTGTAAATGCATCTCGGGATTATTAGAAGCGGTCAATAGTATTACAGGAATATGAGATAACTGTTCGTTTTCTTTTATTTTTTTACACAATTCAAGACCATCCATTACTTCCATGGCAATATCAGAAATCACAATATCAGGCATGTGTTTTTTAGTCAGCTTCAAACCTTCATTTCCATTTACAGCACTGTAAACCAAATGTGTTTTAGAAAACAATTCTATCAAATAATTTCTAATTTCAAAATTATCATCAATTATTAAAACCGACTTTTTATCAGTGAGCATTTCTTTACTTAATCCTTCCTCATTTATTTTAGGATTAGAAGTAACTGAAGCATTTCTTTCTTCAAAATCTTCAATTAAAAGTTCCTCAACCAATTCACTCATTTTAGCGACATTTGGATTAATTGGTAAATCCCCTAAATGATCTTGTCCTTTTAATAACTTCAAAGTAAACGTACTTCCTTTGCCTATTTCACTTTCACAAGAAACTGTTCCTTTATGCTTATCTATAAAATACTTTACAATATAAAGACCAATACCAAATCCAGTGCTTATTGAAACATTGGAATCTAATTGTTTGAATTTTTCAAAAATAGCTTCAATGTTTTTGGAAGCAATTCCTGAACCCGTATCTGTTATGGAAACAAAAACTTCATTTTCGGTTTCTGTTTGTTTGATAGCTATTTTTCCGCCTGTTGGTGTATATTTAAAAGCATTTGAAACTAAATTAAACAATGAGATTTCTAACTTTTCATAATCACCGATAATAACAACTGCATGCTCTGGAATATCAATGCTATAATCAATATTTTTATCTTTAGCCTGAGTAACAAAACATTGAAAAACTTCCTCACATAAATTATTCATATTAATTTCTGAAAGTTTCAATACATCTGCATCATTCTCAGCTTTACGAAAAAGCAATAACTGATCGACAAGACTTAGTAAGCGTCTGGCGTTTCTATAAGCTATTTGCAAATCTCCTTTAGAAGAATCATTTGAACCTTCTTCTTTTTTAATAAACTTCTTCAAAGGGTTAATAATAAGTGACAAAGGAGTTCTAAATTCATGAGAAATATAAGTAAACATAGACTTCTGCTTCTCAGCAATTTCCTTTTCTTTTTCTCTTTCTAATTCAGAAATTCTAATCTTATATTTCAATCGTTCTTTGTATTTATTGTACCGAACATAATTATAAATAACCGTTCCTCCTATAACCAAATACAATAAATAAGCCCACCAGGTTCTATACCAAGGCGGTAAAACAACAATCCGAAGCAATGTTTCTGCTTTACTTTGACTATCTTGAAAATTTGATTTTTTTACCTTAAATAAATAAGTTCCTTCGGAAAGATGAGGATAATTAGCCTTCCTATTTTGTCCAACATTACTCCACTGATCATCCCAGCCGTCAAGAAAATAAGCATAACTGATTTTATCTGAATTTGAATAATCTAAAGCTACAAACTCTATAGACAAAGTCGTTTGATCATAAGGTAATCTTATTTCATTTATATCTTCATTTGAATCCCACTTTGAAATTAAATCTGGTTTTGTTTCAATGGGTTCATTATTCACACTCAAATCAGAAAGAACAATTTTAGAATTAGATTTTGTATCTTTTATAATCTCTGGATAAAATAAATTGAAACCATTAATTCCACCAAACAAAAACTCACCTGAAGACAATTTAAAACCTGCATTAAAACTAAATTGATTACTTTGTAGTCCATCACTTTTAGAAAAATTTCTAAATGTTTTTGTTTTCCTATTCAAACGACTCAAACCATTATAGGTACTCATCCACAAATTGCCATTCTTGTCTTCCAAAATTCTTAAAATAGTATTAGACGACAAACCATCTGCAGTGGTAAATCTTTTAAAAGTGTTGTTTTCTCTATTAAATAATAACAATCCACCTTCCTGAGTTGCTACCCAAAGTTGTTTGTTACTATCTTCATGAATATAACGTACCGGATAACCAATATTTGTTTTTCCATATTTTTTATTGACCTTATCAATCCATACAATAGAAGTATAATCTCCTCCCCAAAGCTTTCCGTCACTCGTTTGAGTCAAACATTGTAAATTAGTAATTGCTTTATCATAGAGTTCAAAAGAATTTTTATTTCGATTAAAAAGATACAAACAGCCTTCATTTGTGGCACTAGCCCAAAGGTTTTTTTGAGAATCTTCATAAACCAACCAAATGTTTTTTTCGATTTGTTTGCTAAAAGGATTATAACAGGAATAATGGCTTACTAAATTTGTTTTAGGGTCTATCTTATTTACACCTCCTGCCCATGTTGATAACCAAACCTCATTATTACTGTCACAAATTACATTGGTTATAAAATTACTGGAAATGGCATGAGCTGAATTGGTATTATAAACCGTATAAGTATCGTTTTTTCGATTCCAATAGCGTAAACCTGCACCATCAGTACCTATCCAAACATTTTGATTAATATCTTCACAACCTGACAGAATAAAATTCTGAGCAAGACTCTTATCATTTCCGCTATATTTTATTGTTTTAAAATATTTTGGTGTAGCACTAAGCATGCTGATTCCTCCTCTGAGAGTTCCAAACCATATATTTCCGGAATGATCTTCATAAACACTCCAAACCGCACTACTTTTTATAATTTGCTGGTTGTCATTTTTAGTATAAGGAATTGCTTTTTTATTTTTTCTATCTAATGTATAAATACCACATCCATCAGTTGCAAACCAGTATTTATTTTTTTTATCTCTCAGGATATTAGTGACAGTACATTTATTAAAAAAATAATTATCTGAAATTGATAACGTAGAAGTATTAAAAAGAAAAACTCCTTCATCTGTACCAATCCAGAGATTGTTATCGGTATCCATTTTCATGCATTTTACATCCAGTAATAAAGGCGCAATTAATTGTAGTTTTTTAGAACTATAATTGTAATTACAAATCCCAATATTCCTAACATATATCCAAGAAGAAATTCCTTTATTATCCTTCTGAATAACTAAAGCATCATAATGAACCGTATTTTTTAAATTTGATATTGAAATCGTTTTCCCAACAAAAGTATTCTTTTCAAATACTACAACACCCGAATTTTGCGTAGCCAGTAAAACCAAATCATCAGAAACAGATTTTATTTGATGTACAACATTTTTTAAAACTACGGGAGTAGCATTTTCTTTATCTTTATCTTTATATTTAACCGGATAAAACAAAGCTTTAGTTTTATCGTAAACACTTGCACCTTTATTTCCTCCAATCCATATATTCCTACTAGAATCGCCTTCTAAGCTATAAATTGTATTGTTAGAAATAGAATTAGGGTTATTAATTTCATTTCTAAAAATTTTAAAATTATAACCATCATAGCGATTCAAACCATCATAGGTTCCAAACCACATATATCCTTCCTTATCCTGATAAATAGTAGTAATTGAATTATTGGATAAGCCGTCTGACACATCCAGAAATCGCACCGAATAATCCTGAGAAAAGGCTATAAATGGCGAAAAAAAAAGTGTTATTAATAAGCTTAAATATTTCAAAATTATCATTTTAAATGTTTTGCTAATTACTGTAAATTCAACAGTACAAGATATAATAAAATTAGTGATTCCAGAAAAACATATTGCAATTTTAAAATCTTAACTATCAAAATTAAATATTTGTTTATCATAAAAAAAGTGCGAAACAATAAAATTATTTCGCACTTTTCAATTAAGAAAAATCTTTATGGACTATTACCAGAACTTCACGTATAAAGCAGCAATAATCAATAATGTGATAATGATTAATACTGTAGTTTGCGGTTTAACCTTAAACATTTCAGTATCCAATTCGAATGCTTTTGGATTCACTTTTGGTCCTGCAAAACTCACTCCAAT